>NZ_CAMISV010000008.1:0-280178 GCF_946227095.1 Serratia proteamaculans
GCGTATTTCCAGCCCAGGGCTTCACGGGTGGCAGCCACTTCGGCCGCACCCAGCGCCGCGCCGTGCACGTCGTGGGTACCGGCCTTGTTCGGGGAACCAAAACCAATCACGGTTTTGCACATCAGCAGCGACGGCTTGTCGGTCACCTTGCGGGCTTCTTCAATCGCGGCCTTGATGGCATCCGGGTTGTGACCGTCAACGTGACGCACCACGTGCCAGCCGTAGGCTTCAAAGCGCTCGGCGGTATCGTCGGTGAACCAGCCTTCGACGTGACCGTCGATGGAGATGCCGTTGTCATCGTAGAACGCGGTCAGTTTGCCGAGCTTGAGGGTACCGGCCAGCGAACAGACTTCGTGGGAGATGCCTTCCATCATGCAGCCGTCGCCCATAAAGGCGTAGGTGTGGTGGTCGACCACGTCATGACCCGGGCGGTTGAACTGCGCGCCCAGGGTGCGTTCGGCAATGGCGAAACCGACGGCGTTGGCGATGCCCTGGCCCAGTGGGCCGGTGGTGGTTTCCACGCCCGGGGTGTAGCCGTATTCCGGGTGACCCGGGGTTTTGGAGTGCAGCTGGCGGAAGTTTTCCAGCTCGCTCATCGGCAGGTCGTAGCCGGTGAGGTGCAACAGGCTGTAAATCAGCATGGAGCCGTGGCCGTTGGAAAGGACGAAGCGGTCACGGTCAGCCCAGTGCGGGTTGGTCGGGTTGTGGTTCATGTAGTCACGCCACAGGACTTCGGCGATGTCCGCCATGCCCATAGGTGCACCCGGGTGGCCGGAATTTGCTTTTTGTACGGCGTCCATGCTGAGTGCGCGGATGGCGTTGGCGAGTTCTTTACGAGCAGACATTACGGGACTCCAGAGTGATTACAGTTCAGCGGCCAGCATGTCTTCCAGCTTTTGCTGGTCAACGGCGAACAGACGGATACCTTCGGCCAGTTTTTCAACCGCCATGGCATCTTGATTGTGCTGCCAACGGAATTCGGCCTCGGCCAGCGGGGCAGGTTGATGGAAACCTTCGGTCGATGGCGTCAGTTTGCGTTCTACCGGTTGATCGCTTTGCTTGAGCTGTTCCAGCAGGTTCGGGGCGATAGTCAGGCGATCGCAGCCGGCCAGCGCCAGGATTTGCTCTACCTTGCGGAAGCTGGCACCCATGATAACCGTCTGATAACGGTGCTGCTTGTAGTATTCATAAATGCTGCGGACTGATTCCACGCCCGGATCCTGCTCGGCGTTATAGTCAGCGGACGGTTGTTTGGCCTGATACCAGTCATAGATGCGGCCAACGAAAGGTGAAATCAGGAACACCCCGGCTTCGGCACAGGCGCGGGCCTGGGCGAAAGAGAACAACAGGGTCAGGTTGGTGTTGATGCCTTCTCTTTCCAGCTCCTCGGCGGCTTTGATGCCTTCCCAGGTGGAAGCCAGTTTGATCAGAATGCGCGACTTATCAATGCCCTGTTGCTGATACAGGCCAATCAGTTTACGCGCCTTGGCCACGCACATACCGCGGTCGAAGGACAGGCGGGCGTCCACTTCGGTGGAAATGCGGCCCGGCACGCTTTTCAAAATTTCGACGCCGATGTTGACCGCCAGTTTGTCGCAGGCGTTAATCAGTTGGGTTTCTTTGCTGCCGCCTTGCTGGCGGGCATAGCTCAGGGCTTCGAGGATCAGTGGCTTATATTGAGGCAGTGCAGCGGCCTTCAGGATCAGTGAAGGGTTGGTGGTGGCATCTTGCGGTTCGAACTGGCGGATCGATTCGATATCGCCGCTGTCGGCCACAACCGTGGTTAGCTGCTTGAGTGCGTCTAATTGATTCATTTATAAGCTCCTTGACCAAACGTCAATGTAGGAAATGAGAACGTTTTCCATCGTAGGCTGAACACACTGCATCAGAAGCCCGAAGATTAAAATGCGCTTTTTCTGATTGTTGCAATGGACAAGAACGATGGATCCTCTCAAAAGCCAGGCGGGCTGCGGCTTTGCGTCGATTGTTCGACAGCGGGAAGCCGAATTTAGCCTGAGGGGAACAATAAGAAACATGCGCTGCGACGATCTATAAAGCAATAAAAAAGGGTTCAGCCCCCGGCTGAACCCTGTGGTATTCCCCCTCCTTATTATTTGCTCAAATTAACGTCAATCGCCTGATAGAAGGCATTGTCCGTATCTGCTACATCCCACACTGCGAGGATCACGTGCGAACCGCTACGGTCTGCCGGTATGTTGCACTGGTGGGTGACCTGCGCGGCAGGGATCGCGCCGCCGTCGTTCTGTTGGCAGAACGGTGTCAGGTCAAACGACGCACGGGTCAACGGCTGTGAAGCGTCCCAGTTTGGCTTGGTAATGAAATAACGCCAACTGGTGGTGCTGTGACGAGCCGTCAATGTCCAGGTGAAGGAATTAGGCCCGGTGTGCAGGTTGATTTTGTTCCAGCGGGTCGGCGTTTGCTGATCCAGCTCGAAGAAGGTGGTTTTGTCGGCGCTGGCGATATGCCCATCCGCTGGACCGGCCTGCGGGAAGCCTTTCAGCCCTTCAACGCTTTGCGGTTCGTATTGCACGCTGCCGCACTGGGTATTGAGCTGTAGTTTGCACTGGTAAGAGCGGCTGGCCGGTGTTTCGACATAGCCGTGGGCAGCAGCCTGTTGTGAGACGCCGAACAGTGCGGCACTCAAAAGACCAAGGGACATAAGGGTACGAGAAGTCTTGTTCATAAGTCACTCCTGACTGAAGTTGTATTGTAAGTTGGGTTTATTTCACCGGTGAAATGAGAGGTTATTAACGAAATTAAAAACATCATTCTTGGCGGCTTGTTTTATTTTTACTCTTAGTCTCGGCCATCAGGATGGAATGTTTTGTAGGCTATTAACTAAAATTATTATGATGATTGACTTTTGTTTCTTGGTTGAATTTATTTAAACACTGCTGTCTAAAAAAACGGCGTCATGATGAATTTTATTTAAAGGATTGATGAATAGTCTTTCAGATGACGTTCTCCGATATGGAGTATATTGCTTGTGGTTTGACTTACTCTTGTGTGACTTGAACGACTTTTACGCGCCAACCACTTGGGAATTTAGTGTCAATTTTTTCTTATTTTATTTCAAAGAGGAATTTGTATGACTAGATTATCCCTGGATGCGATTAAAATAATCAGCACCATCAAAAGTACCGGCTCTTTCTCAATGGCGGCGGAGGCATTGCATAAAACCCCGTCGGCTATCTCCTATCGGGTTTCCAATATTGAAAGTAAACTCTGCGTGAAACTTTTTCATCGTAATGGCCCGATGATTACCCTGACAGATGAAGGGGAATTCCTGTTACAAGAGGGCGGTTGGATTTTAAATGCGGTGCAGGATCTTGAGAGTAGGGTAAGAAACATCCCAAAACTCGATAATAATATCCGCATCGTCGTCGATAATTTCTTTCCGTTGGAAACTATCACCCAGGATATCCGCGACTATATTGGGCACAGTCCGAATGCCAACATTTCCGTACAGCGTGAAGCGCTGAATGGCACCTGGGATGCGCTGAAGAACAACCGGGCTGATTTGATTATCGCCATCGGCCAGATCCCGGACAGCGTACAGGCCAAGACGCTGATGCTCGGCAAGCTGAATTTTGTGCTGTGCGTTTCACCTTCGCATCCCTTTGCGGCGCAGAAAAAGCCGGTGGATAAAAACCAGCGGTTGAACGATATCGTGGTGGTGATTGCCGACAGCAGCCACGAGCTGCCCAAGCGTAACCACGGCACCATGCCGTTGCAGCGCCAACTGGTGGTGTGCGACGTCGAAAGTAAGCTGGCGTTGTTGAAGCGCGGCATTGGCCACGGCTTCCTGCCACCGGCACTGATAGAAAAAGAGCTGGCGAGCGGCGAACTGGTGACGGTGCCGGTTGATATGCAAAAAGGTGACGAAATGATTTGGCTGGCCTGGCATCCGGCCAGCAAGGGGGCCGGGTTTACCTGGTGGCATGAGCGGCTGACGCGCAAAAGCGACGTTTTTAGCCTGATGGGACGCGAAGTCATACGTGATGGGGGTTACCCTTGGTGTAACAACTGAAGGAGTAGCCACGAAGGGATGCGAAAATTAAACGTTTAATGCAGTAAGAACCCCGTTGCCATCGGCCCCGGGGTTTTTTTATGCTGCGACCTGCCGTTACGCCACGCGGCCCACTTTCAGCCAGGCGGTGTCGGAGCCGGGCACCGACGTGATGTAGCCCCACTTGGTCTGCCAGACGTAGCCCAGATAAGACACCAACGCCCCCTGGTTATAGGTGGTACCGGCAACGTAGGCCGGGGCACTCATGATCGGCAAATTACCCGGGCCAACGCCGGTATAACGCAGGCCTGTGCCCATATCCAGTTGGCTGTCATCGTAGTCCGTCGCGTTGAAATAGCGGTCCAGCGACGCCAGCAGGTCCCCGTTACGGTTATCCTGGCCCAGGTGCCAGAACATCACGCCGCCCAACTGCTGCTGCTTGATGTACTTCGCCTTGTATTTGAAGCTTTCGACGTCGTCATAGGTGACGAACAGGCCATTGGCCGCGTGATACAGGTACGGCGTTTTGGTCTTGTCGTTCCACAGGCGCTGATAGCCGTAGTTGCCCAAAAGCATCTGTTCCAGTTGGCGGTAGGAGGCAATGCGCGGATCCTTGTCGCGGACACACTCTTCACAACCCACCAACCAATAGTCGGTGCCCGGGAAAGGATCTTCGCCCGGTGTGCTATGGCTGCTGTACTGGCCGCCGTTGCTGCCGCTGACGCCCTTGAACGCACGGCCATAGAACGGCACACCCATGACAATTTTGTGGCTCGGCACGCCTTCCAGCATCAGGTGCTGTTGTACTGCGGCGTCCACCGTCAGGCTGAATGGGCTGGGGAAGGCGCGGGTCAGTTCTTCCCAGCTCCAGCCCAGGTTGGCTTCACGTAGCGCGTTATAGAAGGTTGGCCCGGCGCTGTCGCCGAATAATCCCGCCTGATGGTTGGTGATCTTTTCCCATGGGCCGGCCAGATCGTAGGTCATCAGGTTGATGTAATCGAGCGAGGCGACGATCTGCGGCAGCTTGCTGTAGTAACGGGACAGGAAGAAAGCGCCACCGGCGCCGGCAATGGTCAACTGGTAAGGCAGTGCCTGGCGGCCGTCGGCCTGAGTCTGCTGGTTCAACAGGGTACGGATTTCCTGCAGCGCGGCGACAAAGCCATCTACTTCGCTGCTCTGTGGGTATTCCCAGTCAATGTCCACGCCGTCAAAGCCGTAGTCTTTCATGATACGTACACAGGATTGCGCAAATTTGGTACGCGCCGCCGGGGTTTTTACCGCATTGACATAGTTGGCATGGGAAACCCCCAGATCGTTGGAGTAATACCAGCCGCCGATGGAGAACATAATGCGCAGGTTGGGGTTGTGAGCTTTCAGCGCGGTTAACCGGCCGACCACGTCGCGCGCCTTGGTGTCGTTAGTGGCCGGATCCCAAGCGCATTCCAGATTGCTGTTAATGTCGAGGAACGAGAAATTAATGTGGGTCAGTTGTTTGGCCTTGGCCGGTGTGATGTTTGACACTGGGAAGGGCACAATTGAAGTATCAGACTCGGTATAGTTATTAATTTGGTTGGTTGGAATGAAATAATAACCAATAACGGCTTTACGTTCGGACATGATATTTCTCCAGGGTTGAGTTTTTTTGTTATTGAGAGCCATTCTCTCGCCGCTATTAATGTTTATTTTTCTGATAAAGAGAAGTCGAAATAAATCACAGTAAAGATGAATTTTTTATCAATGCACCCTGTTATTTACCTGAGCTTGTTGTGCTATGGCTGAGCATGAATCAATTTGACCTTAGAGGCTATATTTATTCATTTGCTTTGTTATAGCATCCTTAACTAGATTCTGATGGTACCGATATCCCACCGGCCGTGATGGGCAGTTTATTAAAATAAAATAGGAGTGTAGCTATGTCCAGCTTAGAGCCAGACGCTGTTGGCTTAATTATCCAGAGAGCATGTGAATATCTCCAGCCGGTGATGAATGCCATTTTGGCGGGCATCATGGCGCTATTACATGGCGCCTACCGCAACGTAGGTATGCGGCGCCGATTATTAAATGCAGGCATGTGTGCATTATTGGCCTGGACGGTGCGCGACGCGTTGGCGCTGACCGGGTTGGAATTAAAGTGGGCGAATCTTGCCAGCGTGCTGATTGGTTTTCTTGGGGCAGATTATATCAGCGCATTAATTAAAAAAATCATTGGAAAAAAGACGGGGTTTAAAAATGATAAATGAAATTGAGGACATTCAGTTTACCGCACGCAGCGAGGCGAATTTAATCGGCGTTCATCCGGATCTGGTGCGGGTGATAAGGCTGGCGCTGCACTACTCATTGGTGCCGTTTTCCATTACCGAGGGGCTGCGCACTATGGCTCGTCAGCGTGATCTGGTGCGTGGCGGTCAAAGCCAGACGCTGAAAAGCCGTCATTTGACCGGCCATGCGGTGGACGTGGTGGCGATGCCGGCGGGCGTGGTGTCCTGGGAATGGGATTACTACGCGCAAATTGCCGTAGCAGTACGCCGCGCGGCACGCGAATGTGCCGTCAGCGTTGAGTGGGGCGGGGAATGGAAAACGCTGAAGGACGGGCCGCACTTCCAGCTTTCCTTCAGGGATTATCCGGCATGAGCGGCTTGCTGAGCCGGCTGGTGCAGGGGGGATGGCTGCTGTTGTTGGTGGCAGCCATCTGCCTTGGCGGCTATAGCTCGCTGTTGTCGCACCGGCTGGAGTTGGTGCAGCAACAGGCGGGTGAACAGCAAAAGACCCTGGCGCAGCAGGCAGGGTTGATTGCCACGTTGCAAACTCAGGATGCACAGAACCGGGCGCTGATGGCGGCCCAGCAGCAGCAGGAGCAGCAGTTGCGTCAGCAAAGCGACGTTTATCAGAGGAAATACCGTGAAGCGATCAAAAATGACGCCTGCGCTGGGCAGCCTATGCCTGATGCTGTTATTGAGCTCCTGCGCCCAACCGCCACAGGTAGCAGTGCCGGTGGTGCTGTTGCCCCCTGAGTCGGTGTTTACCCCGTGCGAGCAGCCGCAGTTATTGGGCAGTACCTGGGGTGACGCGTTGAGTTACACCCTGGCACTACAAACCTCGTTACAAATTTGCGCCGGCCGGGTGTCAACGCTCAACGTCTGGCGTGCCCAACTGCCGTCGAACTGACGGCACTCAGGCTACTGATAATGTCCGATATTAGGGAGAGCGTGCCGAAGGGGTCGTAGCAGCCTTGGCTGCCGGAGCGCCCCTCGGTGCGCTAGGCCCGGGTATCTCGAGCTAAAAAACAACTTTGTTATCAAACTCACTAGCGTCGCACTGACGGCAGTGTTTTTCTTTTCCGTCCTGTGGTACTTCTTTTTTTACTTTTAAAAAACTATTTCGATCAAGGTTATGGCCCGGTTCAAAGTTTGTGACGTTTCTCTCACTATACTGGTCTAGCCTTACAAGTCTTACCTCAACATAAAAGCAAAAAGCATAGGAACCCATAATGGACGAACAGCTCAAACAGAGTGCGCTTGATTTTCACCAGTATCCGGTCCCAGGGAAGATCCAGGTCTCTCCAACCAAACCGCTGGCAACGCAACGCGATCTGGCGCTGGCCTACTCGCCGGGCGTCGCAGCCCCTTGTCTGGAAATCGCTGCCGATCCGCTGGCGGCCTACAAGTACACCGCGCGTGGCAACCTGGTGGCGGTGATTTCCAACGGCACGGCAGTGCTCGGGCTGGGCAATATCGGCGCATTGGCCGGTAAGCCGGTAATGGAAGGGAAAGGCGTCCTGTTCAAGAAATTTTCCGGTATCGACGTGTTCGATATCGAAGTGGATGAGCTAAACCCTGACAAGCTGATCGACATCATTGCCTCGCTGGAGCCCACCTTCGGTGGCATCAACCTGGAAGACATCAAAGCGCCGGAGTGTTTCTACATCGAGCAGAAACTGCGTGAACGTATGAAGATCCCGGTGTTTCATGACGATCAGCACGGTACCGCCATTATCACCACCGCCGCAGTGCTGAACGGCCTGCGGGTAGTGAAAAAGAATATTTCCGACGTGCGACTGGTGGTTTCCGGTGCCGGTGCCGCGTCGATCGCCTGTTTAAACCTGCTGGTGGCGCTGGGGTTGCGTCAGCAGAACATTACCGTCTGCGATTCCAAAGGGGTGATCTACAAAGGTCGCGACGCCAACATGGAGCAGACCAAGGCGGCCTACGCCATTGAAGATAACGGCCAGCGGACGCTGGGGGACGCGATCCCCGATGCCGATATCTTCCTCGGCTGTTCCGGCCCGGGCGTACTGACCCAGGATATGGTGAAAACCATGGCCAAGGATCCGCTGATCATGGCGCTGGCCAACCCGGAACCGGAGATCTTGCCGCCGCTGGCGAAAGCCGTGCGTCCGGACGCCATTATCTGTACCGGCCGTTCCGACTACCCGAACCAGGTGAACAACGTATTGTGCTTCCCGTTCATCTTCCGTGGCGCGCTGGACGTGGGCGCAACCACCATCAACGAAGAAATGAAGCTGGCCTGTGTACATGCGATTGCCGATCTGGCACTGGCTGAGCAGAGCGACGTAGTGGCTTCGGCCTATGGCGATCAGGACCTGTCATTTGGCCCTGAATACATCATTCCAAAACCTTTCGACCCGCGTCTGATTGTTAAAATTGCTCCGGCGGTCGCCAAGGCGGCGATGGAGTCCGGCGTGGCGACGCGTCCGATCGAAGACTTTGACGCCTACGTCGAAAAACTGTCCGAATTCGTCTACAAAACCAATCTGTTCATGAAGCCGATTTTCTCCCAGGCGAAGAAAGAAATGAAGCGCGTGGTGATGGCGGAAGGCGAGGAAGAAAGGGTACTGCATGCGACTCAGGAACTGGTGTCGCAGGGGCTGGCCTATCCAATCCTGGTCGGTCGTCCGAGCGTGATTGAAATGCGCCTGAAAAAACTCGGCCTGCAACTGACGGCAGGTAAAGACTTTGAAGTGGTGAACAACGAGTCCGATCCGCGTTTCAACGAATACTGGGGCGAGTATTACCAGATCATGAAACGCCGCGGTGTATCGCAGGAGCAGGCGCGCCGTGCGGTGATCGGTAACCCGACGCTGATTGCCGCCATCATGCTGCATCGCGGTGAAGCGGATGCGATGATTTGCGGCACCATCGGCAGCTATCATGAGCATTACGACGTGGTTGAGAAAGTGTTTGGCTTCCGCGAGGGGGCACACGTCGCCGGGGCGATGAATGCGCTGCTGCTGCCAAGCGGTAACACCTTTATTGCCGACACCTATGTCAATGACGATCCTACCCCGGAACAACTGGCAGAAATCACCCTGATGGCGGCGGAAACCGTGCGCCGCTTCGGTATTGAGCCGAAAGTGGCGCTGCTGTCCCATTCCAGCTTTGGCTCTTCCGATAACCCGGCGGCCTGCAAGATGCGCAAAACGCTGGAGCTGGTGAACAAGATGGCGCCGGAACTGGAAATTGACGGTGAGATGCACGGCGATGCCGCGCTGGTAGAGAGCATTCGTAATGATCTGATGCCGGACAGCCCGCTGAAAGGGGCGGCCAACGTGTTGATCATGCCGAATATGGAAGCGGCGCGCATCAGCTACAACCTGCTGCGCGTCTCCTCTTCCGAAGGGGTCACCGTAGGGCCGGTGCTGATGGGGGTATCGAAACCGGTACACATCCTGACGCCAATCGCCTCGGTACGCCGTATCGTCAACATGGTGGCGCTGGCCGTGGTAGAAGCGCAGACCACGCCGCTATAAGCCTTTAGCGATAAACCACCCCCTGACGCCCTCGGCGCAGGGGGTTTTTTTATGCCTTGCAGCTGGCCGCGATCTGACGGATATCCTGCGGCGTAGTGCGGCAGCAGCCACCAATCAGTCGTGCACCGATGCCTTGCCACTCGCCAATTTGATCAATCAGGCTGCCGTGTGCACCGCCGCAGGCATGCCAGGTTTTGCTCACCGCGTCGTAGTGTTCACCGGAGTTCGGATAGACCAGCAGCGGCTTGTCAGCCAGGGCGGCAAACTGTTGCAGTGCCGGGGCCACATTTTCCAGCGCAATACAGTTAATGCCGATGGCCAGCACCTGTGGATTGGCGTGTAGCAGTGCCATGACCTCGGTCAGCGGTGTCCCGTCGCTGAGGTGCTGGCTGTCGCGCAGGGTGAAAGCGAACCAGGCACCGAGCGTCGGGAATTCTTGTAATAACGTCAGCAACGCCTGCAGTTCGCTGAAGGACGGCAGGGTTTCGCAAGCCAGTAAATCCACCCCGGCTTCGGCTAACGCCTGGATACGTGGGCGGTGGAAGGCGATCATCTCTTCCTGCGGCAGTGAGTAATCGCCGCGATATTCAGACCCATCGGCCAGATAAGCGCCATACGGCCCCACCGAGCCGGCAACCAGCAGGGGGGCAGCTTGCGGATGCTGCGCCAGGTAGTCACTGCGTGCCTGCTGCGCCAGTTGCACGCTTTTGGCAATCAGCGCCAGTGACTGTGCTTGATCCAGACCCCGGCGTAAAAAGCCTTGTGGCGTGGCCTGATAGCTGGCGGTGATGGCACACTGTGCTCCTGCTTCGAAATAATCGAGGTGCACCTGATAAATCAGCTCAGGGTTTTCAATCAGCACTTTTGCCGACCACAGCGAGTCGCTGAGGTCACAGCCGCGCGCTTCCAGTTCGGTAGCCAGCGCGCCGTCTAAAATCAGCGTGCCGTTAGCGGCCAAGAGGGGGGCTACGGGGTTATTAACCGACATGATTCTCTCCCAGAGTGGTTTTTTGCCCGGCACGGCGGGTCAGGTAATAGGCGATGTAGCACAGGGCGACAAACGGCAGGCCGCAGTAAAGCGCGATACGCTGCTCGGGATCGAACGCCAGCCCGATACAAGCCAACAGGCACAGGGCGAAACCGACAATCGGTGTGAGCGGATACCCCGGCGCTCGGTATTTCAGGCCGGAGATCGGCTGGCCGCTGCGGACATAATGACGGCGGAAAGCGAAGTGCGAGGCACAGATGCTCAACCAGACCACCACCACCGCAAAGCCGGAAATCGCGGACAGCGCCACGAACACCGTGTCTGGAGCGATCACGCTGGTCAGCAGTGCCAGTACGCCGCCGAGCATGCTGAAGGTCAGCGCATTAATCGGAATGCCGCGTTTATTCACGCGGGAGAAATAGGCCGGCAGAGTACGCTGGTTGGCCAGCGACCACAGCATGCGACCCGAAGCGTACAGGCCCGAGTTGGCCGCCGACAGAATGGCGGTCAGGATCACGAAATTAAAGATATCGGCGGCATAGGGTACGCCGATACGTTCAAACACCAGCACAAACGGGCTTTTGACAATGCCGGCCTGATCCATCGGGATCAGCGCCGCCAAAATAAATACCGTGCCGATAAAGAACAGCATCAGACGGATCACCGTGGTCCGTATCGCCCAGGGCACCACCTTTTCCGGGTTCTCGGTTTCGCCGGCGGCAATGCCGATCAACTCAGTACCGGAGAAAGCGAAGTTCACCGCCACCATGGTCATCAGGATTGGCAAGGTGCCGTTCGGCAGCCAGCCGGAAGCAGTCAGGTTATGCAGGAAGGGGGCCGGGGTGCCGTCTTTCATCGGCAGCAGGCCGAACATCGCCGCACCGCCGAGAATGATAAACGCCAGAATAGTGACCACCTTGATCAGTGAGAACCAGAATTCGCTTTCAGCAAAGAAGCGGGTGGTGACCACGTTGAGCAGGAAAATAGCTGCGCAGAAGATCAAACACCACAGCCACACCGGTGATTGTGGGAACCAATACTGCATGCAGAAACCGGCGGCGGTCAGGCTGGAGCCCAATGCAACCGTCCAGGTCAGCCAGTATAGCCAGGCGACGGTGTAACCGGTGGCCGGACCAAGATAACGTGAAGCATAGACGTGGAAGGCACCGGTTTCCGGCATCGCCACCGACAGTTCCCCCAGACACAGCATCACCAGATAGACCACCAGCGCGCCGATCAAGTAGGCCAGCAGGGTGCCGAGAGCGCCGGTGGTGGAAATGATATAACCGGTGTTGAAGAACAGTCCGGTGCCAATCACACCGCCTAGCGACAGCATCACCAGATGCCGGGCTTTCATGGTGCGTTTGAACTGTCCTTCGGTGGGAACGGCTGAGTGCATAATTTCTTGTCCGTATAGACGTCTGGGCTGCTAAGTGGCTATTGGTTATACCCGCAATACTTCATGAAATCAATGCGGGAGCGGAAACCATAAAGTAAAAAAATAGTTATCGACGTCTCAGGACAGGTTGCTTTCTATATGCAAATGATAATTATTATCTATAATGTTGCCACTTTTTATTACAGGGCTGCATCATGAGATTTTTGATTTTATTGGCCGCGCTGGCACTGGGTGCCTGTAGTCAGGCTCCGGTTTCCTCGCCGAAAAATACCCTCGACAGTCTGGGGAAAGTAACCGACTTGCACACGGGGAAAACCCTGACGCCTGACCAACTGCTGACCCGTTTGGCCGCTCAGCCACGGGTTATCGTTGGGGAAAAACATGACAATCCGTATCACCACCAGATTGAACGGTGGCTGGTGCAAAACCTGCCGCAGCAACGGCCGCAGGGCAGCGTGCTGATGGAGATGATTAACCCGAATCAGCAGGCCAAGGTAGATCAGGTGAAGCACTGGCTGCAGGGCAGTCCGGCGGTACGCGACAGCCGTGTGGCGGAGTTGATTGACTGGCAGCCAGGCTGGAAATGGTCGCTGTACGGTGATTTGACGATGGCGGCGATGCGCGCACCGTACCCGCTGTGGTCGGCCAACCTGGATCGCGATGAGATCATGGCGTTTTATCAGCAGCCGACTTTCCCGCAGGGCCAACTGTCGGTGCGTCTGGTGGTGCAAAAGGCGCTGGAAGAAACTATCCGTACTTCGCACGGTGGGAAGATTGAACCTCAGCAGCTGCATGCGATGCTGGCGATCCAGCAGCAACGTGACCGGCGCATGGCTGAACGTCTGCTGGCGGCCCCGACCCCGGCGCTGCTGATTGCCGGTGGCTACCATGCTGCCAAGTCGGTGGGGGTACCGCTGCACGTAGAGGATCTGCAACCGAAGGCGATGCCGACCGTGTTGATGCTGGCGGAACCCGGCGTTCAGGTCGATAAGCAGGTGGCGGATTACCTGTGGGTTACCCCTGCGGTAGCCCCTGAGGTTAAATGATTAGGTTAAGACAGTGAAAAGAACTGTTAATACAAATTACAAATGATTATCATTAGCAAATGAGATCTAAAATCATTCGTAATTAAATAGTCTAATCTCCCTATGTTAAGTCAGTCTTTATCTTACCCGACCGTCGCTTTGCCGCAGCCGCGTTGGGCTCGCGGCTTTTTGTGTGCAATAGCGGCACATGCGGCTCTGGTGCTGTTGTTTTACTGGCCGTCTTCGTCGTTGCCGCCGATGCAGTTGCCACCACCGGCGGTGATGATGAGTTGGGCTGCGCAGATTGAGGCGCCGGATAGCCCCAGGCCGCTGCCGTTGGGCGTGCAACAGGCGGAGTCCGCAGCGGCACAACCGGCCGAACAGCAGGAAGAGCCGGACTTGCCGAAGTTGGCGCGGGCTGAAAAGACCAAAATTAGCGTGGCTGAGAAAAAGCGGACCGAACACCGGCCACCGCAGAAAGCTCAGCCGAAGCCGGAAGATCAGGCGAAAGAGGCCAAACGTGCCGCCGCCTCCAGTGCCGCGGCACCAAAAGCGCTGAATATCTCCCGGCAGACGGCAGCGCCGCTGAACAGCGATTCCGCAAGCAGTGTGCAGGCCAAGCTGTCGTGGGAGAGCCAGGTGAAGGGAATGCTAAACCGCAACAAACGTTATCCGCCGGATGCGCAACGTCGCCGCCGTAGCGGTATGCCGCAGGTGTCTTTTTCTGTGGATGCTCAGGGGCGGGTTTTCGATCTGACATTGCACGCCCCGTCGGGCACGGCCTCGCTGGATCGGGAGGCGTTAGCGGTGGTGATGCGGGCACAGCCGCTGCCACTACCACCGGGCGAGCTGCTGCGGCAGGGTAATGTACAGGTGACGATGCCGATTGATTTTAATCTGGCTGCATTGAACGCCAGCAAATAATTTATTCCGTGAGCAGCCTCCTTGGTTTATCTAAACCAGGGGCGGGATTGCTTATGCCAAACCATCGTGAGGGATTATGAAACATCCATTTCTGTCGGTTCGTCGTCGTTGGCGTACGGCCGCCTATGCAGCGATTTCATTGAGTTTATTGGGGCAGGTAGCCCGGGCGGAAGCATTGGCACCCAGCGCTGAGATTATCCCGCATCCATTAACTGCCCAGGGGGAAATCCGGGTGGATGATTATTATTGGCTGCGTGACGACAGCCGCCAGAATAAAAAAATGCTGAATTATCTGAAGGCGGAAAACCGTTATACCGAACAGATGATGCAGCCGTATAAAAAACTGCGCGATACGCTGTATCAGGAAATGTTGGGCCGTATGAGCCCGGAAGATCGCTCGGTGCCTTATCAGCTTAACGGTTATCGCTATCAGGAAAGCTATGCGGTGGGTAAAGATTTTGCCCTGTATCAACGCCAGGCTCTGACGGCCGATGCGCCATGGCAAACCTTGCTGGACGCTAATCAGCGCGCCATGGGCCAGGATTATTATCGTCTGGCCGGGTTGGAGATCAGCCAGGATAATCGGCAGATGGCGATCGCCGAAGATTTGCAGGGGCGCAGGCAGTACCGTATCTCATTGCAGGATATCGATAGTGGAAAATGGTCGCCGGAAGTGATTGAAAATACCTCCGGTGATATGGCGTGGGCCAACGATGGCAAGACGCTGTTCTATATCCGCAACCACCCGCAGACCTTGCTGCCGTATCAGGTTTATCGTCATCAATCCGGTACGCCGGTCGCGGATGATAAGCTGGTGTATCAGGAGAATGACGGAGGGTTTTATCTGAGCCTGGGCCGATCTTCCTCACGTGACTACGTCATTATTAGCATCAGCGGCAATACCACCTCGGAGGCGCGACTGATCGACGCTAATCAGCCGCTGAACACTCCGGTGTTGTTTGCCGCACGCAAGAACGGCCTCGAGTATTATTTGGATCACTATCGCGGTGAGTTCTATTTGCGCTCCAACCACCAGAGCCCGCATTTTGGCTTGTATCACACCGCGGCGGTCGATAAGCCGTGGCAGACGCTGATAGCGCCGCAGGAAAAGAACGAGGTGGAAGGCTTCACCCTGTTCCGCGACTGGCTGGTGGTGAAGGAACGTGGCGAGGGTTTGGTGCAACTGCGGCAAATCAGTTGGGACGGTAAAACTCGGCGCAGTATTCCGTTCGATGACGCCAGCTATATGGCCTGGCTGGGTTATAACCCCGATCCGGATAACCCGCAGTTGCGCTACGGCTATTCGGCGATGACCACTCCGACCCGGACTTACCAATGGGATCTTAATAAAGGCGAGCGCACCCTGCTGAAACAGCAGGAAGTGAAGGGGGTGGATCCCAGCCAGTACCACAGTGAGCGGGTGTGGATTAACGCGCGTGACGGTGTGAAGGTGCCGGTCTCGCTGGTCTACAACAAAGCAATGTTCAAACCGAGGCACAGCCCGCTGCTGGTATACGGTTATGGTGCTTACGGCATGAGCATGGATCCGGCCTTCAGCGCTAACCGCATTAGTTTGCTGGATCGCGGTTTCGTTTATGCGCTGATCCACGTGCGTGGTGGCGGTGAACTGGGGCAGAACTGGTACCAACAGGGTAAGTTGACCCATAAGCCGAATACCTTCAACGACTTTATCGATGCCACCCAGGCATTAATCCAACAGGGTTATGGTCAGCCGGGCCGCATTTACGCCATGGGCGGCAGCGCCGGTGGGCTGCTGATGGGAGCGGTGATCAATCAGGCACCGCAGTTGTATAACGCGGTGGTGGCGCAGGTGCCTTTCGTTGATGTGCTGACCACCATGCTGGACGACAGCATTCCGCTGACGGTCGGTGAATACGAGGAGTGGGGCAACCCGAATCAAGCGCAGGCCTATGCGTTGATGAAGTCCTATAGCCCCTATGACAACGTGCGTAAGCAGGCCTATCCGAACCTGCTGGTCACCAGCGGCCTGTATGACTCGCAGGTGCAATATTGGGAACCGGCCAAATGGGTGGCCAAACTGCGTCGCTTTAAACAGGGCGATTCACTGTTGCTGCTGGCGACCGATATGACGGCCGGCCACGGCGGAAAATCAGGCCGTCTGACACGGCTGGAAAATAACGCGCTGGAGTACAGCTTTATTATGGCGATGGATCAGAAAACACAGCAATAACCATTACCACCGTCGGGTAATAAACCCGACGGTTTATTAAAACTATAAAAAATAAATTTACCGTCGATTTCGGCGGACTTTTTGCTGGGCATTGTCGGCCATCAAACCTTTTTGGCAATTTCTGGGGATATATGAAAATTAAATTAATAGTAAGCCTGATCGGTGCAGGAATAGCACTGAGCGGGGCGGCGACGGCTGCGCAGAGTGGGGCAGAGGGTAGCAAGGGCAAGGTGGTTTTCAGCCCATTGAATGTTTCGGCGGCAGACAGCAGCAACAGCAGTGAAAAAGAGGCGCTGGAAAAGCCCGGCGCCTTCAGTTCGCGCGGGGAAAATAAGAATCTGGAGTCGGTGGACAGCATTCTGCGCAGCATGCCGGGCACCTATACTCAGATCGATCCAGGCCAGGGTTCGGTCAGCGTCAATATCCGCGGCATGAGTGGCTTTGGTCGTGTAAACACCATGGTCGATGGCATTACCCAGAACTATTACGGCAGTTCACCGAGTGACGCCGCGCATGGTGGTCTGCCCACCAGTCAGTTTGGCGCGTTGATCGATCCTAACTTTATCGTCGGCGTTGATGTGGCACGCGGTAATGCGACGGGTTCCGCCGGTGTTAATGCATTGGCGGGCAGCGCCAACTTCCGCACTATTGGTGTGGATGACGTGGTGTTTTCGGATAACCCCTTCGGCGTGCGCACCAGGTTTTCTGTTGGGAATAACGGCATTGGCCGTAGCGGTATGATTGCCGTGGGCGGAAAGACTAGCGCTTTCGGTGAGGGGGGCAGCCTGGGGGCCATGGCAGCTATCAGCGGCAGCTCCATCACCTCTAATTATAAGAACGGCTCAGGGTTTGACAGTGAAGAGTTTAATGTCGATAAAACCTATCGCCAGAATCCTAAATCTCAGCTATTCAAAGTGGATATTAAACCTGACGCCTTTAATAGCATTGAACTGTCAGCCAGAACTTATCAAAATAAGATCACCCGCCGCCATATCGACAGTAATGACTTTTATATTAAATATCATTACGCCCCGTATTCAGAGCTGATTGACTTTAATCTGACGGCCAGTACCAGCCGGGGTGAGCAGAAGTTTATGTCCGACAATATGGCGGGCTTTAGCGACAGCACCGCAAAAAATATCTCCGACGCGGTGGATGTGAACAATACCAGCCGTTTCAGCCTGCAGGAGGTTGATTTTGCCTTCAGCTACGGTGGCAAGCTGATTCACAACGAATACAAGAAGCGCGCCTCCGGTCTGGTGACAGACGAGGGCCAGGCGGAAAGCTCGCCGGTCGGCATTGCCGGCAAACAAAACATTGCCAGTATTTACAGCGGGCTGCAGCTTAATTACGGCATTTGGCAAGGTAACTTTGACCTGAACTATAGCGCCTATGATATCTCCGGCTATAAACCCGCCTGCGATGAGCGCGTCGCCTGCTTCCCGCAGGGGGCCAGTAACATCAATTTGAAAGAGCATGGCTTTAACCCGGCGGTGATGTTGTCCGCGCAGGTAACGCCGTGGTTGCAGCCGTTCGTCAGCTACAATAAATCCATGCGTGGACCGAATATTCAGGAAGTGTTCTTCGCCAACAGCGGTGGGCAGTCGATGAACCCGTTCCTTAAGGGGGAAACGGCAGAAACCTATCAGGCGGGTTTTAACGCCAATGCGCATGACCTGCTGTTTAAACAGGACAGTTTCCAGCTCAAGGCGGTGTATTTTGAATCGAAAATCAAAAATTACATTTCCAGCCAGAGCTACATGGTGTGCAGCAATCGCCAAAAATGTAATCGTGCCCAGACTAGTCAGGAGGAATGGGATAACGCCGATGTGAATGTCGCCATGACTATGTACAGCAACTCTTACGAGCCAGTCAGGTCGCGTGGGGTAGAAGTAGAGGCGATGTACGACGCCGGTTTCGCCTACACCAAACTGTCTTTGAGCAAGGAGCACACCAGCCAGCCGACCAATCAGGCCAGCAATGTGTTTGGTGCCGGTGACATTAGCGAGTTACCGGAGTTGTACTTTACGCTAGATACGGGGGTGCGTTTGCTGGATGAGAAATTGACGTTGGGCGGGTTGGTGAAATACACCGGCAAGGCTGTGCGCCTCTCTCCCGATTCTAACGTCGATGAGAATGAGCAGTTGCTGAAAGAGCCTGCGCCGCATATTCCGACCGTTATCGACCTGTACAGCACCTATCAATTCAACCGCAATCTGCTGTTGAAATTCAGCGTGCAGAACCTGATGGACAAAGACTATTCCGATGCATTGAACAAGATGAACGCGATGCCGTCGCAGTCGCAGGATTTCTCACCGACCAACACCGCCCGCGGCCGAACCTATATCTTCGGCGGGGAGGTGCGATTCTAAGCGCAATGCGGGCGCAGTTACTGCGCCCGTTTGGCCTGCTGCAGCCACTTGTCCAACTCGTTGGCAAACTGCTGACGGTCGCGCTGGTTCAGCGTATTCGGCCCGCCGGTCTGGATACCGCTGGAGCGCAGGGTGTCCATAAAGTCACGCATATTCAGGCGTTCACGAATGGTGTCCGGGGTGTAACGTTCACCGCGTGGGTTCAGCGCCACCGCCCCTTTTTCTATTACCTCTGCCGCCAGCGGGATATCGGCGGTGATCACCAGATCGCCTTTCTCGCAGCGGCGTACGATTTCGTTATCCGCCACGTCAAAGCCGGCCGGCACCTGCAGGGTGTGGATGTGTTTTGACGGCGGCGTTCTCAGTGGCTGGTTCGCCACCAGCGTCACCGACATCGCAGTACGCTCTGCCGCCCGGAACAGCACTTCCTTGATTACGTTCGGACAGGCGTCCGCATCAACCCAAATCTGCATCATTCTGGCTCCTTCAGCCAATCGCGCACCGGCAGGAAATCACGGTACAACGCCGCTTCCGGGCTGTCTTCTGCCGGTTGATAGTTGTATTCCCAGCGTACCAGCGGCGGCATCGACATCAGGATGGATTCGGTACGGCCACCGGTTTGCAGGCCAAACAGCGTACCCCGATCCCAGACCAAATTGAATTCCACATAGCGTCCACGGCGATACAGTTGGAACTGACGTTCGTGATCGCCCCAGCTCAGCGCCTTGCGTTTCTCTACGATCGGCAGATAGGCCTCGAGGAAGCCTTCGCCCACCGCCTGGGTAAACGCGAAGCAGGTGGCGAAGTCCGGGGTGTTCAGATCGTCAAAGAACAGGCCGCCGATGCCGCGTGCCTCGTTGCGGTGCTTGATAAAGAAATAGTCGTCGCACCACTTTTTGTATTTGGGATAGACCTGTTCACCGAAGGGCGCACACAGCTGCTCGGCGGTGCGGTGCCAGTGAACGGCGTCTTCTTCAAAGCCATAGAACGGCGTCAGGTCAAAACCGCCGCCAAACCACCACACCGGTTCTTCACCCGGCTTTTCCGCAATGAAAAAGCGTACGTTGGCGTGGCTGGTGGGAATGTAGGGGCTGCGCGGATGGATCACCAGCGAAACGCCCATCGCCTGGAAGCTGCGTCCGGCCAGTTCGGGGCGATGCGCAGTAGCGGAAGCGGGCAGGGTGGCACCGGAGACGTGTGAAAAATTGACGCCCGCCTGTTCGAACACCGCGCCGTCGGTCAACACCCGGCTGCGGCCACCGCCGCCTTCTTCGCGCGTCCAGCGGTCTTCGTTGAAAACGGCGCCGCCGTCGGCCTGGGCCAACTGGCTGCAGATGCGGTCCTGCAGCGCCAGCAGGAAGGATTTTACTTCTGCGATGGTCGATAAACTCATACGGAATAATTCACAGCGTCTGACTGAACAAGCCGCAGAGTATACCTTTATTCACGGCGGCTGGCAGTATCAGCCGGGTTTTCGTTGGTGGGTATCGTAATAGCTGAAGAAGCTGATCACCCCATCGGCAATGGCGCGGGCGATTTTTTCGCGGAATGCGGTGGTGCCCAGCAAGCGCTCTTCGGCCGGGTTGGTAATGAACGAGGTTTCGACCAACACCGACGGGATCGACGGGGATTTCAGCACCGCGAAGGCTGCCTGTTCCGTGCTGTTGCTGTGCAGGTGGTGCACCGGACGGATCTGGCCAAGCACATGGCGGCCGAGTGTCAGGCTGTTGTTGATGGTGTCAGTCTGCACCAGGTCAAATAGCACCTGCTGCAGATAGTTGTCCTGGTTTTTATACTTGCCGCCGGCCACGTCATCGGCAGCATTTTCGCGCTTGGACAGGTATCGCGCCATGGCGCTGCTGGCGCCGCGGTTGGATAAGGCGAACACCGACGCGCCCGAGGCTTCCGGGCTGGTGAAGCCGTCGGCATGAATCGAGATAAACAGATCGGCCTGATGCTGGTGGGCAATCTCCACCCGCTGGAACAAGGGAATAAACTCGTCCTCTTCCCGCGTCAGGCGAACTTCGACATGTTCCTGCTCGTGCAGGATGCGGCGGACGTGGTTGGCAATTTCCAGCACCACGTGCTTTTCCTGTGAGCCTTCACTGCCGACTGCGCCGGAGTCGATACCGCCATGACCCGGGTCGATCATCACCAGCCTTTTGCTGCCGGAAGGTTTAGGCGCAGGTTTAGCGGTCGGTTTGGGATGTTGGTTACGCAGCATGCCGCCAGACTCGGCTTCGGCAGTGTGGCTTTTGCTGCCAAGTAACACCAATGCCAGACCGGAGAGCAGTAATTGACGTCGCGTGGGGGAAACGGAAAGCGGCTTAAAATTGAGGAATTGTTTAACCTGCTTTTTCATAACGCTACGCTCCATCGACAAATTCTAATTTGCGATGTTATATCGTATTGATAATCATTAATCGACCTGATAACTATGTCCATTTATTACTCGTGTTACCGGTGATTTCTACATAATTGAGGGGGGAAATCACAGTTTGATATTGCGTAAGTGAGTAATCACGCGATAATCAGATAAACATCTTAATTAACAGCGGCGAACATCGATGGAAATTCGCGTATTTCGACAAGACGACTTTGAAGAAATCATTACCCTGTGGGAGCGCTGCGATCTGCTGCGACCGTGGAACGATCCTGAGATGGATATTGAGCGCAAATTGAATCACGATCCGGATCTGTTTCTGGTCGCCGAAGTGGGCGGTGAAGTGGTGGGCTCAGTGATGGGCGGTTACGACGGCCATCGTGGCTCGGCGTATTATCTGGGGGTACACCCGGATTATCGTGGGCGGGGCATCGCCAATGCGTTGATTAGCCGCCTCGAAAAGAAGCTGATTGCGCGCGGTTGCCCGAAGATCCAACTAATGGTGCGGGAAGATAACGATACGGTGATCGAGATGTATGAAAAGCTCGGTTACGAAATCCAGAACGTCACCAGCCTGGGCAAACGACTGATCGAAGATCAGGAATATTGAGTGGCACTTTGGGCGGTGAAGCTTCACCGCCCTTTGCTACCGGTTACGGCAGTTTTTTGATGTTCTTCACATCCACTTCGACACTGCTCCAGTCTTTATCCACTTTCCCTTCCAACTGCACTTTATCTTTCGGGGTGATGGTCTGGCCGTTCCAGCGTTTTTTGTCGATCTCTACCGTCAGGGTGCCGCTGGCATCGCGGAAGGTATAGGTGTCGTCACCGACGCGCTGCTCAATGTTGCCCTGCAGCATCACCCAGGTGTCATCGCTCATCGACTTAACCTTGTCTACGGTGGTCAGCGCGGCGCTGGGGCCGGAGAAGCCGCCTTGCTGGGTGTTTTGCGTTTGCGTCTGCGGTACTGCAGGATCAAGGAACCCACCTTGCTGTGCCAAAACCGGTGCGCTGCACAGGGCGATTAATGCGGCCAGGGTATATTTTTTCATTTGAAGCTTCCTTATCTCAATCGAGAATTAAAGCCCTGCCAATCAGGACTGCTGGTTTGATGGGGTTAAGTAAAGCATGAAAATCTTAAGGGGTTCTTAAGCGTGCGCATTGAAAACTATAAATCGGGCTCCCATTTGAAGGAGTAATCAAATGAAATTGGCAAGGAATCGACGTTGAAGCCACTCCCACCCCGTTTTTCCCCCGACGATTACGATCATCACGGCGCGCTGCGTTTGCCGCTGTGGTTTTGGGGCGTGCTGGTTTTACAGGCCCGCACCTGGATCCTGTTCGTGATGGCCGGTGCCTCACGCCAGCAGGGGGAAGGGCTGCTGCAGCTGTTTTACCCGGATACCCAAAGGTTCTGGTTCGGCATCATATTGGGGCTGCCGGCGGCACTGGCATTTTTGTTAGCCCCGCGCCGTCACCAGTGGCCACGCTTGTGGCGAGCCTGGCGTTGGGTACTTTGCCTCTCGCTACTGGCGGCGCTGGGTGGTTCGCTGTTCAGCCTGTGGCAGCAGGCCGACAATCAGCCGCCGCTGGAGGTTGTTCTGGTGCTGCTTGATGCGTTGGCACTGGCCTACCTGCTACTGAATGAACGCCTGAAAGCCTGCTTTGCCGTGCAGGACGAGGCGGGGTAATTGCCGCCGGCTGCGGCACTTTTCCTATTTTCCGCACTCCAAGCTCGCAACCGATGGCGAAGCGTGGGCAGTTATGAGAGGCTGACACGCAGCAAAACGCCGAGCGCGCTTGATATTAAGGAGTTAGAAATGAATATTCGCCCCCTGCTGTTAGGGCTCCCGCTGTTACTGACCGGCTGTTCGACGATGTCCAACTTCTCCTGGTCGAGCCTGTCACCGCTTAACTGGTTTGGCAGCAGTCTTGAGGTCAGTGCCAAGGGCGTTGGTGAACTCAATGCAGGTACCCCAATGTCGGAAAGCGCTATTAACGACGGGTTGAATGGCGATTACCGCCTGCGCGGCGGCATGGCCACCAGTCAGGGCCAGATTGTTTCTTACTATCAGGCGATGGACGGCAACGACGTGAAGCTGGTGATCACCGGTGAACCCAAGGGCCACGTGCAGCGTGTGGACGTGATGGACAGCAAAGTGGCAACCGAGTGGGGCAGCAAACTCGGCACGCCGTTCAGCGATCTGTACAGCAAAGCGTTCGGCGCCTGTAAACCGGCCGACGGCGATGATGCCGGCAAGGTGGAGTGCGTGGCGGAGCAGAGCAAGTACGTCACCTACATCTTCAGCGGTAAATGGGCCGGTCCGCAGGACATCATCCCACCGGATGACACGCTGAAAAGCTGGACGGTCAGCAAGATCATCTGGCACGCCAAACCCCAGTAAACCTTTCTTTTTGGGCGCCCAATCCGCGGCGCCCCCGCTCCCCTCATCATGACGGATATCCTTATTTTCTTTGCGTTCGGGCAAGGCAATTACCCTTGCTTGCGGTATGATGCTGCGCATTCGTAACAGGCCACTGTTACCCGATTCTGCTATAGAGGATAACGACAATGACACAGGTTCAGAGCGGCATTTTGCTGGAACACTGCCGTTTCGCCATTTTTATGGAAGCCACCGTGCAGGGCGAATTCGCCGATTTACGCCAGGGCTGCAAGCAGTTTTGCCAGACCTTGACCGAGCTGCAACAGCAGTTCCCCGATGCGCATTTGGGCGCGGTGATCGCCTTTGGCTACGACGTTTGGCATGACCTGTCCAGCGGCCAGGGTGCCAAAGAGCTGAAGCCATTCACCCCGCTCGGCAAAGGGCTGGCACCGGCCACCCAGCGCGACCTGCTGATCCATATTCAATCCCTGCGTCATGACGTTAACTTCACGCTGGCCCAGGCCGCACTGGCGGCGTTTGGCAACGCCATCAAAATTGAAGAAGAAACCCACGGTTTCCGCTGGGTAGAAGAGCGTGACCTGAGCGGCTTTATCGACGGCACGGAAAACCCGCAGGGCGAGCAACGTCCGGAAGTGGCGGTGATTGCCGAAGGCGAAGAAGATGCCGGCGGCAGCTACGTGCTGGTGCAGCGTTACGAACACAACCTGCGTCAGTGGCAACGTTTCACCCCCGAGCAGCAAGAGCAGATTATCGGCCGCACCAAGCAGGATAGCGAAGAGTTGCCGCCGGAGCAGCGTCCGGATACCTCGCATGTCAGCCGTGTCGATCTGAAAGAAGACGGCAAGGGCCTGAAGATCCTGCGCCAGAGCCTGCCTTACGGCACCGCCAACGGCAAGCACGGGCTGTATTTTATCGCCTACTGCGCGCGCCTGCATAACATCGAAAAACAGCTGCTGAGCATGTTTGGCGATCTGGACGGCAAACGCGATGCGATGCTGCGTTTCAGCCGTGCAGTGACCGGCAGCTATTACTTTGCGCCATCACTGACGCGTCTGCTGTCGCTTTAACTCCTCCACCGGGGTTGGCCACGCCAGCTCCGGTTTTATATCCCCCTCCGCCATGCCGCTCCGCTCCTGCCTTATAGCGTTTGATGCTTGAAAATCACTAAACGGTATATAAAAGCGTTACAGCTCCGCACCTAGTTATAAATACACTGGTCAACATCAGGGCGAAAGCCCGACAGATTGACTCAGTTATAAGGTGCACAATGAAACATACGCGGGTTAAAAATATCGTACTGAAAGGATGGCTGGCGGCGGCGCTGTTAGCCAGCGGCACCGTATCGGCAACCGAATTGCTGAACAGCTCCTATGACGTTTCCCGTGAATTGTTTACTGCGCTGAACCCAGGCTTTGAACAGCAGTGGAACCAGCAGCATCCGGGCGACAAGTTGACCATCAAGCAATCCCACGCTGGCTCTTCCAAGCAGGCGCTGGCGATCCTGCAAGGATTACGCGCCGATGTGGTGACCTACAACCAGGTGACCGACGTGCAGATCCTGCACGATCGCGGCCAACTGATCCCGGCCGACTGGCAGACACGTTTACCGAACAACAGCTCACCTTTCTATTCCACCATGGCTTTCCTGGTACGCAAGGACAATCCAAAAGGCATTCATAGCTGGAACGATTTGGTGCGTGACGACGTGAAGCTGGTATTCCCGAACCCGAAAACCTCCGGTAACGGCCGTTATACCTATCTGGCCGCCTGGGGGGCTGCCAGCCAGGCAGATGGCAACGATCAGACCAAAACCCGCGCCTTTATGACCCGCTTTTTGAAAAACGTCCTGGTGTTTGACACCGGCGGCCGTGGCGCGACCACCACCTTCGTGGAACGGGGTCTGGGTGACGTGCTGATCAGCTTTGAGTCGGAAGTGAACAATATTCGCAAGCAGTATGGTGAAGACAAATACGAAGTGATTGTGCCGCCGGTCGATATTCTGGCGGAGTTCCCGGTGGCCTGGGTAGATAAAAATGTGGCAAGAAACGGCACCGAACAGGCGGCCAAAGACTACCTGAATTATCTCTACAGCCCGGCAGCCCAGCAGGTGATCACCAGCTACTACTATCGCGTTTACGACAAGCAGGCGATGGCAGCGGCCAAGGGCCAGTTCCCGGAGACCAAGCTGTTCCGGGTGGAAGATCAGTTTGGCGGCTGGCCGCAGGTGATGAAAACGCATTTCTCCACCGGTGGCGAGTTGGATCAACTGTTAGCCGCAGGGCGTAAGTAATGTTGACGTTGACCAGCAAGCGGGTTTTGCCTGGGTTCGGCCTCAGTCTGGGGAGCAGCCTGTTTTATACCTGCCTGATCCTGCTGTTGCCGCTCAGTGCGCTGGTGATGCAGTTGGCTCAGATGAGCCTGGCGCAGTATTGGGAAGTGATTTCCAACCCGCAGGTGGTGGCGGCCTATAAAGTCACGCTGCTGGCGGCGGGCGTCGCCAGCCTGTTTAACGCGGTGTTCGGCATGCTGATGGCCTGGATCCTCACCCGCTATCGTTTTCCGGGTCGCACGCTGCTGGACGGCCTGATCGATTTGCCGTTCGCGCTGCCGACTGCAGTGGCCGGTCTGACGCTGGCGGGACTGTTTTCCACCACCGGTTGGTATGGCCAGTGGTTGGCGCATTTTGACATCAAGGTGACTTTCACCTGGCTGGGGATTGCGGTGGCGATGGCATTTACCAGCCTGCCGTTCGTGGTACGTACCGTACAGCCGGTACTGGAAGAACTGGGGCCGGAATATGAAGAAGCGGCGGAAACCCTGGGTGCAACCCGCTGGCAGAGCTTCCGCCGTGTGGTCATGCCCGAGCTGGCACCGGCGCTGCTGGCCGGTACGGCCATCTCCTTTACCCGCAGCCTGGGCGAGTTTGGTGCGGTGATTTTTATTGCCGGCAACATCGCCTGGAAGACGGAAGTGACCTCGCTGATGATTTTTGTTCGTCTGCAGGAATTTGATTATCCGGCGGCCAGTGCGATTGCCTCGGTGATCCTGGCGGCCTCGCTGCTGTTGCTGTTCAGCATTAACGTTCTGCAGAGCCGCTTTGGCCGACGCATCGGGGGGCACTGATGGCGGATATCTCTGAGTTCAACGGTGTCGAACGCCCGCGTGTCAACTGGGGCAAGTGGACGCTGATCGGTATCGGCGTACTGTTTTCGGTACTGCTGCTGGTGGTGCCGATCATTTCAATTTTCGCCGAGGCCTTTTCCAAGGGCATTGGCGCGATGTGGGGCAACCTGGTCGATCACGACATGTTGCACGCCATTTGGCTGACGGTGCTGATCGCTTTGATTACCGTGCCGTTCAACCTGGTTTTTGGCACCTTGCTGGCCTGGTTGGTGACGCGTTTCACCTTTCCCGGTCGCCAGCTGCTGCTGACGCTGATCGATATCCCGTTCGCCGTTTCACCGGTGGTTGCGGGGCTGATTTATCTGTTGTTTTACGGCAGCAATGGCCTGCTGGGCGGTTGGCTGGATGCACATAATATTCAGGTGATGTTCTCCTGGCCGGGCATGGTGCTGGTGACCATTTTCGTGACCTGTCCGTTCGTGGTGCGTGAGCTGGTGCCGATGATGCTTAGCCAGGGCAGCCAGGAAGACGAAGCTGCCATTTTACTCGGCGCTTCCGGCTGGCAGATGTTCCGCCGGGTGACGCTGCCAAACATTCGCTGGGCGCTGTTGTACGGCGTGGTACTGACCAACGCGCGCGCCATCGGTGAATTCGGCGCGGTCTCGGTAGTGTCCGGTTCTATTCGCGGTGAGACCTTCAGCCTGCCGCTGCAGGTTGAGTTATTGCAACAGGACTACAACACGGTCGGTTCCTTTACCGCCGCCGGTTTGCTGACCCTGATGGCGATAGTGACCCTATTTTTGAAGAGTGGCCTGCAATGGCGTCTGGAACGTCAGAATGCACGTCTCGAGCGGGAGGAAAATCATGAGCATTGAGATTAACGGTATCAACAAGTTTTTCGGTCGTACCAAGGTATTGAACGATATCTCGCTCGATATTGCCTCCGGTGAGATGGTGGCGCTGCTGGGGCCTTCCGGCTCCGGTAAAACCACGTTGCTGCGCATTATCGCCGGGCTGGAAAGCCAGAGCGGCGGCAAGCTGGGCTTCCACGGCACCGACGTCAGCCATGTGCATGCCCGCGATCGTCGGGTGGGCTTCGTGTTCCAGCATTACGCGCTGTTCCGCCATATGACGGTGTTCGACAACATCGCCTTCGGCCTGAGCGTGCTGCCGCGCCGTGAGCGCCCGAATGCCGCGGCGATCAAACAAAAAGTGACCCAGTTATTGGAAATGGTGCAGTTGAGCCACCTGGCTAGTCGCTACCCGTCACAGCTTTCCGGTGGCCAGAAGCAGCGCGTTGCCCTGGCACGTGCACTGGCGGTCGAACCGCAAATCCTGCTGCTGGACGAACCCTTCGGCGCGCTGGATGCACAGGTGCGTAAAGAGCTGCGTCGCTGGCTGCGCCAACTGCATGAAGAGCTGAAATTCACCAGCGTGTTTGTCACCCACGATCAGGAAGAGGCGATGGAAGTGGCCGACCGTATCGTGGTGATGAGCCAGGGCAATATTGAACAGGTCGGTTCGCCGGAAGAGATTGTGCGTGAACCGGCCAGCCGCTTCGTGCTGGAATTTATGGGCGAAGTGAACCGCCTGAGCGGCGAGATCCGCGGCTCGCAACTGTTCGTCGGTGCGCACCAGTGGCCGCTGTCGTTCCAGCCGATGCATCAGGGCAGCGTGGATTTGTTCCTGCGGCCCTGGGAAATGGAAGTGGGCACCGAAAGCAGCGACCGCTGCCCGCTGCCGGTACAGGTGCTGGAAGTCAGCCCACGCGGCCATTTCTGGCAGATGACCGTACAGCCCATCGGCTGGCATCAGGAACCGATCAGCGTAGTGCTGCCGGATGGCAACGAACCCCCGGTACGCGGCGGCCGTTACTACGTTGGCAGCCTGAATGCGCGTCTGTATGCCGGTGACCAACTGCTACAACCTGTTGCGTTAGCTAAAAGCGCCTGATAGTTTTTAGCCCCCAACTTCATTTTAAAGGCAACCCCGGGGTTGCCTTTTTACATTACGTACTTCAACACAGGCCAAGATCGTGACAACGCTTGAACAATGCATCGGGAATACCCCGCTGGTAAAATTACAACGTCTGGCCGCAGGACTGGGCAGCGAGGTTTGGCTCAAACTGGAAGGCAATAATCCGGCGGGTTCGGTGAAGGATCGCGCCGCGCTGGCGATGATCCAACAGGCGGAGCTGCGCGGTGAGATAAAGCCCGGCGATCGGTTGATCGAAGCCACCAGTGGTAACACCGGCATTGCGCTGGCGATGATCGCGGCGCTGAAAGGCTATTCGATGACCCTGCTGATGCCGGAAAACATGAGCCTGGAACGCCAGGCGGCGATGCGCGCCTATGGTGCAGAGCTGATCCTGGTCAGCAGGGAAGTGGGGATGGAAGGCGCGCGCGATCTGGCGCTGGAAATGCAGAATCAGGGGCAGGGCAAGGTGCTGGATCAGTTCAATAATCTGGACAACCCTTATGCCCACTTCACCACCACCGGTCCGGAAATCTGGCAGCAGAGCCATCAACGGGTGACCCATTTCGTTTCCAGCATGGGTACCACCGGCACCATTACCGGCGTGGGCGGCTACCTGAAGAGCCAAAATCCTCAGGTGCAGATTATCGGCCTGCAACCTGCAGAAGGCAGTAATATTCCCGGCATTCGCCGCTGGGCACCGGCCTACCTGCCGGGCATCTTCCGTCCGGAACTGGTGGATCAGGTGCTGGACATTGAGCAAACCGATGCCGAACAGACCATGCGCCAGTTGGCACAGCGCGAAGGCATTTTCTGCGGCGTCAGCTCCGGCGGTGCGGTAGCCGGTGCGCTACAAATTGCGGCAGCCAATCCGGGCAGCGTGATAGTGGCGATCATCTGCGATCGCGGCGATCGCTATCTCTCCACCGGCGTTTTTGCCTGAGTATTATTCCCTTTCCAACGCATGTATCGGATCCATCCCGGCGGCGCGTTTCGCCGGGAAGAAGCCAAAAATCACCCCAATCAACGTCGAACAGATAAAAGCGGCGACGATGGATCCGGTGGAATAAACCATCTTGAAGTTGTCGCTGAATTGGCTGAACACCACGCCGATCGCCAGTGACAACAAGACCCCCAGCGCGCCGCCCAGCAGGCACACCAGCACCGCCTCAATCAAGAACTGTTGCATGATGTCGCTGGCGCGGGCACCCACCGCCATGCGGACGCCAATTTCACGCGTGCGCTCGGTGACCGACACCAGCATGATATTCATCACCCCAATCCCGCCGACCACCAGCGAAATCAGCGCGATCATCGACACCAGCAAGGTCAGGGTAGCGGTGGTCTGTTCAATGGTCTGGCGGATGCTGTCGGTGTTCATCACGAAGAAGTCTTTGCCGCCGTGGCGTTGGCTCAGCAGGCGAGTGACGCCGTCTTCGGCGCTGGTGAGATCGATATCGTCGTTAACCCGCACGGTAATGCTTTTCAGGTAGCTCTGGCCCAGCATGCGCTTCATGGCGGTGGTGTAGGGGATCCAGACGTTGAGGTTTTCATCGCTGCCGAAGCCGCTCTGTTTTTTGGCGGCGACGCCGATAATGCGACACGGCAACGAACCGAGCAGGATCACTTCGCCCAATGGATTGGCGCCATGGGGAAACAGTTTGTCGCGGGTATTTTCGTCGATCACCGCTTCCTGCATCAGATGGTCGACGCTCTGACGGTTAAACGCCATACCGCTGTCAATGTGATAGCCGCGCACCAGAAAATACTGTTCACCGACGCCGTTGACCGTGCCGCTGACCGACTGATTGCCATAGCGAAAAGTGGTGCTGCTGGAAACGGTCGGCGTCACGCTGTGCACGTAGTTCTGCTGCGCCAGTGCGTCGGCATCGGTAGCGCGCAGCGTTTGCACTGCGGCTGAACGCATATCGCCGAAATCCTTGCCCGGATAGACCTCCAGCGTACTGGTCCCCATGGCACTAATGTTCGCCAGCACCTGCTGTTGGGAGCCTTTGCCCAGTGCCACCACCGAGACCACCGAGGCGATGCCGATAATAATGCCGAGCATGGTCAGCAAGGTGCGCAGCCGTTGGGAAGCCATCGCCAGCAGCGCCATTTTAAACGCCTCACGCAGGCGGTCGCGTTGTGATTGCCAATGACTGCTGGTGCTAGCCGGCCTTTTTGGCAGGCGTGCGACGCTCTGGGCGCTTTTCTGCCGGTCGGCGATGATTTCGCCGTCGCTGAGCTCAATGATGCGCTGGGCATGTTCGGCGATCTGCATGTCGTGGGTGACAATCACCACCGTGTGGCCGCGGGCGTGCAGGTTTTTCAGGATGCCCATCACCTCCTGGCCACTGTGACTGTCCAGCGCGCCGGTCGGTTCGTCCGCCAGGATCACTTCGCCACCGTTCATCAATGCACGGGCGATGCTGACCCGTTGCTGCTGGCCGCCGGAGAGCTGGCTGGGACGGTAATCCAGCCGTTGCGCCAAACCAAGCCGCTGCAACAAATTGGCGGCGCGCTGTCGGCGTGCACTACGCGCATGGCCCGCATACACCGCCGGTACCTCCACGTTGCCCTGTGCGCTAAGATCGCCCAGCAGATGGTAGCGCTGGAAGATAAAACCAAAGTGTTCGCGGCGCAGTTCGGCCAGGCTATCGCGATCCAGCCACCCGGTGCTGCGACCCGCCACCTGATAATCACCCTCGCTGGGGCGATCAAGGCAACCGAGAATGTTCATCAGCGTCGATTTACCGGAGCCGGAAGCCCCCATGATCGCCACCATTTCGCCCTGATCAATGGTGAGGTTGATATTGTTCAGCACCGTCACGGTTTGCTCACCGGCCTGAAAATGGCGGCTGATGCCGTGCAGTTGCAGCAGAGGTTGTTGGCTCATGATTACATCCCCATCGGCGGCGGGCCCATGCGGCGGGTGCTGCTTTTAGTCGTGGCATTGACCTGGCTGACAATCACTTGCTCGCCGGCCAACACGCCGCTGATGATCTGCGCATCAACGTTGTTATTGATGCCGACCTTGACCGGACGGCGGGCGGTATTGCCCTGTTTATCCACCACCTGTACCCAATCACCCTGTAACGCGGTAGCGGGGATCACCACCGCGTTTTCTACTTTGGCCAGCACGATATACACCTGCGCGGTCATTGAGATGCGCAAAGCGCCGTCCGGGTTGGCTACGTCAAACAGGCCGTTGTAGTAAATCGCGGTGCTGGTGCTGGAGGTACTGCTGGAGCTGCTGGTACTGGATGAGGTGGTGTCGTCATTGATGGAGTCTGGTGCAGGTTCTATCGCCCGCAGGGTAGTGCGGTAGCGCTTGCCCGGCTCACCGAGAATGGTGAAATAGACCGGCATGCCGGTTTTCACCTTTACCACGTCGGCTTCGGAGATTTGCGCTTCGATGGTCATGGTCGCCAGCTGCGCGACTTTGACGATGGTCGGTGCGCTCTGTACCGCGTTCACCGTCTGGCCTTCCTCCACCGGCAGGGCGACGATGGTGCCGTCGATCGGCGAGGTGATTTTGGTGTAACCGAGGTTAACCTGGGCGGTATTGACCGCGATCTGCGCCTGAACCGTCTGTGCGTCCAGCGCATTGATGTCAGCGCGGGTCGCAATCAGTGTGGCCTGGGCGTTATCCAAATCTGCCCGTACACCGACGCCGCGCGCCACTATGGCCTGCTGACGCTGATAAGCGAGCTGATTGTTATGCAGTGCCGCCATCTTGGAAGCTCGCTGGGCCTGAATGTTTTTCAATGCCGCTTCTGCGTCCCTCAGGGCGTTCTGCTGAGTTAAGTCGTCAATCTCAGCCACCCGTTGCCCTTTATGCACTTTATCGCCCAGCATCACGTACAGGGCCTTTATCTGGCCGGAAACCTGGGCGCCGACGCTGACCTGCTTTTGCGCCTCAATGGTGCCGTCGGCCAACACCGTTTGTTCCAGGTCGCGCGTTTGCGCCACCGCAGTGATATAACGGGGTGTTTCTTCGCCGCCTTGCGACCTGAAGTAGAGAAATAAGGCGATAGCAGCCACAATAACGGTAGGCAGCAGATAACGTTTTGAGCGTTGAAACGATGGCATGACGGTGGGATTCCCTGGCATAAAAGCGCGGAAAAAATCTGTTGGCACTAATTTAACGCGCCGTCGGCCGGGCTGCGGTTAAGTGGCGTTCAGGAATATGTAAGGATTGAGTAAAACCGGCTGCGAAGCAGACAAATAGGCGTGAAAATGGCGAAAATCCGCGAAGGAGCAAGGCATGAAAATTTTATTGGTCGATGATGACCTCGAACTCGGCACCATGCTGAGTGAGTACCTGACCGGCGAAGGCTTTAACGCCACGCTGGTGCTGACCGGCAAGGCAGGGGTAGAAGGCGCGCTGTCGGGCGATTACACCGCGATGATCCTCGACATCATGCTGCCGGACATGAGCGGTATCGACGTACTGCGTGACGTGCGTAAAAAGAGCCGCATGCCGATCATCATGCTGACGGCCAAAGGCGATAACATCGATCGGGTTATTGGCCTGGAAATGGGGGCCGACGACTATATGCCCAAGCCGTGCTATCCCCGTGAGCTGGTCGCGCGCCTGCGTGCGGTACTGCGCCGTTTTGACGAGCGTCCGGATGAAGTGGACGACGAGATTGCGATTAATTTTGGTGAGCTGACCCTTAACCCCTCGACCCGCAGCAGTGAATGGCGCGGCAAGGCGTTTGATCTGACCGCTTCCGAGTTCAACCTGCTGGAGCTGCTGCTGCGCGCGCCCGAGCGTGTGGTGTCAAAAGATGAGCTGTCAGAAAAAGGGTTAGGCCGCCCGCGCGAAGCCTATGACCGCAGCGTTGACGTGCATATCAGCAACATTCGCCAGAAGCTGGGGGCGCTGACAGACAACGCGCTCAGCATTGAGACGGTGCGCAGCATCGGCTATCGCATCCGATAATGCCCATGCGCGGAAGACTATTCTGGAAAATCCTGCTCGGCTTCTGGCTGACCTTTATCATCATGACTCAGGCGCTGTGGGTCGCTTTTTCTTTGTATGGCGATCGCTACGAACCGCCAGAAAATGCCATGGCCCGACGGGTGATCGCGCTGCAATTGACGTCGGCCGCCACCCAACTGCGCAGCGGTGGCATGCCTGCGCTGAATGCGATGTTGAAAGACTGGTCGGATGATGATCGACGTTTGCTGTCGGTGACTCCGATGGCGCAGCCTCCGGCATCGGCACCAGAACCCGAGGAGCCGGTGTTTGAAGGCCGCCGGATGCCAAAAGCGATTACCGCCTGGGTAGAAGGTGAGGGCGGTAACGGCTATTGGCTGAGTTATGATATGCGTGGCCTGCGGGAAGAGTATCGCCCCAAAAAGCGTTCGCATTTCTTCAATATTCCCGCGCCGATGCTTTGGGTCGGGGGGCTGGCGGGGCTGTTGTTCAGTGCGGTGCTGGCCTGGAACCTGACCCGGCCGATGCGCAAGCTGCGTGACGGTTTTGATCGCGTGGCGCAGGGGGACTTGTCGGTACGTTTGTTCCCGGCGATGCGCCGACGGCATGATGAACTTTCTGAGGTCGCGCGTGACTTTGACAGCATGGCCGAACGGCTGGAACTGTTGGTCAGCGCCCGTGAGCAGTTGCTGCACGATGTTTCGCACGAGCTGCGTTCGCCGCTGGCCCGCTTGCAATTGGCGATTGGCCTGGCGCGGCAGAATGAGGGTAACGTAGAGAACTCGTTGCAGCGTATTGAGCATGAAGCAGGGCGGCTGGATAAGATGATCGGCGAACTGCTGGCGCTGTCGCGTGCCGAGAACAACAGCCTGCCGGACGAAGAGTATTTCGATCTGTACGGGCTGGTGGACGCGGTGGTGAGCGATGCGCGTTACGAAGCCCAGATCCCTGGCGTGGACATCGTGCTGCAGGCCAGTTCGGACGTGGATTACACCGTCAAGGGCAATGCCGAACTGATGCGGCGTGCGGTAGATAATATCGTGCGTAACGCGTTACGGTTCTCCAGCCACGGACAGCGGGTGACGGTGGTGCTGACGCGTATCGAGCAACTGTTCCAGATTGAGGTCAGCGATCAGGGGCCGGGAGTGGAAGAGTCGAAGCTTTCGAGTATCTTTGATCCGTTCGTCAGGGTGAAATCGGCGATGTCGGGCAAGGGCTACGGGCTGGGGCTGGCGATCACCCGTAAGGTGGTACTGGCGCATGGCGGTCAGGTTGAAGCGCGTAACGGCGAACAGGAAGGGCTGGTGATTACCCTACGGATTCCACGCTGGAGTTAATCGCTATCGTGACGTTGCACAAATGACAGACATAAAAAAACGGCGCCGAGGGCGCCGTTCTTGCGTTCATTCGCTATTACTTCTTGATGCGGATGATCGGGGTCTCGCCAACGGTCACGGTACCGGACAGTTTGATCAGCTCTTTGATCTCGTCCATGTTGGAGATAACCACCGGCGTCAGGATAGACTTGGCTTTCTCTTCCAGCAGGGCCAGATTGAACTCGATGACCACATCGCCTTTCTTGACGCGCTGGCCTTCTTCAGCGATGCGTTTGAAGCCTTCGCCTTTCAGTTCAACGGTGTCGATACCGAAGTGGACAAACAGCTCGATGCCGCTGTCGGATTCGATAGAGAAAGCATGGTTGGTTTCAAAAATTTTACCGATAGTGCCGTCAACCGGAGCAACCATTTTGTTGCCAGTCGGTTTGATAGCAATACCGTCGCCAACGATTTTTTCAGCGAATACTACGTCAGGTACATCTTCGATATTAACGATTTCGCCAGAAAGTGGAGCTACGATCTCGATAGTGCCCGTGTCTTTCTTGTCATCAGAAACCAGAGATTTCAATTTATCGAACAAACCCATGATCTTCTCCTAAGCATTAAATTGGGCGGCGTTCCAGTGTCGTGGAAGTTTAGCAGAGCGTCTTTTCTTCGATGAATTTATTCACGCAATTCATCAGATCTTGCGCCGTTGGCTGTGCCAAGGCTTGCGCTGCCAACGCCTTCACATCTTCGAAATTCGTATTACGAATAATTTTCTTGATGCGCGGGATTGAAATCGCACTCATGCTGAACTCATCCAGCCCCATGCCCAATAACAACAGTGTAGCACGCTCATCACCAGCCAGTTCACCGCACATACCGGTCCACTTGCCTTCTGCGTGAGATGCATCAATAACCTGTTTGATCAGGCCAAGCACTGATGGGGACATCGGGTTATAGAGATGAGAAATCAGCTCGTTGCCGCGATCTACCGCCAGAGTATACTGGGTAAGATCGTTTGTCCCAATACTAAAGAAGTCGACTTCTTTCGCCAGGTGGTGAGCAATCACCGCCGCGGCCGGTGTTTCCACCATCACGCCCACTTCAATTGTTTCGTCAAATGCCTTGGCTTCTTCACGCAGCTGCGCTTTCAGCGTCTCGATTTCACCTTTCAGATCGCGGACTTCTTCCACGGAAATGATCATCGGGAACATGATACGCAGTTTGCCGAACGCGGAGGCGCGCAGGATGGCACGCAGCTGGGCGTGCAGGATTTCTCTGCGGTCCATGGCGATACGGATGGCGCGCCAGCCGAGGAACGGGTTCTCTTCTTTCGGCAGGTTCATGTACGGCAGGTCTTTGTCGCCGCCGATGTCCATGGTGCGGACGATCACCGCCTGCGAGCCCACGGCTTCCGCAACGGCTTTATAGGCCTGGAACTGCTCGTCTTCGGTTGGCAGTGAGTCGCGGTCCATGAACAGGAATTCGGTACGATACAGGCCGACACCTTCAGAGCCGTTACGCTCTGCACCTGCGACGTCGCGCACGGTGCCGATGTTGGCACAGACTTCAACCTGATGACCGTCCAGCGTAATCGCCGGCAGGTCTTTCAGCTTGGCCAGATCGTTTTTCTCGGTCAGGTACTGGTTCTGTTCGGCTTTCAACTTATCGATAACGTCAGCGGTTGGGTTAACGTAAATTTTATTGTTAACCGCGTCCAGAATCAGGTAGTCGTCGTTCTTCACCTGTTTGGTCACATCGCTGGTGCCTACGATTGCCGGCAATTCCAGGGAGCGAGCCATGATGGAGGTGTGGGAAGTTCGGCCGCCGAGATCGGTGATGAAGCCCAGCACTTTGTCCAGGTTCAACTGTGCGGTCTCAGACGGCGTCAGATCGGTAGCTACCAGGATCACTTGGTCCTGGATTGAGCTCAGATCGACGATAGCCAGGCCCAGAATGTTCTGCAGCAGGCGTTTACCGATGTCCCGTACGTCGGCCGCACGTTCTTTCAGGTACTCATCGTCGAGTTCTTCCAGCGCTTTCGCCTGGCCTTCGATGATGGTGTAGGCAGCCGCGTCCGCAGAAGCCAGATCATCTTTGATTAGGGCTATGATTTCCTGCTCAAGCTCTTCGTCTTCCAACAGCATGATATGGCCTTCGAAGATAGCTTCTTTCTCTTCGCCGAAGGTTTCGCCAGCTTTGGTCTTGATTGCTTCCAACTGCACGGATGCCTTGGCGCGGCCATCAAGAAAACGTTGGACTTCCTGCTCTACAGCGTCTGCAGAGATTTTCTTCCGGTTGATGACAATTTCATCTTCTTTCAGTAGGAGAGCCTTACCAAAAGCGATACCCGGTGATACTAAAATGCCTGAAATCATAACCCTACCTTACTCTTGACTGGTGTTAACTAAGAAGACGGGCCGATTACTCAAGCTCTGCCATCAGTTTTACCAGGTGCTCAACGGCTTTCTGCTCGTCTTCACCCTCAGCGGAGATGGTCACTACGGTCCCTTGAGTCAGCCCCAGAGTTTGCAGTTTGAACAGGCTTTTGGCGCTGGCGCTTTTACCGTTAGAGGTCACGGTGATGTCAGACGTGAAGCCTTTGGCTTCTTTCACGAACTGAGCGGCAGGGCGAGTGTGCAGACCATTCGGAGCGGTAATAGTAACTTCTTGCTGGAACATTGATGTTTCCCCAACTTATTGGTGTGTTGTGGAGCTAAAGTTTAGCCCAAGGGTATGACTTTAGCTTGTCTGGTTAGCGCCTGACTATGGTACAGGGGCGAGCATTGATGCAACAGAAAACGACGCGTTAGGCACTTCAGATCAAAAAATTCGGCTTCCGTCGTCGTTTTAATCCGCTCTCCATTATGCCGTGTTTAACGCCTTGGCGACAAATAAGTAAATCGATTCAGCTTAAACCAGAAATGAAGGGTGATTAATTTCGCGCATCGAAATAATGCACCGTTAAATACTAAAGCTGGCGGGTAAAATCAATCTTTGACTGCTATAAACTTTGATCCAGTCCACAAAAAAGCACCCCGAAAGGTGCTTTTTTAGCGATTAGTGCGCGGCTGGCACTACTGTTGTAATTCTTGTTCGGTGAACAAATCGGCGAACAAAGCGGTGCTTAAATAGCGTTCACCGGAGGACGGCAAAATCACCACGATGGTCTTGTCGGCGAATTCGGGTTCTTCAGCCAGTTTCACCGCTGCAACCACTGCTGCACCGGAGGAAATACCCGCCAGAATGCCTTCTTCGTCCATCAGACGGCGCGCCATGTTGATGGCTTCGTCGTTGGTGACTTGTTCAACGCGGTCGACCAGATCGAGATCCAGGTTGCCGGGGATAAAGCCGGCGCCGATGCCCTGAATTTTGTGCGGGCCCGGTTTGATTTCTTCACCGGCCAGCGCCTGGGTGATCACCGGGGAGTCAGTAGGCTCCACCGCCACGGTGGTAATCGCCTTGCCTTTGGTGTTCTTGATATAGCGGCTGACACCGGTCAGCGTACCGCCGGTACCGACGCCGGAGATGAAAACGTCGACTTCGCCATCGGTGTCGTCCCAGATTTCCGGGCCGGTGGTTTGTTCATGAATCGCCGGGTTAGCCGGATTGCTGAACTGCTGCAGGATGAGGTAGCGGTTGGGATCGGTAGCGACAATTTCTTCCGCCTTGGCGATCGCGCCTTTCATGCCTTTAGCGCCTTCGGTCAGCACCAGATTGGCGCCCAACGCTTTCAGCAGCTTGCGGCGTTCGATGCTCATGGTTTCCGGCATGGTCAGCGTCAGCTTATAGCCGCGCGCTGCGGCGACGAACGCCAGTGCGATGCCGGTGTTGCCGCTGGTCGGCTCCACCAGTTCTTTGCCGGCAACCAGTACGCCGCGTTTTTCTGCGTCCCAAATCATATTGGCACCGATGCGGCATTTAACGCTGAAGCTGGGGTTGCGTGATTCAACCTTGGCCAGAATGCGTCCGTTGCCGATACGGTTCAGACGAACCAGCGGCGTATGGCCGATTGTTAATGAGTTGTCTTCATATATCTTGCTCATAGCCCGTCCTTTAACTCTATGAAAATGTGGGGAACGTCGAAAGCATACGCTAACAGTACCGGCAGGGAAGTAAAGAATTGGTATATCTATATGTTATTAGGAAATAAGTTTTAAGCACAAGGATAAGGGCGCAAATTGCGCGCCCTGTCGAAGAATTAATCGTGAAACGGTCAGTAAAACGGCTCAGGAACGAACGAATTGTGGGCGGTAACGATCGACCCACATTGCAGTAGCACCACAAACCGCGACCGGCAGGATCACCAGATTAAGGATGGGGATCATGGTGAACAGGCTGACCATCGCGCCAAACTGCAGGTTATCGGTTTTATGCTGGCGCAGTGCGCGGCGCATATCGGCGAAGCTCACCTTATGGTTGTCGAACGGGTAGTCGCAATACTGGATCGCCAGCATCCAGGCGCTGAACAGGAACCACAGCACCGGCGCCACCGTCTGGCCAATGCCCGGAATGAAATAGAGTATCAGCAGCAGCAGTGCGCGTGGCAGGTAGTAGGCCAGCTTGCGCCATTCGCGCGCCATGATGCGCGGCAAATCTTTCACAATGCCGAAGATGCCGGTGTCCGGCAGCGGTTTGCCGGTCAGGCTACCCTCCAGGTGTTCGGCCAGCAGGCCGCAAAACGGGGCGGCAATCAGGTTGGTGATGGTGCTGAACAGATAGCTGAACACCAGCAAGACGGAAATAACCGCCAGCGGCCACAGCAAATAGCTAAGCCACTGCAGCCAGGTGGGGACATGGCTCATCATGCTGGGGATCCAATCCCCTAGCTGGCTGAACAACCACCAGAAGGCGGAGCCCATCAGCAGTACGTTGACCAGTAACGGTAATACGACATAGCGTTTAATCCCCGGGCGCGAAATCAGGCGCCAGCCTTCGGCAAAATAATGAAGGCCGTTGGTGGAGTGAGAAGGTGACTGCGTATAGGACATATCTTAAGTTATCTCTTTGTCTGAACAGGCTTAGCTATCATATCGGGATGATTTTCTACTGGCTAGGGTGACATTGGCTGAAAAAACAGCAAAAAAAGGCAGTGTAATCATCTTTATTGGCATAAAGTTCAGCACGGACTTGCACTTGTGTGCTCGGGCAAATAGAGTTAAAGAGTGAATGTTTGCCGCGGTGGCAATGTATTGGAACAACAGAGATAGCAATGATGCAGGATTTGCGTCTGATATTAATCGTTGTTGGCGCGATCGCCATAATAGCGTTGTTATTGCACGGTCTTTGGACCAGTCGTAAGGAACGCTCATCGCTTTTTCGCGATCGCCCAGCCAAACGTTCCAAAAAGGAACGTGAACAATCCCCGATCGACGAACTCGATGAAGGTGTGGGAGAGGTGCGTGTGCGCTCCGCTCACCCGGAAGATGAGCCGTCCTTTGGTCATTTTGATGCCGCTCGCGAAGAACCCGTGGTTGCGCCCAAGCCTGCTCCGGCGGCTGAGCCAGCACCGCGTGCCGTTCAACCTGCTGCTCATCAGGCTCCGCCACCGCTGTCTCAGCGGCCGGATTATGATGACATCCTGTTGGACAACTACGCGCAGGACGAAGACGACGAGCCGCAGCAGCCTGCGCCACGCCGTGAACCGCGCGTTGACGATCTCCCGCCTGTGGCACCAGTAGCAGAGCCGGCATTCCACGCCGAACCTGCTCATCAGCCGCAGCCGGAAGTGAAGCCAGCCGTGGCACACGAGCCTCAGCCAGCGCCTGCTGCCATCAAGGCTAAACTGAAAGAAACCGTACTGGTGCTGCACGTTACCGCACATCAGGGTGGCGTGATCGGCGGCGAAATTTTGCTGCAGAGCGTACTGCAGGCGGGCTTCCAGTTTGGTGAAATGGGTATCTTCCATCGCCATATCAGTCCTGCGGGCAGCGGTCCTGTGCTGTTCAGCCTGGCGAATATGGTTAAGCCGGGGTCCTTCGATCCTGAGATGATGTCCGATTTCTCTACGCCGGGCGTGTCGATGTTTATGATGGTGCCGTCTTATGGCGACGCTAATCAGAACTTCAAGCTGATGCTGCAGTCGGCACAGCGGATCGCCGACGATGTGGGTGGTGTGGTGCTGGACGATGAGCGCCGCATGATGACCCCGCAAAAGCTGGAAACCTACAAAGCGCGCCTTCGTGAAGTGTTGGAAAACAACGCCTGATCGACGGCCACGCGCACTGAACATCCGTAACAACAAAGCCCCCGCTTGCCGGGGGTTTTTTATCTTTGATGGTGAGCCATGGAATCGATAATCCAACAAATCAATCAACTACGAACCTCACTGCGCCATCATGAATATCAATATCATGTTCTGGACGCGCCGGAAGTGCCGGATGCGGAATACGATCGCCTGATGGGGGAACTGCGTGCACTGGAAAGCGCACACCCGGAGCTGATCACCGCAGATTCGCCGACTCAGCGTGTGGGCGCCGCCCCGCTGGCGGCGTTCGATCAGGTGCGTCATGAAGTGCCGATGCTGTCGCTGGACAACGTCTTCGACGAAGAAAGCTTCCTGGCGTTCTATAAGCGAGTGCAGGATCGCCTGAAGAGCAGCGATCCGCTGACCTTCTGCTGCGAACTGAAGCTGGACGGTCTGGCGGTCAGCCTGCTTTACGAAGAGGGCGAACTGGTTCGCGCGGCTACGCGCGGCGACGGCACCACCGGTGAAAATATTACTTCTAATGTGCGTACTATCCGCGCCATTCCGCTGCGACTGACCGGTGACAATATCCCGCGTCGGGTGGAAGTGCGTGGCGAAGTGTTTATGCCGCAGGCCGGTTTCGAGCAGATGAACGAAGAGGCGCGTCGCAAGGACGGTAAAATTTTCGCCAACCCGCGTAATGCTGCCGCCGGATCGATCCGTCAGCTTGACCCACGTATTACCGCCAAACGCCCGCTGACTTTCTTCTGCTATGGCGTTGGCCTGCTGGAAGGCGGCGAGTTGCCGCGCAGTCACTGGCAGCGCCTGATGCAATTCAAAGATTGGGGGTTGCCGGTCAGCGATCGCGCCAAACGTTGTACCGGCAGCGACGAAGTCCTGGCATTCTACCGCCAGGTAGAACAGGACCGCGCACAACTCGGGTTTGATATCGACGGCGTGGTAGTGAAAATCGACGATATCGACCTGCAGGAAACGCTCGGCTTTGTGGCGCGTGCACCGCGTTGGGCGACGGCATTCAAATTCCCGGCGCAGGAGCAGATCACGCTAGTGCGTGAGGTGGAATTCCAGGTTGGCCGTACCGGTGCCATTACGCCGGTGGCGAGACTGGAACCGGTGCTGGTGGCCGGGGTGATCGTCAGCAACGCCACGCTGCATAACGCCGACGAAATTGAACGTTTGGGCTTGCGTATCGGTGATACGGTGATTGTACGCCGTGCCGGTGATGTGATCCCGCAGGTGGTGGGAGTGATGACCGAACGCCGTCCGGCGGATGCGCGTGAAATCGTATTCCCACAGCATTGTCCGGTATGCGGTTCCGACGTTGAGAGAGTGGAAGGCGAAGCGGTGGCACGTTGCACCGGCGGGTTGATCTGCGCTGCACAACGTAAAGAAGCGCTGAAGCACTTTGTTTCCCGTCGGGCATTGGATGTCGACGGCATGGGCGACAAGATCATCGAGCAACTGGTCGAAAAAGAGTACGTGAAGAATCCGGCCGATCTGTTCCGTCTGTCCGCCGGTATACTGACCGGGCTGGATCGCATGGGGCCGAAGTCGGCGCAGAATCTGGTTAACGCGCTGGAAAAATCCAAACAGACCACTTTTGCCCGTTTCCTGTACGCGCTGGGTATCCGCGAAGTCGGCGAAGCCACGGCGGCCAATCTGGCGGCACATTTCGGTTCGCTGGATAAGCTGATGTCTGCTGATATTGAAGCACTGAAACAGGTGCCGGAAGTGGGCGAGGTGGTGGCGAAGCACACGCGTCATTTCCTCGACGAAGAACTTAATCAGCAGGTAATCCAGGAACTGGTCAGCGACGAAATCGGCATTAACTGGCCGGCACCGGTGGTGATAGTGGCGGAAGAGATCGACAGCCCGTTTGCCGGTAAAACCGTGGTGCTGACCGGCTCGTTGAGCCAGCTTTCCCGCGACGAGGCCAAAGATCGCCTGACGGCGCTGGGCGCCAAGGTCAGCGGCAGCGTATCGAAGAAAACCGATCTGGTGATTGCCGGTGAAGCGGCGGGATCCAAGCTGGTGAAGGCGCAGGAGCTGGGCATCGCGGTCATCGACGAAGCGGAAATGATCCGCCTGTTGGGGGTCTGATGGAAAAAGAGAATCTGATCGAAATCGCCAACACCCTGATGCCGTTCGGCAAGTATCAGGGGCGGGTGCTGATTGACCTGCCGGAAGAATACCTGCTGTGGTTTGCCCGCAAAGGGGAGTTCCCCCAGGGGAAACTCGGTATGCTGATGGAAATGACCTTGGCGATTAAAATCGAAGGGCTCGACCACCTGGTCAAGCCACTGAAGAAAACTTGAGTTACCGGGCGCGGTATCTGTGCCGCGCCCATTTTATTATCCCCGTACGGTTTCTGCTTCTGCGTTTAGCACCGCCTGCTTTTCCTGCTGTTTCTTCTGATAACGCCGAGCCAATACCGCACAGGTCATCAACTGCACCTGATGAAACACCATCAACGGCAGCACCATAATCCCCACGGTCGCGGCCGGGAACAGGATGTTGGCCATCGGGATACCATTCGCCAGGCTTTTCTTCGAGCCGCAGAACACAATGGTAATTTCGTCGGCTTTACTAAAGCCCAGCCAGCGTGCCATGTAAGTATTTACCACCAGCACAATGGTCAACAGCACCAGGCTGCCCACCACAATAAACACCAGTGAACCCAACCCCACCTGATGCCAGATGCCGTGCGTTACCGCCTCGCTGAAGGCGGCATATACCACCAGCAGAATCGAGGTCTGGTCAGTTTTGCCGATCAGCTTGCGGTTGCGTTCAATCCATTTGCCGATCAACGGCCGTGACAGATGACCGGCAACAAATGGCACCAGCAGTTGCAGCACGATGGAGCCCACTTGTTGCAGGCTGCCGGTTTCTCCGTGTACGTTCATCAACAGCCCGACCAGCAATGGTGAGACGAAGATCCCCAGCAGGCTTGAGGCAGACGCGCTGCACACCGCCGCAGCCACGTTGCCGCCCGCCAGTGAGGTAAAGGCGATGGCCGATTGCACGGTAGCAGGCAGAATGCACAGGTAGATAAAACCGGAATACAGCTCGGGGCTGACGTTGACCGGCGACCACCATTTAAACAGCACGCCGAGCGTCGGGAAAATAATAAAGGTGCTGAACATCACCCACAGGTGCAGCCGCCAGTTGTTGCTGCCGGCCAGAATGGCTTCGCGAGACAGCTTGGCACCGTGCATAAAGAACAGCAGGGCGATGGCGGCGATGGTCAACGCGTTCAGCCAGCCGACGAACTCGCCGCGCGCCGGCAGGAACGAAGCCAGCAGCACGGTGGCGATCAGCGTCAGGGTAAAGCGATCGGGCAAAAATCTCATGGCGGCGTACTCGAAGAAAAATCAATGCACCCATTGTCGCGCGACGACATATAATAATTAAATTGATTTATTTAATTCATTTATGAATAAAAAACATGAATTACTCGATTAAACAGCTCAGGGTTTTTGTCGCCATTGCCCGGCACCGCAGCTTCAGCCGGGCCGGTGAGGCGATTGGCCTGACCCAGTCGGCGGTCAGTCACAGCGTAAAAGAGCTGGAGGCGGAAATCGGCGTGCGCCTGCTCGATCGTACGACCCGCGAAGTGCTGCTGACCGACGCCGGACAGCGGCTGGCCAACCGCGTTGAACGATTGCTGGATGAATTACAGTCGTCATTGCTGGATGCGCGCAGCTTTGGCGTGCTACGCAGTGGTACGGTGCGGGTGGCATCGAGTCAGACCATCTCTGCGCACCTGATGCCACAGTGTATCGCCGCAGGGGAAAAGCAGTATCCTGACATCCGCATCATGTTACGTGACCAGGCGCAACAGCAGGTGCTGCACAGTATTCGTAACGCCGAGGTCGATTTTGGCATCGTGGTCGATCCGGTGCAGGCGCTGGATCTGGACTGCGAACCGATCCTGTATGAACCTTTCCTGTTGTTGTGCCGTAACGATCATCCGTTTGCCGAGCTGCCTGAAGTGCACTGGTCGGCGCTGAACGGCAGTCGTTTGGTGTTGCAGGATTATGCCTCCGGCAGCCGACCGTTGATTGACAGTGCCCTGAGCCAACAAGGGGTGGAAGCGACGGTGGTGCAGGAGATTGGCCACCCGGCCACGCTGTTCCCGATGGTGGCGGCGGGTATCGGCATCAGTATTTTTCCGGCGTTGGCATTACCCTTGCCGGAAGGGGGCCAGCTGAAGGTTCGGCGGCTGGTGCCGGAAATCAACCGCGCGCTGATGCTGGTGCGGCGTAAAAACCGCTCGCTGACACCGGCGGCAGAGGTCATCTGGCAGGTGGTGGGACAGCAGGCGGCGCTGTTGCAACAGCAGCGCCAACGGCAGGCAGATTACTGAGTTAAATATACACATCCACGGCGTTAAGCGCGGTTGGGCGGTTGATGCCGTCGCCTTTGGCTGGCGCGATACTATCGGCAGCTTTGGCCATTTGCTCTGCCTGCTGTTTTTCCATCTCTTCTTTCTGAATCCGCGCGATTTCGGCCTGCAGCATTTTGATCTGCGCCTGGATCAGCTGTCTCTGTTTTTCGATCTCTTTAGGATCACCATCCGAGTCTTTCAGATCTACCAGCTTTTGTTGCAGATCCTGGATTTGTTTGTTCAGCGATTTGATCCGTGCAGAAGCGCTGCTGTCGGCCACTTTTACCTGATCGTTACCGCCCGCCTCCTTGGTTTCTTTCATTTTGCCGCCTTCCGGCTGCTGGTTGACCGGTTTGGCCATCAGCAACTGGCCTTCGTTACCGGGGGCGCTAAAAACCTTGCTGATGTCGGGTACGGTATTTTTCACCGGGACAATCATGGTAATGCTGGTCGACATAATACTCTCCCTGAGTTTGATTCTGCTGCTCAGGGTATCGGCTGCGCGGGGAAAAACTTTACCCGCGGATTTGCCGCAGGCGTGGCCAGTGTTGCAACCAGCCTTTGCTGGTTACCCGTTGTTCATAAGCATTGAGGTCGCCATTTTTGACATTGAAGGTGATGGTGTCATCGAACAACCCGTCGAGGCCGAATGGCGCGACCAGTTGGATGCTGTCGTCAGCGTTCAGGCGTGCGCCCACCGCGGTTTCCCGCTCGGTCCAATAGCTGATGGCATCTTCGCTGTTAAGATAGGGGGCCCGGCCGCTGCGCAGGTGCATACGCGCCTGGTTTTTCACCGACCACGGCTGTGCTAACCACTCTTGCAGTCGCGTTTCCAGCATTTGGTCACGCTCCGCTTCCGGGCGTTGTGGATCAAAATGGATCACGTCGATGTCGTTGAGCGGCGTTGACGTGGTGTAACCGTGCAGCCGATCCCACACCAGATTACGCACAAAACCGGCTCCCAGGCACCAGTCATTCAGACCGAGCCGGCGGGCCGTGCGCAATGCCGCCATTCTTTCATTATCTTGCTGTAACCACTGGATAATTTGCTGTTGCCGGGTCATTACCTCTCCTTTGTTGCGGCTACTGTAACCTGAAGCGCCCGTGGGCGAAACAGCGGGCGAATATATTCGCTGGCCGACTGACTACACTTGGTACAGGGTTTGCAGCTTCAGATGACTATTCAGGGCCGAACAGGGGACACTATGTATCAGGCAACGCTTAGCCGGCGCAGCTACCGTTTCAGTGATTTACGTCAGTTGATGGCCAAGGCGTCACCGGCCCGTTCCGGTGACTATCTGGCGGAAGTGGCGGCGGACAGCGCGGAGGAACGCATGGCGGCGCGCATCGCATTGGCAGAGGTACCGCTGAAAACTTTCCTTCAGCAGTTGCTGGTGCCGTATGAACAGGACGAGGTCACGCGGCTGATTATCGATAGCCACGATGCGTTGGCCTTTGCGCCGATTTCGCACCTGACGGTGGGGGACTTTCGTGACTGGTTGCTGAGTGAGCAGGCGGACAGCGCTATGTTGGCGCAGGTGGCCGCCGGCATTACACCGGAAATGGCGGCGGCAGTGAGTAAATTGATGCGCAATCAGGATCTGATCCTGGTGGCCAAAAAATGCCGGGTGATAACCCGTTTTCGCAACACCATTGGTTTGCCGGGCCACCTCAGCGTGCGACTGCAGCCGAACCATCCTACCGACAGTCTGCAGGGCATTGCGGCCAGCATGCTTGATGGCCTGCTGTATGGCAGTGGTGATGCGGTGGTGGGCATCAACCCGGCCAGCGACAGCCTGCCGCTGCTGGAGAAACTCAATTATATGCTGGACGACGTGATCCAGCGTTTCGCCATTCCTACCCAATCCTGTGTGTTGACGCACGTCACCAATACGCTGCGCCTGATCGAGCGTGGCGCGCCGGTGGATTTGGTGTTCCAGTCGATCACCGGTACTGAGGCGGCCAACAGCGGTTTTGGCATAAATCTGGCCCTGCTGGCGGAGGCGCAGCAGGCAGCGCTGAGCCTCAATCGTGGCACTCTGGGTCATAACGTCATGTACTTCGAAACCGGGCAGGGCAGTTGTTTGTCGTCCAATGCGCACCACGGCGTTGATCAGCAAACCTGTGAGGCACGCGCCTATGCGGTAGCGCGACATTTCTCGCCATTGCTGATCAACACCGTGGTCGGTTTTATCGGGCCGGAGTACCTGTACGACGGCAAACAGATTATCCGCGCCGGTCTGGAAGATCATTTCTGCGGGAAATTGCTCGGTCTGCCGCTGGGTTGCGACGTGTGTTACACCAATCACGCGGAGGCAGATCAGGACGATATGGATACGCTGTTGACGCTGTTGGCCACCGCCGGACTGACTTTCCTGATTGGCGTTCCGGGGGCAGATGACATCATGCTTAATTACCAAAGCACCTCATTCCACGACGCGCTGTATATCCGCGAACTGCTGGGGCTGAAGCATGCACCGGAGTTTGCCGACTGGCTGACGAGAATGCATATCACCGACGATCTGGGCCGGTTGCGCGACACCGCCGCTAATCACCCGTTGTTGCTGGCGTTACAGGGAGAGCAACCATGAGCAAGCCGGTCCACGTTAATAGTTGGGATGCGCTGCGTGCCTTTACCGATGCGCGCATTGCGCTGGGGCGCACCGGCGCCAGTCTGCCCACCGAGGAACTGCTTAAATTTGGTCTGGCGCATGCGCAGGCGCGTGATGCGGTGCATCAGCCGTTCGACAGCGATACGCTGGCCAGCGCTTTACAGCATCAGGGCTGGCAAACCTTAACAGTGCACAGCCAGGCGGCCGATCGTACCGCTTATCTCAGCCGGCCGGATCTGGGGCGTCGGTTGGCCGCGGACAGCCGCAGCCTGCTGCAGGGCCTGTCGGACAAGCCGGCCGACTTACTGCTGGTGGTGGCGGACGGATTGTCCTCCAAGGCGGTACATCGTCAGGCGCTGCCGTTGTTGCAGGCGCTGCGGCCTTATCTCGACCTATTGGGGCTCTCGGTCGCACCGGTGGTGTTGGCGCATCAGTCACGAGTGGCATTGGGGGATGATATTGGCGAATGTTTGCGGGCCAGGGCGGTGGCGATGTTGATCGGCGAGCGGCCGGGCCTGTCCTCGCCGGACAGCCTGGGGATCTACCTGACCTGGGGGCCGAACACCCAGCGCCGTGAGTCGGAGCGTAATTGCATTTCCAACGTGCGTCCGGAAGGGCTGGATTACCCGCAGGCGGCATTTAAACTGGCATGGCTGCTGGAGCAGGCTTTCCAGCGTCGCCTGACCGGAATAGAGCTGAAAGACGAAAGTGACAACCCGGCGTTGTATGGCCAGGTCTCACCGCTTCACTCCCAACTCGGTGGTTGACCGATACTTTGCTTGAGCAGAGTAATAAACAGATTCAGCCGCGTGGACACCTTCGCCAGCGGCCGCAGCAGATAAATCCCCTGTTGCTCCTGCCGCGGATCTTCCAGCAGCGGCAGCAACCGACCGGCCTGAATATCCGGCCCGACGACCCAGTTGGGTAAAAAGGTGATCCCCAGTCCCAGCAGCGCCGCCTCGCGCTGAGCGGTAAAGTCATCGCAGCGCAATACCAGGTTGCAGCGATCCATCAACGGAGCGCTGAGAATTTGTGCCCAGCAGGCCGGTTGTTGCTTGTGATAGCGGGCAATCAGCCGATGTTCCGGCAAGGCATTCAGGTCGGCCGGGCGGCCATAACGGGCGAGATAATCAGGGCTGGCGCACATCATCCAGCGCTGGGTGGCTATCCGGCTGGCATACAGCCCACTGTCTTTTTGCTCGCCGATGCGGATGGCGGCATCCAGCAGTTCCTGGGTCGGATCGGTCTGACGCTCAGTCAAATCCAGCTCAACAAACAGCTGCGGATAGCGTTCAGCCAGCGTTGGCAACAGCGGCAGAATATAGGTTTTGCCAAAGGTCGGCAGGCAACTGATGCGCAAGGTGCCTTGCGGCCTGTCGTTCAGCGAAGTCAGTTCGGCGCGGATATCGCTGATGTCTGTCAGCAGCGCGGTGGCTCGCGTCTGCAGCATTTCCCCGGCGTCCGTCAGCATCAGACCGCGCGTTGAGCGAATAAACAGCGTCGCGCCCAGGGCACTTTCCAATGCATCAACGTGGCGCACCAGTGAAGAAGGCACCATTCCCAGCTTGCGGGCAGCGGCGGAGAAGCTGCCCAACAGGGCCACCTCGAGAAATATCGGCAGATGTTCAACATAGCGGGCGTCATTCATCTTTGCATTATATGCAAAAGCGTTTCTTATGAATACCTGGTTCTCCGTCCGTCGCAATACGGCTACTCTTTTTTGGTGCTTACGGCGGATAAGAATGTGCCGCTAGCTCACCGCACAGAGCAAGAATGCATAAGTCACGCGGTTTTTAGAACTTCAGATCACTTTTTTTCCCCAGGCGCCACCGTGCGCCTGCGGTATTGGTAACTGCTTCAACACCAGATTAACCGTTCAATTTGACACCCTGTTTCACAACAATGATTAGTGAAGCTAAACCGTTGTTGACATTGGGTGTTGCCGGCCAGCCGTGCCGGTTTTTTTGTCACCGTTGGCTGAATCGTTCCAACTGAACGCGTCGCCGGTGACATCTTTGTTCACCTTCAGGTGAGCATTTTTGAACGCGCGGGGCATTCCACTCCGTGCTGGTGGAGGAGTAGTTTATGAATGAAGACCAAGGGTGTTCCTGCGCGCAGCATTTGGCGCAAGGGTTTGCCAGGCAGTCGCTGAGCGTTGGGGAGGGCGAGATCTACCAAATCTCGCTGATGAGCGCGTTAATCAGCGGCGTTTACGAAGGGGAGGTCACTATTGCCGAATTGCTCCGGCACGGTAACTTCGGCCTGGGCACCTTCAATCACCTTGACGGCGAACTGATCGCCTTCGACAAGGAAATTCACCAGTTGCGCGCCGACGGCAGTGCGCGGCCGGCCAGTCTGCAGCAGAAAACCCCGTTTGCCGTTGTCACCTTTTTCCAACCGAGCGTTACCCAAAATTTTGATCGTCCGATCACCAAGGCGCAACTGCACCAGTGCATTGATGAACAGGTGGCTTCACCCAATCTGTTCTGCGCGGTACGCGTTGACGGCGAATTCAGCCACGTGGAAACCCGCACCGTACCACGCCAGGAACGCCCCTATCGCCCGATGCTGGAAGCGATAGAGGAGCAGCCAACCTTTGCCTTTCATCACTGCCAGGGCACCCTGGTCGGTTTCCGCTCGCCTGACTATATGCAGGGCGTTGGCGTGGCCGGTTATCACGAGCATTTTGTCACCGAGGATCGCAACGGCGGTGGCCACGTGCTGGATTACCAACTCGACCACGGTCGCCTGCAGTTTGGCGTGATCACCCGTCTCGATCTTCAGTTGCCGCATGATGCGGATTTTCTGCGCGCCGATCTCTGTCCAGAGGATTTGGACCGCGCAATTCGTTCTGCCGAGGGTTAAGTCCGCGACAGTCTTGGGTTAATTTTCAGGAGGTATTCCATGAGCAAGGCAAAAACAGACCATAACTGGGCATGCGGCGCAGATTTAGTGGTGAAAAATCTGGAAGCGCAGGGTGTTAACTACGTATTCGGTATCCCGGGAGCCAAGATTGATCGGGTATTTGATTCGCTGGAGGACGCCCCCTCAATAGAAACGGTGGTGGTGCGTCACGAAGCCAACGCCGCGTTTATGGCGGCGGCGGTCGGGCGTTTGACCGGCAAGGCCGGGGTGGCGCTGGTGACCTCCGGGCCAGGCAGTTCCAACCTGATCACCGGGCTGGCGACCGCCACCTCGGAAGGGGATGCGGTGGTGGCGTTTGGCGGGGCGGTGAAACGTGCCGATAACCAGAAGCAAACCCACCAGAGCATGGACACCGTCAGCATGTTCCGGCCGGTGACCAAGTATTGTGCCGAGGTGCATGCCGGCTCGGCGATTTCGGAAGTGATCGCCAATGCTTTCCGCCACGCCGAGTTTGGCCGTCCGGGGGCATCGTTCATCAGCCTGCCGATGGACATCGTCAATGAGCCGGTCAGTGCGCCGGTGCTGGCGGGGTGCCGACTGCCGCGCATGGGGGCGGCAGCGGCCGAGGATATTCGTGCAGCGGTCAAACTGATCCAGCAGGCGAAATGCCCGGTGCTGCTGTTAGGCCTGCAGGCCAGCCGCCCGGAAAACAGCGAGGCAGTGCGTCAGTTGCTGCATCGCACTCATATGCCGGTGGTGGGCACCTATCAGGCGGCCGGGGTGATCGATGTCAATCACTTCGCGCGCTTTGCCGGGCGCGTTGGGTTGTTCAACAACCAACCCGCCGATCAGCTATTGCAGAAGGCCGATCTGGTGGTCAGCGTCGGCTACGGGCCGATCGAGTACGATCCCTGCATGTGGAACAGCCAGGGCCGATTGAAACTGGTGCATATCGACGTGCTGCCGGCGGACATCGACACCTGCTATCGCCCGGACGTCGAGCTGGTGGGCAATATCAGCGCGACTCTCGACATGATGACCGAAGCCTTTAACAGCGTGGTGAGCGTACCGGCGGAGGTCGAACTGATCCTCAGCGATCTGGGACGTCAGCGCAATGAATTGGCGGAACGTGCCGCACGGCGCGGCGGTATGCCGATCCACCCGTTGCGCATCGTGAAAGAGCTGCAGGACATTGTCAGCGACGACGTAACGCTGTGCGTGGACATGGGCAGTTTCCATATTTGGATTGCACGTTACCTTTACAGTTTCCGCGCGCGCCAGCTACTGATTTCCAACGGCCAACAGACCATGGGGGTGGCGTTGCCGTGGGCTATCGGTGCGGCGTTGGTGCGCCCGGGGGACAAAGTGGTGTCGATATCCGGCGACGGCGGTTTTATGCAGTCGAGCATGGAGCTGGAGACCGCGGTACGGCTGAAAAATAACATCGTGCACGTGATTTGGGTGGATAACGCCTACAACATGGTGGAAATGCAGGAGCTGAACAAATACCAGCGTAAATCCGGGGTGGAATTCGGCCCTATCGACTTTAAAGCCTATGCCGAGGCCTGCGGTGCGGTCGGGTTTGCCGTGCAGTCGGTGGAGGACTTGCGGCCCATGCTGCGTAAAGCGATGGAAATTCAGGGGCCGGTCGTGGTGGCCATTCCGGTGGATTACGCCGACAACTACAAACTGATGGCGCAGATGAACTTCAGCCAGATGATTTAATTTCAGCAAGTCGTTAAACCAAGGGGAATGCCGCCTCTGGCATTCCCCGTTTTTCATGCTCATAATTTGTTCTTTACATCCCTAACTGCATGATTTATTGGTATCCCTCGAGTCTGTTTTTTACTCTGGGGATGGCACGATGAATCAGAAATCAAAAGCAAAAGCGATAACAATGACGCTGGGATTATTGGCCCTGGCGGTGATGGGCGGCGCGCGCGCCAGTACGCTGGTTTATTGTTCCGAAAGCTCGCCGGAAGGTTTCAATCCGCAGCTGTTTACCTCCGGTCCGACGGTCGATGCCAGTTCGGCGACCATTTACAACCGGCTGGTGGATTTCAAAACCGGCACCGTCGAGCTGCAACCGAGCCTGGCGGAAAGCTGGCAGGTGAGCGAAGACGGTAAGAATTACACCTTTCATCTGCGTAAAGGCGTGAAGTTCCAGAGCAACAAATACTTTACCCCCACCCGCGACTTTAATGCCGACGACGTCATCTTCTCATTTATGCGGCAAAAAGACGCCAATAACCCTTATCACAAGGTCTCCAACGGGGCTTACACCAACTTCGAATCGATGGAGTTTGGTTCGCTGATCAACCAGATTGTCAAAGTGGATGACAACACCGTGCGTTTTGAGCTTTCGCGAGCCGAAGCACCGTTTGTGGCCGATCTCGGCATGTATTTCGCCACTATTCTATCCGCCGAATATGCCGATGCGATGCTGAAAGCCGGCACTCCGCAGCGGGTGGATAACGATCCTATCGGTACCGGCCCCTTCCAGTTGGTGCAGTACCAGAAGGATGCGAAGATCCTCTACAAGGCGTTCGACCAGTATTGGGAGGGCAAACCGAAGATTGACCGCTTGGTGTTCTCGATCACCCCGGATGCGGCGGTGCGCTTCGCCAAGCTGCAAAAGAATGAATGCCAGGTGATGCCATTCCCCAACCCGGCGGATCTGACGCGCATGCGTGAGGACAAAAATATCCAGTTGATGGAGAAATCCGGGCTGAACATCGGTTTCCTGGCGTTCAACACCCAGAAAAAGCCGTTGGATAACCTCAAGGTTCGGCAGGCGTTGGCTCTGGCGGTGAACAAGCCGGCTATTCTCGAAGCAGTGTTCCACGGGGCGGGGCAGCCGGCGAAGAACCTGCTGCCGCCGACCCAATGGGGCAGCAATGATAAAATTGAGGACTATCCGTACTCACCGGAAAAAGCCAAACAGTTGTTGCAGGAGGCCGGGCTGGGCCAGGGCTTCGCTATTGACCTGTGGGCGATGCCGGTACAACGGCCGTATAACCCGAATGCCAAACGTATGGCCGAGATGATCCAGGCCGACTGGGCGAAGATCGGCGTGAAGGCCAAGATTGTCACCTTCGAGTGGGGCGAGTATTTGCAGCGGATAAAAAACGGTGAACATCAGGCGGCATTGATGGGTTGGACCACCGCCAACGGCGACCCGGATAACTTCTTCGGCCCACTGTTTACCTGCGTGTCGGCCAATGGCGGTTCGAACTCGGCCAAGTGGTGCTACCCACCCTTTGATAAGCTGATTTCGCAGGCGCGTGAAGAGAATGACCACGCCAAACGGGTGGCGATGTATCAGCAGGCGCAGGTGATGATGCATGACCAAATGCCGGCAATGATGATTGCCCACTCAACCATTTTTGAACCGGTGCGCAAGGAAGTGAAAGGCTACGAGATTGATCCCTTTGGTAAGCACATCTTCAAACAGGTTTCGCTGGAGAAATAATAAAAAGGGGCTGCATGGCAGCCCCTGAAATCATGACCGGTTTATCCCACCATTAGAAATGGGTATTCACGCTCATATAGTAAGTCCGGCCCGGTTCGTTATAGGTGGCTGCCCCTGCACCGGCGATGTTAATCGCGCCGGTGGTTGGGTCACCCACGTTCTGCGAGTTACCTTCACGGAACTGGCGTTTGTCGAACAGGTTGTCGATACCGGCGGTCAGGCTGATGTTCTTGGTCACATCATAGGTGGCGCTGGCACCCACCACGGCGTAAGGGCTGACTTCCTTGGTTTCGGTGCCGCTAACCGGCTTACCCTGGTAGTTATACTTCTTCGGTTTCTGGCGGCCGTACCAGGTCAGGGTCGATTGCATCGACAGCTCCTGGGTTGCCTGCCAGCTCAGGGTCGAGTTGATGGTGAATTCAGGAATAATCGACAGGTAATCACCGGTCGTCTTATTTTTGTTTTCAATCATATAGGTGGCGTTGTTGGACCAGGAAACGGTCTCGCTCACCGGTACATTCAACGTCCCTTCCAACCCCTGAACTACCGCTTTAGGCACGTTTTCCCACTGGTAAATGGCGGTCCCGGTGCTGCTGGTGCCGATTCGGGAGTTGCCCGCTTCAATTTTGTTGTGGTAGTCGTTACGGAAATAGGTCACGCCGGCCAACCAGCCGTCGTTATGGAACTCCAGACCAATCTCTTTGTTGACGCTGGTTTCCGCCTTCAGATCGTCGTTACCCAGCAGGTAACAGCCATTTTTGACGTCGCTGGACGAACAACCTTGCCCCTTGCTGTAGAGCAAGTAGTTTTGGTTGGTCTGGTACAGGTTAGGTGCCTTATAGGCGCGGGCGATACCCATCTTCAGGGTGAAGAAGTCGCCCAGTTCCTGCGACAGGTTCAGTGACGGGCTCCAGTTGTTGCCGGCCTCGGAGTGCAGGTCGTAACGCAGGCCCGGTGTCAGCATGGTACTGTCAGTCAGCTCCATATTGTCTTCGGCAAACAGCGAGAAGATATGTGCGGAGGCGTAAGGGCTACGGGTGCCGGTGTCTTGGCCTGGAATGGTGCCGCCCATCTGAGTTTGGCTGGTGGAGGAGCCGTCCTTCATCTTCTGTTGGTTCCACTCGGTCCCGACCGTGGCGGTTTGCGTCACGCCCAGCTCGAAGGGCACGCTGACTTCGCTGTGCGCCAGGAAATCGTCCAGCTTGGTGGTGCCGAAACCCTGGTTTTTGGTATCGAAGATGCCTTCGGTACCGCCGGCCAGGCCTTCGTTCAGACGGGTATTACGCGTGCGTTCGAACTGAATATAGTTGTTGGTGCTGACGCCGTTATCCCAGGCACCGCGGTGGTTGAGGCCAAAGGTTTCGCGATAAATACGGTTAGTCTCTTTGCCGTAGTTGCTTTGCACCAGCGCGTTGGAGTTGGTGTTTTGGGTATCCCCGGCATACAGGTTGCCCTGGCGACCGTAGGCATACTCAAACTCCAGTGACTGCAAGTGAGCAAAGTCCCAGTGCAGCATGGCATCGATGTTTTTGTCTTCTACGCCTTCACGTCCGGAGGGCGTGCTGCTGGCATAAGCGCCCACACGCGCGGATTTGTGTGATTCGTTGATATCCCAGGCATCGGCCTGGGTTTTGCTGTAGCCGCCGAACAGGCGGAAGCTCAGCTCGTCGGTCAACGGACCGGACAGGCTGAAGTCGGTACGTTTGGTCGAGCCTTCTTGCTTGTGCTGCGGGACGTTGAAGTAGGCATTTAACGAGCCGTGCAGCTCTTTGGTGTTCTTCTTGGTGATGATGTTGACGACGCCGCCGGCGGCGCCGTTGCCGTAGCGTGCTGCCGCCGGGCCACGCAGCACTTCGATGCGTTCAATCATCTCTGGTGGCACCCAGGCGGTATCGCCACGGGTATCACGTTCGCCACGCCAACCCTGGCGCACCGAATTACGGCTGGTAGCGGGTTTGCCGTCGATCAGGATCAGGGTATTTTCCGGACCCATGCCGCGAATATCGATCTGGCGGTTGTTGCCGCGCTGGCCGCTGGTGGAGTTGCCGGTCAGGTTAACGCCGGGCATGGTGCGGATCAGTTCGCTGATATCGCGCGCCGGTGGGCGCTTTTTGATTTCGTCGGCGCTGATGGTAGAAACGCCCGGGGCCTGCAGGTTCTGCTTGGCGGCGGTGACAACAATGGTTTCTTCAGCGGGTTGTTTTTTGTTTTTGGCGACGGAGTCTGTTTCTGCGGTGGTTTCTATTTGCTGTGCGGCGTGCGCAAAGGCGGACGCCCCTAATCCTAACCCGATGAGTGTGGCTAAGGAATAACGAGATAATTTGCGGTTCATGTGAGTGTTCCTACCTTGCTGCCTTTCCCGGGGCACCCAAGCTGTAGGCCACCGGCGGAGAGAAGGGCGGTTGTAGTTTTTGTGTTTTCGGAAATAAAAATCCAGCCGGCCGAGACGCGACGACACCGATACCGACATTGGATTCAGCGCTAAAACCCGGTATCCATCCCTGTTGAAGAATACCTGCCCGGTTTGCGGGCCTACACACACTATTGCAAACGCAAATAATTATCAATAGTATTCGATTTACGGTTTTCTTGGGCAGCGCCTCGCGCCGCGAATTTACCGGCTTTCCTGAAGCTGCCAGCTAAAAAGTGAATAGGCGTTTTGAAAACAAAATCCGAGTCAGAAAGCAGCAGATTATTATCGAGCAAGCACGCCGGGCGCCATGGATGGTGGCTGAATATTGCCAAACGCGGCACGCCGTTGGTGGAGTTGCTGGGGGATGGGCGAGGGAAGGTCACATTTTTATGGCGTGATCCGCAGGGATGTGAGCTCACTTCAGCCTATCAACGCGTTTGGATCCACATCAATTGCCTGACCGACCACCATCAGTCGTCGCCGCCACAGAGCCTGCAACGACTGGAAGGCACCGACGTCTGGTATTGGCAAACCGAGCTGAGCGCGGACTGGCGCGGCAGCTACTGCTTCATCCCCTGTATGGACGACCGACCGCTGGAACACAGTGGTGAGGACGCGCATGCCAAAATGCATTCGATCCGTCACTGGTGGCATCAGGTGTTTGCCGGGGCGACTCAGGATCTGCTTAATCCCCATCGTTCATGGACCGGTGTTGGCGGCAATGTGCTGTCCGGGCTGCATATGCCGGAAGCCCCGTCACAACCGGCCTGGCAGGATTTTGATCGCTACGCCGTGGCCAGTGGGCGCTGTACACCAGCGCCGCCTGCGCGACTGCAGCGTCACAGTTGGCACAGCGAGCGACTGGGTAATACTCGTAACGTCTGGGTTTACACCACCGGCGACAGCAATCCGGCGCAACGGCCGCTGGCGGTAATGCTGGACGGGCAATTCTGGTCGAGCAACATGCCTGTCTGGGATCCGCTGATGCAGTTGACCCGCGAAGGCAAACTGCCGGAAGCGGTATATCTGCTGATCGACATCATCAGCCTCAAACACCGTAGTCAGGAACTGGCCTGCAATGAAGATTTCTGGCTGGCGGTGCAAGAAGAACTGCTGCCGCAGGTGGCTGAATGGGCACCTCACAGCCGTGATCCTGCCACGACGTTAGTGTGCGGCCAGAGTTTTGGCGGCCTGTCATCGCTGTATGCCGGCTTGCACTGGCCACAGTGCTTCGGCGGCGTTATCAGCCAGTCTGGCTCCTTCTGGTGGCCACGTCGCGATATGTATCAGCGTGAAGAGATACCCGCCGATGCTGGCTGGTTGCTGCATCAGGTTGAGCAGGGCGTCGGCAAGGGTAAGTTGAAGGTGTTTATGGAGGCCGGCGTGCACGAAAAAGTAGCGCACCGGGTGAACGACCAAATGGCGGCATTGCTGCGTGACGCCGGACATCGGGTGCAATACCGGGTGGTAGCCGGAGGGCATGATTATCTGTGCTGGCGTGGTGGCCTGATCGACGGGCTACAGGCGTTGTGGGCGGATCAAGTTCCTGCGCTCTCGGCCAAGCTAACCTTCACTGTCCAAGGAGTCCGTGATGGAAACTCTGAACCCGTTCGATGACGAACAACAAATCTGCCTGATTGTGCAGAATGACCAACGGCAATACAGCCTGTGGCCGGATTTCAGCGCAGTACCGGCGGGGTGGACGCCGGTATTCGGCCCTGCGGCCCGGCCGCTGTGCGTGCTGTGGCTGGAACAACATTGGCAGGATATGCGGCCCGCATCACTGCGTAAGGCGTGATGGCATTAGTCCCGAAAACAGGAGTCAGTCCCTTGTCAGACAGCATTTTATTATCGTCCGAACAGCAGCTCGCCACTGAGCTGCCGTTGGTCGCCGCGCAGCCCGGGATCTGGGTTGCCGATCAAATTTCACCGCATGCCAATGCTTACGCGGTTTCCCACTATATTGAGCTGAACGGCCCGCTGGACCAGGATTGTCTGCTACAGGCGATCGCGCAGGGGTTGTCCGAAGTGGATACCCTGCAGTTCCGTTTTGCAGAACGTGACGGGGTGCCGATGCAGTGGCATGACCCGGCGCTGGCGATCCTGCCGGTCGAGTTTATTGACCTGCGTGATTCTCCTGACGCAGCCGTTGCAGCACGCGCCTTGATGCAACTGGATATGTCCGGTGATTTACGCATCGGCAGCGGCAATGCGCTGTACCGCCATATGTTGATCCGCCTGTCGGATCAGCGCTGGTTCTGGTATCAGCGTTATCACCATATTTTGGTCGATGGCTTCAGTTTCACCGCCATTGCCCGCAGAATTGCCCATATTTATACCCGAACGTTACGTAATGAACAGCCGGACCCGACGCCGTTTAGCGCCTTCAGCGAAGTGGTTGAAGAATATCAACGCTACGCCCAGTCGCCTACCTGTCAGCGCGACGCAGCCTTTTGGTTGAACAAGGCGCAGCAGTTACCGACCCCGGCCACGCTCTGTCCGCAGCCGTTGGCCGGCCAAACGCCGACCACCCGCATTCATCGGTTATCACAGCTGTGTGACCGCCAGGACTTTAGCCAACTGGTGAACGCCGGTCAGCAGCAGTTCAGCGTGGCAGATATGGCGCTGGCATTGGTGGCGCTGTGGGTGTCTCGCCTGAGCGGCCACGCCAGCTTCAGCGCCGGTTTTATCTTTATGCGCCGTACCGGCTCGGCGGCACTGTGTGCCAACGGGCCGGTGATTAACGTATTGCCGATCGAAATGCACCTCGACCCTCAGGCTACGCTGAGCGAAGTCGCCGGCAATATCGGCCGAGAGCTGAAAAGCGTCCGTCGTCATCAGCGTTACGAGGCGGAACAGGTGCAGCGTGATCTGGGGCGGATTGGCGATGCCCAGCCGCTGTACGGCACCGTTTTCAACTTTAAGATGTTCGATTTCCAATTGGATTTCGGTGATATCGAAGGTATTACCCATGAGCTGGCCTCCGGGCCGGTGCGTGACCTGGAAATCGCGTTGTACCTCGATGAGGCTGGTACGCTGAAGGTTGATCTGCTGGCCAATGCCGAGCGTTATCAGCCAGATGAGCTGGCGGCGCATCTGCAACGCCTGCCGCTGTTGCTGCGCCAGTTTGCGGCACAGCCGCAGATGCCGATCGGTGAAGCCGATTTGCTCACCGTGCAGGATCGCCAATTGTTGGCCCGGGTTAACGACACCGTTCATCCGGTGGCGCCGCAAACCCTCTGCGGCCTACTGGCGGAACAGGCGCAGAAAACCCCGGATGCCCCGGCACTGGCCGATGCGCAATACCAATTCAGCTACCGCGAAACCCGTGAACAGGTTACCGCGTTAGCGCGTCAACTGACGGCACAGGGCGTGCAGCCCGGCGATATCGTCGCCGTTGCCTTGCCACGGTCGGTGTTTTTGTCGCTGGCGTTAATGGCCATCGTCGAGGCCGGGGCGGCTTATTTGCCGCTGGACACCGGTTATCCTGACGAACGCCTCAGCATGATGCTGGAAGATGCCGCGCCACGCCTGATTATCACCGAAGCCAGCCAGCAGGCGCGTTTTGCCGGTCAGGGTGAGATCTTGCTGTATGCCGCACCGCTGGCCGCAAACAGCGCGGCGGACGTGGTGCTCAGTGGGCCAACGCCGCATCACCCGGCCTACATCATCTTTACCTCCGGCTCAACCGGGCGGCCGAAAGGCGTGCTGGTGGGGCATCAGGCGATCGTCAACCGATTGCTGTGGATGCAGCATCAGTATCCGATGGCTGCGGGCGATGTGGTGTTGCAGAAAACCCCCTGCAGTTTTGATGTCTCGGTGTGGGAGTTCTTCTGGCCGTTGATGGTGGGTGCCCAGTTGGTGATGGCACCGCCGGAGGCGCATCGCGATCCGGAACAGTTGCTGCAACTGATTGACCGGTATCGGGTTACCACCATGCACTTTGTGCCTTCGATGCTGGCGGCCTTTGTCGGCGCATTGGACACTCGGCAGGCGGTGGCGTGTTGTGCGCCGTTGCGGCAGGTGTTCTGCAGCGGTGAAGCCTTGCCGGCCGAGCTGTGCCGCCTGTGGCAAAGCCGCACCGGAGTGCCGTTGCATAACCTGTACGGCCCGACAGAAGCGGCGGTAGACGTCACCTGGCATCCGGCCTGGGGCGAGGCACTGGCCGCCGTCACCGGGGCTAATGTGCCCATTGGTTTGCCGGTATGGAACACCGGTCTGCGCATTCTCGACGCACGTTTGCGACCGGTACCGCCGGGTGTTGCGGGTGATTTGTATCTCACCGGTGTACAGCTGGCGCACGGCTATCTGGGCCGACCAGAGCTGACCGCCAGCCGCTTTGTGGCCGATCCGGAAGGTGACGGTGGGCGGATGTATCGCACGGGTGACGTCGCACGCTGGTTACCGGGGGGAGAGGTGGAATACCTAGGCCGCAGCGACGATCAGCTAAAAATTCGTGGTCAACGTATAGAACTGAGTGAAATCGATCATGCGTTGCTGTCATTACCGGGCATCAAGCAGGCGGTGACTCATGCGCTGGTGCTGGATAATACGCCGACAGATCCGGCTGGTGGTGATGCCCGTCAACTGGTGGGCTATCTGGTGGCGCAACCCGGTGTGCGTCTCGATCTGGACGTGCTACGAGCTGCACTGGCCGATCGTTTGCCGCCACATATGGTGCCGGTGGCGTTGGTCGAGATGGAATCCTTGCCGCTGAGTGCCAATGGCAAGCTGGATCGCAAGGCGTTGCCGCAACCGCAGAGCGGCGTCAGAGCTGCAGGGCGTGAGCCTGAAGCCGGGCTGGAAACGGCGATTGCTGCGGTGTTCGCCCGTCTGCTGCAGCGTGAAACCGTGTTTGCCGACGACGATTTCTTTGCCCTCGGTGGTCACTCGCTGCTGGCGATGCGTCTGGCGGCGGAGCTGCGCCGTGAGCTGGGTAAAGCGGTTTCGGTCGGGCAGGTGATGGTGGCTTCCCGCGTGGAACAGCTGGCGCAGCTGCTGGCGGAAGATCGCACGCAGGAAGAGGCCGATCGGACCGGTTTTGACAGCGTACTGCCGTTACGTACCACCGAAGGCCCAACGTTGTTCTGTCTGCATCCGGCTTCCGGATTCTCCTGGCAGTTCAGCGTCCTGCCGCGCTATATCGATCAGCATTGGTCGCTGGTGGGTATTCAGTCACCACGGCCAGAGGGTCCGCTGGCGCTGAGCGAGGATATGGATCAGGTCTGCGATGCACATCTGGAGACGGTATTGCAGGTGCAGCCGCAGGGCCCGTACCACTTTATCGGTTACTCACTGGGCGGCACGCTGGCGCAGGGTATCGCCGCCAGATTGCAGGCGCGGGGTGAAGAGGTGGCCTTCCTTGGGCTGCTGGATACCTATCCGCCGGAAACGCAGAACTGGGACGTGATGTTGGATGACAACGTGCTGAAAGAAGTCCAACGCGAACGTCAGCAGTTCCTGGCGGTCTCCGAGGATGCCCTTGATCCGGCATTGGGTGAAACCCGTGTGGCAATGTTCGACAATATCGAAGCCAACTATGCCGATTCGGTGCGCCTGCTTTCGGCGACCCATACGGCGAACTTTAAAGGGCAGGCGACGCTGTTTGTCGCACGTCAGACATTGCAGGAAGGGATGGACGTGCAGCAGACCTGGTCGCAATACGTGGATGCCTTGCAGGTACATGAGCTGGATTGTGCCCATGTCGATATCGTGTCACCGGCGTCGTTCAAGGTGTTGGGGCCGTTGCTCAACCGAATTCTAAGAGCGCTGTAATCCCCAGTGACGGTAGGGGGCGAATACATTCGCCCCGATTAATGCGGGCCCAGCATGCTGGGCCCCTACAATATCTATGACTTACCCAGCGGTACCACCAACGGCGTGTGCGAGACCGGATCGTCAATGATCATGCAGCGCAGGCCGTACACCTCTTCGATCAGTTCTGCGGTCACAATGTCCTTCGGGGCGCCTTCGGCTACCACCTTGCCATTGCGCATGGCAATCAGATGCGTGGCGTAGCGGCAGGCATGGTTGAGATCGTGCAGCACCACCACCAACGTATGGCCGTTTTCACGGTTTAACTGACGCATCAGTTCCAGCAGGTCAATCTGGTGGGTGATATCCAGCCAGGTGGTCGGCTCATCCAGCAGCAGCAGTGGCGTTTGCTGCGCCAGCACCATCGCAATCCACACTCGCTGACGTTGTCCGCCAGAGAGCGTATCGACCGACTGTTCGGCCAGCTCGAAGACGCCGGTAGAGCGCATTGCCTGGTCTACCGCCTGTTGATCCTCCTCACTCCAGCGACTGAACAGGCGCTGATGCGGATAGCGACCACGGGCCACCAGATCAAACACGGTGATATCACCCGGAGCGGTCGAGCTCTGTGGCAATAACCCCAACTGGCGCGCCACCTCTTTGGTGGCGTATTCGCTGATTTGTTTACCGTTCAGCCAGACTGCGCCGGCCTGCGGTTGCATCAGGCGGCTGAGAGTACGTAGCAGGGTCGATTTACCGCAGGCGTTCGGCCCGATAATCACCGTCAGTTCGCCGTGCGGGATAGAGACGGACAGGTCGCTGGCGACAATTTTTTTGTCGTAGCCGAGCGTCAGATGTTCTGCGCGCAACGGCGCGGGCTGCAGGGGTTCAGCATTCATTTTTTTTGTGACTCACGGATTAATAGCCAAATCAGATAAATGCCGCCCAGGCTGACGGTCAACACCCCGACCGGCAACTGATATGGCATAAACAGGCGCTGTGCAGCGACATCGGCGAGCAACAACAACAGGGCACCGATCAAGGCGGTCAGCAGCAGGACGCTGCGGTTGGCGCACAGGCGTCGCGCAATCTGCGGAGCCACCAGCGCAATAAAGGAGATTGGCCCTGCCACGGCGGTCGCGGCGGCCGTCAGCATCACGCCGATCAGCAGCAGCATAACGCGCGAGCGTTCCACCGGTACGCCGAGTGCGCAGGCGGTATCATCACCCATCTCCAGCAGCCGCATGCGGCGGGACAGCGTCAGCAACAGCAGGCAGCACAGCGCGAACACCGCCAGTACCGGCAGGCTTTTCGCCCAGTTCACGCCGTTGAGTGAACCGGCGCTCCACAGTCCGGCGGTCATGGCGGATTCCAGTGAGGCACTGATGATCAGCCAGGTATTCCCCGCCACCAGCAGGGCGCGGACGGCAATGCCGACGATAATCAAACGGAAAGACTCGACGCCGTTGCGCCAGGCCAGCAGATAAATCAGCGCGGCGGTCAACAGACCCCCGATCAGCGCGCCGGAAGTGATGCCGAAAACGCCGCCGTTAAACAGCACTATGGCCACCAGTACGCCGCTGTAAGCGCCGGTATTAAAGCCAATCACATCCGGACTGCCGAGCGGGTTGCGCAGTATCGACTGGAAAATGGCACCGCTGATGCCCAGTGCCGCCCCCAGCAGCAGCGCCATCACCACGCGTGGCAAGCGCCATTGGGTGACGATCACCGCCAGGTTGGCCGGGCCTTCACCGCGCAAGGCGTCGATCACCTGCGCGGCGGTCAGTGACAGAGCACCGGAACCCAGAGCGTAAATCGCCAGCGCCAGCACGGCCAGCAACAGTAGCAGCGCAGTCAGCGCCGGACGCGAAAGGGCGCGCATTTTGTGGTTGGCCATCAGGCGGGCCGCGGACATCGACATTAGCGCTGCCTCCTGAACATATGGCGTTGCCGCACCAGCATGATCAGCAGCGGTGCGCCAATCAGGGCGGTGACGATGGAAACGCGCAGTTCACCGGCCACCAGGAAGCGGCCGATCAGATCGGCGCTCAGCAGCAAAATCGGGGTCAATACCAGCGTCCATGGCAGCATCCAGTGCAGCTCGGAACCGGCCAGCCGCCGGGCGATGTGCGGCATCATCAGACCGACAAAGGCAATCGGGCCGACGGCGGCAGTGGCACCGCCACACAGCAAGGTAATCGCCAGCAGACCCAGCAATTGGGTACGCACGATACCGGTGCCCAGCGCGGTGGCCAATTCATTGCCCATGCTCAGGCTGTTCAGCGATTTGCTCATCCACAGGGTAATCAGCGTACCCAGCAGGATTGGCAGGGCGACGGTACGCACCACCTGCATATTTTGAATATCCAGCGAACCGGCCTGCCAAAAACGGAGCTGATCGAACACCAGTGGGTTCAGCAGGGAAATCCCGGAGGTCATGCCCTCCAGCACCGCGGCCAGCGCGACACCGGCCAGCGTCAGGCGCACCGGGTTAAGGCTGCTGCCGCCCAGAGCGCCGATCAGAGCCACCAGCAGCGCAGCGAACATCGCACCGGCAAAGGCAAACCACAGATATTGGCTGACGTCGGCAGCACCAAAGAAGGTGATCCCCAGTACCACGGCAAAGCCCGCACCGGCATTAACCCCGAGAATGCCCGGATCGGCGAGGGGGTTGCGGGTGAGGGTTTGCATCAGTACGCCGGACAGGCCCAGTGCGATACCGGCCAGCACGCCCACCAGCGTACGTGGCAGCCTGGCGTTGGTAATGATAGTGCAGTCTGCACCGCTGCACTGGCCGTTCAGCGCCTGGATAACCGTGTCGAAGGGAATTGATTTAGCGCCAAGTGACAGGCTGAGCAACATCACGATCAGCAATGCACAAAAGGCAATCAGCAGGCCAAACAGCCTGCGGCGAAATGAGCGGGGAGTGCCGCCAATAAGACGCTCCCGGGGGGCAGGAACGGGCTGTGTGCCAGGGTGTGAAATCCGTAACATACCAATCCATTATTTAATTGAATATAAATGAGTTTTATTATCATTATTGATTGCTTTCATCTATGGTACCATGAGTCCCTTCGCTATTGCAGCACAGACGCTGCCCCTTTTTCTTTAGTTGTGGTGAGAAAGCTCATGAGTAAGCCCTCTATTTTGCTTGATTTTGGCCTGCTTAAGACCAATGGCGCGTTTCGTGCCGTTTTTTGCGCGCGTTTTATTTCCATTTTAGCGCTGGGGTTGATGGCCATTGCGATCCCGGTGCAGATCCAGGCCTTGACCGGGTCGACGTTGCTGGTTGGTTTGTCCGTGACGCTGGCGGGCAGCGGCATGTTTGCCGGTTTGTTGATGGGGGGCGTGCTGGCCGATCGTTACGAGCGCCGTCGCCTGATTTTATTCGCCCGTTCCACCTGCGGTATTGGTTTTGTCGGTCTGTGCCTGAACGCCGCTTTGCCTGCTCCTTCATTAACGCTGATTTACCTGCTGGCCGTCTGGGACGGCTTCTTCGGTGCGGTTGGCGTCACGGCGCTGTTGGCGGCCACACCGGCACTGGTGGGGCGCGAAAATATCGTGCAGGCCGGGGCCATCAGCATGCTGACGGTGCGTTTTGGCTCGATCCTCTCCCCGGCGATCGGGGGGCTGGTGATCGCCAACGCCGGCGTGGCCTGGAACTACGGTCTGGCGGCGTTTGGCACCTTGCTGACGCTGATCCCGCTGCTGCGCCTGCCGCAGTTGTTGCCGCCTCCACAGCCGCGTGAGCATCCGCTACGTGCGCTGGCCGGTGGCTTTGGGTTCCTGTTCCGTAACCGGGTGATTGGCATGGTGGCGCTGATTGGCGCGCTGTTGACCATGGCCAGTGCGGTGCGGGTGCTATATCCGGCGATGTCCGGCATGTGGCAGGTCAGTGCGGCGCAACTGGGCTTTATGTATTCCGCCGTGCCGCTGGGTGCGGCGATTGGCGCCTTTACCAGTGGTCGGGTGGCCCACGTGGCGCGGCCGGGCTGGATGATGCTGATGACGGCGATTGGTGCTTTTGTCGCTATCGGCCTGTTCGGTTTGATGCCGTGGTACGGTCTGGCGCTGTTTTTCCTGGTGGTCTTCGGTTATCTGAGCGCACTGAATTCACTGCTGCAGTACGGGTTGATCCAGAACCTGACGCCGGATGCGTTTCTCGGACGTATCAATGGCCTGTGGACGGCGCAAAACGTGGTGGGTGACGCCTTGGGCGCGCTGCTGCTGGGGGCCATGGGGGCGTTTATGCTGCCGGCGATGACTTCAACCAGTTTTGGTTTTGGCGTGGCGCTACTCGGTGTGGTGTTGGCTTTTGCGATGCGCGGTTTGCGTCAGGTGGGCCGTGGCGGGCAAGAAAACGATCTCCAGCCCGCCGCAGAATCTACTGAGAAATAAACTGTTTTTCCAACAGCGTCAGCAGGTTGCTGGCGCTGTAGTAATCCAGTCGGAAGGTGTTACTCCCCAGTGCGTAAACCCGCTTGTGCTGCACCGACGGCAGGTCCGCCAGGAAAGGATTGGCCATCAGCCGCTGGACATCGCTGTCGTTGTTGGCGAACAGCATCAGCGTCTGACCGTTCAGGCCTTCCGCCAGGTTTTCACCGCTCAGTTGAATAATGTCCTTACGCATCCCCATGCTGCGGCTGTTGTTCAGCTTGGCCGGTAGCGGTGCCAGGGTAAAACCCAACTGCTTGAGCATCTGCCCCTGGGAAGAAGCGGCGGTCCACAGGTTGGCGGATTTGCCATCGGCGTTGAAGACCAGGGCAGAAATCGGTTGTTCCGGCAGTTTCATACGCTGCTTCAGTGATTTTTCACGTGCATCGAAATCACTGACGACTTTCTGTGCCTGAACTTCATGCCCGGTAGCCTGACCCAGTTCGGTCGCCAGCGCCTGCCAGCTTTTGTCGTCGTAATTGACCACCAGCACCGGGGCAATGGCGGAGAGCTGATCGTACAGGCGCAGGGCGGAATCGGCACCGGTGGCCGAGATGATGATCAGATCGGGGGCTTCGCCGGCAATGGTTTCTGCGTTGGGTTCGCCGATATACAGACGCTTGACGCCGCGCTGTGCCGCGATAGCGCCCCATTGATGGAAGAAGCCCTGTGAATCCGCCAGACGGTTGCCGGGCGTGGTGGCGCCACTGGCGATCACCGGGGCGTCGATCGCCAGCAGGGTACCGGTGACGGTGACGCTGGTGGAAACGATACGCGCAGGGGGCTGACTGAGTGTCACCACGCCGTGTGAAGTTTCAATTTTGCGCGGCCAACCGGCGTCTGCGGCATGGGCAGTACCGATGACCATCAGGCCAAACAGCACCAGGCTGAAGATCGGGTTCTTCTTCATAAAGCATTCCTTAGAAGTTAAATAGTAATACTTATCATTTATATAATTAAAACTGCTGGTTTTATATCACGATTATGAATGGAAGAACTGTTTACATTTATTGACATAGCATATTCACGAGGGTAATTTAACGCGATTCAATACAAATGATAATCATTATTATACCGGTTATTGTTCATGATACGAAAGGGGGTACCGATGAGCGTTACAGTAAAGAGTTCCGGGCAGAAGAAGCCGCAAAGCAAGGATAGCGAACAGTCTGCTGCAGGCGTGTCGCCGACCTCCGGCTTTTTCTTTACCTCTCCTTTCCGTAGCCTGAGTACTCAAGGCTGCTTCGCCAAAATCACGCTGCCAGCCCAGGACGGGGACCAGCTTAACGGCGAGTTCCAGCAGGCGGTACAGCATGCTTTTGCCGAGGCCAAACTGGCGGGGGTGAAAAACCCAATACTGTGTGGTGCGATCCCGTTTGACACTCATCAGCCCTCCGCGCTGTTTATTCCCCAGCAAACCCAGTGGTTTGAGCGCGATGCCTATTTGGCTGGCGTAACTTCACCGCAGGACGCCCTGCCGGAAATTACTCGCCAAAATGAAGTGCCTGCCCAGCAACCCTTTATGCAGATGGTGGCGGATGCGGTGGAAGCGACCCGTGGCGACCAGTTGGATAAAGTGGTGCTGTCGCGCTTGCTGGAGATTGAAACCCGCGAGCCGGTAGACCGCCAGGCGTTGATGGCGCGTATCATCGCCCAGAATCCTCATGGTTTCCACTTTCATGTCCCGCTGGAACAGGGGGCACTGCTGGGGGCCAGCCCGGAATTGCTGCTACGCAAATCCGGCGCGCAGTTTTACTCCAACCCGCTGGCCGGCTCTGCCCGCCGTGATGCCGATCCGCAGCGGGATCTGGAAGTCAGCCAGCAGTTATTGGTGTCAGAAAAAGATCGCTATGAGCACCAGTTTGTCACCGAAGGGATGCGTCAGGTGCTGGCCGATCGCTGCCGTTATCTGAATATTCCCACCGTTCCTGAATTATTGAGCACCACCACGCTCTGGCACCTGTCGACCCCTATCGACGGTGAAGCCGCCAGCCGCGCTGAAAATGCGCTGTCGCTGGCCTGCCTGTTACACCCGACGCCGGCGCTGTGTGGGACGCCGACCGCGTTGGCACATCAGGTGATTAAGCAGTTGGAACCTTTCGATCGCGGCCTGTTTGGCGGCATCGTCGGCTGGTGTGACGCCGAAGGCAACGGCGAGTGGGTAGTGACCATCCGTTGCGGCACGGTGCAGGGCAATCAGGTGCGACTGTTCGCCGGAGCCGGCATCGTGCAAGACTCTTCGCCGGAATCCGAATGGCATGAAACCGGCACCAAACTCAGTACCATTTCGCGGGCGTTTGGCCTGAACCAAGGATAGACATTCCCATGAGTATTGCTTTTACCCCCTGGCCTGAGGCCTTGGCCCGTCGCTATCGCGAACGTGGATATTGGACCGATCGGCCGTTGATCGACATCATCACTCGCCAGGCCAAAAATGACGCCATCGCGCTGATCGACCCAGAACGCAGCCTGAGCTACCGCCGGCTTAATCAGCTTTCCGATCGGCTGGCCGCCGCCCTGCAGCGTCGCGGCATCCAAAGCGGTGATACTGCGTTGGTGCAGTTGGGCAACGTAGTCGAATTCTATGTGACCTTTTTTGCGCTGCTGAAAATTGGCGTGGTGCCGGTGAATGCGCTGTTTAGCCATCAACGCAACGAGCTGAACGCCTACGCCGTACAGATCAAACCAGCGTTGCTGATTGCCGATCGCCAGCATGGCTTGTTTGGCAACGATGAATTTCTGACGGCTTTTCACGCTGAGCATCCTTCACTGCGCGTGGTGGCACTGCGTAATCAGGCCGAGGGCGAACAGTCGCTGACGGCCTGGCTGGAAGAGGACAGCGGTGATTTTGTCGCGACGCCAACCCCGGCCGATCAGGTGGCGTTTTTCCAGCTTTCCGGTGGCAGCACCGGCACGCCAAAGCTGATCCCGCGTACCCACAATGATTACTACTACAGCATTCGCCGTAGCGTGGAAATTTGTCATTTCGATGTCGATACCCGCTATCTGTGCGCGCTGCCGGTGGCCCACAACTATCCGATGAGCTCCCCGGGCATCCTGGGCGTGTTCTATGGTGCCGGGCTGGTGGTGTTTGCCAGCGATCCGGATGCCGGACAATGTTTCCGTTTGATCGAGCAGCATCAGATTAACGTGACGGCGCTGGTGCCACCGGCGGTCACGCTGTGGTTGCAGGCGATTGAAGAGTGGGGCGGTTGCCAGCAACTGGCCAGCCTTAAGCTGCTGCAGGTGGGCGGTGCCAAGCTGGGAGAAACCCTGGCTGCACGTATTCCGGCCGAGATTGGCTGCCAGTTGCAGCAGGTGTTCGGCATGGCGGAAGGCCTGGTGAACTACACCCGACTGGACGATGACGACCAGCATATTCTGACTACCCAGGGCTGCCCGATGTCGCCGGATGACGAGCTGTGGGTGGCCGATGATGAAGGCAACCCGCTGCCGGTGGGCGAAACCGGACGTCTGATGACCCGTGGCCCTTATACCTTCCGCGGCTATTATCAAAGCCCAGAGCACAATGCTGCCGCCTTTGATGACGAAGGTTTCTACTGCTCCGGTGACCTGATCAGCCTGACCGAGGACGGTTATGTGAAGGTTGAAGGTCGTCAGAAAGATCAGATCAACCGCGGTGGGGAGAAGATCGCCGCCGAGGAGATCGAAAACCTGCTGTTACGTCACCCGGAAGTGATCAACGCGGCGTTGGTTTCGATGCCGGACGAACTGATGGGCGAAAAAAGCTGCGCCTATATTATCGCGACCAGCGGGTTGAAACCGGTGGTGCTGCGCCGCCATTTGCGCGCCGAGGGCGTGGCCGAATTCAAATTACCCGATCGCTTTATACAGGTTGATACGCTGCCGCTCACCCCGGTTGGCAAAGTGGATAAAAAACTGTTGCGCCAACGCCTGGAGGCGCAACAACTGACTCTGGTCCAGGGAGAATAAGTCATGGCCATTCCAAAACTTAATGATTACGCGTTGCCTACTCAGGCTGAACTGCCGACCAACAAAGTGAGCTGGAAGGTGGAACCGCAGCGCGCCGCACTGTTGATCCACGATATGCAGCAGTATTTCCTGAATTTCTGGGGTGAAGACAGCCCGCTGATCAAACAGGTGGTGGAAAACATCGCCAACCTGCGCCGTTACTGCAAATCCCAGGGGATCCCGGTGTTTTACACCGCGCAGCCTAATCAGCAGAGCGATGAAGATCGCGCCTTGTTGAATGACATGTGGGGCCCAGGCCTGAATAAGCACCCGGAGCAGCAAGCGGTGGTTGCTGCCCTGGCACCGGAAGCAGACGATACCGTACTGGTGAAATGGCGTTACAGTGCTTTCCACCGCTCACCGCTGCAGGAAATTCTGCAGGAGTCGGGGCGCGATCAGCTGATCATCTGTGGCGTCTACGCGCATATCGGCTGTATGACTACGGCGATCGATGCCTTTATGCGCAATATTCAGCCGTTCATGGTGGCCGACGGCCTGGCTGATTTCTCCCGTGAAGAGCATCTGATGGCATTACGTTATACCGCCGGCCGTTGCGGTCGCGTGGTGACCACCGCCGAGCTGTTGCCGGGCATTGCCAGCAAGGCTGCGCTGCGTCAGCAAATCATGCCTTTCCTCGATGAAGACAGCGAAGACATGGGCGACGATGAGAACCTGATCGACTACGGTCTGGATTCGGTACGCATCATGGAGTTGGCGGCACGCTGGCGCAAGATTCGCGGCGATATCGATTTTATCGCGCTGGCCAAGAACCCAACCATCGATGGCTGGTGGGCGCTGTTGTCAGAGGGGAAAGCCTGATGGGACAACAGGGCGAGTTCGCCGGTAAGCGAGTCTGGGTGACTGGTGCAGGTGCCGGGATTGGTCTGACAACGGCACTGGCGTTTGTGCAGGCTGGTGCCAAAGTGGTTGGCTTTGATAAGCACTTTGGTGAGCCGGAATATGCATTCCGCACCGAAGTGCTGGATATCGCTGACAGTGACGCAGTAGACCGCGTGTGCGGGCGTTTGCTGGCGGAGCAGGGGGATTTGGACGTGCTGGTCAACGGCGCTGGTATTCTGCGCATGGGGCTGGCGGATGAAACCAGCACCGCAGACTGGCTGGCCTGTCTGGCGGTCAATGCCGGTGGGGCATTCAATATGTTCCGCCATGCCTTACCGGTATTTCGCCGCCAACGACGCGGTGCGATTGTCAGTGTGGCGTCTAATGCCGCCCATGTACCGCGCGTCGGCATGGCGGCCTACTGTGCCTCCAAGGCGGCATTACGCAGCCTGTGCCAAACCGTGGGGCTGGAAATGGCCCCTTACGGCGTGCGCAGCAACCTGGTTTCGCCGGGCTCGACCAATACGCCGATGCAGCGCGGCATGTGGCAGGATGAAACCGGCGAGCAAAACACCATTAACGGTTTCCCGGAACAGTTCAAATTGGGCATTCCGTTGGGCAAAATTGCTCAACCGCAAGAAATTGCCGATGCCATTTTGTTCCTGGCTTCCGATCGCGCCAGCCATATCACTATGCAGGATATTGTGATTGATGGTGGAGCGACGCTGGCGGCCTGATATACCCGTCATACTTCAAGCTGCAGGCGCTTTGCTGTTTAATCGTAGGGGCGCTGCATGCTGCGTCCCTTGGTATAACTAATGGGTTAAGTCGGGACGAACATGTTCGTCCCCTACGGGTTAAGCTCTTTTGCTGGTTTGCTAATTATGAGGTGCTGCTTGCAGCGCCTTTTTTATGGGAGACGTTAGGGGGAGTTATAGCGGTGATAAGGATTGCTGTGCTACAGATGCGAAAAAAGCGCCCAAAGGCGCTTTTTTCTGTAGTGGTGGGTCGTGCGGGATTCGAACCTGCGACCAATTGATTAAAAGTCAACTGCTCTACCAACTGAGCTAACGACCCGCAGAAGTGGTGGGTGATGACGGGCTCGAACCGCCGACCCCCTCCGTGTAAAGGAGATGCTCTACCAACTGAGCTAATCACCCACTTCAGAACTTCCGGGTACTGCTAAACAAGAGAATGAGTGGTGGGTGATGACGGGCTCGAACCGCCGACCCCCTCCGTGTAAAGGAGATGCTCTACCAACTGAGCTAATCACCCTCATTCTTCTCATTTCTTACTGCTTTACTGCTCAACAAGATGGTGGGCGATGACGGGCTCGAACCGCCGACCCCCTCCGTGTAAAGGAGATGCTCTACCAACTGAGCTAATCGCCCCGTCTTGTTGGAGTCGCATTATAGGGATAGTTGAAAGTGAGTCAACGGTTTTTAAAATGATTTCAATCGTTCGCCGCAAATTTAAACAGGATGCGATATTTATCGCCCGCAATGACGGATCTTTGCACATTGTTATGCGAAACCTGCCGCAGAGATAACGAAATCAGGTGCAGCAATATCGTGTCAGCGTTGAGGAATTAGCGCGTGGTGGTACAATGTTGCCCACTTTTTTAAATTCCGAGCAATCGTCGGCAACCGCCGACACGCGTTGCGTAATAAGGCAGTGAACCCAATGAAAATCAAAACCCGTTTTGCACCGAGCCCAACCGGCTATCTTCACGTCGGTGGCGCCCGTACTGCGCTTTACTCCTGGTTGTTTACCCGCCATATGGGCGGTGAGTTCGTTCTGCGTATCGAAGATACCGATCTGGAACGTTCAACCCAGGACGCTATTGACGCAATTATGGATGGCATGAACTGGTTAAACCTGGATTGGAACGAAGGCCCGTACTTCCAGACCAAGCGTTTTGACCGCTATAACGCGGTGATTGACGACATGCTGGTGCAGAATACCGCCTATAAATGCTATTGCTCGAAAGAACGTCTGGAAGCGCTGCGTGAAACGCAGATGGAAAACGGTGAAAAACCACGTTACGACGGTCATTGCCGCGACAGCCAGTGCAGCCATACCGACGACGAACCCTACGTGGTGCGTTTCCGTAACCCGCAGGAAGGCTCGGTTATCTTCGATGACAAGATCCGTGGCCCGATCGAATTCAGCAACCAGGAGCTGGATGACCTGATCATTCGCCGTACCGACGGTTCACCGACCTATAACTTCTGCGTAGTGGTGGATGACTGGGATATGGAAATCACCCACGTGATCCGTGGCGAAGACCACATCAATAACACCCCGCGTCAGATCAACATTCTGAAAGCGCTGGGCGCGCCAGTACCGGAATACGCACACGTTTCGATGATCCTCGGTGACGATGGCAAAAAACTGTCGAAACGTCACGGTGCGGTAGGCGTAATGCAGTATCGTGACGACGGCTATTTGCCGCAGGCGCTGCTGAACTATCTGGTGCGTCTGGGTTGGTCCCATGGCGATCAGGAAATCTTCTCTATTGATGAGATGAAAGAGTTCTTTACTCTGGAAGCGATCAACAAATCTGCCAGCGCCTTCAATACCGAGAAGCTGCAGTGGCTGAACCACCACTACATTAACCATATGCCGGCCGAAGAAGTGGCGGTGCACCTGGCGTGGCATGTTGAGCAACTGGGTATTGAAACCCGCAACGGTCCTGAGCTGAAAGATATTGTTAAGCTGCTGGGCGAGCGCTGTAAAACGCTGAAGGAAATGGCCGAGTCTTGCCGTTACTTCTACGAAGACTTCAGCGAGTTCGACGCTGATGCTGCCAAGAAACACTTGCGTCCTGTTGCACGCCAGCCGCTGGAAGCCGTACGTGCCAAACTGGCTGCTATCACTGCCTGGACGCCGGAAAACGTGCATGACGCCATTCAGGGCACGGCTGATGAGCTGGGTGTAGGTATGGGCAAGGTCGGCATGCCGCTGCGCGTAGCGGTGACCGGTGCCGGTCAGTCACCGGGTATGGATGTTACCGTTCATGCTATCGGTCAGAAACGTTCTCTGCAGCGTATCGACCTGGCGCTGGCTTTCATTGCCGGGCGTGAAGCTTAAGGCTGATAGTTTCCCAGCCTGTGAATGAAAAAGCCCCGTGGAGCAATCCCGGGGCTTTTTTTGTATCGACTATTTTAGGGCTGATTTTTAGCGCGCTGTGCCGATGGGCGTAATATGTAGCGCCGAGGTAGCCGAGGTAATAGTTTTGGCCCTAACGCTCAATTTTTAGCAGCAAACGCGCTGATTTGGCGGCTTTTTCAGCGCTTGATGCAGGAATGCAATTTAGCCGTTGACAGCTTTGAGTGGGTTTCATATTATGCGCCCCGTTCACAGGATTTTGTGATTGTGGATTGGGGCTATAGCTCAGCTGGGAGAGCGCTTGCATGGCATGCAAGAGGTCGACGGTTCGATCCCGTCTAGCTCCACCAACCTTTATCTCAGAAGGGTTGGGGAATACCGTAACGCCGGTTAAAGCGTACCACTTTTGTGGGGCTATAGCTCAGCTGGGAGAGCGCTTGCATGGCATGCAAGAGGTCGACGGTTCGATCCCGTCTAGCTCCACCACCATTTAAAAAGCCGACCTCAGGGTCGGCTTTTTGCTTTCTGTCTTTCCTCCTCCATCCCGGGCACCGAATTACAGGCATTAAAAAAGGCCGCCGAAGCGACCTTTGTCTCACTGAGGTTTCGGCTTAGCCCAGAACCAGGCCTGCGATGGACGCAGACAGGATGCTGACCAGCGTAGAACCGTATACCAGCTTCAGACCAAAGCGGGACACCACGTTGCCCTGATGCTCGTTCAGCCCTTTAATCGCACCGGCAACGATACCGATGGAAGAGAAGTTGGCGAAGGAAACCAGGAACACCGACAGGATCCCCATGCTGCGAGGAGAGAGTTCAGCAGAGATTTTCTGCAGTTCCATCATCGCCACGAATTCGTTGGAAACCAGTTTGGTCGCCATGATGCTGCCTACCTGCAACGCTTCGTGCTTAGGAATACCCATAATCCAGGCGAATGGATAGAAGAAGTAGCCCAGGATTTCCTGGAAGCTCAGGCCGAAGATGGCGCTGAACAGGCCGTTGAGCGCGGCGATCAGGGCGATAAAGCCAATCAGCATCGCAGCAACGATAATAGCTACTTTAAAACCAGCCAGAATGTATTCACCCAGCATTTCGAAGAAGCTCTGGCCTTCGTGCAGATTGCCCAGATGCAGTTCTTCTTCTTTACTGGTGTCATACGGGTTGACCAATGACAGCACGATAAAGGTGCTGAACATGTTCAGTACCAGTGCGGCGACCACAAACTTGGCATCCAGCATGGTCATGTAAGCACCGACGATGGACATGGAAACCGTAGACATCGCGGTTGCCGCCATGGTGTACATGCGCTTTTCTGACATCTTGCCCAGAATATCTTTATAGGCAATGAAGTTTTCAGACTGGCCCAGGATCAGCGAGCTGACGGCGTTGAAGGATTCCAGCTTGCCCATACCGTTTACTTTTGACAGCACGGTACCAATAATGCGGATGATAAACGGCAGTACTTTAATGTATTGCAGAATACCGATCAGCGCAGAGATGAAGACGATCGGGCACAGTACCTTCAGGAAGAAGAAGGCCAGACCTTTATCACCCATACCGCCGAATACAAATTCAGTCCCTTGCCCAGCAAACCCGAGCAGCTTGTCAAACAGCGCTGCGAATCCTTTTACAAAGCCTAAACCCGCTTCCGAATGCAGGAAGAAATAGGCCAGCAGTACTTCAATAACCAACAGTTGTATAACGTAGCGAATGCGGATGCTTTTACGATCGCGGCACACTAACAGTGCCAGAACCGCAACCACCACTAACGCCAACGCAAAGTGCGCAATATGGGACATGTTTGCTCCAAACTTGAGGCAGGCTGAATTTCGGATGTCATTTTATGTAACGCCACGTTTAAAAACGAGAGGTCTATTGCAAATATGGAAAATCATAGTGGGATATGTCTTAAATTAGTACGGTAAAGCATAAAAAATCAAGAGCTTAATGAAGCCATATGAAATTCCTATTCCTGCGCTAATCCGATTATAAGACGCATTGTGCTCTGAATTGGCTTCGGCAGAGTACGGAAAATGTTCATTTACCCGCTGGACCTTTCGTTAAACCCGTGGCTTTTCGCTATCGCAGAGATAAGTATTACCACTCCAAATGCACTTGATAATTATTATCATTTACATAAAATAACCTCAGGCTTAATAGAAGTAAGGGTTCAGAGCATGCTGAACAGTCGCGTGGTAGAGACCACCCAGCGCCCATCCAGAAAGATCAAACTCTCCCTGATGGGGCCCGCATTTATCGCGGCTATCGGCTATATCGACCCCGGCAATTTCGCCACCAACATCCAGTCCGGGGCTTCTTTTGGTTATACCCTGCTGTGGGTGGTGGTGTGGGCCAATGTGATGGCGATGCTGATCCAGTTGTTGTCCGCCAAGCTTGGCATTGCCACCGGTAAAAACCTGGCGGAGCACATTCGCGATCGTTTCCCACGCCCAGCGGTGTGGGCCTATTGGGTGCAGGCGGAAATCATTGCGATGGCGACCGATCTGGCCGAGTTTATTGGTGCGGCTATCGGTTTCAAACTGCTGTTGGGCGTAACGCTGCTGGAAGGGGCGATCCTGACCGGTATTGCCACCTTCCTGATCCTGATGCTGCAAAAACGCGGGCAAAAGCCGCTGGAATGGGTGATTGGCAGCCTGCTGCTGTTTGTCGCTCTGGCTTATATGGTGGAACTGGTGTTCTCCCAGCCGCAGTTGGGGCCGTTGTTAACAGGCATGGCGCTGCCGGACTTGCCGAATGGCGATGCGGTGTTTCTGGCCGCGGGCGTGTTGGGCGCTACCATTATGCCGCACGTGATTTATCTGCATTCGTCGTTAACCCAGGCCGCTGGCGAGAATTCAAAGGCCGATCGCTATGCCGCTACCAAGTTCGATGTTGCCATTGCCATGACTATCGCCGGGTTTGTTAATCTGGCGATGATGGCCACCGCTGCCGCCGCCTTCCATTTTAATGGCCATAGTGGCGTCACCGATCTCGACCAGGCCTATCTGACGCTGCAACCTTTGCTGGGGCAGGCTGCAGCGACCATTTTCGGGCTGAGCCTGGTGGCTGCCGGGCTGTCTTCTACCGTGGTGGGCACGCTGGCGGGGCAGGTGGTGATGCAGGGATTCGTGCGTTTTTACATTCCGCTGTGGGTACGCCGCGTGGTCACCATGCTGCCGTCATTTATCGTGATTATGCTGGGGATGGACGCTACGCGCATTCTTGTACTGAGTCAGGTATTGCTGAGTTTCGGGATTGCCCTGGCACTGGTGCCATTGCTCTCGTTCACTGGCAATCGTGAGTTGATGGGGGAGATGGTGAACAGCCGTACCATACAGACGATGGGTAAGCTGATCGTGGTGGTAGTAGTGGGGCTGAACGGTTATTTGCTGGTCAGCAGCGTGCTGTGATCACCTGTTAAATGAAAGGCCGGCATGATGCCGGCCTTTTGCTGTCAGTCGTCGTGGTCGCCATGACCACGGTGACCGTGATCGCGGTCATCATGACGACGATCTTTCCAGTGGTGTTTATCATGATGCTTGTAGTAGTGCTTATCGTATTTGCGATAGCGGCCTTCATGATAGTAATAATTTTTGCGCCAGTAGTCGTTGTCGCGCCAGCGATAACCGTCCCAGTTGTAACCCCGGCGGTTGCGATCGCCCAGGTAGCGACCCTGATGGCCCTGCCACCAGTCGCGGTCACGCCAGTCATAACCGTCCCAGTAACGGCCACGGTTGTCTTGCTCACCGATACGTAATGACACGCCCGGCATCAGATCGATACTGAGGCCGTCCGCCTGGGCTTGCTGCATGACAGGCACCGTTGACACCACCAACAGGGCGGCCAATAACAGAGGTTTAAACATGAATTCTCCTTTCCGCCGCAGCGGGTTGGCCGGTTCTATAAGTAATGAAGCGCGTTCATCAGTTTATAAAACAGCCTTATAGTTTTACCTGCAATAGCGGCATCTTAGCCTGTGGGGATAGGCTTGAATCTTAGAGGGATTCTGAAAAGCGGTGTGGGGCAGCTGATTTAAGATTTGTCTGGCGCAGAGAGACGATCGCCGGTGTGGGATCCGGCGATCATTGTAATCGATTACACTAATATCTGTTCGATCTGGTCAACTTCGTCATCGTTGAAGCTGCGGTTAGCCAACATGCCCACCGCGTCTTCAATCTGGCTGGTCTTGCTGGCACCAATCAGTACTGACGTGACGCGATCGCCGCGTAATACCCAGGCTAGCGCCATTTGCGACAGCTTTTGCCCGCGCTGTTGCGCCAGCGTATTGAGCCGACGCACTTTATCCAACTTATCGTCGGTGAGCTGACCGGGCTGCAGGAACTGACTGCCGCTGGCAGCGCGTGAATCTTGTGGAATACCATGCAGATAGCGATCGGTCAACAGACCGCCGGCCAGTGGTGAGAAGGCAATAGAACCTACCCCGTGCTCTTCCAGCGTATCCAGTAACTCGGGTTCAACCCAGCGTTCGAACATCGAGTATTTGGGCTGATGGATCACGCAAGGCGTGCCGAGCTTTTGCAGAATGCGAAACGCTTCGCGTGCACGGTCGGCCGGGTAGTTTGATAGCCCGACGTACAGTGCCTTGCCCTGACGCACCAGCAAATCCAGCGCGCCCATGGTTTCTTCCAGCGGCGTATCCGGATCCGGGCGATGGTGATAGAAGATGTCCACATACTCCAGCCCCATGCGCTGCAGGCTTTGATCCAGGCTGGCGACCAGATACTTTTTCGATCCCCAGTCGCCGTAAGGGCCAGGCCACATGGTGTAACCGGCTTTCGAGGAGATGATCAGTTCATCACGCCAGGGCTTCAGATCCGCGTTAAGAATACGGCCAAAGTTTTCCTCGGCGGAACCGGGAGGCGGGCCATAGTTGTTGGCCAGATCGAAGTGGGTAATACCGCGATCGAACGCGCAGTGGATCAGCTTGCGCGCATTGTCATACAACGTGGTGTCGCCAAAGTTATGCCATAAGCCGAGTGAAATCGCCGGCAGTTTCAGGCCGCTACGGCCGCAGCGGCGGTATTCCATACTTTGATAGCGCGAAGAATCAGCCTGGTAGAGCATAGGAACCCTTTTCAGCAGAGGTGGAATGAATTCTAGTGTATGCGTTTCCATGGCGGTTGTCAGAGTCACCGATCACGCTTAATCGCCATAACGTTATAAATACTACTTATGAGGTATGCCTCATGCCCGCCAAGGGTGCATCGATGTAACGCTGGGTTGCCAATCACTTTTTAAACACAATGCTCGAAATTCATACCACATCTTCGATACTTAAAACTGACAATCTCAACTGTTGGCAGGTGATGATCATGAATAAGACCTATAGGGTGGCTGATTACCTACTCGATCGTTTGGCTCAGATCGGTATCCGGCATTTCTTTGGTGTGCCCGGGGACTACAACCTGCAGTTTCTCGATCATGTCATCGCTCATCCGCAGATCACCTGGGTCGGCTGTGCTAATGAACTGAATGCCGCCTATGCCGCAGATGGTTATGCACGCTGTAAACCGGCTGCCGCTTTACTGACCACTTTTGGCGTGGGTGAACTGAGCGCGGTCAATGGCATTGCCGGGAGTTACGCTGAATACTTGCCGGTGATCCACGTAGTGGGTGCCCCTACATTACGTGCCCAGCAGGCAGGCGATTTATTGCACCATTCTCTGGGCGATGGCGATTTCGGCCACTTTGCCCGCATGGCGAAAGAGGTCACCGTCGCGCAGGCCAGCCTCACCGCCGACAACGCCGAGGCAGAAATTGATCGGCTGCTCACCATCGCGTTGTTTGAGCATCGTCCGGTTTATCTGCTGTTGCCCAGTGAGGTGGCAGAAGCATCGCTGGCATCCCGACCGGCACCGCTGATGCTGCGACAGGCCCATTGTTCTCAGGTATCACTGCAAGCCTTTATCATGGCCGCGCGGGAAATGCTGCTGCCGGCCAAGCGGGTTTCCCTGTTGGCGGACTTTCTGGCTGAACGTTTTGGGGCTGAAAAGGTGCTGGCACAGTGGATGAATGAGGTCGATATGCCGCATTCAACCCTGTTGCTTGGCAAGAGCGTATTGGATGAAACCCATGCCTGTTTTACCGGCACCTATGCCGGTGCGGCCAGCGATCCGCAGGTGAAGCAACTGATTGAGGGAGCCGATGTCGTCATTAACGTCGGCGTGCGTTTTACCGATACCATTACCGCGGGCTTCACTCATCATCTGCCCGCGGAGAAATGCATTGATATTCAGCCGTTTGAAGCACGGGTAGGGCAGCAAGTCTTCAGCCAGATCCCAATGCGAGACGCAGTCATTGCGTTGCACCAGTTGACGCTGACGCTGGTAAAACAATGGCAATTGCCGGCGATTAAACGTCCGGTATTGCCGGATCCGAACGGCAGTGGTTTGGATCAGCACGGTTTTTGGCAACAGATGCAGGACTTTCTGCGGCCGGGCGACATTGTGATCGCCGAGCAGGGCACGGCCTGTTTTGGTGCTGCGGCGCTTAGCCTGCCGCAGGGCTGCCGGTTTATCGTCCAGTCGTTGTGGGGGTCTATCGGTTATACCCTGCCAGCGGCATTCGGTGCCCAGACGGCGGAGCCGGACCGGCGGGTGGTGCTGTTGATCGGCGACGGTTCGGCACAGCTCACCGCGCAGGAGCTGGGCTCGATGCTACGCGACGGGCTGAAACCGGTGATCTTCCTGCTCAATAATGAAGGTTATACCGTTGAGCGGGCTATCCACGGCCCGCAACAGCGTTACAACGACATCGCCCAGTGGAATTGGACGCAGTTGCCGCAGGCGTTAGCTGGCGAACATCAGGTGAAAACGCTGCGGGTTACTGAACCGGAACAGTTGCGCCAGGCGCTGAGAGAAGTCGGCGACAGCCCGCAACTGGCTTTTGTGGAAGTGGTGCTGCCGAAGATGGATATTCCCGAACTGCTGGATACCGTCTCGCGCGCCATTCAGTCACGTAATGCGGCGGCCTGATCCGTCGCGTTCTCCAGCAGACGTTCCAGCAACCAATACCCCGCCGGCCCCGGCGGGGTCAGTTTCGACCATACCGCATCCACTGAAATCAGCTTTGGCCATCCGCGTGGCTTAAGTTCGGTTAATTTGTCATGGCCATATTGCCGCACCAGCCAGTTCGGCAGTGTGGCCCAACCGACCCCTTGCTCGGCCATTTCCAGCAGCATCAGGTAACTGGGTGCCGACCAGACCCGGCCCTGAGGACGGGACGCACCGGTGCCGGTGTAGGTGTTCAGATAGAGTTGGCGGGTGCTGGACAGTTGTTCCGGCGTGGGGGAAGGCGTCTGCGCCAGCGGGTGCGAGTGGGTGACGAACAGCCCCATCTCCGTCTGTTCCGGCAGCCGTGCAAAGCCGATATCCGGCGGATAACTGGCCTGCACCTCCACCATACCCAGATGTGCACGGCCACTTTGCAACAGATCCAGCACGTCGCCGTCCTCGGCGATCATGCACTCCAGTTCTATATCCTGATAGCGTTGTTCAAAGTGCTGCATCAGGCGATCGTGGTGGGTGGGCTGGTAGGTATCGGAAAAAACGATGGTCAGGCGGGGTTCTATATTGTCTGCCAGCCGAATACTCAGCGCGTCGAGTCGTTCGCTGGCCGTGAGAATGTCCTGCACATGGCCCAGCACTTTGTGGCCAGCGGCGGTTAAAACCGGCTGACGCGCCTGGCGATCAAACAGGATCAGCCCGAGATCGGCTTCCAGATTGGCGATCGCGGTACTGACAGTGGACTGGCTTTTGCGCAGCTTGCGCGCGGCGGCTGAGAAAGAACCGAGGGCGGCGGCCTCAACAAACGCCTGTAGGGCTTCGGGAGAATAGCGCATGATGTATCTAATTTATCGATGGAACCTATTTTTAATCTACCCAAAAAATCGATGATAATCACCTGAGTTTATTAGCCACAACAGTAAAAACAGGTGATGTATGCAACTGCAAAACAAGTCTTTCGTTGAACGTATCGTCCACGCCGTCGGTTTCGAAACCATTGCCGTGATGGTCTGCGCCCCTTTGGGCGCGTGGTTGTTGAACCGTTCGATGGTACAGGTCGGTGCGTTGGCGGTGATGTTGTCCACCGTCGCCATGGTATGGAACATGGTTTATAACACCGTTTTTGACCGCCTGTGGCCGGTGGGCCGCGTGGTGCGTAATCTTAAGGTGCGGGTGTTTCATGCCCTGGGCTTTGAGGCCGGTTTTGTGTTGATCGGCGTGCCCATTGCCGCCTGGATGCTGAGCATTTCTTTAGTACAGGCGTTTATGCTGGAGATCGGCTTCTTCCTGTTCTTCCTGCCGTACACCATGTTCTATAACTGGGCGTACGATACGCTGCGTCAGCGTTGGTTTGAGGCTCGTCAGCCGGTCAACTCTTCCGCTAAATAAGGCGTCGTCATCCCTGCGATTCTCAGGTAATGTCGGATAATTGCAGCAATGACTGAGGAGCAAACGATGAAAGTGTTGGGCCTGCTGGGCGGCATGAGCTGGGAATCGACCATTCCTTATTACCGCATGATCAATGAACAGGTTAAGGAGCGACTTGGCGGCCTGCATTCGGCCAAAATCGTGCTCTACAGCGTCGATTTCCACGAGGTGGAACGCTTGCAGCATCAGGGCGATTGGCAGGGGGCGGGGCAACTGCTGGCTGCCGCGGCGGCCTCACTGCGTGCTGCGGGGGCACAGGCTATCGTCATTTGTACCAACACCATGCACAAGGTAGCTGATGCGGTTGAACAGGCCAGCGGCTTACCGTTGATCCATATCGCCGACGCTACGGCGTTGCAGGTGCGTCAGCAGGATATTCGCCGCGTCGGGCTGCTTGGCACGCGTTTTACCATGGAACAAGAGTTCTATCGTGGGCGACTGCAGGAAAAGTATGGCATTGAGGTGGTCACCCCGGTGGCGGCCGATCGCGATATTGTGCACCGCATTATTTATGAAGAGCTGTGCTTGGGGAAAATCCGTGATGCGTCGCGCGATGAGTATCGCCGCATTATCGGCAATCTGGAACAGGAGGGCACTCAGGGGATTATTTTCGGCTGCACCGAGATTGGTCTGCTGGTTGGCGCGCAGGATGCGTCAGTGCCGGTATTTGACACCACCGCTATCCATGCGCGCGCAGCAGCAGAATACTCGCTAGCCTAATCGTCGTGCGGCGGTTGGAGCTTACCCACCAGCATCAGCGGTTTGCCCGCCAGAACCAGCCAGGCGGGCAGCATCACCACACACAGCACCGGTAGCAGGTGCAACTCCGGCACCACCGCAACGGCCATAAACAGGCTGAGCCAACCGTCACGAGTGACCACCAACACCAACCCCATAATGGCGCAGGAAACGGTAATGGCCGCCGGCACCGCCGGGACATGCTGATGCAGCATCAGGCCCAGCGCCACCCCGACAAACACTGCCGGGAAGATGCGTCCACCACGAAAACCGCTGGCGGCAGCAATCACCAGTGCCGCCAGCTTGGTCAGCGTGATCAACAGCAGTTCCGTGACCGAAAAATTCTCGCCGATCGCCAGCCGCTTCATTTCATCCAGCCCTTTAAACAGGGTGATCTCGCCGCCGATTAATGCCAATAGCCCGAGCACAAAGCCGCCCAGTCCCAGCATCAATACTGGGTTCTTGATCGAATGGAACAGGCGATGGATATGCGGAAAACTCCACAGCGCCACCATGCCCAGCGCGATGGCGATCAGCGCGACGATGGATCCACTGAAAATATCCGTCAGCCGGGTAACGCCATAGGCATCAAGCTGCAGGGTAAAGTTCGGGGTGAAAAAGAGTTGGGTGGTGACCGCACCGGCTGCTGCTGCCATCAGCGGGGCAAACAGCCGATCCCACAGCGGCACATCATTATTGCCCGCCAGAGTTTGTGAAAAGATCAGCGCAGCGGCAACCGGAGTGCCGAACAGTGCGCCGATGGTGCCGGCTGCGGCCAGAATAATCCAGTCCATGCGCGGGACTCTCGGCAGCAGACGTGAGCCGATTGCCACCACCAACGCGATATTGATGGCGGTGATCGGGTTTTCAGGCCCCAGGCTGACGCCACCCACCAGACCCACGATCAGCGCCAGCGCAAGACCGGGCACCGCCGATAAGGGCAGAGGCATGCCGATCAGCGATTCCGTCGCCGGGTCTGGCCCCGCATGGCCGGGCATATAGCGGATAATTAACCCGACGCCGACGCCGGTCAGCGTCAGAATGCCGATCAACCACCAGGGCGAATGGGTGTCGATATTCATAACGGCAGGAATATTCACCCACAGCAGCCGCTGCAGTGCATCGGCGAATTTCATCACCAGAATGAGCACCAGGCTTGAAGCCGAACCGATAACGAGAGCGGGCAGAGCGAAAGCCAACATGGCATTGGCGCGCGGGTGCAACATGCGGGGATCCCTTGTTAATGGCCCCGGATGGCAGGGCGAACGGGTGATTGAATTGTGACCACAGCTTGCCAGACAATCAGCACTCTGGCACGCAAAGATATTTCCGGCCAGGCCTTGGGCCACAGCCGATTAATAGTGCCTTTCTGTGATGATGGTTAACAGTCGTGGTAGCGCGTTTTTTGCCGCAATTTGTTTCAAATCGCCCTGAAAGGGACGGGCTGAAACGTTTTTTGTGATCTGGATCGCTAATGGATGGCCGCGCGAAGGATGGTGATTGTTGTTTTTGCGGCGGGATTTTACAGTGTGGGCAGCTTTCAATTATTCATTTTGCGGAGAAGTTACAGATGACTTATGCCCTCGTAGGTGATGTAGGCGGCACTAATGCCCGCCTGGCGTTGTGCACTGTGGCGACGGGTGAAATTACCCAGGCGAAAACCTATTCCGGCCTGGAGTTTGACAGCCTGGAGGCGGTGATCCGCCAATATTTAACCGAGCAGGGTATTCAGGTGCAGGACGCCTGTATTGCCATTGCCTGTCCGGTCACTGAAGACTGGGTGGCGATGACTAACCATACCTGGGCGTTCTCGATCAAAGAGATGAAGGCCAGCCTGGGGCTGAGCCACCTGGAAGTGATCAACGACTTTACCGCCGTGTCGATGGCGATCCCGATGCTGTCACAGGACGACGTGTTGCAGTTTGGCGGTGGCAGTGCGCAGAAAGACAAGCCGATTGCAGTGTATGGCGCTGGCACCGGTCTGGGGGTGGCGCATCTGGTGCACGTTAACCGTCGCTGGGTGAGCCTGCCGGGCGAGGGCGGCCATGTGGACTTCGCACCGAACAGTGAAGAGGAAGATATCATTCTGGAGGTGTTACGCGCCGAAGTGGGCCATGTGTCTGCCGAGCGTGTGCTGTCCGGGCCGGGGCTGGTCAATCTCTACCGCGCTATCGTCAAATCCGATAAGCGTCTGCCTGAAAAGCTGGAGCCGAAGGACATTACCGAGCGCGCACTGGCCGACAGCTGCATTGATTGTCGTCGTGCCTTGTCGCTGTTCTGCGTCATTTTAGGGCGTTTCGGTGGCAATCTGGCGTTGAGCCTGGGCACCTTTGGCGGCGTTTATATTGCCGGGGGCATAGTGCCGCGCTTTATGGAGTTCTTTAAAGCCTCTGGCTTCCGTGCGGCGTTCGAAGATAAAGGGCGTTTCAAGGATTACGTACACGATATTCCGGTATTTATGATCACCCACGGGCAACCGGGTTTGCTGGGTGCCGGCGCTCATCTGCGTCAAACGCTGGGTATGCATCTGTAATTAATCGCGGTGATAAAAAAAGGGGCGCAACCGCTAAGTTGCGCCCCTTTTATCGTTGGAGGAGTTAGGCTTTTGCCAGCTCCGCCTGTGGGAAGTGTTCTTCTTCCTGCGCTACCGCTTTCGGTGCCTTGATGAACAGGGTGATTATCAGAGAAGCCACTGACAGCACGCCAATCACGATGAAGGTCGCATGGAAGCCGCCGAAGTATTTGGCGACAAACGAACCGGCCAGTGCGCCCAGACCGAAGCCCTGATAGATGATGCCGTAGTTTTTGCTGTGGTTCTTCAGGCCGAAGAAGTCACCGACAATCGCTGGGAACACTGTGATGTTGCCACCGAAGCAGAAGGCGACGGCGCCGACGCAGATGAAGAACAGCGTGTGGTTCAGGGTGAGGAAGCTCAGTGCCATAATCGCCAGTACCGTAACCAGCATGGTGAAGCTGATGACGCGCATGCGGCCCACTTTATCGGACAGCGTACCCAGAATGATGCGGCCCGCGGTGTTGAAGATAGCGACGGCGGAAACGGTGTTGGCGGCGGTGGCTAAATCCATCCCGGCCAGTTGCACGCCCATGTCTTTCACGATGCCAATCAGATACAAACCACTCATACAGGCAGCGAAGAAGATAATGAACAACAGGTAGGCTTCTTTGGTGGCCAGCATCTGGCGCACGCTGTAGTCATTGCCCAGGCCACTGGTGCCTTGCTGTGCAGAGTTGCTCACCAGTACCGGCTCTTTCAGCAGCAGGGAGCCGAGCACGATCAGCGCCATTACAATGGCACCCCAGTAGAAGAAGGCGGAGGACACGCCGACGTCGGCAATCAGTGCGGCATTAACGTATTTAAACAGCAGGCTACCGGTACCGAAAGCGCCCACTGAGATACCGGAGATCAGCCCTTTGTTGGCCGGGAACCACTTAATCAGGTTAGACAGGGTAGAGATGTAAGCAATACCGACTGCGAATCCGACTACCACACCGGCCAGCAGATAGACCATATTCAGTGAGCTGACGTAGGCGCTGGCAATCAGGCCCAGGCCGACCAGGATACCGGAGCACAGCGTCAGGTTGCGGATACCGAAGCGTTCCTGCAGTTTGCCGGCAAACAGCGTGGCGAAAGCCAGGAAGAAGCTGGTGATGGAGAAGGTGGTGGCGACGTCGCCGAGACCCCAGTGGAACTTGTCGACCAACGGCTGGTTGAACAGACTCCAGGTATAGATAGTACCGAGACCCATCTGACAGATGATGGTCCCCAGAACGATTAAGCTGCGATTTGCCGGTTTGGTGTTCATGGCCGGACTCCTTCCTGTGTGTGCATTGCCGGGCGTTAGCCGTTGGCGGAAATTTGCGGATAGCGTCTAAGGCCCCGCGGTATGGGCTTATTATAAGGCTGGTAATACCACTGGACGGCGGATCGGGAATGAGTTGCACAAGGGAAGGAATGAAATGCATCAGAAGGCGCATGAGTTGCCGTTTTTGCGCTTAAAAGGGCGTGAAATGCGGCGGGTGCCACGTGATCTATATCAAGAATGTTAGCGATTTATCGCCGATCACCCGGCGGTGATTGTGGTTGAATTGTGAAGGATGTGTGTGAAAGGCGTAAATGGGTATTGTTCCTATAGAGCGGCGGCTGGCGCAGATCTATGTTATCTGCGAACGGACGGGTTCCGCTCTGCAGGAGTCGTTGAGATGAAGAAAATACTGTTGTTATTAGCCGCACTGCTGTCGCTGCCGTTGGTGAGCCACGCAGACGTATCGATTGGCGTCAATGTACCGGGCCTTTCATTGCACATTGGCGATCGCGATAATCGCGGTCACTATTGGGACGGCGGTCGCTGGCGCGATCCGCGCTGGTGGTCTGAACACCGGGGCTATGAACGCCCGCGCGGTTATTACTATGGTCCGCCACCACGGGTGATTTATTACGGCCCGCCACGACGCGAATGGCGCGACCGCCCGCATTACCGTATGTCACCACCGCCTCCGCCGGGCTATTACTACGGCCCGGGGCCGCGCTAGTAACGGCTGACGATCACAAACGCATCAGTTTGCGAAACTCTTTTACCTTGCTGCGGCTGACCGGCACTTCAAAATCCAGATCGCTCAGCCGCAGAATATAGGTGTTGTTGAACCAGGGGACGATCTCGCGAATTTTTGACAGATTGACGCAATAGGAACGGTGACAGCGGAAGAAATGCTCTTCAGGCAGACGACCGTAAAACTCGCTGAGGTTCATCGGCATCACAAACTCTTCGCGTCGGGTATACACCCGCGTCACTTTCTCATCGGCAGCGGCATAATAAATATCGTTGATGTCGGTAACGATAATCCGCTCGTCTTTGATCAGGTTAATGCTGTGGCTGCTGCGGTTCGGCGCGCTGGTCTGTTCCGGCAGGGGGGCGGGGCGGTTATGCAGCGCCTCCAGCTTTTGCAGCATGGTGACGATGCGCGCTTCGTGATAAGGCTTGAGGATGTAGTCAAAGGCCTCGATTTCAAAGGCTTCCACCGCATGCTCTTTATAGGCGGTGATGAACACAATAGAAGGGCGATGGGCGAATTTGCTGATGTTCTGCGCCAGTAATACCCCATCCAGCGACGGGATATTGATGTCGAGGAAAATGGCATCGACCTGATGGTTTTGCAGGTATTTCAGCACGTCCAGCCCGTCTTCGAAGGTGGCTTCGATGACGATATTGCTGTGTTTTTTGATCAGATAGCTGAGTTCTTCCTGCGCGAGGAACTCGTCTTCAACGATGATGGCTTTCATGAGGGTTCCCCGGCCGGCAGTGCGTTGTTCTCTACCGGCAGTTTGCCGCCATTTTTACTGATATAAAAGGCAATTTCGGTGCCCGGCTCCAGGCGACGAATGCGCAACCCTTCACCGTACAGCAGGGACACCCGGTGATGCACGTTCAGCAGTCCGATGTTGTGCCCTGGCATCTCGTTGCGCGCTACCCGTTCGATGACCTGCGGGTCAATACCGTGGCCGGTATCTTTGACCGAAATCCTGACCCGGTCACCCTGATCTTTCACCGCAATCACCACCACCCCCTTGCCTTTGCAGGGTTGAATGCCGTGCACGATGGCGTTCTCCACCAGTGGCTGGATCAGCAGGCTGGGGATGCGCACCGAGATATCGTCATCGATGTCATAAATCACCGTCAGCTTGGCGCCGAAGCGCGCTTGCTCGATGGCAATATAATCCTGAATTTGGTGCAATTCCTTGCGAATGTCGATCAACTCGTCGTTCAGCTCCAGGTTATAGCGCAGGTAGCGGGACAGGTTGATAATCAGTTGGCGCGCGGTGTCCGGATTGATGCGGATCGAGGACGAAATGGCATTCAGCGCGTTGAACAGGAAGTGCGGGTTGATCTTGCTTTGCAGCGCGCGCATTTCTGCTTTGTCTGCCATCTGACGCAGATGTTCAATGCGTGAAACTTCCATTTGGGTGGAGATAATCTGCGACAGGCCTACCGCCATCACCTTCAGCGTATTGGTGATCTGGTGGGCATGGCAGTAGTAAATTTTCAGCGCACCGGTCACTTCGCCTTTTTCCCACAGCGGGATCACCAATTGCGAGTGGATCTGCGGCGTGGCCGGGTTTTCCAGATTATTTTTGATGATGATCTTGCCGTGCCGGATGCTTTCACGGGTCACCCGGCTCAGCCCTTCACGGCCGATCGGGTAAGCCTCTTCACCCACGCCGACATAGGCCAACACCTGGTGGGTATCGGTGATAGCCACCGCATCAGCCTGAATGTCCTGGCGAATAATGTCGCAGATGGTGGCCAGCGATTCACTGTTGATATTGCGGAAATACGGCAGCGTTTTGCGGGCAATATCCAGTGCCAGCTTGGCCTGTCGGGCGGCGATCACCTCTTTTTCATCTTCCACGCTCTGCACCAGCAGCACGATCAGGCCGATGCACACCGTACCGAGGATCATCGGCAAAGCAATTTTGGAGACGATATCCAGCCCCAGCTCGGTCGGCTTGGCCCACAGCACAATCAACAGCATGGTCAGGCATTCGCACAGCATGCCGCCGATGATCCCGGCGCGCCAGCGCTGCTCTTTTTTTACCTTCAGGTTGATATAGCCGGCGCTGATACCGGCAATGATGCTGGTGATCAGGCAGGGAACCGAGGTAATGCCATCGATATCGATCAGGTAACGGTGCACCCCGGCGATGATGCCGGTAATGATCCCCACCCAGGGGCCGAACAGGATGCCGCCCGCCATGATGGCGATCACCCGCACGTTGACCAGCGAGCCTTCAACGTTAACGCCGGAATAGGTGCTGAACAGCGCAAACAGCGAGAAGATGGCGGTGACCATGCCCAGTTCCAGCGGCGTATGGTCTTCTTTTTGCAGCAACTGGCGGAACAATCGGGTGCGGGTGAGGAAAAACAGACAGATCAACATCAACGCGGCGCGATCAAATACCGCTAACAGCATTTCAAAAAAAGGGTGCACGACGGGCTCTCGCTGCGGCGGAAATAAGTGAGAAGTATATCACAGCGAATGAACCCCGTGGCGGCCTGGCGGCGCGCCACGGGGAACTGCGCTATTTGATGCCCAGCTGTTCCTTGCCGATCGGTGTCAGCAGCTCAAGCGTAGCTCGGCCGATGAAATCCACTTCGAAATCGTCGGGGGCGAAATCCGGCGGGGTTTTACCGGCGATAAAGCTGGGCAATTGGCGCTGCAGGTAGGCATCGTTTTTCTCGCAGCCCGGCGCGGCAGCGATATACATCACGTTGCTGTCGAACTCGCCGTTATGCTCGTTTTCCACCGCGTGGATCACGTCGCAATGCCAGAAAACCGTGTCGCCCGGCTCTAAATCGGGAATAGGGGAAATCCCACTGATTAAAAGGGGATGCCATTTTTCGGAGATCGACAGCGCACGGCCCGGGGCGGCATCGCACAGATCGTCGTCGGCGACGTCATCCTGCAGCGCACGCAACAGCACGTAGGCCATGGCGTTGGCAATCGGGACCAGATTCAGCGTGCCGGCATGGGTACGCTGTGGCGTCAGTGCCGTCCACCCCTGGAAGGTACGGAACATTGAACACACCGCCGGTGAAGCGATTTCACGCACCTCGGTGCGCCCGTCGGCGGCAAAGGGGTCATAATCCTGCCAGTTGCCGGAGAACACGTGGCGGTATACGTAGCGGAAGTTCTCATCCAGCCAGCGCTCAATGGTACCGCTGTCTACGTGCGGCGACAGGCCGAGTGACGAGGAATTCGGTGGGCGGCGGCGGGTGCGATCGGCGTAGGTGGTCACGCGCGTTGGGTCAAAATGCTGTTTGCCGTTGCTCTCGGTTTCCCACAGGCTGTTGAGGAACACCTGCACCGCGTGCATGCGGGCGTCCTGACGGGCTTCCACCTGCGGTTTGGACCAGTAAATACCGTAGATTTGCGGCTTGCTGGCGGCCAGTTTGCCAAAGTAGTTGTCTTCGGCAGCCCCTTTCAGGCGTTCGACGAAGTTGTTGCGCTCGAGATAGTCACCGATTTCCTGATTCCAGGCTGCGGCCTTGTCGCGGGGGAACACGCCACGAATGGCACAGGCACCACGCTGTTTGATCAGCGCTTTATGCTGCTCGCTGACGCGTCGTTGCAGGATATCTTCGGCATCGACTTGCGGCACCGGACTTTGACCGGCGGCCAGCTCCCGGCGGATTTGTTCAACCTGCTGGCGGATGTTTTCTTCCAGTGCCAAAAAGGTCTCACGGTAATCAGGCAATGCCTGGCGAAGCTGCTGTTTGACGGTTTTAATTGTGCCTGGAATATCGTCAATCTGTAAGGAAGCCATGGTGTTCTCCTCGCGCTGCAGGTGGGCAACGACGGACGGTTGTAGGTGACCGGGTAAGGCGTTATGGTTTTGTTGTTTTGACGTTAATGATTATCTGGATTTAATAGGGGAAAATAAAGGGATATCTTTCATTCGTAACTTCCTCATTTTCGTTTTTCGGAGATCCCTGTTTTTTAGGAGATAAAAGCAATGAAGTTGGTCACTGAGCGTTTGACCCTGGAGTCGCTGACGGCCGACGACTGGCCGCTGTTTTTAAGCCTGTATCAGGATCCTGATGTGATCCGTTACATCTCCGACCCGTACCGCGAGGAAGACATCCTCAGTCGTTTCGAGGCCCGTTTACCAACCTGGGACAAGCATTTGGATCAATGGCTGTGCCTGGTGTTGCGAGAGAAAGAAAGCGGAGAAGTGGCTGGCATGACCGGTTTTCGTCCGATGTGGCTGCCTTACCAACAGGCGGAAGTGGGATACGCCTTGCTGCCGTCCGCGCAAGGTAAGGGCTATGGCAAGGAATCACTGCGGGCGGTGCTGGATTTTGGTTTTAACGCCTGTGGTTTCCATAAGCTGACTGCCACCGTGACCGTGGGCAATATCGCTTCGCGCCGGTTGCTGGAGTCTTGTGGCTTCTTGTTAGAAGGTACGCTGCGCGATAACTACCGCCTGGCGGGGCAGTGGCGTGATGACTGGCAGTTCGGGCTGTTGGCCAGGGAGTTTAAGGCCGGAAAATAAAAAAGTTGTGCCGGGTATCGACAACCCTGCCGAAGCTGGGATATGTTCAATATCCGGTCAATTTTTAGGTTGGCCAGCGTCGCTCGGATGGTCCGGGCGCTAACGTCTCTTCGAGGTATCTATGGCTGATAATAGTCCGCAACGCCGTTTCACGCGTATTGAACGTCTTCCCCCTTATGTATTCAACATCACCGCCGAACTGAAGATGGCTGCACGCCGTCGCGGCGAGGATATTATCGATTTCAGCATGGGTAATCCCGACGGGCCAACGCCGCCGCACATTGTGGAAAAACTCTGCACCGTTGCCCAGCGTGACGACACCCACGGTTATTCCACTTCGCGGGGTATACCGCGTTTACGTCGTGCTATTTCACGCTGGTACGCCGACCGCTACCAGGTGGAGATCGATCCCGAAAGCGAAGCCATTGTCACCATAGGTTCAAAAGAAGGGCTGGCACACCTGATGCTGGCGACGCTTGACCACGGCGATACCGTACTGGTGCCGAACCCGAGCTATCCGATCCACATTTACGGTGCGGTGATTGCCGGTGCCCAGGTGCGTTCGGTGCCGTTGGTAGAGGGAGTGGATTTCTTTGGTGAGCTGGAGCGCGCCATTCGTGAAACCATTCCTCGTCCGAAAATGATGATCCTCGGCTTCCCGTCGAACCCGACCGCCCAGTGTGTGGAACTGGACTTCTTTGAACGGGTGGTCGCGCTGGCCAAGCAGTACGACGTGCTGGTGGTTCACGATCTGGCCTATGCCGACATTGTGTATGACGGCTGGAAAGCGCCCTCGATTATGCAGGTGCCTGGCGCCAAGGACATCGCGGTAGAATTTTTCACCCTGTCGAAAAGTTACAATATGGCGGGCTGGCGTATCGGCTTTATGGTCGGTAACCCGGAGTTGGTCAACGCGCTGGCACGCATCAAGAGTTACCACGACTACGGCACCTTTACGCCACTGCAGGTTGCCGCCATTGCTGCGCTGGAAGGCGATCAGCAGTGTGTGCGGGATATCGCGGAACAGTACCGTCAGCGCCGCAATGTGCTGGTGAAAGGGCTGCATGAAGCGGGCTGGATGGTGGAAAATCCGAAGGCTGCAATGTACGTCTGGGCCAAAATTCCTGAGCCTTATGCGCATCTCGGTTCGCTGGAGTTTGCCAAACGCCTGTTGGCAGAGGCCAAGGTTTGCGTCTCACCGGGCATCGGCTTTGGTGACTACGGTGACACCCATGTGCGTTTCGCGCTGATAGAAAATCAGGATCGCATCCGTCAGGCGGTACGTGGTATCAAAGCCATGTTCCGGGCGGATGGGCTGATTAAACCAAGCGCCACCAAATAATTGTTTCAGGCCGGCGCATTCGCTCCGGCCTTTTTCTCACTGCTAAGGTTTTCTTCATCATTTACCCACTATGATCCAATAAGATTTTCTTTATTTATCAGGATGAGTGTATGGGTAACCGCTACGCGAAATCACAAATTGTGCTGCACTGGCTGACGCTACTGATGGTGATCCTCACCTACGCGGCGATGCTGCTAAAGGATTCGGTGCCGGATGACCTGGTATCACTGGTAAAAAACCTGCATTTTAATTTTGGTTTGGCGGTCTTTTTGCTGATGTTTATCCGGTTGGGGTTACGTCGGCGACATGGCACACCGGCCACCACACCGCCGCTTGAAGAATGGCAGGAATGGGGCGCCAAAATTTTCCACTGGCTGCTGTATCTGCTGTTCCTGACTTTGCCGGTGCTGGGGGTGTTGACGCTGGCTTACGGCGGAAAGGAGTGGGTGCTACTGGGTTGGCAGGTGCCGCAGTTTGTTACGCCGGATCCCCTGCTGCGTCAGGTCATCAAAAGTACCCACGAGACCCTGGCCAATACCGGCTATTTTATCATTGGCGCGCATACGCTGGCGGCGCTTTACCACCATTATCTGCGTAAGGATGACACCTTGCGCCGTATGATGCCGGGCAAATAGCCCAGATTCAGAAACAACAAAGGGGCGCTTGTGCGCCCCTTTATCTATGTATCTATATTCCTGGTCATGCCGTGGTTATGCAACCATCAGCATAAAGGTACCAATCCATGTAACCAACATGAATGAAACGCCAAATACAAAATATTTCACTGAACAACTCCCGTCTGGAGTCCCTCGCAAGCCAATGATCCCGATTGTTGTGCTGAGTATTTTGTGGGTAGTCGGCGGTGGAGAGGCGGATCCTTCAAGAGGAAGAACAACGTCCTTGACCACAGATTACCCGGTTGTCGTGCTTCAAAGTCCGTGAGGTAAAACATGAACCACGACAGGATCGGCGTTAATGTACTCCCAATGCCAGCCTGATTACAATACTGTGTTTTTGATCACACTTTTTGATGATTTTTTAACCAGCGCTGACTGTTTTTAAACGATTTTTATTTCTGATAATCCGATTCAGTTTCACTGTGGCTCAGTGATATTCTGAGGCAGGCAGTCTGATAGGAAATGGAACGTGTTGATATTGGCAAAGTCACGATTTTTTTTAGCATTAATACTGCTGTTTTCAGCTTTACCCTCGTTCGCCAGCAGTGCGTTATGGCGGGTGGTTAATAATATATGTGTTTTTAATTATCAAACACTTGGATCCGCTTTCCCCTGCGAAAAAGTCTATTTGGATGAAGGCAAAAAGAAAGGTTACGCGGTAGTTCGCGATCCGGAAACTCGTTATCACTTTTTACTGGTTCCAACGCTGAAATTGAAAGGTGTTGAAAGCCCGGAATTGCTATTGCCCGTGACTGTGAATTATTTTTCCCTGGCTTGGCAGAATCGTCACGTGTTGGACAAGATTTATGGTAAAGAGTTACCTCGTAATGCTTTTGCCTTGACGATAAATTCTCAGGGAGGTCGTACACAAGGACAGTTGCATATTCATATTGCATGTCTGAAGCCGCACATCCGGCGCAGTATCGACAGGCAACTTCCCAGCATTGGCGATGACTGGACGGAGTTGTCAGATAATCTGGTTGGGCAGCATTATCTGGGCAAACGTATCAGGCAGGATAATTTGGAGGGGGTTTATCCCTTTGTGCAAATTGGTCGGCAGTTGGCTAAAAATGGCAGTGAAATGAAAAAATTTGGAGTTGCAGTCGTCCCCGTGTCATTCGAAAACAAACAACAAGGTTTTGTTTTATTGGCGGATGAGGCGGGGCGAGTAAAAAATAATACTGGGCATACAGAGAACCTGCTGGATTTTACCTGTAGTGGGTTTGCCAGGTAGGTTTTTGACGTAATGTACGGCAGCCTGATTAGGCTGCCGCGATAAAAACAGGTAATATTTTAGCCATATCAGACCATGCACAAGACCGCTTGATTTTACTCAAGTGCTGTAGCAATACCGATAGCGACAATGGTCAAAAACAGCGCACAGGATAGCATCATGGCTATCCAAATCTCACGGCGACTCCAGTGCATTTTACGGCCTTATATGATGTGAATATTGTCCAATAACAACCACATCGGCCTGCCGTAGAAAAAGTTTAGTTTTATTTAATCTGCTGGGGTGGCGTAGCTATAACTTCCGTCTGCACCTCATACCCCAACAGGTAAAGAGCCTGTTCCAGAGCTTCGATCTTGGAGGCGTAGGCAACGTCCAGCAGGCGATCCATTTGCCCGGCGTTAAAGCCCAGCTTACGCGCCAGATCGGCTTTCGAGGTGGTTCCTGCCAGCATAATGTTATGCAGTTCAAGCTTGAGTTTAACCAGAACCGGCAGGTGGATTGCCAGTTCATCCGGTAAGGCGCGGGAAGGGGCCAGCACCGGGCGGCCTTCTTCCATTTCCAGCGCGATGGCAATCAGCAGGCTTTCCTGCGCTTCCAGTTCGATGTCTTCACGTTTATAGCAGGCGGCCTGCTGTTCAGGAAAATCACGAAAGTGAATCTGCCAGGCATCGCTGTCGTTATCAAAGGCGTAGTGGGCGGGGTAGTGGCTAGACATGGTATTTCCTGTTTGGGCCGGGAATGATGCGGCATTGTGACCGCTTGCCCCACAGATAGCCAGTAGCGATACGGGCGACTAATTCGCTTTGCGCGTGCGCCACTCAGACGGAAGCAGCAGTGCGCAGACCACGCCAATCAGGCTGATAACCACCAGCCAGCGCTGTATTGGGCCGGGATAATAATTATTCACCACGCTGAGCAGATACATCACCAGCGCCAGCGGCCAGCCGGGCGTGCCGACGTCATTAAGACGAAAGGCCGTTCGGGCGACGAGCCAGACGGTTAAACTTATCCAACTCAGTGACCAGAACATAATGCACAGCAAATAGACAAACACCGAAAAGAACTCGGCAATGTCGCTGTGCGCATAGGCGCGGAAAAGATTTTTATCCAGATAGGGTGACAGGTATGACAGCAGTGCCAGACCTGCGGCGAACACAGCCACGGAGAATAGATATTCCCTGCGGGTAATACGGCGTTTAAAGACGTTTTTAGCGATTTGTCCTAGAGAATCCACAGTGCCATTCCGTTGTATCAGTGATGACTGCCAGCGCAGTCAGCCAAAGAGGGGGGAGTGTAGTGACGCTTTATTTTGAGTCAATATGATAATTGTTCTCATTGAGTGAATGTTTAGGTTCTGTTTGTGCGGTTGCTTACCCTAAGTAATTCTTTGTTTCTGTGCTTCCTATCACGTTTTATAAGATTTTGGCGCCAAGACGCCATGATCGGCCACATAATCCAGTTTGTTCGCACCTGACAATGGATTAACATAACCCACACTTATCACTGGCCTGGCTTATATGGATATCCGATGCGTCATTTAGTTGTTCTTCTCCCCCTGCTTACCTTACTCACTGCCTGTAGCAGCGGGCCGAAGTCGACCCCAGCCACGCCTCAGGACAACACCGTGAAAGGTGGTTTTCTGCTGACGCCCGCGCATTCCGGCCAGCCGCTGGGCGGTGATTTCGCCAACAACCCGAACACTGCCCGCTTTATCGATAAAATGGTGCAGGAACACGGTTTCGATCGTCAGCAATTGCATGACGTTCTGGCCCAGGCCAAACGCCTGGACTCTGTACTGCGGCTGATGGATCGCCAGGCACCGACGCCAACCACCCAGGCGCCGTCCGGCCCGAACGGTTCCTGGCTGCGGTACCGCAATAAGTTCATCACGCCGGATAACGTGCAAAATGGCGTGCAGTTCTGGAATCAATATCAGGACGCGCTGCAGCGTGCTTATCAGGTTTACGGCGTGCCGCCAGAGATTATTGTCGGCATTATCGGCGTTGAAACCCGTTGGGGCCGCGTGATGGGTAAAACCCGCATTATCGATGCGCTGTCTACCCTGGCCTTCAACTATCCGCGCCGTGCCGATTACTTTGCCGGCGAGTTGGAAACCTTTTTGCTGATGTCGCGCACCGAAGGGGATGATCCGCTGGAGCTGCGCGGTTCCTTCGCCGGAGCTATGGGTTACGGCCAGTTTATGCCGTCCTCGTTCAAGAGTTACGCGGTTGATTTCAACGGTGACGGCCACGTTAACCTGTGGGATCCGGTGGATGCCATCGGTAGCGTCGCCAACTACTTTAAAGCACACGGCTGGACCAAGGGTGAACCCGTTGCTGTGCCGGCCAACGGTCAGGCTCCAGGGTTGGAGAATGGTTTTAAAACCCGCTACTCGGTTGCCAGTTTGTCGGAGGCCGGGCTGACGCCGCAAGGGTCGCTTGGCGACAATCAGGAAGCCAGCCTGCTGCGCCTGGATATGGGGACCAGTTACCAGTATTGGTACGGTTTACCTAACTTCTACACCATTACCCGCTACAACCACAGCACCCATTATGCGATGGCGGTGTGGCAGTTGGGCGAAGCGGTGGGTCGCTCGGCGCGTGGCGGATTCTGATGTCATGTTACTAATGAAAAAGGCCGCTTAAGCGGCCTTTTTTGCGTCTAAAGCAATTAGAAATCGTAACGCAGACGCACCAGCGTCATATCACCGAGGTTGTCAGTGCTTGAAGTCAGCACGTGTTCCACATCGACGCGGAAACCGTAATCAAACTGCACGGTAACACCCAGGCCGTTATCAATACGCTGATAGTCGCGGCCACTTACGTACTGTAGACGGTCGCCCATAAAGTACGGCATCACGGATTTCACCGCATATTGCCCTACCGGCACGGTGTAACCGGCCAGATACTCAATACCCCAGGCGTCACCGGCGAAGTAGTCGTTAACATTGGCTTTTTTGGTGGTCAGGAAGTTGTTGTACCAGCCACCGCCAAAGGTCAGCGTCCAGTTATCCGGTTTCCAGCTCAGCGCGGTACCCAGGATGTTTTGGTCGTAATCTTTGGTGCTGTTGCTGGAGGGATCACGCATTTCGGCGCGGGTATAGTTCCACGCGGTGCCCCAGGTCAGGTCCGGCGTCAGGTGGTAATCCACACCCAGTGAACCCCCGCCCTCGCGCTTGTAGCGCAGGCCGTTACCCGGCAGGTACTCGTTATCGCTGAACAGGTATGAGGCATAAACGTCAGCATCACCAAAGGTGTTTTTGTACTTCAGCATTTTGCGTGAACGGTAGGAGCCGTCGTAATCACCGTTGATGCCGTTCCCCGGTGCCTGGGCCAGCATGTCGTAATCCCAGATATCGGTTTTGGCGCCGACCACGTCGTAGTACACGCTGTTCTGCTGACCAAAGGTCAATTGTCCCCAGGTTTTGCTTTTCAGACCGGTGTACAGCATGCGACGGCTGGTGTTGTTGGCACCGTCGGCATAGTGGTTATCCCAGTTGAACAGCGCAGGGATATTTACCCCCAGCTCGTAGTAGCTGATCCAGCTAATGTCGTCGAACAGGTAGTAATCGGCAGCAAAGCGGAAGCGGGTGCCACCGTCGAAACCGTTACGTTTATAAGAGCCTTTATCGCCATCGCCGGTCATATTGTTGAACTGCGGGCGGATGCTGCCGCCGACGGTAAAGTTAAGACGGCTCAGCGGATCACCCGCTTGTGGATCCTGCTTCAGTAGGGTGATTTCGGCCTGAGCGGCGAAAGAAGCACTGCCAACTACCAATCCCAGGGCAATTGCCTGAGTTAATGCGCGCAATTTGTATGTCATTTTATATCCCTGTGTACGTTCCAATCCCACTGAACCTTCAGGCATCAGTGATTTGCTCAGGAAATTTTCTGAGCGTTTTCATTGCTTTTAACGTGGTTAAAGCGGAATGCATATGTAACACAATGCTCGTCACAAAAAGTTACTTTTCCTGCTAATTATTAGGTTAATTTGTAATCAGCCGCAGGGAAGAGGCGCGATGCAGTCAGGCGGTGGAAAAGAGTTAACTTAATGACACAACAATGACGATGATGCTCGGATGAATTCATCTAACACGAAGGTTTATATTTTTCACTTGTCAGTGAAGGGCAGATGCCGTGTAATTTCATCGCGCAGAACGATATTTAAATAAGCGGATATAACGTCATTGAATAGGGTGATATCTGCAAAATGGATAAGGCTAATAAGGAACCTGGAGGTGGCTATGAAAAAGTGTTTAATGCTGATTATCGGTCTGTTGCCATTACCATTGATGGCGGCAGAGTCACACGTTTGTCAATCACAAGCTTATGATTATGCAAGTATTGGTAAGTTGAGACTGAGTGATGACACGATCTTTAACTGTCGTGATATTGGGCGCGTCACTATCCCTGAGTTGGCTAAGCGGGGCTGGAAGGTGACTCATGTGGCGCAACAAACAGAATATACCGGTGAAGTCGACAGCGATAGTGAAGTCATCAAGATGTACCAGGAAATAGTGGTTTATAAAGACTAGTCTTTAATATTTCCCTCGAATTTACCCATCACCTTTTTATTAGCGGTGAGGGAAGAGTGTATTTTTATTTAAGCGGCTTGAGGTGGTGTGATGAGTGCCAGAAACAACATAGACAGCAGGGCTGCCGCCGCCATGATGATGATATGCGCCATCTGGGGGTTGCAGCAGGTGGCGATCAAGGCCGCTGAGCCGGACATTTCTGCCGTACTGCAAATCGCCATTCGATCGGGCATTGCCGCCCTGGCGGTTTACCTCCTGGCGCGCTACCGAAGTGAAAAGTTCGTTTCCGATCGTCCGACGCTGTTAGCCGGCCTGTGCGTTGGGGGTCTGTTCGCTTTGGAGTTCTTTTTTGTCTCTGAAGGTTTGCGCTATACCAGCGCGTCGCACATGGCGGTATTTTTGTATACCGCACCTTTATTCTCCGCCATCGGGCTGCATTTTGTTATTCGGCATGAACGGCTGTCGTTGATACAGTGGGTCGGTATTGCCATCGCCTTCGGCGGTGTGGTGCTGGCCATCTCCGGCATGAGTGGTAGCTCGGGCGCAGAAAGCCAACTGCGTGGTGATATTTACGGCCTGCTGGCGGGAATGTCCTGGGGCGGTTCGACCATCGTCATTCGCACCACCGGGCTGGCAAACTGCTCGTCAAAACAGACCCTGTTGTTCCAGCTCTCGGGTGCCTGCATTCTGCTATCTCTGTTGGCGATAGCCACGGAGAACGTTCATTTCACTTTGAGTGCTGTGGCCTGGAGCAGCCTGATATTCCAAACGGTAGTGGTCTCTTTTATCAGCTATTTGATCTGGTTTTCTTTGCTGCGTCATTATCAGGCGTCCTCGTTGGGGATCCTGACTTTTATGACGCCCATTTTTGGAATTTTAGCCGGCGTGGTGATATTGGGGGAGCCGCTGCAGATTGAGTTTATATTGGGTTCTGTGCTGATCGTTTTAGGATTGATTGTCGTGAGCTGTTCTTATTTATTTTATCTCAATAGAGGAATTGCACCTAAAATATAAGCTATGGATGTAGATATTAATACCTATCAAATTACTTGTGAAAGTCAATTCACCATTACTGTGCAAATATCAAAGTATGCCTGGGGTTATCCCTTGATAACACTCAGTGATAATGGTGATTTTTTCGTGGTGAAAAACACCAAGCGCGGTCGGTTATCTAACCAGACGCCCGTGGAGATAATAAAGTTTGCTAATAACGCTACGGTAGTATGGGATAACAGCCGCAAACATATTTATTATTCAAAGACCGGGCAGTTGTACAGCTGCGCACTTGATTTCTATTATACCCCAAAGAAGTGGTAATCATTTTAACCTATCAACTAAAACCTCTGACAATCAGGCCAGAGGCTCTATCTTCATCATCCACTGTTTGAACGCGATGATCTTCGGCCACTGGCGTTCGGATACGGTCGAGACAAAATAGCAGTGTTCGCAGGGCAGGGTCATCTTCGTAAACGGGATAATCAGTTCGCCGCTTTTGATCCAGTCTTGCACCAGATTAAGCCGTCCCATGGCAACGCCAAGGTGTTGAGTCGCCGCCAGCACCGCCAGGTCAGAACGATCGAACTCCATGCTTTTGCTGTCGGTATCCAGGCCCAAATCAAAATGTTGTGACCAGGTTTGCCACTCGTCTTCGCCGGAATTATATCTGTCATGCAAAAGGGTGCTGTGCGCCAGATTTTCAGGAGCATTGTAGAGGTTATGCGTTTTGGCGTACTGCGCAGTACAGACCGGGACCATGGACTCTGACATAAAGGCTTCATCCAGCTGCTGGCCCGACGGCAGCCGGCCAAAATACAGGGCCAGATCAACCCCTCTGTTGGCCAGGTTAATGTTTTCCTGCCCGGTGAGAATGTTTAAATGAATGGTGGGATACTGGGCAATAAAGTCACCGATCCTCGGTATCAGCAAACACTGTACGATGGAGGGGTGGGAGTAAATGGTCAGGGTGCCCGTCAATTCACGGTTCCTGATATCAAGAATTTCCTGAGTCAGGGCATCGAAGGAGCTGCTTAACGACCATTGCATCCGCTCGCCTTCCGGCGTTAGCGTAATTCTGCGGTGAAAACGCTGAAATAAAAGAAAGCCCAACTCTTTCTCAAGCAAATTAATTCTGTGACTTACGGCGCTGGGGGTAATTGACAGTTCTTCTGCCGCCAATGAAAAGGAGAGGTGACGGGCGACGCATTCAAAAGTATGCAAGCGTGAAAATTGATAACTGGTCAGCGGATTGGCTCGTTGTGAATATTTTTTGTTGGGGAACATACTATTACTCCATTCGCGTCATATTACCAATGTTAGCATTTTAATTTATGGATATAAAATGAGAATTAACTTATTTATGGTTGGGGAAGTTGCAGCGTTTGAGATAGTATATTGACACTGAATTTAATATTTCCAGGGATTATAGCTTGGTATTATTTTGACTAAGGCCGCTGAGGTTTAGGTGAGGGCAAAGGTTATTGTCCGTTGCCCTAAGCATTTCTTACCACATTAGATCATCAGGCACGACAAAATCGGCATACGGATCTTCATCATCTTGATCCTCCTGACTCAGCACATTACTGACTACAATGCTACCGGCATCACGCTGCGCAATTTTATTTGCCACGATTGCGGGGATAATCGCGTAATCGTTATCAAGGCCATTATCAGCAACCAGGCGCGCAATGGCGAGACGACCACTGATTAACTGGGATTGAGTCGCTTTATCCACACTGATATTTTTAATTAAATTATTGTCTGTGAAGTTATAGCTAACATTGCCTTTTGAAATAACGATCCGGTTCATTTCAATTAACTGTTTAACCTGAGCTTTATACTCTTTAGACAAGGCCGCTTGCTTTTGTTGCTCACTAAGCTGTTTATCACGTTCAACTTGTGCCTTTTTATTGACTTCCACCGCCTCTCTGGCCTCACGAGCCTGAACTCGCGATTTTTTAGCGGTTTTCTGTACTTTCGCCAGTTTCTTGCTGTTGACCAATCCGGCTTTAAGCATCTGCTCTTGTAATGTGAGTTTTGTCATGTTCGTTTCTAAAATCAATTAAATCGTGTGTGAGATTATACCTTTAATAGTCGACCTTGCGCCAGATTGTGAGGCAGGGTGATGCATCATGCTGATAACACGGGAAGTTTTAAGGTTTTGTGAGGCAAGGGAGCTTGGGGGGCGATAGTGGTAAATAGACAGCTTTATGGTGTCCCCGACTGGAATCGAACCAGTAACTAGCCCTTAGGAGGGGCTTGTTATATCCGTTTAACTACGGGGACGCTGCGGGCTGGCAACCTGAGGCTGCCGGGGCAGTATACCTTTTTTTACCCGCAGAATAAGCGCTTAGCGGTGCGTTTGCTCATTCCCTCGCCAATATGCGCTGAATTTCGTGTGCTGCGCTGACCGCGATCACGGTTTTCTCACCTTGGCAGTCTGTTTTTTTGCCTCCAGTCGCGCCGCTTTGTTTTTATCGCTCATATCATTGCGGATCTGTGCATGGCTGATTAACGCAAAGATAAAGGTACCGCCAATAATGTTGCCGGCCAGCGTCGGAATGGCGAACGGATAGATAAACTCATGCCAGGGGATCACACCGCTAAACACCAGATAAAGGATCTCGACCGATCCGACCACGATATGGGTCAGATCGCAGATCGCCACCAGATAGGTCATCAGGACGATCACCCAAATCTTGGCGGCGCCGGCGGAAGGGAACATCCACACCATGGTGGCGATGATCCAACCGGCAATAATGCCGTTGGCGAACATTTCTGACGGTGAGTTTTGCATCACTTCTTGCGACAGGCTAACGAAGGCGTTGCGGGTGTTTTCATCAAAAATAGGCATATGAATAAACGCCAGTGACACCAGCCCGGTGCCAATCAGGTTGCCGAGCAGCACCACGCCCCACAGGCGGAACAGGATGATGAAATTTCTCGGTGTCGGTTTGTGCATGATAGGCAGCACGGCGGTCACGGTATTTTCGGTAAACAGCTGCTGGCGGGCCATAATCACAATGATAAAGCCAAAGGTATAGCCAATATTCTCGATAAAGAAGCGGCTGGGGTCGTCCGGTAAACGGGCATGAAAAATGCCCTTTGCCATCAGTGAAGCACCCATCGACAGCCCGGCGGCCACCGCTGACCACAGTAAAGCCAGCCAATCGCGCTCCAGCTCTTTCTCTCCCTCCATGCGGATCTGCTCATGTACCGCCGCCGCGCGTGAAGGCAGGTTCTGTTCCTTTACCTCGATTTCGCTCTTGCCCTGTTCATGCTCTTTGCTCTCTACCTGCAGATGTTCATCGCTATCCGTATCAGGGCGCTGTTGTGGGTCGCTCATTATCTGCTCTCTCCTTTAACTGCTGTCTGGGTCACGGATTAAGCATAGTTGGCGTGTCGGCACGGCGAAAGCCATGTCGCAAATTGCAGAAAAAAGTAACAAGAGTTTAACGCCGTCGGTTTTTTCTTCGCATTATTGATCTGGGGCGCAATATTACCCCTATTGGAGTAGCTGAGTGACCCGCGGCGGGCTACGTGCCGCAGCATGGCTTATGCTATGATCGCTATCCCAAAGAAAAATATGAGTTCTCCCGATGCTGGAAGCTAAAAATCTGAGTTGCGTCCGCGATGAACGCACCCTGTTTAGCGCGTTAAGCTTTACGGTGAAACCGGGCGATATTATTCAGGTGGAAGGGCCGAACGGCGCGGGTAAAACCAGCCTGCTGCGCATTTTGGCCGGTCTGGCGCGGCCGGAGGGCGGTGAAGTCTGCTGGCGCGGGCAAAATACGTTGCGCCATCGCGAACGTTATCATCAGGATCTGCTGTTCCTCGGCCATCAGCCGGGAATTAAAACCCAGTTAACGCCTTTTGAGAACCTGCAGTTTTACCAGGCGGTACGTACCACGCCTGACCGGCAGGCCATTTGGCAGGCGCTGGAGCAGGTAGGCCTGGTGGGCTACGAGGATTTGCCGGTGGCGCAGCTTTCCGCCGGGCAGCAGCGCCGGGTAGCACTGGCACGTTTGTGGCTCAGTGATTGCCCACTGTGGATCCTGGACGAGCCGCTGACGGCCATCGACAAGCAGGGCGTGGCTGAATTAATTAGCCTTTTTGAGCAACATGCACAGCAGGGCGGCATGGTATTGTTGACCACGCATCAGGATTTGGCCGGCGTAACGCAGGCGGTGGGGAAAATCAGCCTGACGGAAAACCGCGTGGAGAGTGTTTGATGTTTTTGACTATATTGCGCCGTGAGCTGAAGATTGCCTTTCGCAAAGGGTCGGAAATCGTTAATCCGCTGTGGTTCTTCCTGATCGTTATCACCTTGTTTCCGCTGGGGATCGGGCCAGATCCGCAGTTACTGGCGCGCATTTCGCCGGGGATCATCTGGGTCGCCGCGCTGCTGGCGGCGTTGTTGTCGCTGGAGCGTTTGTTCCGTGATGACTTTCTGGATGGCTCACTGGAGCAACTGCTGTTGCTGCCGACGCCGCTGCCAATGACGGTGTTAGGCAAAGTGTGTGCTCACTGGGTAGTAACAGGCTTACCCCTGTTAATCCTGTCGCCGCTGGTGGCTCTGCTGCTGTCGTTGGATATGAATACCTGGTTGGCGGTGGCGTTTACGCTGCTGTTGGGGACGCCGACGCTGAGTCTGATCGGCGCTATCGGTGTGGCGCTGACCGTCGGGCTGCGCAAGGGCGGCGTGTTACTTAGCCTGTTGGTGCTGCCGCTGTATATACCGGTGCTGATATTTTCCACCGCCGCCATTGATGCCGCGTCTATGGGCATGCCAATAGACGGTTACCTGGCGATTCTGGGCGCGATGCTGGCGGGCAGCATAACGCTGGCGCCATTCGCCACCGCAGCGGCGCTGCGTGTGAGCGTGCACTAGCTAACTTATTGAAATGCGGGTTAACGCCATCAAGAGCGTGTTCCACCGCACTGTAATTTTCGTCGCCTTGGTCAACGGGGCGGCCACCGTATAAATTTACCGTGAGCAATGACGACAATGTGGAAATGGTTACATCAATTTGCCCAGCCTGAACGGCTGTATCGTGTCTGTGGCCGCTTTATCCCCTGGTTGGGGCTGGCTGGCGTGGCTTGCCTGCTGCTGGGTTGGGTATGGGGTTTTGGCTTTGCCCCCAAGGATTATCAGCAGGGTGACAGCTTCCGCATCATGTATATCCATGTCCCGGCCGCCATGTGGTCGATGGGGGTCTACGGTTCGATGGCGGTAGCGGCGTTCATCGGTCTGGTGTGGCAGATGAAAATGTCCGATACGGTGGTGGCGGCGATGGCGCCGGTCGGTGCAGTATTTACCTTTATTGCTCTGGTCACCGGTTCCGCCTGGGGCAAGCCGATGTGGGGCACCTGGTGGGTGTGGGACGCACGCCTGACCTCTGAACTGGTGTTGCTGTTCCTTTATATCGGCATTATTGCGCTGTATAACGCCTTTGAAGACCGCCGCCTGGCGGGCCGCGCCGCCGGTATTCTGGTACTGGTGGGGGTGGTGAACATCCCGATTATTCATTTCTCGGTCGAATGGTGGAATACGCTGCACCAGGGCTCGACCAATATGCAACAGAGTATCGCGCCAAGCATGCGCACCCCGCTGCGCTGGGCGATCCTCGGCTACCTGCTGTTCTTTATTACCCTCACTTTGATGCGCCTGCGCAATTTGATTTTGTCTCAGGAAAGTCAGCGCCCGTGGGTCGCCGGGCTGGTCAATAAGGAGCGCCAACCATGAATGCCGCATTTACTTCCTGGCAGGCGTTTTTCGCCATGGGGGGCTATGCCTTCTACGTCTGGCTGTCGGTAGCCGTCACGCTGCTCTCGTTGTTGGGCCTGGTGGCTCATACTTTCTGGCAGCGTCGGCAATTGCTCGATGAGATCGGCCGCCGTCAGGCGCGCGAGCGACGCATTCGTCAGTCGCAGCAGTCGAAACAAAAATCCGCCAACCCGCGGGAGAAATCATTGTGAATCCACGTCGTAAAAGTCGCCTGTATCTGGCGATCGTAGTGCTGATCGGCGTTGCGCTTACCGCGACCCTGATGCTGTATGCGCTGCGTTCCAATATCGATCTGTTTTATACCCCGAGCGAAATTCTGCAGGGCAAGGGCGAAAATCATGAGAAGCCGGAAGCGGGCCAACGCCTGCGAATCGGCGGCATGGTGATGCCCGGCTCGGTGAAACGCGATCAGAAAACGCTGCAGGTCAGCTTCAAGGTCTATGATGCGCGCGGTGCGATCGACGTCACCTACACCGGCATTCTGCCGGATCTGTTCCGTGAAGGGCAGGGCGTGGTGGCGCAGGGCGTGCTGGGTGAAGGCAACGTGGTGAACGCGCGTGAAGTGCTGGCGAAACACGATGAAAAATACACGCCGCCGGAAGTGGCCGACGCGATGAAAGAAAACCATAAGGGGCCGGCTTCGGCTTACGCTACCCCGCAGAATGAGGGTGCCAAATCATGATGCCGGAAACGGGAAGTTTTCTGCTGTGCCTGGCGCTGGCGATATCGCTGCTGCTGAGTATTTACCCGCAGTGGGGCGCTGCGCGTCAGGATCGCCGTATGATGGCGGTGGCGCGTCCACTGACCTACGGCATGTTCGGTGCTATTGCGCTGGCGTTCATTTGCCTGGTGTATGCCTTTGTCACCAATGATTTTACCGTGGCCTATGTGGCCGCCAACTCCAATACGCAACTGCCGGTGTATTACCGCATCGCCGCCACCTGGGGCGCCCATGAAGGGTCGCTGCTGCTGTGGGTGCTGCTGCTGAGCTGCTGGTCGCTGGCGGTGGCGTTGTGCAGCCGCTCGATGCCGCAGGACGCGGTGGCACGCGTGCTGTCGGTGATGGGCATGATTACCGCAGGCTTCCTGCTGTTCATTATCATGACCTCCAACCCGTTCACCCGCACCTTGCCTAATTTCCCGATCGACGGCAGTGACCTCAACCCTCTGCTGCAGGATATCGGCCTGATTTTCCATCCGCCGTTGCTGTATATGGGCTACGTTGGTTTCTCGGTGGCCTTCGCCTTTGCGATTGCCTCACTGATGGCCGGCCGGCTCGATACCGCCTGGGCACGCTGGTCACGTCCCTGGACCACGGCGGCCTGGGTGTTCCTCACCATGGGCATCGTGCTGGGTTCGGCCTGGGCCTATTACGAACTGGGCTGGGGCGGTTGGTGGTTCTGGGATCCGGTAGAGAACGCTTCATTTATGCCGTGGTTGGCCGGTACCGCCCTGATGCACTCGCTGGCAGTGACCGAAAAGCGCGGGACCTTCAAGGCCTGGACGGTGCTGCTGGCGATTACCGCCTTCTCGCTGTGCCTGTTGGGGACCTTCCTGGTGCGCTCCGGCGTGCTGGTGTCGGTGCACTCCTTTGCCTCCGATCCGGCGCGTGGTATGTTTATCCTTGCCTATCTGGTGATTGTGATCGGCGGTTCTTTGCTGTTGTATGCGGTCAAGGGTGGGCAGGTGCGCAGCCGGGTGCAGCATGAGACTTTCTCGCGTGAAACCTTCCTGCTGGGTAACAACGTGCTGTTGATTGCCGCGATGCTGGTGGTGCTGCTGGGCACGCTGCTGCCGCTGGTGCATAAACAGCTCGGCCTGGGCAGTATTTCTATCGGCGAACCCTTCTTCAATACCATGTTTACCTGGCTGATGGCGCCGATGGCGTTGCTGATGGGCATCGGCCCGTTGGTGCGCTGGCGTCGTGATGAACCAACCAAACTGTGGCGTCGCCTGAGTGTGGCGCTGGTGATTACGCTGGTGCTGTCGATCCTGCTGCCGTGGCTGTTACAAGACAGCATCGCCGGCATGACGGTGGTGGGGCTGATCATGGCGGTCTGGGTGATTATCCTGACGCTGATGGAGTTGCACGAGCGTGCCACCCACCGTCACGGTTTCTGGCGTGGTTTGAGCCACCTTTCCCGCAGTCACTGGGGCATGGTGCTGGGTCACCTTGGCGTAGCGGTGACGGTGATCGGTATTGCTTTCAGCCAGAACTACAGTGTGGAACGTGATGTGCGCATGAAGGCCGGCGATAGCGTGGATATCCATAACTATCACTTCGTGTTCCGCGATGTACACGATATTCGCGGGCCAAACTACACCGGCGGTGTCGGTATTATCGACGTCACGCGCAACGGCAAGCCGGAAGCGACGCTGCACGCGGAAAAACGCTACTACAGCGTGGCGCGCAGCATGATGACCGAAGCGGCTATCGACGGCGGCTTCAGCCGTGATCTTTACGCTGCACTGGGTGAAGAACTGGACGACGGCTCCTGGGCCGTGCGGTTGTACTATAAACCCTTCGTACGCTGGATCTGGTTCGGTGGCGTGTTTATGGCGATTGGCGGCATCCTGTGTATTCTCGACCCGCGCTATCGGATGAGCAAAAAACTCAAGCGTGAAGGCAAGCTGGAGGAGCAGGCATGAACCGTAAACTGCTGTTTATCCCGTTAATCCTGTTCCTGCTACTGGTGGCGGCGTTTATGGTGCAACTGACGCGCAATGCCGGTGGCGAAGATCCGACTATGCTGGAGTCAGCGCTGATCGGCAAACCGGTACCGGCCTTCAAACTGGAGTCGCTCGATCAACCCGGCAAGACTTACGATCAGGCGGTGCTGCGCAATGGCAAGCCGATGTTGCTGAATGTCTGGGCCACCTGGTGCCCAACTTGTCGCGCCGAACATCAATACCTCAATACGCTGGCCGCGCGCGGTATTCGCGTGGTGGGACTGAACTATAAAGACGATCGCGGCAAGGCGGTGACCTGGCTGAATTCGCTGGGCAACCCTTATGCGCTCAGCCTGTATGACGGCGACGGCATGCTCGGGCTGGATCTGGGCGTGTACGGCGCGCCGGAAACCTTCCTGATCGACGGGCAGGGCATTATTCGCTATCGCCACGCCGGGGATATGAACGAACGCGTCTGGCAGCAGGAAGTCTTGCCGCTGTACAAAAAGTACGGGGGTGAGGCATGAGGCTGATTGCCCTGCTGTTTGCCGCGCTGCTGAGCTGGAGCGCCGCTGCGGCTATTGATACCTATCAGTTCAAATCGGTGGAGCAGGAACAGCAATACCGTGAACTGACCGAGCAACTGCGCTGCCCGAAATGCCAGAACAACAGCATTGCCGACTCTAACGCTATCATCGCGGCGGACATGCGCACCAAGGTATACGAGCTGATGATGCAGGGGCAGAGCAAGCCGCAGATCATCGATTACATGGTGGCGCGCTACGGCAATTTCGTCACCTATGAGCCGCCGGTGACCCCGGCGACGCTGATCCTGTGGGTTGGCCCGTTGCTGTTTGTGCTAATCGGCGGTGCGGTGGTGATACTGCGTACCCGCCGTCGCCGCAGCAGTACTGCTAACGCTAACGATGAATTCTCCGAGCAGGAGCAACAGCGTCTGGCGGCGCTGCTGAAAGAGACTGACAGGAAGAAACCCTAATGGCTTTTTGGCTGATTATTATTGTATTGCTGGTTGGCGCTGCGGCGTTGCTGGTGGTGCCGGCGATGCGCCAAAGCGACAAAAGCACCGCCGCTAGCCGCGATGCGTTGAACAAAGCATTTTATCAGGACCGTCTGCACGAACTGGAACAGGACGAAGAGCAGGGTGTGGTTGCCGAGCGTCCGGAACTGGTGAAGGAACTGCAGCAAAACCTGTTGAATGATATTCCCGGTCAACAGGAAGCGCTGGCGAAACCGATCAACCGTTGGGCGCTGGTACCCGGCGTCGCGTTATTGGTGGTGGTCACCCTGGGTTTTTATCTGAAAACCGGTGGGCTGGCGCAGGTGCTGGACTGGCAGCAGGTGGAAGCTCAAATGCCGGATCTGCGTGCGCGGGTTGCCAATGAACGCGCTCAGCCGCTGAGTATGGAAGAGATTGCCCGTCTCGGCCTGGGGCTGCGTACCTCACTCCAACAAGACGATCGTAATATCAACGACTGGATGATGCTGGGCCGGGTCGGTATGGCGCTGAATAACGCCACTACCGCGACTCAGGCATTCGCTCATGCTTATCAACTGGATCCGAATAGTCTGGAAGTTCGCCTCGGCTACGCGGAAGTCTTGACGCGCTCCAACGATCCAGAGGATAACAAGCAGGCCACGCAGATGCTGCGCAAGATGATCGCCGAAGATCATACCAACCTGCGGGTGCTAAGCTTATTGGCATTTAACTCCTTCGAACAGGGCGATTTCAAGCAGGCCATCGGTGCCTGGCAGGTGATGTTGAAACTGCTGCCGGCTAACGATCAGCGCGCCGAAGTGTTAAAGCGCAGCATTGAACAAGCAAAAACACAGGCAGGCGGAGAAACTGTTAAACTTGGCGTTAACGTGACGTTATCGCCGCAAGCGACTAACGCTTTGCCGCCACAAGGGACGCTGGTAATCTCGGTGACCGATGGCACTAATCCGGTGCCGGTGGCGGTAAAACAACTGCCTTTAAGCCGTTTCCCGCTATCATTCTCTTTGGATGACAGCAATGCCATGATGCCTGAACGCCTGCTTTCGGCCCAGCATCAGGTTAAGGTACGGGTGCGGATTTCTCAGGACGGTCTGGCTACGCCACAGGCGGGTGACTGGTTCGGTGAGAGTGCGCTGCAGAATTTCAGCGGTAAAGAGCAAATTGACGTTCAGATAAACAAACAGGTCCCCTGAATAAAAGACCGAACGTGTTTTCATGGAGAAGAATATGAATTTTCGCCTGACTGGGCTGGCTTTCACAACGGTGTTATTGGTGGGCTGTGCCAGCGCGCCACAAGATGAACCACAAGGGCGATCCGATCCTCTGGAAGGATTTAACCGGACGATGTTCAACTTTAACTATAACGTCCTGGATCCGTACGTACTGCGCCCGGTGGCCGTGGCCTGGCGCAACTATCTGCCGATGCCGGCACGTAATGGTATCAGCAACTTCACTTCCAACCTGGAAGAACCGGCCAGCATGGTCAACTCCTTCCTGAAGGGTGATCCGTACAAGGGGATGATCCACTTCAACCGTTTCTTCCTCAATACCCTTCTGGGGATGGGCGGTCTGATCGACGTGGCTGGTATGGCTAACCCGAAACTGGCGCGTGAAGAGCCGAACCGTTTCGGTAGCACTCTGGGGCACTACGGTGTCGGTTATGGCCCTTATGTGATGTTGCCGGGCTATGGCAGCTTCACTCTGCGTGAAGAGGGTGGTGACTGGGCAGATACCGTTTATCCGGTGCTGAGCTACCTGACCTTCTGGATGTCGGCGGGCAAATGGGTGGTTGAGGGGATTGAAACCCGCGCCGAACTGTTGGATTCCGACGGCTTGCTGCACAACTCTTCCGATCCGTACCTGATGGTGCGTGAAGCCTACTTCCAGCGCAACGACTTCCTGGCGAACGGCGGCTCACTGAAGCCGGAGATCAACCCGAACGCCCAGGCGATCCAGGGCGATCTGGACGAGATCGACTCGCAATAACCTCGGTTAGCGAAGATAAAGAACCTGCCATCCGGCAGGTTTTTTTTTGCCTTGTGAATGCGTCGGCAATAAAAAAGCGCCCCGCGGGGCGCTTTGGCTTCATTGTCGAAAGGATTAGAAGCGGTAGTTGAAGTTGGCACCGTACAGCCAGGCCTTGCCCACCGATTCGAAGGTGTATGGGCCTTCTTTGATGGTGACTTTCTGACCGTGCATGTAGGAGATACCGACATCAACCGAGGCGTCTTTGTTGAACGCGTAGCTGGTACCGGCGCTAACCCAGAAACGGTCCTGATCCGGGATAGAAATAGAACGGTTTTGAGCTGGTACCGGGCTGTCATCGAAGGCGATACCGGTACGGAAGGTCCAGTTGTCATCGTAGAAGTAGCTGGTACCCAGCGCGATGCGGTAAGCATCTTTGAAGCCTTCATGCTTCTCGAACAGCGTCTGGCCGTTGTTGCCGGTAGCTTTCAGCTCCTGGAACTGACTCCAACTGGTGTAAGCCAGGCTGTAGTGGACAGCCCACTGCGGCGCAACCTTGTTGTAGCCAGAGATTTCCCACATTTCCGGCAGGTTCAGAGTCAGAGAGCCAGGAATGGTATTGCCATCGGTCCCCCATGGCAGACCGGTTCTTCCCTGCAGCGGGTTAAAGCGGGATGGAATGCTGCTTTTGTAGTCGCCGTCGAAGTCGACTTTCACTTCTGAACGGTAAGTTAAGCCATAGCGGTTGTTTTCGTCGACTTCATACAGCAGGCCAGCGTTCCAGCCAAAGCCCCATTCATCGCCCTTCAGGTGAGAGATTTGAGTATCAGCCGGCATTCCGAGGGCTGCACCACTTTCACCCGCATAACGCTCGAGTTTGGCTTTAGCATAAACCGCATCAAAACCCAGACCGAAGCTGAAGTTTTGGTTCAGACGATAAGCACCGCTCAGATTGAGGTTTACGGTGGTCAGGTCAGTTTTACCGCCGTAAGCACCAGCGGTATAGCCATCGTTGAATTCGGTAGCCAGGCCGTAGTTACTGGTGACAGAGGCACCCACGGCAAATTGGTCATTGATCGGCTGCACATAGTGCAGGTTCGGCACCCAGGCGGTAGGGGCGATATTTTTAGAGTCCAGGCTGGCACCAGAAGGTGACTTGCCGGTGATGTCCACGTCCGGATCGATAAACACCGCGCCGAAAGACAACTCTGGGCGAGTGTACATCATCAACAGGGCCGGGTTACGGCTGGCGGAAGCCGCAGTGTCTGCCATGGCGCCTTCGCCAGAATACGAACGTCCTAAACCAGCTGCTGAGAACTCGTTCAGCTGGAATCCGGCGGCAGACACGTTTGAAGAAATAATTGCCACTGCAGCTGCGAGAGCTGATTTAGTCAATAGGTTTTTCTGGCTCATGACCAAAACCTCATTTTATGTGTTTATTATTTAAACATGTTACATAAAGTAACAAGGAAGCGCGCGATTGTAGGGTCCGATCTCATTCAGACAAATCAGACCAGTGGCTGAATTATAGGTCCGACCTGTGAGAATGTTGCAACATTGTTTTTGAAATATTTCCAAATTGATATCAAAAGAGAGATCTGGCTAACAAAAAACCAGCGATAGATAACAAAATTCTTACCATTCCTTAGCAGACAACGATTTTTATTTGTGATTTCCATCACTTAAAACACCTATAAAAAGTAAGTGCTAGTGATCGGTTTCGTCGCAGAGTAAAATGAGTGCAGAATCTTGTGTCTTTGCGCCAGTAGCTAAATGGCAATTCGGATCCGCGTCATGGCGATCCCTGAGGAGAATTAATCATGTCAAATGCACTTAATAAATGTAGCGCCCAGGAAACTGCCGCTTGTTGCTGTGTTGATGTCGGTACCGTCATGGACAATACCGATTGCACCGCCTCCTACAGCCAGGTGTTTGCCAATCAGCAAGATGCAGAGAAAATGCTGGCGGTGTTGACTGAAAAAGCCCGTAGTGTGGAATCTGATCCTTGCGACATCAGCAGTAGCATTAAACCGGTTGACGGTGGTGTGGAACTGGTGGCTGATTTCACCTTTGCCTGCCAGGCAGAAACCTTTATTTTCCAGCTCGGCCTGCGTTAATTACTGCTTTAAAACGGTGCGGGGTTCACCCGCACCGCTGACTATCCCATTATCCCCCCTAAGAAAGTTGCTCCTGCTCTCAGTTTTCACTTCTGCCGGTTTGCCAAATATAAACATTTGGTTAACAATGACCCCATCAGGTCAGACCTCTTTTTAGCCGTTGCGCTGACGTTATTCTCTTCAGGAGCGTTTATGAGTAAGGCACTGCCGTTGGTGACCCGTCACGGTGACCGTATTGCGATTGTAAATGGACTGCGCACTCCCTTTGCCAAACAGGCGACCGCTTATCACGGTATTCCGGCGGTGGATTTGGGTAAAACGGCGGTGAGTGAATTGTTGGCCCGCAGCGGTATCGATCCTGCGTTGATCGAACAGTTGGTGTTTGGTCAGGTGGTGCAAATGCCTGAAGCACCGAATATCGCGCGTGAAATTGTGCTCGGTACCGGCATGAGTGTGCATACCGATGCCTACAGCGTGTCGCGTGCCTGCGCCACCAGCTTCCAGGCGATTGCCAACGTGGCGGAAAGCATCATGGCCGGCAGCATCAGTATCGGCATTGCCGGTGGCGCTGACTCTTCCTCCGTACTGCCTATTGGCGTCAGCAAAGCGCTGGCGCGTACATTGGTGGACGTCAACAAGGCTCGTACCCTGTCACAACGCCTCAAGCTGTTCAGCCGACTGAAGTTCCGTGACCTGATGCCGGTCCCCCCGGCGGTGGCGGAATACTCTACCGGTCTGCGTATGGGTGATACTGCCGAGCAAATGGCGAAAAGCCACGGCATCACCCGGGAAGAGCAGGATGCGCTGGCGCACCGTTCTCATCAGTTGGCGGCCAAAGCCTGGGAGCTGGGGCTATTGCACGATGAGGTGATGACCGCCTACGTGCCGCCATACCGCACGCAAATCACCGAAGACAATAACGTCCGCAAAGACTCCAGCCTGGCCTCCTACGCGAAGCTGAAACCGGCATTTGACCGCAAGCATGGCAGCGTTACCGCGGCCAACAGCACGCCGCTGACCGACGGCGCGGCGGCGGTGCTGATGATGAGTGAATCACGGGCGAAAGAATTGGGGCTGCAGCCGCTGGGCTACCTGCGCAGCTTTGCCTTCTCCGCCATCGACGTGTGGGAAGACATGCTGCTCGGGCCGTCTTACGCCACGCCGCTGGCCTTGGATCGCGCCGGTATCGGTCTGGACGACCTGACACTGATCGACATGCACGAAGCCTTTGCTGCGCAAACCCTGGCCAACCTGAAGATGTTTGCCAGCGACGAGTTCGCCCAGCAAAAATTGGGTCGCAGCCGGGCGATTGGCGTGGTAGACATGGATAAATTCAACGTATTGGGCGGCTCGATTGCCTACGGCCACCCATTTGCCGCTACCGGCGCGCGCATGATCACCCAAACGCTGCACGAGCTGAAACGCCGTGGCGGCGGACTGGGATTGACTACCGCCTGTGCCGCCGGGGGGTTAGGGGCCGCAATGATCGTAGAGGTGGAATAATGAGCTTTGAAAATGCATTGCACGAACAGCGAGCCAAACCCTCAGCCTTTCAGCTGACGATACGTCCGGACAACATTGGCGTGATTACCATTGATGTTCCGGGTGAGAAGGTGAATACGCTGAAGGCCGAGTTTGTCGAACAGGTCAACGACGTACTGATCCGCGCGCAGCAACACCCGGCATTGGAAGGGCTGGTGATCATTTCCGGCAAGCCGGACTCATTTATTGCCGGTGCGGACATCACCATGATTGCCGCCTGTAGCACCGCCAAAGAAGCCGAGGCGCTGGCGAAAAAAGGGCAGAGCACGCTGGCACAGATTGCCGCGTTCCAGGTTCCGGTGGTGGCGGCAATTCACGGTGCTTGTCTTGGCGGCGGGCTGGAGTTGGCTTTGGCCTGCCACGGTCGCGTCTGTTCGCTGGATGATAAAACCGCCCTCGGCCTGCCGGAAGTTCAGTTGGGTTTGCTGCCGGGTTCCGGCGGCACCCAGCGTTTGCCACGGTTGATCGGCGCCAGCAAGGCGCTGGATATGATCCTCACCGGCAAACATATTCGGGCGCGTCAGGCATTGCGTATGGGACTGGTGGACGATGCGGTGCCGCAGTCGATTTTGTTGCAGGCCGCCATTGAGCGAGTCAAACAGGGCTGGCAGAGTCGGCGTGAATTGCCATGGCAGGAGCGTCTGCTCAACGGCCCATTGGGGAAAAGCCTGCTGTTCAGCATTGTGCGCAAGAAAACGCTGGAAAAAACCCACGGTAACTACCCAGCAGCAGAACGCATTATTCAGGTGGTGCGCACCGGCCTGGATCACGGCAGCGCCAGCGGTTATGAAGCCGAGGCTCGCGCCTTTGGCGAACTGGCCATGACACCGCAGTCGGCGGCGTTACGCAGCCTGTTCTTTGCCTCCACCACGCTGAAGAAAGAGCGCGGTGGCAATGCACAACCTCATGAATTGCACCGCATCGGTATTTTAGGTGGCGGCCTGATGGGCGGGGGTATCGCGTGCGTCACCGCCACGCGCGGCGGCCTGCCGGTACGAATTAAAGACGTTAACGAAACGGGCATTAACCACGCGTTGAAATACAGCTGGGATGTGCTCAGCAAGCGGGTTCGCAGCAAACGCATGCGCCCGATGGAGCGGCAAAAGCAGATGATGCTGATCTCCGGCTCGACCGATTACACCGGCTTTGAACAGGTGGATGTGGTGATTGAGGCGGTGTTTGAAGACTTGTCCCTGAAGCAGCAGATGGTGGCTGAGATCGAACAGCACGCTGCGCCGCACACCATTTTTGCCTCCAATACCTCATCGCTGCCGATTGGCCAGATCGCCGCCAGGGCGCAGCGGCCGGAGCAGGTGATCGGCCTGCATTATTTCAGCCCGGTAGATAAAATGCCGTTGGTTGAGGTGATCCCGCATGCCACGACCAGTGAAGAAACCATAGCCACCACCGTGGCGTTGGCGCACAAGCAGGGCAAGACGGCGATTGTGGTGGCCGATCGCGCCGGTTTCTACGTTAACCGCATTTTGGCTCCTTATATAAATGAAGCGGCGCGCTGCCTGTTGGAAGGCGAGCCTATCGAAGCGCTGGACAAGGCGCTGGTTGATTTCGGCTTCCCGGTGGGGCCGATAACCCTGCTCGATGAAGTGGGCATTGACGTCGGTACCAAGATTATCCCGGTGCTGGTGGAACAGTTGGGGCCGCGCTTTGCCGCCCCGGCGGCTTTCGATGCGGTGCTGAAAGACGGGCGAAAAGGGCGCAAAAACGGCCGTGGCTTCTATCTGTATCCGAGCGAAGGCCAGCAGCGCCAGCGGAACAAACGTGCCGATACCTCGCTGTATATTCTGTTGGGCATTACACCGAAGTCGCATTTGCAGCCGGCGGTTATCGCGCAGCGATGCGTGATGATGATGCTGAACGAAGCGGCGCGCTGTCTGGACGAAGGTGTGATCCGCAGTGCACGCGACGGTGACATCGGCGCGGTGTTCGGCATTGGCTTCCCACCGTTCCTTGGCGGGCCATTCCGTTATATGGACCAGTTGGGCGCCGAGAAGGTGGTTAAAACGCTGGAGCACCTGCAGCGGCAGCACGGGGAATATTTTGCGCCCTGTGAACGCCTGCAGCGCATGGCTCAGCAGGGGGAACGTTTCTACCCGCAGGGGGCGTGAGCGGCACGGTGACGTGATTTGTACTAGAGTAGGATCAAGGATGCATTGTGATCGTTATCACTCCTTGCAACACCAGTAATCCCGGACCCTATACAGGGAGATAGGGACGAGGTAACGTAACCCGATGGCGGTGAAACCCTGGCCGCCATCAATAAAATTCATGATGAAAAGGTTAAAATTTAACCTGTTGAATTGGTTGTTAAGTGAGCGCCTAATAGGTATCAAGACGCCATTGATGTAAAAAACAGCGTTTTCTTTACGTGAACTTTCAGGCAAAATGCCCGGCCGCCATAAAGAGACGGCGCGTTATCGTTTCAAAGCTTTTGCTTTGGGGTTGTAAAACTCGGCGATACAGCACGCTCGGCGTTTCTGTATAGCGTTATTTTGTCAACAACAGCGGTGCAATATGCAAGTTTTGATTATGCGTCACGGAGAGGCGGCACTTGATGCGGCCAGCGATTTGGTAAGACCTCTTACTGTTTGTGGCCGTGATGAGTCACGTCAGATGGCGGCCTGGTTAAATACCAAGTCTGTGGATATTGAACGAGTGCTGGTCAGCCCCTATCTGCGGGCCGAGCAGACGCTGGCCACGGTGCGCGAAGCCTTAAGCTTGCCGGCAAGCGAAGAAGTGCTGCCTGAGCTGACGCCGGGCGGGGATGCCAGCCTGGTGGGCAGTTATCTGCAGGTGCTGGCGCAGCAGGGGATCACCTCGGTGCTGATTGTCTCCCACTTACCGCTGGTGGGTTATCTGGTGGCAGAACTTTGCCCGGGTGAATGCCCGCCGATGTTTGCCACCTCGGCGATCGCCAATGTCGATCTGGCGGCTGACGGCAGCTGCGGTAAATTTGAATGGCAGGTCAGTCCATCACAGGTGATGGCTAAAGTGTAGGGGCCGCAGGTCGGTTCCAAACAAAAGGGCGATGTTTAACATCGCCCTTTGTCATTTCTGCAGTTTACTCGGCCAGTTCGACCAGCAGCAGGATCGCCGCCGTGCCGCCCCATTCTTTGGGCGCCTGATGGAACACCAGTACGTCGGGGTGCTGCGCCAGCCACAGTGGGGTTTGCTGTTTAAGGATGTGCTTGCCGTGGCCGTGCATCACACAGGCGCAGTGCACGTGTTCGCGTCGACAAGCGGCGATCAATGCGCCCAGTTCCTGCTTGGCCTGCATTTGGGTCAGGCCGTGCAAATCGAGAAACAGTTCTGGCGAATAGTCGCCGCGACGCAGTTTTTTCAGCTCAAAGGCGCTGTAACCGGGGCGCACATAGCGCGTCGGCCCTTCCTCTTCCAACTGTGGTTGGTATTCATCCGAGAAATAATAACTGGCGTCGACCTGTTCCTGCAGCAGGCGCTGCGGGGCAATTTGTTTGGTTTTTGGCTTCGGTTTACGGTGGACAATGGTGTCCTGACGCAGCTTCTTTGCGTCTACTACCGACTCTCTGAAGAGCTGCAATTCATCTTTGCTCAGAGGGTGCTTGTTCTTCATTTTTTATTCACCGGAAATCATTTATCGCGGTAGTTTACCGTGTCGCGGGTATCTGTCGACGCAAAATTCGCGCCAAAATGAAAAGCGCAAGGGGTTAGCGTGATTTGTCGCGGGCTTCATGGCAAACTATGCGGCTAAATCATGAATCACAGTGCCTGCCGGAGGGCAAATTGGACAAAATTTTCGTCGAGGAAGCAGTGAATGAACTGCACACCATTCAAGATATGCTGCGTTGGACAGTAAGCCGTTTCAACGCCGCCGATATCTACTATGGTCACGGAACCGATAATCCGTGGGACGAAGCGGTGCAATTGGTGCTGCCAAGCCTGTTCCTGCCGCTGGATATTCCAGAGGACATGCACACCGCACGTTTGACCTCCAGCGAGCGCCACCGCATCGTTGAACGCGTGATCCGCCGCGTCAACGAGCGCATTCCGGTAGCCTACCTGACTAACAAAGCCTGGTTCTGCGACCTGGAGTTTTATGTCGATGAGCGCGTGCTGGTTCCGCGTTCCCCGATTGGCGAACTGATCAACGATCGCTTTAGCGCGCTGATCCCTCATCCGCCGAGCCACATTCTCGACATGTGTACCGGCAGCGGCTGTATCGCCATTGCCTGCGGCTACGCTTTCCCGGAAGCGGAAGTGGACGCGGTAGACATCTCCGCCGACGTGCTGGCGGTGACCGAGCGCAATATTCAGGCGCTGGGTGTTGAACAGCAGGTGACTCCTATCCGTTCCGATCTGTTCCGCGACGTTCCCGCGATCCAGTACGATTTGATCGTCACCAACCCACCGTATGTCGATGCAGAAGACATGTCCGATCTGCCGCAGGAATTCCGCTTTGAACCTGAGCTGGGCCTGGCGGCGGGCAGCGACGGCCTGAAGCTGGTGCGTCGCATTCTGGCCTGTGCGCCGGATTACCTGAGCGACGACGGCGTGCTGATTTGTGAAGTGGGTAACAGCATGGTACATCTGATGGAACAGTATCCGGATATTCCGTTCAACTGGCTGGAGTTTGAAAACGGCGGTGACGGGGTGTTCATGCTGACCAAACAGCAACTGGTAGATTGCAAGGATCATTTCAGCCTCTACCGCAGCTAAGCATTCTTCGGGCCGGCTTTGGCGGGCCCAACAAAGATAATAATTAAGGGTAAGGATCCGCGATGGCAGGAAACAGTATTGGGCAGATTTTCCGCGTCACCACTTTTGGTGAATCTCACGGTGTGGCGCTGGGATGTATCGTAGACGGCGTGCCACCGGGCATTCCGCTTACCGAAGCTGATTTGCAGCACGATCTGGACCGCCGCCGTCCGGGCACCTCGCGTTATACCACTCAACGCCGCGAGCCGGATCAGGTGCGCATTCTTTCCGGCGTGTTTGAAGGCGTGACCACCGGCACCAGTATTGGGTTGATGATCGAAAACACCGACCAGCGTTCGCAGGACTACGGTGCTATCAAAGACGTGTTCCGTCCGGGACATGCCGATTATACCTACGAACAAAAATACGGCGTGCGCGACTACCGTGGCGGTGGCCGTTCTTCGGCGCGCGAAACTGCAATGCGCGTTGCGGCAGGGGCAATTGCCAAGAAATACCTGCAGCAGAAATTCGGTGTGCAGGTGCGCGGCTATCTGGCGCAAATCGGTGATGTGGTCTGTGAGCTGAAAGACTGGGAGCAGGTCGAACAAAACCCGTTCTTCTGTCCGGATCCAGACAAGCTGGAAGCCTTGGACGAACTGATGCGTGCGCTGAAGAAAGAGGGCGACTCCATTGGTGCCAAAGTCAGCGTAGTGGCAGAAAACGTGCCGGTTGGCCTCGGTGAACCGGTGTTTGACCGCCTCGACGCGGATTTGGCGCATGCGCTGATGAGCATCAATGCGGTTAAAGGCGTGGAAATCGGCGACGGCTTTAGCGTTGTGACCAAGCGCGGCAGCGAAAACCGTGATGAAATCACCCCGGAAGGTTTCCAGAGCAACCATGCTGGCGGCATTCTCGGCGGCATCAGCAGCGGCCAGGAGGTGATTGCGCATCTGGCGCTGAAACCGACTTCCAGCATTATGGTGCCGGGCAGAACCATCAATCGCCAGGGCGAAGCGGTGGAAATGGTCACCCGTGGCCGCCACGATCCTTGTGTAGGCATCCGTGCGGTACCGATCGCCGAAGCGATGATGGCGATTGTGCTGATGGATCACCTGTTGCGCCAACGTGCGCAGAACGGTGATGTGGTTTCTAACGTTCCACGCTGGTAATCACCATGAAAAACTGGATGTTGGGCATCGTTGCCCTGATGGCTTCGGGCTCTGCCATGGCGTTGACACCGTGGCAAAAAATCGATCACCCGGTGGCCGGTGCGCCGCAGGCGGTGGGCGGTTTTGCCAATGGTTGCGTGATCGGCGCCCAGCCGCTGCCGCTGAACTCGCCGGATTATCAGGTGATGCGTCCCGATCAACGCCGCTATTTCGGTCACCCGGATTTGCTGGCGTTTATTCAGCGTCTGAGCAGCAAGGCGAACCAAAAAAACCTCGGTACGGTGCTGATCGGCGATATGGCGATGCCGGCCGGCGGGCGCTTTAGCAGCGGTCATGCCAGCCATCAGTCCGGGCTTGATGTAGACATTTGGCTGCAGTTGCCACGCCAACGCTGGAGTGCGCAACAACTGTTGAAGCCGCAGCCGATCGATTTGGTTTCCAGCGACGGCAAGCAGGTGGTCGCACGCCAGTGGCAGCCGCAGATTGAAACTTTGATCAAAGCGGCGGCGCAGGATCAGGAAGTGACGCGTATCTTCGTCAATCCGGCGATCAAGCAGCGTCTGTGCCTGGATGCCGGTGCCGATCGTGACTGGTTGCACAAGGTACGGCCGTGGTTTGGGCATCGTGCGCACATGCATGTGCGTCTGCGTTGTCCTGCCGGTAGCCTGGAGTGTAAAGAACAGGATACCCCGCCACCGGGTGACGGCTGTGGTGCCGAACTGGCAAGCTGGTTCGTTCCGCATCAGCCAAGCGCCAAACCGGGCAAACCGGTGCCGCCGCCTTTACCGCCAACCTGTCAGGCTTTGCTGAATAACCATTTCGCTGCGGAATAATAAATGGATTGGTTCGTCGTTGGCCCCGAGATGCTCGGGGTCTTGTTTGTGGTGGCATTGCTGGCGGGGTTTATCGACTCGATTGCCGGTGGTGGTGGCCTGTTGACCGTCCCGGCGCTGTTGGCGGTGGGCGTTCCCCCGGCGCAGGCGCTGGCGACCAACAAGCTGCAATCGGTGGGCGGTTCCTTCTCCGCCAGCCTGTACTTTATCCGCCGGCGAGCCGTCGATCTCAAAGATCAGAAACTGACGATCCTGTTGGCGCTGATCGGCTCCGTCGCCGGGACCATCCTGGTGCAGCACATGCGCGCCGATCTGCTGCGGCAAATGCTGCCGTTACTGGTGATCGGCATCGGCCTGTACTTTCTGCTGACTCCGCGCTTGGGGGAAAATGACCGGCAGCGTCGTTTGAGCGCCTTGCCGTTCGGCCTGGTGGCCGGGGGCTGCGTAGGTTTTTACGATGGCTTCTTTGGCCCCGGTGCCGGTTCCTTCTACGCACTGGCCTATGTGACGCTGTGTGGCTTTAACCTGGCCAAGTCCACCGCCCACGCCAAGGTGCTGAACTTCACTTCCAACTTTGGCAGCCTGGTGTTGTTTATCATCGGCGGCAAAGTGGTGTGGAGTATCGGTTTGGTGATGCTGGTAGGGCAGGTGCTGGGTGCCCGTCTCGGGGCGCATATGGTGATGACCCGTGGGCAGAAGTTGATCCGCCCGATGATCGTCATCGTTTCGCTGGTGATGAGCTGCAAGCTGATATACGACAATCACGGTACGGAAATTCAGCAGTGGCTGGCATTGCATATTTAGCATGCCAAGAGAGCGGTAAAGTGAAATAATTACCTCTTTATTTTTGTGGTTATTGGATTTGTTTATGTCAGACACACAGGCTACCCATCAATACGAACAGCTGATTGATATCTTTAATCAGTGCTTCAGTGATGATTACAATACCCGGCTGGTCAAGGGCGACGATGAGCCCATCTATCTGCCGGCCGACGACGAGTTGCCATACCACCGCATCGTCTTTGCCCATGGCTATTACGCCAGCGGCATGCATGAAATCTCTCACTGGTGCATTGCCGGTGAGCAGCGCCGCAAACTGGTCGACTTCGGTTACTGGTACTGCCCGGACGGGCGCGATGCACAGACGCAAAGCGAATTCGAAGCGGTAGAAATCAAGCCGCAGTCGTTGGAGTGGATGTTCTGCGTGGCGGCCGGTTTTCCGTTCAACGTCAGTTGCGACAACCTGAACGGCGATTGCGAGCCGGATCGCATTGCCTTCCAGCGTAAAGTGCGTGAACGGGTGCTGTTGCTGCTGGAACAGGGAATACCCACAAGACCTGCGCGCTTTATTCAGGCGTTACAATCGTTTTACAATACGCCACCGCTGACGGCCGAGCTTTTCCCCTATCCGGAAGATCTCAATTGACCGTCAGTTTGTTATTTAATGAGGAAATTTGATGATCGCAGAATTCGAAGCGCGCATTTTGGCGCTGATTGATGACATGGTAGAGCACGCCAGCGATGATGAACTGTTTGCCGGTGGCTACCTGCGCGGTCATCTGACGCTGGCGGTTGCCGAAGTGGAAGAACAGGGCGATCACACCGCTGAAGCGTTGAAGGCACAGGTGGAAAATAGCCTGGATAAAGCCATCGCCGCCGGTGAACTGTCGCCACCGGACCAGGTTCTGGTGTATGGCATGTGGGAAACCCTGTACCAAACCGCGTTGCCGACTGCCTGATCCGCTTTACAGGACGCTGGCAACAGCGTCCTGTAAAATGCTGATTAAACCTAAACCGCACGCCCCTTCAGTAATTTTCTTACCCATATCCGGTTCGGATTCAACGCCGCCATCATCTGGGCGTCACCCGGCAAGGGCTCGCCGAACAGCTGTGCCGCTAAAATTTCCGCCGCCAGCGGTGCCGAGCACAAACCACGTGAACCTAACGCGCCAATCACAAACAGATTTGGATAGGTTGGTGCATTGGCAATAGCCTCACCGCGCTGATGTTGGCGCTGCAGATCCTGATACTGGGTCAGCGTCGCCTGGTAGTCCGGCACTGCGCCAATCATCGGCAGATGATCGCGGGTAGCGCTACGCACGCCGCAGCGGGCGTGGTGACCGCTGACGTCCACCTGCAGCGGCCAGCTCTGATCCGGCAGGCAACGCAGCAGGCGGGCTCGGTTATCCTGCTGTTCTTCTTCGCGGTATTCGGTGGCGGTTTCGCCGCGCTGGTAGCTGGCGCCAATACAGTGCTGCTGGTTATGAGGATTGACCGGCGTCAGGTAGCCGTCGTAACACAGCACCTGCTTTAACTCACTCAGCTGCGGGGTGGTGGGGATGTGGGAGACTTGACCGCGCACCGCATAAACCGGCAACGCTTCGCTTTGCGCCAGTTCGCCAAGCTGATGGCCGTTAGCCAAGATCACCGTCGCATGCTGTCGGGGCTCACCCTGGCGAAAGCTAAGCTGCCAGCCGCTGTCGGTGGCGGTCAGAGCGCGGACATCAGATTGATACTGACAGCTCAGCCCCTGACCTTGCGCCAGGGCAATTGCACTGCGCGTCAGCTCGGCCGGGCACAGCCAACCGCCCTGAGGGTAGTGAATGCCGCCAAAGCCGCTGTCAATGCCGCACAGGGCGCTGAGCGTGGTGCGATCGGCCGCCATGGCCAGTTCCTGCGGCCATTCAACCGCCAGCATGTTGGCAATCTTCCCGGCGCTCTTCTCATCAAAAGCTAACTGACTGACGCCGCACCACTGGTGATCGAACGCCACGCCCTGTTGTACCAGCGCATCGTACTGACGGCGGGCAAACAGGAAGGCGGCGCTGAAGAAGTTTTCCAGTGCATCACCCCGGCCGTTCAACAACGGGTAGAGCGCGCCCTGACGGTTGCCGGATGCTCCTTCGGCCGGTTGCGAATCGGCACAGTACAGCGTGACCTTCGCACCCCGTCGCAACAGGGCGAGGGCGGTCAAGGCGCTGGCAACACCGCCGCCGATGATGGCGATATCATCGGTATGCTCCGCCGCCGGGCGCAACAGCCAGGGGGTGGGATGGGCGATCGCGGGCGCATCGGCAGGCAGTTCGCCAATCAGCATTTCACGTTTCTGGCCGAAACCTTTGCTCTTGATGACCTCAAATCCGGCCTGCTGAAGCCCACGGCGTACGAAACCGGCGGCGGTAAAGGTGGCAAGGCTGCCTCCTGGCCGGGCAAAGCGTGCCATGGCGGCGAACAGCTGTTCGGTCCACATATCCGGATTTTTTGACGGGGCGAACCCGTCGAGGAACCAGGCGTCGATTTGGCGGTTCATACTGGCGTCAAAGTGTGGCAGCAATTCGTTCACATCGCCAAACCACAGGTCCAGCGTAATGCGGCCTTCCGCCAGCAGCAGGCGGTGGCAGCCCGGTAGCGGTAACGGCCATTGGGCGCGTAATTCATCGGCATAGGGGGCCAGCTCCGGCCAACGCGCATGTGCCGCCGCCAGATCGGCCTGCAGCAGCGGGTATTTTTCAAAGCTGATAAAGTGCAGTCGCTGCAGCGTGGCGCTCGGCGTGGTCGCACGAAAGGCGGCAAAGGCCTGCCACAGGGTTAAAAAATTAAGTCCGGTGCCGAAGCCGGTTTCCGCGACGATAAACAGCGGGCGAGGGTGTTCGGCAAAACGTAGCGGCAGTCGGTTGCCCTTGAGAAACACGTAGCGGGTTTCTTCCAGCCCATCCTGATTAGAAAAGTAGACGTCATCAAACTGTTTCGAAACAGGTGTACCCTGTTCATTCCAGGATAACGCTGCGGTTTGGATCGGGGCGTGGCTCACGGTTAGTTGCTCGTAACTCAAGGGGTGACGGGATTCTAACGGCGCTGGCGCTATGGCGCAAACTGGATAAGAATAAAGCTGAAAAACGCTGATCGGACTTGTTCGGCGTACATCTGTACGCTAAAGTGCGATGCAAAATCCCGAATGTAAAATTGTGGAAGAGGTATTGAATGAAACGTGCAGTGATTACTGGCCTGGGAATCGTCTCCAGCATTGGTAACAACCAGCAGGAGGTCCTGGCGAGCCTGCAGGAAGGACGTTCTGGGATCACTTTCTCCCAGGAGCTGAAAGATTCCGGCATGCGTAGTCACGTATGGGGCGATGTTAAACTGGACACCACCGGTCTGATCGACCGTAAAGTTATGCGCTTTATGAGCGATGCGTCCGTTTATGCCTATCTTTCCATGGAAGAAGCCATCAAAGACTCAGGTCTGGCTGCCGATCAGGTTTCCAACGATCGCACCGGTCTGGTTGTTGGCTCAGGTGGCGGCTCTCCACGCAATCAGGTTGCTGGATCCGACGGCATGCGTGCCAAAGGCCTGCGCGGCGTTGGCCCGTACATGGTGACCAAGGCTATGGCTTCAGGCGTTTCCGCCTGCCTGGCAACCCCGTTCAAAATTCGTGGCGTTAACTATTCCATCAGCTCTGCCTGCGCAACCTCTGCACACTGCATTGGCCACGCGGTTGAACTGATCCAACTGGGCAAGCAGGACGTGGTCTTTGCCGGTGGCGGTGAAGAACTGTGCTGGGAAATGGCCTGTGAGTTCGATGCGATGGGCGCACTGTCCACCAGCTACAACGACACCCCGGAAAAAGCTTCCCGTACCTATGACGCAGCGCGTGACGGTTTCGTCATCGCCGGCGGCGGCGGTATGGTGGTCGTCGAAGAGCTGGAACACGCTCTGGCGCGTGGCGCACACATCTATGCCGAGATCATCGGCTACGGTGCGACCTCTGACGGTGCAGACATGGTTGCACCATCAGGCGAAGGCGCAGTGCGTTGCATGAAGATGGCAATGCAGGGCGTTGATACCCCAATCGACTACATGAACGTGCACGGGACTTCCACGCCGGTTGGCGATGTGAAAGAACTGGGCGCTATCCGTGAAGTGTTTGGCGACAACACCCCGGCAATCTCCTCCACCAAGGCCATGACCGGTCACTCACTGGGCGCCGCTGGCGTGCAGGAAGCGATCTACAGCCTGTTGATGGTTGAGCACGGCTTTATTGCGCCGAGCATCAACATCGAAAACCTGGATGAGAAAGCCGCAGGCATGAACATCGTGACTCAGCCGACTCAACGTGAGCTGACTACCGTAATGTCCAACAGCTTCGGCTTCGGCGGCACCAACGCCACGTTGGTCATGCGTAAACTGCAGAAGTAATTCCGGCCTCAAGGTTGTCGATCAAGCCCGCGTTTTCGCGGGCTTTTTACTGCCTGCAGACCTTACCGGGGGCCGTTCGGAGTTATCCCAAATTACATCTTCTGACGGATCATTAACGCTTCGTTCAGCCTTTTGCGCATACAATGGCTCAATAGCGCGAATATCACTCGGCGTAGTATTTCAGAGTGATCGAACATTGAGGCAAAAGTATGAAAAAGTTAATTGCGGTTGGGCTGCTGTCGGTATTTCTGGCTGGGTGCGCGACTGAATCACCTTGTGTCCCGGTCTATGACGATCAGGGGCGTCTGGTGCACACCAACACCTGTATGAAAGGCACTACTCAGGATAACTGGGAAACCGCAGGCGCCATTGCCGGTGGTGCGGCGGCGGTTGCCGGTCTGACGTTGGGTATCATCGCGTTAACCAAATAATCCCCGGTCGGTGAATATCTCCGTATCAAGCCCAGCAAAAGCTGGGCTTTTTCTTTGGTTGAGACGCCACCGGTTGATTGATATCAAAGAATTTTAATTTCCACTTCGCCGGTGAATGCCGCTTTGTCAGCGGGTGTAAATTCCATTCCTGCGCAAGCACTTGGTCGATATACTTCCGCCATCTCCCGCTCTGGAATGACCTGATGTCGGCTTTGGCGTCCATCTCTTTATCCATGCACCGTCTGCGCTTTGCTAAAAAGCGGGCTGGCGCATGGTTATTGGTCGTCTGCTGGCTGCTGTTGAATAGCCAACTGGCGCTGGCCAGCCATAATTGTAACCTGCAGTTCAGCGGCGAAGCGCCGATGGCCCAGCATATGATGCATATGCAAAACAGCCTGCCGTCGTCGGAACAGATGCAAACCCAGGGGCCACTGTGTGAGAAACACTGTGTACCGGAGTCAGCCCAACAAGACCACGCCAACCTGACGTTAGCCGCCTTGCCGATCAGCAGCGAATGGGCCGTTATTGCGCCTTCCCCGTCACTTTCTATCCCGGTTAATACCTGGCAAACACCCCCGATAACAGGCCCGCCGACAGAGATAGTTTTCTGCCGGTTCCGTGAATAGCTCTGACAACCGCTTTGCCGTCCCTGACGGCCATCCGCGTTTGTTAACTATTTAATGGAGTACCCGTTATGCGTAATTTATTTGCCGTTGTATTGATCACCCTGTTTTTCTCCTCTGCCGCCAGCGCCGCCGATATGGCGATGCAACATTCTGCCGTAAAACCTGACGTCGAAATCCATAGCCAGGGCGTGATCAAAGCCTGGGATGAGCGAAAGGTGTCCATCGCGCACCAGGCCATTCCGGCGCTCAACTGGCCGCCCATGACCATGAGTTTCCAACTCCCTTCATCGCCATCGCTCACCGCATTGCCTGCGGGAACGGCGGTTGATTTCAGCTTCCTGCCCGTCGACGGTGGTTATCAGTTGGTGGCTATCGCCGCCGCTCGCCAATAACGGAGGCGTCATGACCATTATCCTTTCTCACCCTTGGCGGGTGGGCTGGCTGCTGCTTGCCTGTTGGGCACCGGCCAGTCAGGCGGCGGAGTTGACGTTGCAACAGTCGCTGACGGCCGCCGAGCGTTATTCGGCCGAGCTATCGGCGAATCGACACCAGGTGAATGCGTTGGAGAACATGGCGGATTCGGCGATGCAATTGCCCGATCCCAAGCTGAAGTTCGGTATTGAAAACGTACCGGTGCAGGGTGGAAACGCCCGGCGCTTCACCCGTGAAGGCATGACGATGGGGCGTGTCGGCATCATGCAGGATTACGTCAGCAGCACTAAACGCCAACGTAAGGCGGATACCCTGCGCGCCGAAGCCAGCCAGACGGACGCCGGCAGTGCCACCATCCGAGCTCGTCTGCAGCAGCAAACCGCGCAGGCGTGGCTGGAACTGGCGCTGAGTCGGCAAACCTTGCGCGATGCCACTGCCCTGGTCACGGAGAGTGAGCGTCAAATCGCCACTCAGCATGCTGGCGTGGCCGGTGGTGGTACTCCTGCCAGCGGCGTGCTGGACGCCAGACTGACGCTGTTGGCCATGCAGGATCGTATCAGCGAGGCGCAGCGTGACGTCGCGGTGGCTCAGGCACGCCTGACACAACTGACCGGTCTGGCGGCGACGGATACCGCCGGAACCCTGCCGCGCTTTGAACGTTTGCCGGCCGACAGCGACGTCTTGCGGCAGGCGATCAGGCAGCATCCCGAGGTGCTGCAGGCCAGCCGTGAGGCCGACGTAGCCAAGGCGCGTTCGGCGCAGTCAGAGGTGGCAGCCATACCGGATGTCGGCGTAGAGGTGTATTACGGCAAGCGCGCCGATGACTACGAGGATCTGGCTGGGGTGATGTTTACCGTCGATCTGCCGCTGTTCCGCTCGCAACGGCAGGACAAGGACTACGCCGCTGATGTGTCGCGCAACATGGAGGCCAACGATCGGCTGACGTTGTTGATCCGCGATCATCAGGCGCAGCTCGACACGCTGTTGGCACAGTATCAGGCGGCGCAGGCGCAATGGCAGCGTCAGCAACAACAGGCGATCCCCCTGCAGCAACAGCGAGTGAGCTTGCTGTTGGCGCAATATCGCAGCGGTAAAAGCGACTTGTCTGCGGTGCTGGAAGCAAGACGGGCGCTGCTTGACAGCCGTCTCAGCGCCGGTAAGGCCGCTCGCGGACTGGCACAGATTTGGGCCGCTATCCGCTATCTCACCCCTCAGGAGTCGATGCAATGAAAATGCCATTTAAGCTGGCGCTGTTAGCGGCGTTAATCGGTGGTGGGCTGGCCGGATACTGGTTTGGCGCGTCGGGTGAAACCGCACCGCAGGTGGACAAAAGTGAACGGCAGGTACTGTATTGGTACGATCCGATGATGCCTGCCCAGCGTTTTGATAAGCCGGGGAAATCGCCTTTTATGGATATGCAACTGGTGCCGCGCTATGCCGATGAGGCCGAGACGGAGGGCGGTGTGACCATCAGCGCACGCCAGCAGCAGAACCTGGGGGTGCGTATCGAGACTGCCCAGTTACGTCCGCTGGATCCGCAGCTTAACGCTTTTGGCAGCGTGGCCACCGATGAACGTGGGGTGCAGATTATTGCCGCCCGCGCCAATGGGCTGGTGGAAAAACTCTATGTCCGTGCCAGCCAACAGCAGGTGAAAAAAGGCGAAGCGCTGGCACAGTTATGGATCCCTGACTGGAGCGCGGCGCAGCAGGAGTATCTGGCGATACGCCAACTGGGTGACCGCGCATTGACTGCGGCTGCTCGTCAGCGGTTGCAACTGCTGTTTATGCCCGAAGCGGTGATTCGGCAGGTAGAGCGCACGGGTAAACCCGAGCCCCGCATTACGATAGTGGCGCCGGAAAGCGGTTATGTGAACAAGCTCAGCGTGCTCGAAGGCGCGCAGGTGACTGCGGCGCAGGGGCTATTCGAACTTGCCAGTCTCGATCCGGTGTGGATCGTGGCTGATTATCCGCAGGCGCAAGCCGGGTTGCTGAAGGTGGGGGACAAGGTGGAAGCCAACTCCGCCAGTTGGCCTGGAGAACGCTTTGAAGGCGAGGTGAGCGAACTGCTGGCCAATGTCGATCCGCTGACCCGAACCTTTAAAGCGCGGATCCTGTTGAAAAATCCTCAACAAAAGCTGCGGCCGGGCATGTACCTGCAACTGACGCTGTCGCAGAGCCGCGTCGGTAAACCGGTGCTGGCAATCCCGCAGGAGGCGCTGATTGGCAGTGGCGATCGTAATCGGGTATTGATCGCCGAAGGTAATGGTCATTTCACGCCGGTTGAGGTGGTGGCCGGGCGCGCCCAGGACGGCTGGGTGGAAATCAAACGTGGGCTGAACGCCGGGCAGCAGGTCGTGACCTCCGGTCAGTTCCTGATCGACTCCGAGGCCAGCATGCGCAGTGCCTTGCCGCAGATGGCGGCGGAAACCGAGGTTAAACAGTATCAGGCCGAGGGAGTGATTAAGGCGTTGAATGGCGACAGCATGACGCTATCCCACGGGCCGGTGCCGGAATTGCAGTGGCCGGCGATGACCATGGATTTTGCTTTGCCGCCGGGGGGATTACCGGCAGCTATCAAGCCAGGCGACCGGGTGAAAATCCGCTTTAGCGTCGACGACAGCGGTTCGCATATCAGCCAGGTCCTGCCGGCCAGTGCTGAACACGGAGGCCACTTATGATTGCATTAGTGATCCGCTGGTCGCTGCGTAATCGGCTGCTGGTGCTACTGGCTTCGGTGTTGTTGGCCGGCTGGGGTGTTTGGGCTTTGCAGAAAGCACCGCTGGATGCCCTGCCGGACTTGTCTGACGTGCAGGTGATCGTCCGTGCCACTTACCCAGGCAAGGCACCGCAGGTGATTGAAGATCAGGTCACCTATCCGCTGACCACCAACTTGTTGACGGTGCCGGGGGCTAAAACGGTGCGGGGCTTTTCCATGTTTGGCGACGCCTACGTCTACGTGCTGTTTGAGGATGGCACCGATCTTTACTGGGCGCGTTCACGGGTGCTGGAGTCGCTGAGCCAGGTGCAATCTTCATTGCCTGAACAGGTGAAGGTGGCGCTGGGGCCGGATGCCACCGGTGTGGGTTGGGTGTACGAATATGCCCTGGTGGATAAAAGCGGCAAACACAGCCTGGCCGACCTGCGTGCGCTGCAAGACTGGACGCTGAAGTTTGAGCTTAAAACCGTCCCCAACGTGGCGGAAGTGGCCAGCGTGGGCGGCATGGTGCGTCAGTATCAGGTGGTGTTGGATCCGCAAAGCCTGCGTGCGCTGAATATCACTCATCAACAGGTGGTGACGGCCATCCAGGACGCCAACCAGGAAGGAGGCGGGGCGCTGCTGGAAATGGGCGAAGCGGAATATATGGTGCGGACCTCGGGCTACCTGAAAAAGCTGAGTGATTTTGCCAACGTGGTGATCACCGTGCGCGACGGTGTACCTATCCTGCTGTCACAGGTGGCGACGCTGCGTGAAGGGCCGGAGATCCGCCGTGGCGTGGCGGAGTTGAACGGGGAAGGGGAAGTGGCGGGCGGCATTGTGGTGATGCGTTACGGCAAGAATGCGCTGGAAACCATCAACGCGCTGAAGGTGAAGTTGCAGGAGATTCAGCAGACTCTGCCGCCGGGGGTAGAAATCGTCACGGTTTACGATCGCTCTCAGTTGATCGAACACGCCATCGAAACCTTGTCCCACAAGCTGCTGGAAGAGTTTATCGTGGTGGCTCTGGTCTGCACCCTGTTCCTGTTCCATTTCCGTTCGGCGCTGGTGGCGATGATCACGCTGCCACTCGGCATTCTCGGTGCCTTTGTGGTGATGCATTATCAGGGGGTGAACGCCAACATCATGTCGTTGGGCGGGATCGCCATAGCGATAGGGGCGATGGTGGATGCGGCGATCGTCATGATCGAGAACATGCATAAGGTGCTGGAGCAGTGGCGACAACGCCACCCTGGGCAACAACCGACGTCGGCAGATTACTGGCGCATTTCGGAGCAGGCGGCGGTAGAAGTGGGGCCGGCGCTGTTTTGCAGCCTGCTGATCATCACACTGTCCTTCATTCCGGTGTTCACGCTGCAGGCGCAGGAAGGGCGGATGTTCTCTCCGCTGGCCTACACCAAAACCTATGCCATGGCGGTGGCGGCTGGGCTGGGGATTACGTTGGTGCCGGTGCTGATGGGCTACTTCATCCGTGGTCGCATTCCCGACGAGCATGCCAACCCGATCAATCGCTGGCTGATCCGTCTGTACCAGCCGGTGCTGGCGGCGGTGTTGGCACGGCCGAAAACCACGCTCGGGGTTTCGTTGTTGCTGCTGTTGTTAACCTTGTATCCACTTAGCCGCCTGGGCAGTGAATTTATGCCGCAGCTCGATGAAGGCGATCTGTTGTATATGCCATCGTCATTGCCGGGCATGTCGGCGCGCGAAGCCAGCAGGCTGCTGCAACTGACCGACCGGTTGATCAAAACCGTGCCGGAAGTGGCGACGGTATTTGGCAAGGCGGGGCGGGCGGAAACCGCTACCGACCCGGCACCGCTGACCATGCTGGAAACCACCATACGTTTCAAGCCGCGTGACCAATGGCGGCCGGGGATGACCATGGACAAGCTGGTGGCGGAATTGGACAGCGTGGTCAAGGTACCGGGGATAGCCAACGTGTGGGTTCCCCCTATCCGTAATAGACTGGATATGTTGGCCACCGGCATAAAAAGTCCGGTCGGCATCAAGGTGAACGGCAATAACATGGCCGATATCGAGCGGATTTCCGGGCAGATTGAGCAGGTGGTGAAGCGGGTTCCGGGCGTTACCTCGGCGCTGGCGGAGCGTATTACCGGCGGCCGTTACGTGGATATTGATATCGACCGTCAGCGGGCGGCACGCTACGGCGTTTCGGTTAAAGAACTTCAATCTATGGTGGCGACGTTGGTGGGGGGCGAAAACATTGGCGAAACCATTGAGGGGCGCGCGCGTTATCCGATCAATGTGCGTTACCCGCGTGAAATCCGTGATTCGGTGCAACAACTGCAGGCGTTGCCGGTCCTGACTGCCAGCGGGGGCCAGGTGCCATTATCAATGTTGGCAGACATTCGGGTGACCGAAGGGCCGCCAATGTTGAAGAGTGAGAATGCGCGGCTTTCCAACTGGATTTATGTCGATCTGCGCGGGCGCGATCTCAAATCGGCGGTGGAAGAGATGCAGCAGGCGGTCGCGCAGCAGGTCAAGCTGCCGGCCGGGGTATCATTGGGCTGGTCCGGGCAATTTGAATATCTGGAACGCGCCAGCGCCCAGCTGAAAATCGTGCTGCCGGTGACACTGGCGATCATTTTCGTCTTGCTGTTTGTCACCTTCAGCAGCGTGCGAGATGCGCTGCTGATCATGGCGACGCTGCCCTTCGCACTGATCGGCGGCGTGTGGCTGCTGTACCTGTTGGACTACAACCTTTCGGTGGCCGGGGCGGTTGGCTTTATTGCCCTGTCCGGGGTGGCGGCGGAGTTCGGCGTGATTATGGTGCTGTATCTGAATCACGCGTTGGAAAAACACCGTCAGCCAGGGCAGCCGCTCACCCAGCAACAACTGATGGCGGCCATCAGTGAGGGGGCGGTACTGCGCGTGCGGCCAAAAGTGATGACCGTCGCCACCATCATGGCCGGGTTGTTACCGATCATGTGGGGCGATGGCGCCGGTTCTGAGGTGATGCGGCGCATTGCGGCACCGATGATTGGCGGGATGGTCAGCGCACCCTTGTTGTCGATGCTGGTGGTTCCGGTGGTTTATTTGCTGTTGCACCGTAAAGGATGACGGAGCGGGGCGCGGTATTGAACTGCGCCCCTTATTACTGAACCAGAAACTATTTCACCAGAAACGCTTTAAACTGCGGCGTCATGACGGCGCTGAATCCCTGGTCGGTTTTGCTGATCAAATACACCGCCAGCCCTTTATCCTCCGCCAGTTTCAGTGCTTTTTCCGTTCCCAGCACCATCAGCCCGGTATCCCAACCGTCGGCTTCCAGCGCGGTCGGAGCTATCACCGTGGCGGACACCAGACGGTGGGTAATAGGTCGGCCGGTAGTGGGATCAATCACGTGCGAATAACGCTGTCCATCCTGTTCGAAATAGTTGCGGTAGCTGCCGGCGGTGCTGATGCCATACCCTTGCAGATCCACCAGGGCCTGCACCGCATTTTCGCGGTCGGTCGGTTTTTGGATCGCCACCCGCCAGGCTTTGCCCTGGCCGTTAACGCCGCGTGAGGAAACCGCACCGCCGACCGAGACCAGATAGTTGGTGATGCCGTTGCGCGCCATCAACTGCACCAACTGGTCAACGCCATAGCCTTCTCCCAGGGTTGAGAGATCGACATACATCTCCGGCAGGTCTTTTTGCAGCCACTCACCGCGATCGTCACTGATCAGCTTCAGATGCTGCAGGCCGACATTCTTTTGCGCAGCTTCTATTTGCTGCTGGCTCGGCACCTTGACCACCCGTTTATCCGGGCCAAAGCCCCACAAATTGACCAACGGACCGACGGTAATATTCATCGCGCCCTGAGTATCGCGGCCGATGCGTTGAGCCATCAGGATAATGTCCGCCATACCGCGTGGGATCGGCTGTGGATCGGCGCTGCGGGTCTGATTAAAGCGCGACAGTACCGAATCATTGCGGTAGGTGGAGATATCGTCGTTGGCCCGTTCCAGCACGGCGTCGATCTGCTGTTGCAACTGCTGTTTATTGATTGCCATGTCACCGCTGACCTTGACGCTGTAGAAGGTCCCCATGGTTTTACCGTCGATGTCCGTCTGCGGGCGGGAGTTCTGGTCATTACAGGCGGTCAGCAAGCCGAGCACGAGACTCAGCAACAGGCCTTTGGCGAAAACGTTAGCCATAAATAAATCCTTTAAAACAGGGAAAGGCGCTACAAATAGAGTAAAGCGCGGCGAATGAAAAGCAGATAAAGGTAAAATAGCATTTTGCTGGCGTTCCCGTCGTGCTTGGGCTAACTTCTGGCTCCCGACCCTTGGTTGTTTTTTGAAGCGCTCAACATGAGTTCAAACGCCGTTTCACGCTTGGTTCAGCCGTTCCTGAAAGATCGTTTTTTACATATTCTGCTGTTGGCCGGCGTGTTGATGGCGGCCGTTAATCCGCAGCAACTGCCTGCGATCGGCGGTTTTATCGACTGGCGAACCATTATTACTCTGCTGGGCCTGATGCTATTGACCAAGGGGGTTGAGGTCAGCGGCTATTTTGATTTTATCGGCCGCAAGATCGTCAACACGCTGTACAGCGAACGGCGGCTGGCACTGTTTTTGGTGTTTTCTGCCGCGCTACTGTCGTCATTTCTGACCAACGACGTGGCGCTGTTTATTGTCATTCCGCTGACCATCACGCTGAAAAAATTGTCTTCGCTGCCGATTAGCCGGCTGATTATCTTCCAGGCGCTGGCGGTCAATGCCGGCTCGCTGCTGACGCCGATTGGCAATCCGCAGAACATTTTGCTGTGGAGTAAATCCTCATTGTCCTTCCTGGGTTTTATTGCCCAGATGGCCCCCTTTGGCGCAGCGATGCTGGCCAGCCTGCTGTTGTTGACCTGGTTCAGTTTCCCGGCGCGGGATATCGTTAAAGCCCCGCACACCGAAGGCTATCCTTATCAGCGACGTCTGTTGCTGAGTTGCGTGGCGTTGTACGTGATTTTTCTGCTGTGTCTGGATATTGACCTGCCGCTGTACGGCCTGTTGGCGGTATTCGCCGGTTTTTTACTGCTGGCGCGCCGGGTGTTGCTGCAGATCGACTGGAGCCTGATTTTTGTCTTTATCGCCATGTTTATCGACGTGGGGTTGTTCACCCGGCTCGGGGCCGTCCAGCCCTGGTTTGCTGACATTACCAGGCTAAGTGAGGGCGGTATTTATGCCCTGGGAATCGGCCTGTCACAGGTGATCAGTAACGTACCGGCGACCATTTTACTGCTCAACTATGTACCTTCCAGCCAACTGTTGGCCTATGCGGTGAACGCCGGTGGTTTTGGCCTGGCGATCGGCTCACTGGCCAATTTGATTGCACTGCGGATGGCGGGTGAGCGAAAAATCTGGCTGAAATTCCATTACTACTCGCTGCCACTGCTGGCGTGGGGTGGGTTGCTTGGCTGGCTGTTGGCCTAAGAGCGGTATTTTTGTATGAAATACCGCTCTCTGTTGGTGTGGCCGTTAACCGCGAGCCGCCAGCAAACAAATACTGCGGGTGACCTGATAGGACTTCACAAAGGCGCTGATCGGCAGAAACTCAAAGCGAGAGTGGAAATTGTGCGCGCCGGTAAAGTAGTTGGGGGTCACCAGACCGCGGCTGGATAGCGCCGCACCGTCGGTGCCACCGCGCATTGGTATCACCTTTGGTGGAATACCATGGGCGGCGAGGGCGCCGAAAATCAGTTCGATGGCACGTTTGTCTTCACCGATAGAGTTGCTGATATTGCTGTAGATATCCGTGACGTTGCAGCTGACCCAGGCCCGCGGGTAGTTTGCCGCCACCTGCTGCACCACTTGCTGAATGCGCTCTTTACGCGCATTGAAACTCGCCAGATCAAAATCGCGGATCGACACTTTCAGCGTGGCGAGGTTGGCATTGGCCGTCATGTCGTTGAACCAGAAGTAGCCTTCACGTCCTTCGGTATGCTCCGGCGTATCCTGGCTGTCGAACTGGTTGATAATGTCATTGGCGATGCGAATCGGGTTGATCAGCACGTTCTTGGCTGACATCGGGTGAGCGGTCACTCCCTCAATGCGGATCTCCGCCGCCGCCGCATTGAAGTTTTCATACACCACTTCGCCCAGTTCGCAGCAGTCGATGGTATAGGCGAAATCAACGTCAAAGCGCGCCAGATCCAGTGCTTTGGCACCGCGCAGGCCAATTTCTTCATCCGGCACAAAGGCCACCAGAATATCGCCGTGGCGGTCGGTGGCACTCAGGTTCGCCAGCAGGGTCATCACCACCGTCACCGCCGCCTTGTTATCGGCACCGAGCACGCTGGTTCCGTCGCTGAAAATAATCTCTTCATTCGGATAGGCCAGGATCTCCGGGTGCTCGGCGGTGCGCAGCCAGATGTCGTGTTCTGCGTTCAGGCACAGATCCTGGCCGCTAAAGCGCAGGCGCTGCGGATGAATATGCGCTGACAGGCCGACGTCAACGGTATCGATATGGGTAATAAAACCGATGCGCGGTGCACCTGGCTGGTTACCGGGCTTGCGTGCGGTGACGGTGGCGTGCTCATCAATTTGAACGTCTTTCATCCCCAACTGGCGCAGTTCGGCTGCCAGCAGCTTGGCCATATCATGCTGGCCCGGCGTGCTGGGCAGGGTGGCAACGGCGGCATCGCTCTGGCTGGTCACCGCCAGATAGCGGAAGAAACGTTCGGTGAGCTGTTCGGCTATGGCGCTGGTCATGCGGGTTCCTCTCGGTAAGCGGTCTATCGGTTTTAAAGGTAAATCAGCCGGTTGTCCAATGGTGCAATACTTCGGCTGTCGGAATGCGAGATGCCGCGCAGAATAAAAAAATAGCGGCACAACTAGGAAATAGTCGCGGGTAACTGCGGCAAAATCGTTGTTAGCTGTGGGGAGCGGGTGCCCCAACAAAAAATCTTAACCTTAAAAGGAGAATTCATGCGCTCACGTCATGCTTTGCTTATTACTTTGTTATCCCTGGGAATATCTCAGACCGCCTGGTCTTCCACAGACGGCGGTCATGCCAACAGCAACGCCAATAGCCGCGAAGTGGCCAGCGCGCTTGGTGGCCTGAAGAACAAAACCTATAGCCTGGAGCAGGCACCGAAGATCCGCGTCGCCAGCTTTAATATTGCCGCCGGTAAGGTCAGTGACATGACCGCTATCGCCAAGGCGATCAAGGCGATGAACGTCGACGTGGTGGCGCTGCAGGAAGTGGACAAGCTGACCGGCCGCAGCGGTAAATTGGATCAGGCTGAAGAGCTGGCCAAGCTGACCGGTATGCACGTGGTCTTTGGGCGCGCGATTGACTTTGACGGCGGTGAATATGGCCTGGCGTTCCTGTCAAAATACCCGCTGCATGACAGCAAGATTTACCCGCTCCCTTCCGGCCAGCGTGAACAGCGCATTGCCTTCAGTGCCCAGACTGACGTGCCTGAATTCCCGGCCCCGATCACCCTGATCAATACCCATCTGGACACCAAGGAAGATCCTGCCATGCGTTTGGATCAGGTGCGTGAGTTGAACGATCGCACTATCGAGATGCGCGGTATCAAGCTGTTGTTTGGCGATATGAACGACGTCCCGGGCAGCGTCACCTGGACCGAACTCAGCCGTTACTGGAACGACATCATGCCCAGCGCGCAAGATGGCCGCAGTTGGCCGGCGGAAAACGCCGAAATCAAGGTCGACTATATTTTTAGCGGCAATGCTCAGCGCTGGCACCTGGACAGCCTGACGGTGCCGAACGCCAGCGGCGACTGGAATGGTATTCATTGGCCGGCGGTCAGCGATCACCTGCCGGTGGTTGCCGAACTGCGGCTGACCGAGCAGTAATTTAATCGCAAACGGTGTTGTCAGCTTAAGCGGGGGAGATCCGTGCCAGCCGTTCGATGGCGGCACGGATTTCACCCGGTGTCAGGGCAGAAAAGCCCAACAGCCAACCGTCGCGTCGCCCGGCTGGCGTGAGATAGTGCGCCGCCAGCCCCGGCGTCACGACACCCAGGCGTTGCGCCTGACGGGAGAGAGCCTCCTCCTGACCGGGCGGCAGCCAAACGCTGAGTTGCAATCCGCCACTTGCCGATTGTGGGGTGGCAAAATGCCCCATTTTTTCCTGCACCTCCTCCAATAACCTGTCACGACGACTGCGGTACAACTGACGCATATAGCGGATATGCGCGGCAAAATGCCCTTGCTGGATAAACTCGGCGGTCACCGCCTGCATCAGTTGGGCGTTGTGGCCGTCGTAAACCGTACGGGCAGTGGTAAAAGCATCTACCAGCATCGGGGGAACGATCAAATATGCCAGCCTCAACGAAGGAAACAGCGCCTTGGAAAAGGTGCCCAGATAAAGCACGTTACCGTGCCGGTCCAGCCCTTGCATCGCCGGCATGGGCTGGCCGTCATAGTGAAACTCGCTGTTGTAGTCATCTTCAATAATCCATGCTTGCTGTCGTTGAGCCAAAGCCAGCAATTCGAGCCTGCGTGTCAGGCTGAGCGCCACGCCGGTAGGGTATTGGTGTGATGGCGTCAGGTAAATCAGTCGCGGCGCGGGCAGTTGTTCATCCGGCCGCATCCCGGCCTCATCAACGCTGACCGGTACCAGCTCGGCGCCAGCGCTGGTAAAGGCGTTCCTGGCTCCGCGGTAGCCAGGCTCCTCCAGCCAAACCTTGTCGCCGTGATCCAACAGCAGGGTGGCAATCAACTGCAGGGCCTGCTGCGAACTGGTCAGCACCAACACTTGTTGTGCATCGCAATTAACGCCACGCGTTTGGCTGACATAACCGGCAATCGCCTCGCGTAACGGCAGATAACCCTGTGGATCGCCATAGCGCATCAGGGTTTCGCCCCGCAGGCGTAACTGACGGGCGGTGAGCTGTTTCCACAGCTTTAGCGGAAAGGCGCGCAAATCTGGTGAACCGGCGGCAAAGGGCAAGGGCTGTTGGGGATCGCGGCAGCCCCCGGTTTGTACTATTTGTCGGCCACGCAATGACAGACGCGGCTGAGCAGTAACCTTGCTGACAGTTGGTGATTTATCTATGCGTATCGCCACAAAGGTGCCCTGGCCTACCCGACGCTGCAGGTAGCCCTCTGCCTCCAGTTGACCGTAGGCCGCCTCGGCTGTGACCCGTGATACACCCAAATCTTCGGCTAATATGCGCGATGAAGGTAAACGTTGTCCGCAGCGCAACGTTCCGGCATGAATAGCTCGACGCAGGGTGCAGCATACGCGCTCACGCAAGGTACCGCCGGCATGTTCCGGCAGGTGAAAAATGGTGAGCAGTGCGTTGACCATAATGGGACTTATCAATGAGTGAAAATGGGTATCAAACATAAGACCAAAATCAGGCAATATTGTCATCAGTCTTTATCAACAGGAGTGAATTCCATGGCGGTATCTTCATTGGTTTTGGCCTTTCCACCGGGGACGGCGGCGCAGAGTCTGGATTATCTGGCCGCGAAGCTGAGTTATTACGCAGATGCGTGGGACGTGGCGGAAGATCTGCGCAACGGCGTCAGTGAGATCCAGGTGATCGATACCCGTGCGGAAGCCCTATACGCGGCTGGACATATTCCTGGTGCCATCAGTTTGCCCCATCGCCTGATGGACGAGGCCGGTACGGCGCATCTGGCGCGCGATAAAGTCTATGTCACGTATTGTGATGGCATTGGCTGCAACGGCTCCACCAAGGGGGCGTACAAGCTGGCGCTGCAAGGATTCCGGGTGAAGGAGTTGATTGGCGGGTTGGACTTCTGGCTACGCGATGGCCATCCATTGGCCACCGGTGCACAGCCGGGCTCGCTGCAGGGAAGTGCTATTGGAGAAGACTGCGGCTGCGCCTGAGGGGTTAAAACACCAGCGCCAATACCAGGGCCAGCACCAGAATAAACAGGATAAAGGCCACGGCCGGTTTGCTCAGCGCTTTTTGCAGCGGTTGGGGCAGGGCGGCAATCAGTGGGTTGAGCAACGGCTGCGGTTCGGCATGGTTGCCGGACAGCGGTTGTGCCGGGGCGGCTTTTTCCAGACGGCGTGCAAACAGCTGGTTAATAATATCGCTCATCTGCGGATGGATCAGCGGTGCGCTGGCATTGCAGTGAAAACGCGACTGGCAGTAGTCATTTAACTGTTGCTGTTCTTGCGAGTCTGCAGGCTGTTTGAGCGCGGCCAGCAGGTTGTTCAGCGTCGGCGCGGTCTGCGGACTCAGCGCGACCTTCACCTGCAAAAACTGGTTCAGCAGTTGGAAGTGGCGTGCAGGCAGCGGATCGTTGGTTTTTACCCCACTCAGGTCAAACAGCGTCTGCCAGATCTTGACCGGTGATTCGCCGGTGGCGGCGCTGAGCTTGGTCACCTGCTGTTGCAGGCTCTGGTGCTCGGCAGGCAGCAGCGGGCGATCGCTGGTGGTGGTTTGCTGCGGCTGAGGAATGGCCAGGCTGCGGGTCTGCAACAGGTTCAGTACCTGCTCTAACTGCGGATGGCTCAACTGGCTCAGTACCGTATGGCCAAACTGCTGGCGAATAAAGTCGCTGACGGCCAGGCGGTTATTGCCCTGCGGCAACAGTTCGGTGAGCTGCTGCAACAGTTGGCGGCTGGCATGGCTTTGCTGCACCTGCGCCAAACGGTTTTGCAACAGCTGCTCGGCCGGTTGGAAATGGCGTGCCAGCAGCTCGCTGTTGTTGTCCGTCTGCAGGTCGTGGCGCAGCGTGACCCAAATCTCTGCGGACTTGGCCGGGCTGAGCGCCATGATCTTGACGACCAGCTTCTCCAGCGTTGTGCGTTGTGCCGGGGAGAGCGGACTACCGTCAGTGGCTGTGGTTTTGTCCGGGCTAGGGGAACGATCGCTGGCGATCGGGGTGCCCGGACCACTCAAAGGTTGCATATCACCTGTCCTTCGCTGTGTAGAAAATCGTCATACCCGGCGAAAAGCGCAGGATTGTGCTTATGATACCTGTAAACGGCCGTCATCAATACCGCCGTCAGACATTTCTTTACAGGCAAAACATTGCTAAACGCGTCTGCGCCGCTAAGATAAGCGCAGACTTGGAATTGAGGACGGCATGATTAAACAGCAGTGGATTGCGAAATGGTTTTTATGCCTGGCTTGCCTGGTCGTATTGACCTGCATGACTCAGCGCATGGCGAGCATGCATGCGTTGCAGCAAGTGACGGGCCTGCCTGTCGCCAGTGCACTCGCCTCTGCCGCCGATGACGCCGCCGAACTGCAACCCACGCCCTGTGAATTGAGTGCCAAATCCTTGTTGGCCTCGCCGCCGGTGATGTTCGAAACCCTGCTGTTCGGCCTGGGTCTGTTACTGGTGCTATTGGCACCCACCGTGGCCGCGCGTCTGCGCATTCCTCCTCCCAGAGTTATTTCCCCCACCACCCTCAGGGTACATCTGCGATTATGCGTGTTCCGTGAATGAGTTAATCACCCGCCTGTTTTGGTGATTGGCTTATTTATGGAGAAAAAACATGTTGAATATCATCAGGTCGGCGTTAGCCTGCCTATTACTGCTGTGGCTACCTGCTTTGCAGGCGGCGGACAGCGGCTGGCTACAAAGTCCGACTAACGATCATGCCAAGGTGCGGCTGCGTGCCGACACTTCGCACAATGGGGAAACCCGTTTGCTGCTGGCCATTGAGCTGCAAAAAGGCTGGAAAACCTATTGGCGTTCGCCGGGGGAAGGCGGTATTGCACCGGCCATCACCTGGCAGGGCAACCCACCGCCGGCGACCTGGTACTGGCCGACGCCGCAGCGTTTTGACGTTGCCGGTATTTCTACCCAGGGTTACCACGACCGGGTTGAGTTGCCGATGGTAATCAAGGGCGCGGTGCCACGTCAGTTGGCGGGCACGCTGACGCTTTCTACCTGCAGCAACGTCTGTATCTTGACCGACTATCCGTTCAGTTTGGATCTTGGCGCGCCGTCAGATGCGCAGTTTACTCATGACTTTGCCCAGGCGATGGGGCAGGTACCCATTGCTGATGGGCTGGTGGAGAGCATTAAAGCCGGCTATCAGAACGGGGAGTTGCAGATCAGCGCCGAGCGAACCGCCGGTTGGCAGCAGCCTGAGCTGTTCTTCGATACGCTGAAAGATGCCGATCTCGGTAAGCCGAAGGTCAGCAGTGAGGGTTCACAGATGTTCGCGCGGGTACCGGTCAGTGACGGTTGGGGTGACAGCGCAGCAGATCTGCGTGGCAAAACCCTGACGTTAGTGATCGGTGACGGCGGTGTGGCGCAACAGGTGACACTGCCGATTGGCGGGCCTCTGGTCTCTCCGGTGGCGGCGAATTTCTCGCTGTGGCAGGCGGTCCTGATGGCGCTGCTCGGTGGGTTGATCCTCAACCTGATGCCCTGCGTGCTGCCGGTGTTGGGCATCAAATTGGGTTCTATTTTGCAGGTCGAACAGCGCGACCGACACAGCATCCGGCTGCAATTTTTGGCCTCGTCGTTCGGCATTGTGGCGTCGTTTATGGCGCTGGCCTTGCTGATGACGCTGTTGCGGTTGAGCAATCAGGCGCTTGGCTGGGGTATCCAGTTCCAAAACCCGTGGTTTATCGGCTTTATGGTGTTGGTGACGCTGTTATTCAGTGCCAACCTGTTCGGCCTGTTCCATCTGCAGCTTTCCTCTTCGCTGAACACCAAACTGGCGACCCATAACGGCCGTGGTTTGGGAGGCCATTTCTGGCAGGGCGCTTTTGCCACCTTGCTGGCGACGCCGTGCTCTGCACCTTTCCTGGGTACCGCGGTGGCCTTTGCCCTGGCCGCGCCGCTACCTGTGTTGTGGGGCATGTTTGTCGCGCTGGGTATCGGCATGAGCCTGCCCTGGCTGCTGATTGCCGCCTGGCCGGCGCTGGCGCTGCGTCTACCTCGCCCAGGACGCTGGATGAACAGTCTGCGTTTGGTGATGGGCCTGCTGATGCTGGCTTCTTCGCTGTGGTTGCTAAGCCTGATGGCCAACCATATCGGCGGGATGCTGACGCTGGTGGTGGGGGTTATCGCTCTGCTGGCCCTGTTGCTGGCAGTTGGCTGGCAACATGGCATTCGTCTGGCGGCCAAGCTGGCTGCCGGGACCCTGGTACTGGTCGGGGGGGTGCTATTGGCCGGTTCGCTGACCGCCGGGCTGTGGCGTCAGCCGCTGCACGACAATGTGGCCTGGCAGCCGCTGAGCGAGGAGGCCATCACCCAGGCACTGGCCCAGAACAAGCGGGTGTTTGTCGACGTCACTGCCGACTGGTGTGTGACCTGTAAAGCCAACAAATTCAACGTACTGCTGCGTGATGACGTGCAAAAAGCGTTGAGCGCTGAGGACGTTGTCGCCCTGCGCGGGGACTGGAGTCGCCCATCGGCTGAAATTAGCGCCTTCCTGCAACAACGCGGCAGCGTCGCCGTGCCTTTTAATCAAATTTATGGCCCCGGCAGCCGCGATGGCGTGGTGTTGTCCCCACTGTTGACCCGCGAAGCGGTATTGCAAACCCTGTCCGCCGCCAAAGGAAACTCACAATGAAAAAATTAATGATTTTACTGATGTTGATCGCCACCCCTGTCTGGGCGGCTGCACCTTTTACTCCGGAGCAGGAAGTGCGTATTAAAGAGCTAATCCGCGAAACCCTGGTGTCAAACCCGGATATCCTGGCGCAGGCGGTCGATGCCTGGCAGCAGCAAACTTCCGGCCAGCAAATCAGCCAGGCGATTAAGCAAAACGCCAAAACCTTGTATGAGGATCCGGCCAGTCCGCGTCTGGGGGCGGCCAATGCCAAACTGACGCTGGTAACCTTTACCGATTACAACTGCCCGTACTGCAAACGTTTTGACCCGATGCTGGAAAAAATCGTTAAAGAGAACCCGGATGTGGCGTTGGTGGTGAAACTGTTGCCGTTCAAAGGGGAAAGCTCGGTCAGTTCGGCGCGCGTGGCCTTGACCACCTGGCAGCAGCATCCTGACCAGTTCTGGGCGTTGCACCAGCGGCTGATGGCGAAGAAAGGTTTTCACGACACCGCCAGCATTGCCGCCGCACAGCAGAAGACCGGGGTGAAAGCCGTAGCACCCAGTGAGGTAAGCATGACCACGCTGCGCACTAACATGGAACTGGCGGAGCAACTGGGCGTGCAGGGGACGCCGGCGACGCTGATTGGCGACCAAATGCTGCCGGGGGCTGTGTCTTACGAGGAACTGGAGGCGGTGGTGAAACAACAATTGGCGAAGGTCAAAAATGGCTAGGTTGCGGCGTTGGGCCCGCGAACTGTTGATCCTGCTGCTGATCGTTCTGGTGGCGGCATTCGGGATGGACTGGCTGCGCGCACCGCAGGCACCGGCCGCCTTCGACTTGCAGGTTCTGACGACGCTGAACGGTGAGCAGGTGTCACTGGCGCAGCTCAATCAGGATAAGCCGCTACTGGTCTATTTCTGGGCCAGTTGGTGCGGTGTTTGCCGCTTCACCACCCCCTATGTCGCCAGACTGGTCGGCGAGGGGGGCAATGTGCTGACCGTAGCGCTGCGCTCCGGTGACGACACTCAGGTAGCACAGTGGCTGGCGGGCAAACGGGTGACCTTGCCGGTGGTGAATGATCCGCGTGGCGAGCTGTCGGCGCAGTGGCAAATCGGCGTCACCCCGACGCTGGTGATCATCTCCAAAGGTCAGGTGGTGCAAAGCACCACCGGCTGGACCAGCTACTGGGGCATGAAGCTGCGGCTGTGGTGGGCCGGGCTGTAATCAGCGGCTTATTCTGACGCCATCACCTGACTAATCGCCCGGCACAGCCGGGCGATACCCTCCTCAATCAGCGGCGGCGTATTGGCGGCGAAATTCAATCGCAGGCCGTGTGCGCCACGCTGTTCCTCGGCATAAAAACATTCTCCGCGCGCAAAAGTTACACCCTGTCGCCAGGCCACCGGCATCAGGGCTTCGGTGTTAACGGTCGCAGGCAGCGTCAGCCAGATAAACAGCCCGCCCTCCGGTGTTTCAAACTGGCAGCCTGACGGCAGTTGTTGCTGCAAAGCCGCCACCATCACGTCCCGGTGGTGGCGATAGATCCGCCCGGCGCGCCGCAGCTGTTTGTCGTAGCGACCGATGGTGACGAAGGCATCCAGCGCCCGCTGGATCAGGTTGGAACTGGTAAAGCTGTCGACGTGTTTCAGCCGGGCGATGCGCTGATAATGTTCGCTGTCCGCCACCAAATAGCCAATACGCATACTGGGTAACAGCATTTTGGAAAAAGTGCTGACGTAAATTACCGCGCCCGGCTGCGCCAGCGCCCGCAGCGACGGCAACTGCTTGCCGTTGTAACGTAGATCGCCGACAAAATCGTCCTCCAGGATCACCACGCCAGCACGCTGGGCCAGTGCCAACAGGCGTCGACGGCGGGCTTCGCTCATGCAGCGTCCGGTGGGATTATGGAAATTGGGAATGGTGTAAATCAGCTTCGGGCGATGTTTTTCCAGCAGGGCGGGCAGCTGTTCAACCAGCATGCCGTGCCGATCGCTGGGGACAGTGACGATATTGATGCGGTGCAGGCGCAGCAGCCCCAGCGCTTCGGCGTAGGTCGGTTGTTCGACGATCACCGTATCGCCCGGTTCCAGCAGGCTTTGTACAATCAGGCTGATGGCGTGCTGCGAACCGTTGGTGATCAGCAATTGTTCCGCATGGGTCGGAATGCCCTGCGCGGTGAGGATCCGCCCCAGCGTATCGCGCAGCGGGTAGTAGCCACAGTATTCGCCATAGCTGAAAGCTTCTTCCGCATGGCGGCTGAGCACTGACAGCAATATCTTGCGGAATTCTTCCTGAGGGAAAACCTTCGGGCTACCGACACCGGCGGCAAAGTTGATGATGTTGTCCGGCAGCGGGATATCGGGGTAGCCATCCAGCCGTGAGGTCAGGGTGGTGAAACGCTCCGTCGGGAAAGCTGTGTCGGTGCTGGGGCGTGGTTGAGCGGGTTGTGGCAGCGGGTGCTGGACATAGGCACCGCTGCCGCGTCGTTGGCGTAAGAAGCCTTTGGCCGCCAGTTCGGCATAGGCGTTATCTACCGTCAACCGGCTGACAGCCAGTTCGCTCGCCAGCGTACGGGTTGAAGGCAGCTTATCGCCATCGACAAACACGCCGCTCAGGATCGCCCGCCGCAGCGCCTCTTCAATTTGCAGATACAGCGGGACGTCCTGTTGGCGGTCTAACGGAATATGCATGCGAAATTGGCTCGGTTAACGGTGATGATTTTTACTATACCCCATAGCAGCAGGCCTTCAAGCGGATAAAAGTGGCCTGTACAACATTGGGGGAAAGTGGCTCTGGCGGCAAAATCGCGCGGCGTTAGAATCTCTGCCTGAGTCTATTACCGCCGTTTTTTGAGGGTGTCATGTCATTACCATCGGGTGTTTCAGCCAGGCCGGTTTTCCCCGGCGCGGGTATTTTACAGGGCAGCAGTCAGGGCTATGTGATTGCCATTATCAGCGCCATGTTGCTGGCTTTTACCGCCATTATTATCCGCGTGCTGACGGAGTATTATCACCTGCCGACCTTTGTGCTGGCCTTTTGGCGAGCGGCATTGGTGGCGCTGGTTTTATTGCCGGCGTTGTTGCTGTTTAAGCCCGAGTGGGCGCGTTTACGGCGTTCGCAGATCCCCTTTTATGCCTGTTATGGCCTGCTGCTGGCGGTATTCAACAGCCTGTGGACGTTGTCGGTGGCGCTGAACGGCGCGTCGGTGGCGACCATCCTGACTTACTGTTCGGTGGGCTTTACCGTCTTTCTCGGTTGGATGATCTATAGCGAGCGCCTGAACCTGCGCCAGTTAGTGGTGATTGTGATCAGCCTGGGCGGCTGTTTCCTGGTCAGCAACGGTGACAGCATGGGCAACAGCCATTTTAACCTGCTGGGGCTGCTGGTCGGTATGTTGTCCGGTATCGGTTATACCCTCTACACGTTGGGCGGGCGGGTGGCGACGGAGCGGCATTATCCGGTGTGGAATACCATTTTGTATGTGTTTGGCTTTTCGGCCATCTACCAGTGGCTGTTCAACGCCGCATTGACGCTCTACCCGCTGGCGGCTTTCCATGGCATGACCGGTTCTTTGTGGTTCCTGTCCCACGGCATTCAGGGCATTGAGTGGCGTGGCTGGCTGTTGTTGCTCACCCTGGCCGCCGGGCCGACGCTGTTGGGGTTTGGTTTGTACAACATCAGTCTGAAAACCTTGCCGCTGGCGGTGGCCAACCTGATTTTGTCGCTGGAGCTGGTGTTTACGGCAGTGATCGCCTATTTCCTGCTGGGGGAAAACATGAATCAGTTGCAGTTGCTGGGTAGCGCGCTGGTGATGGGCGGAGTGCTGATGTTGAAGAGCAAGACGGCGGAGGCGTGATTTGTTACCCTTACGCCGCAATTTGGAGGCAATAATGACCAATAACCCAAGATTAAAGCGGGCACTCATCGCTTAACCCGGCAGTGTTTTGTGACCAAAAAACACTGCCACAGACCTTCGGCTGTGGCTCTTGTACTGAATAAAAGAGTAACTGCCATGACAGAAAAACACTGGTCAAAAACAGAACGGCTGCACCAAACGGTGACTAACCCCAATATCATCGTCAAGGGAACCCACAGTTATTACAGCGACTACTGGGATGATGGCTTTGAACGCTCGGTGGTGCGCTATTTGCACGGCGATGCGGTCAGCCGGCAGTGGCCCCCGTTAGGGACGATAGACCAATTGCTGATCGGCGATTACGTCTGTATCGCCGCTGAGGCGGTGATCCTGATGGGGGGCAATCATACCCATCGCATCGACTGGCTGTGCCTGTATCCGTTTATGGAAAGCATTCAGGCCGCTTATCAACCGAAAGGGGATACCCGGTTGGGTGACGGCTGTTGGATTGGGATGCGGGCGATGCTGATGCCGGGCGTGAGTATTGGAGAAGGGGCGATAGTGGCTGCAGGCAGCATTGTGACCCAGGATGTTGAACCCTATTCCATCGTGGGCGGCAATCCGGCACGGCCGATCAAACTGCGGTTTAGCCCGCAGACCGTCGCCCGGTTACTCGCTTTGCGCATTTATGATTTGTCGGCGGAGGATTTTGCACGCGTGCAGCCTTTGCTGGCCAATAATGATATTGCGGCCCTTGAGCAGGCGGTAGCTGAAATTAAACGTTAAATGAAAAGGGCGGGGTAAACACCCCGCCCTTTGGCTTACTCGGCCTTGGCCGCTTCCGCCCTTTGGCGGCGTTTGCGTACGATGCGCAGCAGTGGTGGCAGTACCAGCACGGACACCGCCAACACCAGCAAGGTTTGCGCGATGCTGCTGCTCCACAGAATGCCAAACTCCCCGTTGCTGATCGACAGCGCGCGGCGCAGGTTCTGCTCCAGCATCTCCCCTAATACGAAGCCCAGGATCAGCGGCGACATCGGGAAGTGCATTTTCCTCAGAATATAACCAAACACCCCCAGCCCGACCATCAACAGCAGGTCAAAGGTGGTGCTGTGTACCGCATAAACGCCGACCGCAGACACCGCGGCAATCGCCGGAACCAGGAACCACAACGGAATGGTCAACATGCGGGTGAACAGGCCGACCAGCGGCAGGTTCATGATCAGCAAGATCACGTTGGCAATCAACAATGCGGCGATCAACCCCCAGACAATATCCGGCTGTTCGGTGAACATCGCTGGGCCAGGTGTGATGTTATACAGCGTCAGCGCGCCCATCATCACCGCCGTGGTGCCGGAACCCGGCACGCCCAGCGTCAGCATTGGAATAAACGAGCCGCAGGCTGAGGCGTTATTAGCGGCCTCGGGCGCCGCTACGCCGCGAATATCCCCTTTGCCGAAGGTATCGCTGTTGCCACTGATTTTCTTTTCGGTCATGTAGGTGAGCGCACTGGCGATGGTGGCACCGGCGCCCGGCAGAATGCCGACGAAGAAACCAATCACCGAAGAACGCAAGGTTGGGCCAACGCACTGGGCAGCTTCCTTACGGTTGAACAGCAGGCGCCCAGTTTTGCGTACCAGTTTTTGCCCGCCGCTGGTGCTTTCCAGCATCAACAGGATTTCACTGACCGAGAACAGGCCGATCACCACCACGATGAACTGCACGCCGTCGGAGAGATGGACACTGTCGAAGGTGAAGCGGTAAACGCCGGTATTGGCATCCACGCCGACCGTCGCCAGCCCCAGGCCAATCAGTGCCGCCAGCAGCGACTTCAGCGGGTTCTGGCTCATCATGCTACCCAGGCAGGCGATGGCGAACACCATCAGGGCAAAGTACTCCGCCGGGCCGAACGCCAGTGACCAGCGTGCCAGCAGTGGGGCGAACAGGATAATCCCGCCGATGGCGATCATCGAACCGACAAAAGAGCTGACTGCCGAGATCGACAGCGCCACACCGGCACGGCCTTGCTGCGCCATCGGATAGCCGTCCAGCGCGGTCATGATGGCTGCAGCGTCACCCGGCACGTTAAGCAGTATCGAGGAGATACGACCACCGTACTCGCAGCCGATATACACCGTCGCCAACAGGATCAGCGCGGACTCGGCCGGCAGTTTGAGGGCGAACGCCAGCGGCAGCAAAATAGCCACGCCGTTGATCGGCCCCAACCCCGGCAGCAGGCCGACAATGGTGCCGACGAAGCAGCCGATCAGGGCGATAATCAGGTTCTGTGGCACCAACGCCACCTCAAACCCTTGAGACAAATACATCCAGGTTTCCATCATCGCTCCCGTTAGCTCAGCCAAACGCCGAGTGGCAGTGTCACATCAAGTAAGTGGTCAAAGGCGTAATACAGCGCCACGCCCATCACCACGCCGGACACCAATGCCGCCTTCAGGCTGGCTTGGAACAGCAGGCCAATGCTGAAGGTCAACAATGTCGTCGCCAGCGGAAAGCCCAGCCACTCGAAGCCCCAGGCGTACAGCACCAGGGTAATCACCAGTACCAGCAGGCGTTGCATCACCTTGTTATGTGGCCATTCAACCACCTGGGGTTTGTTCAGCAGCAGCAGGGCTGCGCACAATGCCATCAGGCTGAGAATCGCCAGCGGGAAGGGACGTGGCCCCAGGGGTTCGTAACTGTATTCGCTCTGGATACCCCAGCCGATAAACAGGCCGCCGATACACAGCAGCAGCCAGAAACCGGCAAAAATGCGATCGCTCATGGTATGCCCCCGGTTACTTGGCCAGGCCGAAAACTTTGGCCTGTTCGCGGTACTGATTGACCTGGGCTTTCACGTAAGCATCGAGTTCCTTGCCGGCCAGGTTGAATTCAAACAGGCCACGCAAATCGCGCTGTTTTTTGAACTCATCGGTCGCCGCCATTTTCTGGAAGGTGTCGAGCCACCATTGGTATTCCTCTTCACTGACCTTCGGGCCAAGGTAGAAACCGCGGATAACCGGCCAAACCAGATTGAACCCTTGCTCTTTGGCGGTTGGCACATTGGCTAACTGGCCCGGCAGACGCTGATCGGCATACACCGCCAGCACGCGGATTTTGTCGCCTTGCAGGTAGGGCACCATTTCGCTCAGATCGCCGGAGACCGCCTGAATGTGGTTGCCGAGCAGGGCGGTAACCGGTTCGCCGCCGCCTTCGAATGCCACGTAACGCATCTTGTGAGGATCAACCCCGACCTCACGTGCCAGCAGGGCGGTTTTCATCCAGTCCTGGCTGCCGATAGAGGCACCCGCGCCGAACACCACGCTGTTCGGATCTTTTTGGAATGCGTCCATCAGGTCTTTCAGGGTTTTGTACGGCGAGTCGGCGCGGACCGCGATCATGCCGTAGTCGGTGCCGACGGCGGCCAGCCATTTCACGTCGTCGACGTTGTAACGGCCAAATTTCCCCTGTGACAGGTTCAGCAACGAGCCGCCAGAGAAGGCAACTACGGTGCCGAATTCCGCCGGACGTTGGGCAACGATGGCGTTATAGGCCACCGCGCCAACGCCGCCAGGCATGTAGGTGACGCGCATCGGTTTATCGATGGCTTTGGTTTCCTGCAGCGAGACCTGAATCAGCTTACAGGTCAGGTCAAACCCACCGCCGGGCTTGGCAGGGGCGATACATTCGGTGCGTTTCGGTGCTTCAATGGCAAAGGCCTGATGGGTTGCCAGCAGCAGAGCGGTCGCGGTCAGAGTACGGGTGATTATTTTTTTCATTGCTTTCCCCAAGGTATTTTTCAGTCGGTGTCGATCCCCGCCGATACGGGTTGCTGGATTGTTAAATCAACAACCTTTCATTTACCTTTCAACCCAGGGAAAAGTTTGCGGGATGTGATACGCGTCTCCTGTCAGGAGGCGTAACATCGCAATCACCGGTCAAATTGGCCGCTGCGCTAACACATATCGCGGGGGACTAACAGTGCGTGAACCTGACTTAAAACCTGCGTAATATCAGTTTTGTTATTTATGCCTTAAGATAAAATGGCTAAAACTAAAATTATGACAGGTGCGGGATTATGTTTTCATTAGGGAAATTGTTCGGTGGTAAGGACAGCGATAAAGTTAAAGCTATCAAGATGTTGCCATCGGCGTACGCCGAGGTTTGTGGGGGGGGGGGAGAGTGTCGGCTAAAACGCCTGCGACCGGAGATCGGCGTTTTTGAACTGCATTTCGCCAATGAGAAAGGCGATAAATACGTTTGCCCAATGACGGCCTGTATTACCGGCATTGATATTGTTTTTGCCGCCAATAACCGCTCGGTGCTGGTGTCACCGCCATTCACGCCAAGCAAATTGCAGCCGGTGTTTGATATCGCTCTGGCCGACAGCGAAAAATAATAGCCTGCCAACTGAATAGACGGCTGTACCGACAGGCCTGAGTTCATTCAGTGTCACAATTGTGCCCCAGCTCCCAAAACTGGCCCGGCATAACCCTTCTATCACTCGGTCTTCCGTGCCATCCTTATGGTTATCAAGATGTTAATTAACCTCCGACTGGAACGGGGCCCTCTGCACCGCGCCTGACCTGTAGGCATAGATAAGTCAATGGATTGGATAAATGCGTCTGTTATTGGTTGAAGACCACCCCGAGTTATCTCACTGGTTGCAAAAGGCGCTGACCGGCGTCGGTTTTGCCGTCGACGTCGCGCCGGACGGGCTGGCGGCTGACCATCTGTTATTAAACGAAACCTATGCGCTGGTGGTGCTGGACGTGGCGTTGCCGCGCCTGAATGGGCTGGAGCTGCTGGCACGATTGCGCAAGCGCGGACAGGATTTGCCGGTGTTGTTGCTGACGGCCAGAACCGACGTCGCCGATCGGGTCAAAGGGCTGAACCTGGGCGCAGATGACTACCTGACCAAGCCGTTCGAGCTGGATGAGCTGGAAGCGCGTATCCGGGCGTTGCTGCGCCGCAGCGTTGGCGTCACTCAGCAGGCGCTGCAGTACGGGGCGCTGACCTATCACGATGAAGGCTATTTTCAACTGAACGACAAACCCTTGCAATTGACGCCACGAGAGCTGGCAGTGCTGACCGCCTTGATCCACCGGCGTGGCCGACCGGTTGCCAAACAGCAGCTGTTTGAACAGGTGTTTACCCTGTCCGATGAGGCCAACCCGGAGAGCATCGAGCTGTATGTTCATCGACTGCGGAAAAAGCTGCAGGGCAGCAATGTGGCGATAATCACCCTGCGTGGTCTGGGCTACAGCCTGGAGCTTTGCAATGAGGTGGTTTAACGCACCACGATCGCTGTTTTATCAACTGTTGTTATTCTTTGGTTTACCGCTGCTGGTGTTGGGCGGAATTTCGATTTATACCCACTATTTCAGCGCGATGAATGCTGCCACTCTGGCCTACGATCGCACGCTGCTGGCGTCGGCGCGCACCGTGGCGGAGCGGCTGGTGGTGCGCAATGGTAGGCTGGAGGCGGACGTACCCTATGTGGTGCTCGACAGCTTCGAGCGCAACATGAACGATCAACTGTATTACGAGGTGATCTCCCCGCAAGGGGAAAGCATTTCAGGCTACGATGACCTGCCGCCGATGCCGCCCTATATCCTGCGTTCCAGCCTGTATCCGGCGCTGGTGCATTTCTATGATGCCGAATATCGCGGTCGTCCGATCCGCGTAGCCGCGCTGTACCAGCCGATCAACGAGTCCGGCGTGATGGGCATGGCGACCATTCTGGTGGCGGAAACGCTGGAGTCGCGTCGCTATCTGGCGCGGCAAATGATGCTTTCCGCGTTGCTCAGCCAGGGCACCGTGGTGGTGTTGACCATGACCCTGGCCTTTGCGCTGCTCAAGCGGGTGTTGAAACCGATGCGCAAGCTTTCCGGCATCATGCTGCGGCGCGATCCGGGGGAATTAACCCCCTTGCCGATGGTATTGCCCTGGTCGGAAATGCAGCCGCTGCTGTTGGCATTCAACCGTTATATTGAACGGTTGCGGCTGATGGTGGCGCGTCAGGAACGTTTCAGTGCTGACGCTTCACACCAACTTCGCACGCCGTTAACCGTGCTGAAGACTCAGGTGGGGGTCGCGCTGGCCAGCGATAAACCGGAGCAGTGGCGGGAAAGTCTGTTAGCGATGAGCGCTACGCTGGATAACACCGTGGCGCTGACCGATCGTCTGCTCTATCTGTCCAGGCTCAAAGCCCATGAACACCAGGCGGATCACCAGTTGCAGCCGATGAATCTGGCGCAGGTGCTGCGCGATGCCTGTTTTTCACGGCTGCCGCAGGCGCGCAGTAAACGTATCGATCTGGGGTATGAAGGGGAATCCATCTGTTGGGTCGGTGGGGAGGCGTTGCTGCTGACCGAACTGTGCGCCAACCTGCTGGATAATGCGCTGAAATACACCCCGAGTCAGGGCACGGTCACGGCACGACTCACCATGGATAAGTTGGCTGGGGAGTGCGTGCTGGAAATTGAAGACAGTGGCCCGGGCATTGCCGAACAGGATACTGCGCAGGCGCTGCAGCCGTTTCATCGGCTGGATAACGTGGGTAATCAGCCCGGTGCCGGCTTGGGGCTGGCGCTGGTCAGCGACATCACCCGTTATCACGGCACCCGCCCGGAGCTGTTGACCTCGGCCACCCTGGGGGGCCTGCTGGTGCGGGTGCGTTTTCAACTGCTGCCTTAGCTTTCACACTCTGCGGCTTGCTTTGCCTTACGGCCCAGCGGCGTGCGCAGACGCTGCGACAGGATCACACCCAGCAGGGTGATACCGCCGCCAATCAGATGATAGCTGTGCAAGTGTTCATGCAGGAACAGTACCGCAATGATGGCGGTAAATACCGGGGCCAGATTCATAAAGATCGACGCGGTATTGGCACCCAGGCGCATCACGCCGTGGATCCACAGGTAAGGCGCGACTATAGAGGCCGGGATACCGGCGAACAGCACCAGTGGGATATTCTGGCTGGTCAACGCGACGTCCTGCGCCATCAGGAAATTAGGCAACAGCAACACAACGCCGAACAGGATCTGTACGTACAGAGACTGCCAGTTAGGCAGGGCGATCGCCCAGCGCTTGGTCAGCACGCCGTACAGCGCATAGGCGGCGGTGGCGGCAAGCATCATCAACTCGCCTTTGCCGATGCCATGTTGCAGCAATTCGGCCGGGTTACCGGCGCTCACCAGCCAGATTAAGCCAGCCAGCGACAACAGGCTGCCGATCGCAATGCCCACCGTTGGTGCTACCCGCAATAACACAATGCTGATCAGAATGGTCAGTAACGGGATCAGGGAAACAATGATCCCCATGAACAGTGCGCTGACGCTGTGTGCCGCGTAATAGGCCAGGCTCTGATACAGCACCATGCCCAGCATGCCGAGGACCAGCAACTTCCACCAGTTGGCGCGTATTGCCGCCCAGTGGCGAATAACGCCGGGCAGGACGAAAGGCGTCAGGGCGATCAGCGCCAGCAGCCAGCGGTAGAAGGAGATGGCGGCCGGATCGATGGCGGTGGCGGAGAGCTTGCTGACCACGGCGTTGATTGACCAAATCAACACCGCCAGCAGAGGGAATAGCATATTCATGATAATTATTCTCATTAACAACGGACATGCTGGCTAGTTTACTCGTGTCCGGTTTATTATATATAGCGATATCCAGACAATATTTTCCCTAAACAAGACAAGTCACAGGGCGAAACCATGCCAGAAATTCGTCATTATCCCGAAGCGCTGATCCCGGCGCCACGGCCGGTGCAATTCCGCTGCGAGGAGTTCAACGCCCGTACAGAGTTTCAGCCACACCAGCACAGTTGGGGGCAGTTGATGTGGGTCAAGGCCGGTGTGATGGTGCTGCGCATCGGCGGCCAGCGTTTTTTGGCACCGCCGGAGTTTGTGCTGTGGGCACCGGCGGGCATTGAACACTCCTGTTATAACCAGCGGCTGGCACAGTGCCGCATGGTCGATATTGCGTTGCCGCTGTGTGCCGGGCTGCCGATTGATCCCTGTTTGGTCAGCGTGACGCCGATTTTCCGTGCCATTGCCGAAGATTTTTACGCACGCAAACAATATATCCCTCAGAGCAAACAGGATTTGCGCCTGTGCCGGGCGCTGATCGACCAACTGCATCTGTCGCCGATTCAGCAAACCTACTTGCCGTCGTCCGAAGACAAATTCCTGGCACCGGTGCTGGAAGCGCTGGAGCACTGTCCTTCGGACAATACGTCGCTCGCTGCCTGGGCCGCCCGGGTCTATACCACCGAACGTACGCTGTCGCGCCGTTGCCAGCAGGATCTGGGGATGTCATTCAGCGAATGGCGCCAGCGGCTGCGTTTCCTGCATGCCGTGTCCTTGCTGGAACAGGGCAAAACCGTGCAGGAAGTGGCGCTCGAGGTAGGCTACAGCTCGGCCTCGGCGTTTATTGTCATGTTTCAGCAAATTGCCGGTACCACCCCCGAGCGCTTTCGCCGGGCATGATTCAGTGGCACACTATTTCCCAGCGAAATAGCCGTAAACCGTCGGAGCAATAAGTGAAAATCCTGGTTGATGAAAATATGCCGTATGCGACTGAACTGTTCAGTCGTTTGGGGAATGTGCAGGCGGTGCCTGGCCGTCCGATCCCGAGTGATGCGCTGGCCGATGCGGATGCGCTGATGGTGCGTTCAGTGACGAAAGTCAATGAAGCGCTGCTGGCCGGTACCCGTATTGGTTTTGTCGGCACCGCCACCGCTGGGACCGACCACGTAGACGATGCCTGGCTGCAACAGCAGGGCATCGGTTTTTCTGCGGCACCGGGCTGTAATGCCATTGCGGTGGTGGAATATGTGTTCTCCGCGCTGATGCTGCTGGCCGAACGCGACGGTTTTCAACTGCGGGATAAAACCGTCGGCATTATCGGTGTCGGCAACGTAGGTTCGCGCCTGGATGCCCGCCTGAAGGCCCTGGGGGTGCGCACCTTGTTATGCGATCCACCGCGTGCCGAACGTGGTGATGCCGGTGAGTTCTGGCCGCTGGAAAAACTGGTGGCGCAAGCTGACGTATTGACCTTCCATACACCGCTGAATAAATCCGGCCCTTACAACTCGCTGCATCTGGTGGACGCTGAGCTGCTGACGGCGCTGCCGGACAATCGTATTCTGATCAACGCCTGCCGCGGTGCGGTGGTGGATAATGCTGCGCTGCTGCAGGCGCTGGAAAAAGGCAAAAAGCTGAGCACGGTGCTGGACGTCTGGGAACCGGAACCGGAGCTTTCGCTGCCGTTGCTGGCTCGGGTGGACATTGGCACCGCGCATATTGCCGGTTACACGCTGGAAGGCAAGGCGCGCGGCACCACTCAGGTGTTTGAAGCCTTCAGCCGCCACCTGGGGCAGCCGCAACAGATCGAGCTGGCCTCGCTGTTGCCGGTACCCGAATTCAGCCAGATCCAACTCAATGGGCCGCTGGATGAAGGCAAATTAAAACGATTGATGCACTTGGTGTATGATGTGCGCCGCGATGATGCGCCGCTGCGCAAAGTGGCCGGGCAAGCGGGCGAATTTGATCGTCTGCGCAAGCATTATCAGGAACGCCGCGAGTGGTCTTCATTGCGCGTCCAGTGTGATGACAGCGCCAGTGCGGAGTTGCTGCACAAGCTGGGTTTCCTGACGGCATAAGGCTTTCTTAAGCCACAGCGACTAATTTTGTTATCAGGGCGGTGCAGTAGCCGCCCATCTGCATTTGAATAAATACTCTGGAGAAACCCAATGTCTGACGGCTGGAATATCGCTCTGCTTGGTGCCACTGGCGCGGTAGGTGAAGCGTTGCTGGAATTATTACAGGAACGCCAGTTCCCGGTGGGCGAACTCTATCCCTTGGCCAGTGAACGTGGTGCCGGTGCTACCGTACGCTTCAATGGCAAATCGGTACTGGTACAAAAAGCGGAAGAATTTGACTGGTCACAGGCGCAGTTGGCGTTCTTCGTTGCCGGCACCGAAGCTTCGGCCCGCTACGCGGAAGAAGCCGGCAACATGGGCTGCCTGGTGATCGACACCAGTGGCCTGTTTGCGCTGGAGCCGGACGTGCCGCTGGTGGTCCCTGGGGTGAACCCGCAGGTGCTGGCGGATTACCGTAACCGCAATATCGTTGCCGTGGCCGACAGCATGGTCAGCCAACTGCTGACTGCGATCAAACCGCTGACCGAGCAGGCCGGGCTTTCCCGTCTGCACGTCACTACCCTGATGTCGGTATCGGCACGCGGCAAAGTGGCGGTCGACGATCTGGCCGGCCAAAGTGCACGTCTGTTGAACGGCATTCCGGCTGAAGCGGGCGTTTTTGCCAAGCAGTTGGCGTTCAACCTGTTGCCGTTGCTGGCTGATGAACAGGGCAGCGTGCGCGAGGAACGTTTGATTGTCGATCAGGTGCGTAAAGTGCTGCAGGACGAAGGGTTGCCGATTTCCGTGAGCTGTGTGCAGTCGCCGGTATTCTACGGCCATGCGCAGGTGGTTCATCTGGAAGCGCTGCGCCCAATGTCTGCGGAAGAAGCACGCGGCGAACTGGAGCAGGTGGACGATATCCAACTGAGCGAAGAAGACGACTACCCGACCCAGGTGACGGAAGCCTCCGGCAGCGATGTGTTAAGCGTCGGCTGCCTGCGCAATGACTACGGTATTCCGGAGATCCTGCAGTTCTGGTCGGTCGCTGATAACGTACGCTTTGGCGGCGCGTTAATGGCGATCGAAACCGCCGAGCGTCTGGTGCAGGAGCAGATGTACTGATGTCTGAAGTTGTCTTGCCCACCCAGCAGACCTTAAAAATCGCGCTGGGGATTGAATATGACGGCAGCCATTATTACGGCTGGCAGCGTCAGCAGGAAGTGGCCAGCGTGCAGGCCTGTCTGGAACAGGCGTTGAGCAAGGTGGCCAATGCGCCGATCAACGTGTTGTGCGCCGGACGTACCGACGCCGGGGTACATGCTACCGGTCAGGTGGTACATTTTGAAACCACCGCGCAGCGCAAGGACGCCGCCTGGACGATGGGGGTCAATACCCATTTGCCACCGGATATCGCCGTGCGCTGGGTGGCCGGTGTGGCCGAAGATTTTCATGCGCGTTTCAGTGCGACTGCGCGCCGCTATCGCTACATTATTTATAACCACCGCTACCGCCCGGCGGTATTACAGCAGGGGATGACCCATTTTTATCACCCGCTGGATGCCGAACGGATGGAAAGGGCGGCGCAGGCGCTGCTGGGTGAGAACGACTTTACTTCGTTCCGCGCCGTACAATGTCAGTCGCGCACACCCTGGCGTAATGTAAAACACGTTAAGGTTACGCGCTACGGCGAGTATCTTGTGGTAGATATCAAGGCGAATGCCTTTGTACATCATATGGTTCGCAATATTGTCGGTAGCCTGATGGAAATTGGCTGCGGCAATCAGGATGAGAACTGGATGGCCGAGCTATTGGCACTGAAGAATCGAAATCTGGCTGCGGCGACGGCGCGGGCCGACGGGTTATACCTGGTTAGCGTCGATTACCCTGAGCACTTTGCCATACCCCGGCCGGCAATGGGGCCACTGTTTTTACCCGACGACTAAACAAATGTACCCTATGAATTTCAAGCTGCAGCTAGGCGCCCAGCTCACTCATCCCCAGGCGCTTACTTGAGTAAGTAACTGGGGTGAGTGACAAATCTGTCGGGAACAGATTTGAACGCTGCTTGCAGCGGCCCCGAAGGGGCAAGACCCACGGATGGGTCTTGTAAAGCAGGTAACAACGCTGCAGCTTGAAAGGCGACGGGTATAAACACTGGCGCGCTTGGCGCGTTACTCCCTTGTGCACCTGCCGGGTGGGTGAGACACCCGGTAAAAGAGAGAACCTATGGACATCATCAAGTTTGTAATTGATTTTATTCTGCATATTGACGTGCATCTGGCCGAGCTGGTGGCGCAATACGGTATGTGGGTGTACGCAATTCTGTTCCTGATCCTGTTTTGTGAAACCGGGCTGGTGGTGACGCCTTTCCTGCCGGGCGATTCTCTGCTGTTTGTTGCCGGTGCGCTGGCGGCATTGCCGACCAACGATCTGAATGTGCACACCATGGTTGCGTTGATGATAGGTGCGGCGATACTCGGGGATGCGGTCAACTACACCATCGGTCGGCTGTTCGGGGAAAAGCTGTTCAGCAACCCGAATTCGAAAATTTTCCGTCGCAGCTATCTGGATAAAACTCACCAGTTTTATGAAAAACATGGCGGGAAAACGATTATCCTGGCGCGATTTGTGCCGATCGTACGTACTTTTGCACCGTTCGTTGCCGGTATGGGGCATATGTCCTATCGCCACTTTGCAGCCTACAACGTGATTGGTGCACTGGTTTGGGTGCTGCTCTTCACTTATGCTGGCTATCTCTTTGGCGATCTGCCGATCGTGCAGGAAAACCTGAAACTGTTGATCGTGGGTATCATCATTGTTTCAATTCTGCCGGGTGTCATTGAAATTTGGCGCCATAAGCGTGCGGCTGCCCGCCAGCAAAAACAGTAAAAACATCGCTTAACCTGTCGGTTCGACCAGTTTTTTGTCCACAGAGTCGGGCCGATATGGTTTAATGAGCGACATTTATGGTCTGTTCCTGTTAACAACCTTGAAACCTGTGCCTCGCTTGCGCGCTTGCCGTGTTTTGCCCAGGCATTTTTTCATTGGTGTTTTCGGGGGGATTGTTATCCCTATAAGTTTCAAGTCACAGCTAGGCGACCAGCTCACTCATCCCCTGGAGCTTAAGTAAGTGAGTGGGGTGAGTTAGTGCAGGTAACAACGCTGTGGCTTGAAAGACGACGGGTATAAAGCATGAACAGCGAACTGGCGTCTGCCAGGTTCAAACAGAAAGGTCATCGATGAGCTGGATTGAACGAATTCTTAACAAGAGCAATATCACCCAAACCCGTAAGGCGAGTATTCCTGAAGGGGTCTGGACCAAATGCGATAGCTGCGGTCAGGTTCTCTACCGCGCCGAGCTGGAGCGTAATCTGGAAGTGTGCCCGAAATGCGACCACCACATGCGCATGACTGCGCGTATGCGTCTGCATACGCTGCTGGATGAAGGCAGTGAAGTGGAGCTGGGCAGCGAACTGGAGCCGAAAGACGTTCTGAAGTTCAAGGATTCCAAAAAGTATAAAGATCGCCTGGTTGCCGCACAGAAAGCGACCGGTGAAAAAGACGCGCTGGTCGTGATGAAGGGCACGCTGTACGGCATGCCAATTGTCGCCGCTTCGTTTGAATTTGCCTTTATCGGTGGTTCCATGTCGTCCGTGGTCGGCGCGCGCTTTGTGCGTGCGGTTGAGCAGGCGCTGGAAGACAACTGTCCGCTGGTGTGTTTCTCAGCCAGTGGTGGTGCCCGTATGCAGGAAGCGCTGATGTCACTGATGCAGATGGCGAAGACCAGCGCAGCGCTGGCGAAACTGCAGGAACGCGGTCTGCCGTACATTTCGGTATTGACCGATCCAACCATGGGTGGCGTTTCTGCCAGTCTGGCGATGCTGGGTGATATCAATATCGCCGAGCCGAAAGCGCTGATCGGCTTTGCCGGCCCACGCGTTATCGAACAGACGGTACGTGAAAAGTTGCCACCGGGCTTCCAGCGCAGTGAGTTCCTGATTGAAAAAGGCGCGATCGACATGATCGTACGCCGTCCGGAAATGCGCCAGACCCTGGCGAGTATCCTTTCCAAGCTGGCCAACCAGCCGCAGCCGCATTTCGATGAGGCCGCACCGGTGTCTGAGCAGGAAAATCAGGCCGACGCCTGAAGCCAATAAATGGCCCGCACCGGTACCAATCGGTGTGGGTTCAGCCGCCATTTTGTGGCTAAATGACGGCTGAAAACGGAGAGCATCGCCTTTTACCGCGGTGAGGGTGGTGCCCGATGGATTAATGAACCCAAGTTCAGTGACGGGACTCATGCAAAACCACCAAATTCCCCAAGCCACGTCGCCTTTGAGCTCGTGGCTTTTTTATCTGGAACGTCTGCACAGCCAGGCGATCGAACTCGGCCTGGAACGCGTACAGCGAGTTGCGGCGCATCTTGATTTACTCACTCCTGCGCCGACGGTATTCACCGTTGCCGGTACCAACGGCAAAGGCACCACCTGTCGCACCCTGGAAACCATCCTGTTGGCGGCCGGTTTGCGGGTTGGCGTCTACAGTTCGCCGCACCTGGTGCGTTATACCGAGCGGGTACGCATTCAGGGCGATGAACTGAGCGAGGCTGAACACAGCCGTTCGTTCGCCGCCATTGAAGCGGGCCGGGGTGAAACTTCGCTGACCTACTTCGAATTCGGTACTCTGTCGGCACTGCAACTGTTCAAACAGGCTAAGCTTGACGTGGTGATCCTGGAAGTCGGACTCGGCGGCCGCCTGGATGCGACCAATATCGTTGATCCGAGCGTGGCGGTGGTGACCAGCATCGCGCTGGATCATACCGACTGGCTGGGCAACGATCGCGAAAGCATTGGCCGCGAAAAGGCCGGTATCTTCCGTAGCGGCAAGCCGGCGGTGGTAGGTGAACCAGATATGCCGGCCACCATTGGGCAAGTAGCGGAAACCCTGGGTGCTCAACTGTATCGCCGTGGCGATGCCTGGACCTTCAGTGAACAGGGCGAACGCTGGCAGTGGCAGGGCGGCGGTACCTTGCTGACCGACTTGCCGATGCCAAACGTCCCCTTGGCCAACGCTGCGACCGCGCTGGCGGCGCTGCATTTTTCTGCCTTGGAAATTGATGAGCGGGCGATCTTCACCGGCTTGCAGCAGGCGACATTGCCCGGGCGTTTCCAGATTGTGCGGCGTGAGCCGACGCTGATCCTCGACGTGGCGCATAACCCCCACGCGGCAGGTTATCTGGCCGGGCGTCTGGCAACCTTGCCGCGCAAGGGTGGCAAGGTGCGTGCGGTGGTGGGGATGTTGTCGGATAAAGATATCGCCGGTACCCTGGCCTGTCTGAGTGAGCAGGTCGATGAGTGGTATTGCGCGCCGCTGGACGGGCCACGCGGGGCCAGCGTCGAACTGTTGGCGCAGTATTTGACGGAACCGCGGCAGTTTACCGATGTCGAAACTGCCTGGCGTCAGGCTATGCAGGACGCAGATATTCAGGATATTGTGATCGTCTGTGGATCGTTCCACACCGTTGCACAGGTTATGGCGGCGTTAGACGAGATGCGGGGAGTGTGAGTGGCAAGTAAATTTCAAAACCGATTGGTCGGTACCGTGATTTTGGTCGCGCTGGGGGTGATTATCCTGCCAGGGCTGCTGGACGGTAAAAAGAAGCATTATGAGGACGAATTCGCCGCCATTCCATTGGTGCCGAAGGCCGGTGATGTGGAAGAAAACGACGTGGTGCCACCGGTAAGCCAGCCGTTACCGGCACAGCCACCGGAAGGGGCGGGCGCGTTGGTTGAGCAGCAGGCGGCCAATGAGGCCGCAGCGCAGCAGGCAGTTCGCCAGCCGACGCAGCAGCCGACGTTGGTTACGCCGCCGGTCGAAACCCGTCCACAGCCGACGCCACCGCCGAAACCTAAGCCGGTAGAGGTGAAGCCAAAACCGGTGCCGCAACCTAAGCCGGTGGAAGTGAAGCCGGTGGTGAAACCTGAAACCCGACCGGAGCCGAAACCTGAACCAACGCCAGTACCTAAGCCTGAGCCTGCACCAGTGCAGAAGCCGGCGGAAGAGAAAGCGCCGGCGGGGCAGGCTTATGTGGTGCAGCTCGGCGCGTTGAAGAACGCCGCCAAGGTCAATGAGGTGGTGGCATCGCTCAGGTTGTCCGGTTATCGCGCCTTTACCGTGCCGTCAACGCCGGTACAGGGACAGATCACCCGGATTTATGTCGGCCCGGATGCCTCGAAACAGAAGCTGCAGTCTTCGCTGTCCGCGCTGAACTCGATCAGCGGTTTGAGCGGTCAGGTGAAGCCATACGGCGTACGTTAAGATGAGGGGGCACAGCATGCTGTGCCCCTGAAATGATGGATGCCGATATAATCATTAAAAATAATGTGCCTTTCGTAGCTGAAATGGCCTATGTAGGCGCGGCGATTGGGAATTTTTTTATCGCCGTTTTTTATTTGTAACGTGGTAGGAAAACCCCTACGCAAACGTTTACGTTTTCTGTTAGAATTCGCCGCGAAATGGATGCAGGGGCGATTCATCATTGGAATAGTTCATGGTCTGGATTGATTACGTCATTATAGCGGTGATTGGATTTTCGGCTCTGGTGAGCCTGATCCGAGGGTTTGTTCGCGAAGCATTGTCACTTGTGACATGGGGATGTGCGTTTTTTGTTGCCAGCCATTTTTACTCTTACCTTGCAGTCTACTTCACTCGTTTTGAAGATGAACTGGTGCGAAACGGCATCGCGATTGCCATCTTGTTTATCGCGACCCTGATCGTAGGCGCTATTGTTAACTATGTGATTAGCTCACTGGTAGAGAAAACCGGGTTATCAGGCACCGACCGGGTGCTGGGCGTCTGTTTTGGCGCACTGCGCGGCGTGTTGATCGTTTCGGCGATACTGTTTTTCCTGGATACCTTTACCGGCTTCTCACAAAGTACCGACTGGAAACAGTCGCAGCTGATCCCCCAGTTCAGTTACATCATCAGGTGGTTCTTTGACTACCTGCAGAGCACGTCGAGTTTCTTGCCGACCCATTTACCGGGGCGGTAGCGCTGATGAGGAAAAGACAACATGTGCGGTATTGTCGGTATCGCCGGTTTTATGCCGGTAAACCAGTCGATTTATGATGCGTTGATGGTGCTTCAGCACCGTGGCCAGGATGCCGCAGGCATCGTCACCATAGATGCCCATAATGGGTTCCGTCTGCGTAAAGCCAACGGTCTGGTGAAGGATGTGTTTGAGGCTCGCCATATGCAGCGCTTGCAGGGCAACATGGGTATTGGCCATGTGCGCTACCCGACGGCTGGCAGCTCCAGTGCCTCAGAGGCTCAACCCTTCTATGTCAACTCGCCGTTCGGCCTTACGTTGGCCCACAACGGCAACCTGACCAACGCCCATGAGCTGCGCCAAAAGCTGTTTGAAAGCGGCCGCCGCCATATCAACACCACTTCCGATTCCGAGATCCTGCTGAACGTACTGGCCAGTGAGCTGGACCGTTTCCAACATTATCCGCTGGAATCCGACAACATTTTCACCGCCGTTGCCGCCATGCATCAGCAACTGCGTGGCGCTTACGCCTGCGTGGCGATGATCATTGGTCACGGTCTGCTGGCGTTCCGTGATCCTAACGGCATCCGCCCGCTGGTGATTGGCAAACGCACGCTGGAAGATGGCCGTAACGAGTATATGGTGGCTTCCGAGAGCGTGGCACTGGACACGCTGGGCTTCGAATTCCTGCGCGACGTGGCGCCGGGCGAAGCGGTGTACATCACCGATAAAGGCCAACTGTTCACTCGTCAGTGTGCAGAGAACCCGAAAACCAACCCGTGCCTGTTCGAATATGTCTACTTCGCTCGTCCAGATTCCTTTATGGACAAAATTTCGGTCTACAGCGCCCGTGTGCGCATGGGGCAGAAGCTGGGTGAGAAGATTGCCCGTGAGTGGGAAGATTTGGACATCGACGTGGTGATCCCGATCCCGGAAACCTCCTGCGATATCGCGTTGGAAATCGCGCGTATCCTGGATAAGCCGTATCGCCAGGGCTTTGTGAAGAACCGCTATGTCGGCCGTACCTTCATCATGCCGGGCCAGCAGGCGCGCCGTAAGTCGGTACGCCGCAAGCTGAACGCCAACCGTGCCGAGTTCCGCGACAAGAACGTGCTGCTGGTGGATGATTCCATCGTGCGCGGTACCACTTCCGAGCAGATCGTAGAGATGGCGCGTGACGCCGGGGCGAAACGCGTTTATCTGGCTTCCGCTGCACCGGAGATCCGTTTCCCTAACGTGTACGGCATCGATATGCCGAGCGCCAACGAACTGATTGCCCACGGCCGTGAAGTGGATGAAATCCGCCAGATCATCGGTGCCGACGGTTTGATCTTCCAGGACCTGGACGATCTGATCGAAGCGGTGCGCGAAGAGAACCCGGACATCAGCCAGTTCGAATGCTCGGTATTTAACGGTATCTACGTCACCAAAGACGTCGACCAGAGCTACCTCGAGTATCTGGAATCGCTGCGTAATGACGACGCCAAAGAAATGCGTGGGCAGACCGAAGCGGAAAATCTGGAAATGCACAACGAAGGCTAAGCCTTAGCCTTGACCAAAACAGTGCACCGTGGCGCTCGCTGCGGTGCATTATCCCTCCCTGACTTGCTTATGTAGCCCCATTGCGGCAAAGTCTGCCTGATCCTATTTTTTCCTTGGCAGAGGCCAGCTTTATGAAACGACTCATCATCGGTATTTCCGGCGCCAGCGGCGCAATCTACGGCGTGCGCCTGTTACAGGTATTGCGTGACGTCGCAGAGGTGGAAACCCATTTGGTGATGAGTAACGCGGCACGACAAACGCTGGCGCTGGAAACCGATCTCAGCCTGCGTGAAGTGCAGGCGCTGGCCGATGTGGTGCATGACTCACGCGATATCGGTGCCAGTATTTCTTCCGGTTCGTTCAAAACGGCCGGCATGGTGATTTTACCTTGCTCGATCAAAACCTTATCGGGTATCGCCAATAGCTACAGCGACGGTCTGCTGACGCGGGCGGCCGATGTGGTGCTGAAAGAGCGTCGCCGGTTGGTGCTGTGCGTACGTGAAACCCCGTTGCATATCGGTCATCTGCGCCTGATGACCCAAGCGGCGGAAATGGGAGCGGTGATCATGCCGCCCGTGCCGGCGTTTTATCATCGCCCTGAAAGCGTAGAAGACATTATCGATCAAACCGTCAACCGGGTGGTCGATCAGTTTGACATTGAATTACCGCAAGATTTATTTGCCCGCTGGCAAGGCACGAATTAACAAATTTCTCCCCAATTTGGCACATTTGTGCAACACCGCACTGAATTAGGGCGGCGCATGCACCATAATGATCCCACTTCATCACGCTCACTGTTTCAAGGCTCTGGTATTTATCCATTGCCCGTGGCGCGGCCAACACTGGCCGATTTAATTTTGCGGTTATCGTCCCAGGAAACAGTTTTGTGAAGGCCGGAGCCGTTCCCTCCGCCTACAGCAACAAATGTGGCACGATTACTGCAAATTGATTTGGTGGAAAAGTAATGCCCGCAGTGGCATCAAAAAATCAATTTGAGGGTAATTTATGAAAAAGCTGGTTAAGGTTCTTCCTTTAGTCTTGGCTTTAGCAGCAGCAAGCAGCGCATTTGCCGCGGTACCATCGACGCTGAAGATAGGTACCGATCCGACCTATGCACCATTTGAATCCAAAAATGCCAAAGGTGAGCTGGTCGGTTTTGATATCGATCTGGCCAAAGAGCTGTGCAAACGCATAAATACCCAATGTACCTTTGTGGAAAGCGATTTTGACGCGCTGATCCCGTCCCTGAAGGCGAAGAAAATTGACGCCATCATCTCTTCTCTGTCGATCACCGAAAAACGCCAGCAGGAAATAGCCTTTACCGACAAGCTGTACGCTGCTAACGCCCGTCTGATTGCACCGAAAGGCTCCAAGCTGTTGCCTACCGTGGATGCGTTAAAAGGCAAGAGCGTCGGCGTGTTGCAGGGCACCACCCAGGAAGCCTATGCCAACGCCATGTGGCAGCCTAAAGGCATCACCGTTGTGCCTTATCAGAACCAGGATCTGGTGTATGCCGACCTGGCATCCGGCCGTATCGATGCCGCCTTCCAGGACGAAGTGGCGGGCAGCGATGGCTTCCTGAAACAGCCTCCAGGCAAGGATTATGCTTTTGCCGGTGAATCGGTGAAGGATGACAAATTCTTCGGCGTGGGCACTGGCATGGGCCTGCGCAAGACCGACACCGAACTGAAGGCGGCGCTGGATAAAGCCTTTGCTGAAATGCGTAAAGACGGTACTTACGACAAGTACGCGAAGAAATACTTCGATTTTGACGTCTACGGCGGTTAATGCCGCAACCGTTCCGTGTTGTGACTTCGGGGCTGGCTTGCCGGCCCCGATGGTTCGGGATCCAATGACGACAGGGTGAAGTAAATGCTGCAAGGCTATTCCCAATTGATATTTGAGGGCGCTCTGGTGACGCTGGAGCTGGCCCTGAGTTCCGTACTGCTGGCGCTGGTGATCGGTTTGATCGGTGCCGGTGGCAAGCTTTCCCAAAATCGCCTGCTTTCAACGCTGTTTGGTGCCTATACCACGCTGATCCGCGGCGTGCCTGACCTGGTGCTGATGCTGTTGATTTTCTACGGCCTGCAAATTGCGCTCAACAACCTCACCGAACTGCTTGGCTTCTCGCAAATCGATATTGATCCGCTCAGCGCGGGGATCATTACCCTCGGGTTTATCTACGGTGCCTATTTCACTGAAACCTTCCGCGGTGCCTATATGGCCGTATCGAAGGGGCAGATCGAGGCGGCAACCGCTTACGGTTTCACCGGTTCGCAGATTTTCCGCCGCATTCTGTTTCCTGCGATGATGCGTTTTGCCCTGCCAGGCATCGGCAACAACTGGCAGGTGATCCTGAAGGCAACGGCGCTGGTGTCTATTTTGGGCCTGAATGACGTGGTGAAAGCCACTCAGTTGGCCGGTAAAGGCACCTATCAGCCGTTCTTCTTTGCGATCGTCGCCGGGGTGGTTTACCTGATTTTCACTACCGTCTCCAATGGCGTGTTGTTGTGGCTTGAACGGCGTTATTCCCTGGGCGTCCGGAGGGCTGAGCTATGATCGAAATTTTGCAACAGTACTGGCAATCGTTGCTGTGGAGCGACGGCTACCGTTTCACCGGTGTTGCCGTCACCTTATGGCTGCTGATTTCCTCGGTGGTGATGGGCGGTTTACTGGCGATCCCGATGGCGGTGGCGCGGGTTTCTTCCATCACCTGGGTGCGTTTCCCGGTTTGGCTCTACACCTATATTTTTCGCGGCACGCCGCTGTATGTGCAGCTGTTGGTGTTTTACTCCGGTATGTACAGCCTGGAAATCGTTCGCGGGACGGACTTTCTCAATGCCTTCTTCCGCAGCGGGCTTAACTGCACCATTTTGGCGCTGACGCTGAACACCTGCGCCTATACCACCGAGATCTTCGCCGGGGCGATCCGCTCGGTGTCGCACGGTGAAATCGAGGCGGCCAATGCCTATGGCTTCTCTCGCTTCAAAATGTACCGCTGCATCATTTTGCCGTCTGCGCTGCGCACCGCACTGCCGGCCTACAGCAACGAAGTGATACTGATGCTGCATTCCACCGCGCTGGCGTTTACTGCCACCGTGCCGGACTTGTTGAAGATAGCGCGAGATATCAACGCAGCGACCTACCAGCCGTTCTATGCCTTTGGCATTGCGGCAGTGCTGTATCTGATCATCTCTTACGGGTTAATCAGCCTGTTCCGCAAGGCGGAAAAGCGCTGGATGGCACACGTTAATCACTGATAATGACGGGAACCTACTATGTCTGAGAATAAATTAGCCGTCACCGAACTGCATAAACGCTATGGCGAACACGAAGTGCTGAAAGGCGTCTCGCTGGCGGCCAACGCAGGGGATGTGATTAGCATCATCGGGTCTTCCGGTTCCGGTAAAAGTACCTTTTTACGCTGCATTAACTTCCTGGAGAAGCCGAGTGAAGGCTCCATCAGCCTGAACAACGAAGATATCCGCATGGTGCGTGACAAGGACGGCCAGCTGAAGGTCTTCGACAAGAAACAGCTGCAGCTGCTGCGTACCCGCCTGACCATGGTGTTCCAGCACTTTAACCTGTGGAGCCACATGACGGTGCTGGAGAACGTGATGGAAGCGCCGGTGCAGGTGCTGGGGCTGAGCAAGACCGAAGCGCGTGAGCGCGCGATACGTTATTTGGATAAGGTGGGTATCGACGAGCGGGCCCGCGGCAAATACCCGGTGCACCTGTCTGGCGGCCAGCAACAGCGTGTGTCTATCGCGCGCGCCCTGGCGATGGAGCCGGAAGTTTTACTGTTCGATGAGCCGACGTCGGCGCTGGATCCGGAGTTGGTGGGGGAGGTTCTGCGTATCATGCAGAAGCTGGCGGAAGAGGGCAAAACCATGGTGGTGGTAACCCACGAAATGGAGTTTGCGCGCCATGTTTCCAGCCACGTGATCTTCCTGCACAAAGGGCTGATCGAAGAGCAGGGGCCACCGGCCGAGCTGTTTGGTAATCCGAAAAGTGCTCGCCTGCAGCAGTTCTTGTCCGGCGCGTTAAAATAGCGACCTGTCGGGGCCGGATCTTTCTGGCCCCGATCGGACCTTCAGCGGGTTTCGGCCCGTTGATTAATCACATCATCCAATGCCTGTTCCAGCTCCAAAAAGCGGAAGCTAAAACCGGCTTCCTCCAGCCTTCTCGGTACCGCGCGCTGCCCACCCAACACTAATACTGCCGCTTCCCCCATCAATAAACGCATGGCGAATGCCGGTACGCGTAAAAATGCCGGCCGATCGAGCACGTTGGCGAGCTGAGCGGCAAACTGTTCGTTGTGAACCGGGTAAGGGGCAACCATATTGAACGGCCCTTGCAGGGTTTGGTGTTCCAGCAAATAGACAATGCCGTCGACCATGTCTTCCAGATGGATCCACGGCAGATATTGACGGCCGTTGCCTATGGGGCCGCCCAGCCCAAAGCGGAACGGCGGCAGCATTTTCGCCAAGGCACCGCCTTTGGGCGCCAGCACTACGCCGGTACGTAGCAAACAGACGCGGGTGGCATCGCTTTGCGCTTGCAAAGCCAGAGACTCCCAGCGTTGGCACAGCTGATGGGTGAATTCGTCGTGTGGGGCTTCGTCTTCGGTGACCACCGCCTGGCCCTGATCGCCATAGTAGCCAATCGCAGAACCGGAAATCAGCACGCTGGGCGGCGCGCTGCCGGCGTTAATCAGCTTGGCCAACTGTTCGGTCAGATCCCAACGGCTGTGGCACAGCCGCTCTTTCTGCGCTTTGCTCCAGCGCTTGTCGGCGATCGGCTCCCCGGCCAGGTTGATCACTGCGTCAAAACCGTCCAGCGAGGGCTGGTCCTGCAGCGTTGACCAGTAGCTGGCCTGCTCGCCGAACTGCTCACGTGCGCGCTGCACGTTGCGGCTCAGCACCGTAATTTGGTGAGAAAGGCCCAGCAGCCGTTGCGTCAGGCTGCTCCCTATCAATCCTGTGGCACCGGTGATCAGGATCCGCATGGTCGATTCTCCCTGAAACTGTGGTTTTCAGGCCCGGCGATAGCTCATGGTCATCGAAACCGAGTCGGCGTAGCGCAGGGCCAGTAGTTTATCTATCTCCACTTCAGCATAGGTTACCCAGGCGTGTTGTTTCACGATATCGAGCACATCCTGAGTTAATTTTTCCAGCAGGGCGAAGCGGTTATCTTCCACATGACGGATGATGGCTTTGGTGATGGTGCGGTAATTGAGCGCGTCGTCGATATTTTCACTGTCGCGCGCCTTATCCGCCGGGTAATGGATCGCCACGTTAATCAGGATGTCCTGACGGTTGTTGATTTCTTCTTCCTTGATACCGATGAATGTACGCAACCGCAGATTTTTTATACGAATAATGGCGTCGGGTTGACTGAATGACATCAGAGAGTCTCCACAGGTCTGATTATTGGTGCTCAGAATACACGGAAAGTAGGGAAAAGATAACGAGTCAGGGGAAACTCCCCGGAGGCCGGGGAGCTGGAAGTTTAACCCTGCTCAGCCAGCTTGTAGGCACGCTCGGTAGCCGGGCGGTTGCTGATGCGTTCGAACCAGTTACGCACCGCCGGATAATCCGCCAGATCGATGCGCTGACGTGGGTGTGACACCACCCAGGGATAGGTCGCGATATCGGCTATGCTGTAGTTGTCACCGCCCAGATAGGGGTGCTTTTGCAACTCGGCTTCCAGCACGGCATACAGGCGCTTGGTTTCCAGGTGGTAACGTTCGATGGCGTAAGGCACCGGCTGTGGTGCGTAGTGGTTGAAGTGGTGATTTTGCCCGAGCATGGGCCCAAAGCCCGCCACTTGCCAAAACAACCACTGCAGCGTGGCAGCGCGCTCACGCAGCCCTTTGCTCAGCAGCTTGCCGGTTTTCTCCGCCAGGTACAGCAGAATTTCGCCGGACTCGAACAGGCTGATCGGCGCACCGCCATCAACCGGCTGCTGGTCGACAATCGCCGGGATTTTGTTGTTGGGTGAAATGCTCAGAAAATCCGGCTTGAACTGGTCGCCGGCACTGATATTTACGCGGTGGATACGGTAGGGTAAGCCAACCTCCTCCAGAAACAGGGTAATCTTGTGACCATTGGGAGTAGGCGCGTAATACAGGTCAATCATGTTGCCTCCTGCGGTAAGGTGATCTGTAAGTCATTACACGTTGTTGCGGTCTTCGCCGCGCACAAAGGTATATCAGAGATCTTTCTCTAGGGTTACCAACAATAGCAGCTAAGAATAGCAGGCTATGTGAGATTCGTCTGATGCTATCTCCACAAGATGCATCACAATGCTTTGCTGGCGCATCTGCGGTTTGCCGCACGGTGCCAGCGCGCTAAAATAGGGCTTATTTCCTTAACAGGGACAAGGTTATGAAGCTGTTATTTGCCTCGGATATACATGGTTCGCTCCCCGCGACCGAAAGCGTGCTGGAGCGTTTCGAACAAAGCGGTGCCGACTGGCTGATCCTGCTGGGCGATTTGCTGAATCATGGGCCGCGCAATGCCCTGCCGGTGGGTTATCAACCGGCGCAGGTTGCCGAACAATTGAACCGCTATAGCGACAAGATCATCGCCGTTCGCGGCAACTGTGACAGTGAAGTCGATCAGATGCTACTGTCCTTCCCTATCACCGCGTCTTGGCAGCAGGTGCTATTACAAAAAAGACGATTGTTTTTAACCCACGGTCACCTTTATCATCCCTCGGCACTGCCGCCGTTATCTGCCGGTGATGTGCTGGTCTACGGACACAGCCATTTGCCGCAGGCGGAACGGCAGGGAGAAATTTACTGCTTTAATCCAGGGTCGGTCAGCATTCCGAAAGGGGGCTTTCCTGCCAGCTATGGCATACTGGAGGACGGCGTTTTAAGTGTGGTCACTTTGCTCGGCGGCAAGGCTGTTGCAGAGGTGGCATTAACGCACTAATTTATACACACACAATAAAAATCTTTGAAAAACACTCATTGATTAACCAGTGCGCGGGATGCATCGCGCCAAAATAGAAGGTTTTAGAGGATGGCGGAACAGGATCAGGCTGCAGATACCGAGTGGGTTGATATCGTCAACGAGCAAAACGAAGTGATTGCTCAATCCAGTCGCCAACAGATGCGTGCCCAACGGCTGCGTCATCGTGCTACCTATATTGTGGTGCATGATGGAATGGGAAAAATTCTGGTGCAGCGTCGCACCGACATAAAAGATTTCTATCCGGGCTGGCTGGACGCCACTGCGGGTGGTGTGGTGCAGAGCGGGGAGAATGTACTGGATTCCGCCCGTCGCGAAGCGGAAGAGGAGCTGGGCATTGCCGGCGTGCCTTTCGCCGAACATGGCCTGTTCTACTTTGAAGAAGATCAGTGCCGGGTGTGGGGCGCATTATTCAGTTGCGTTTCTCACGGCCCGTTTGCTCTGCAGGAAGAAGAAGTGGCGGAGGTGAGCTGGCTGACGCCGGAAGAGATCACCGCACGCTGCGATGAATTCACGCCAGATTCGCTGAAAGCGCTGTCGCTGTGGCTGACGCGCAACAACGAACAGGCCTACGGTAAACCGCTACGCGATAGCGATGAAAATGCCTGATGGGGCTTCAGAAATGAAAAAGCCGGTCAATTGACCGGCTTTCTCTTAATCCTATCCTGTTTTTATTCCAACCGTGCAAAACCCGCATCAAGATCGGCAATTAAGTCTTCGATATTTTCAAGACCAATATGCACACGCACGAGTGTCCCGGTGAAATCCACTTTGCCTGCAGGGCGGATTTCGTTGAGTTCCTCAGGCTGATTGGCCAGGATCAGTGATTCAAAACCACCCCATGAATAGGCCATGCCGAAGTGCTCAAAATTATCCAGATAATGGGCAACTTGTTCATCGGTTAAGCGTTGTTTAAGCACAAAAGAGAACAATCCGCAGCTGCCAGTGAAATCCCGCAGATAATATTCGTGCCCTTTACAGGAGGGCAGCGCCGGGTGATTGACTTGAGCCACCTCGGGGCGTTTAGCCAGCCATTTTGCGACGGTGATACTGCTTATCTCGTGTTGTTTTAATCTTACTCCCAGGGTTCTCAATCCTCGGCTGCCAACATAGGCCGTATCGGCATCGGCCATTTGTCCCATTAGATAAGAATTCTCGCGCAGTTGATCCCAACAGCGCGTATTTGATACCGCGGTCCCTAACATGGCATCGGAATGGCCAATGATATATTTGGTTCCTGCCTGAATAGAGATATCCACGCCAAAATCCAGTGCTTTAAATAAGATGCCTGCAGCCCAGGTATTATCAATCATGATCACAATGTCAGGATTAATCGCCCGGATTGCCTTTACCATGCCGGGAACATCTTGAATCTCCATAGTGATGGAGCTTGGTGACTCAAGAAATACCACTTTGGTATTGGGTTGAATGAGATCGACAATACCCGCACTTATCAGTGGGTCATAATACGTCGTTGCCACACCCAATCGTGCTAATACCTTATTACAGAAATCCTGAGTGGGTTCATAAGCTGCCCCCGTCATCAGAATATGATCGCCGTTAGCGACAAAGGCCAGAATGGCATTTGTCACTGCGGCAGCACCGCAAGGGTAAAGAGAGCATCCTGTGCCACCTTCTAACTCCGTCATGGCATCCTGGAATGCAAAATGAGTCAAGGTGCCGCGGCGACCATAAAATAGTTCACCTTTGGTGCGGTTAGCCATAGCCAGTTTTTTCGCCTTTACTGAGCTAAAAATTAATGAAGATGCGCGTTGTATTACCGAGTTTACCGAACCCTGGGTAAATTTTGGTTTACGACCCGCGGTGACCAAGGCAGTTTCTATTTTTTTAGATGTCATAATTTACCTGCTTATTCTCGATTGTTAATCCAATGGGTAACGAATGAATTTCTATGAGGCATTTTTTTCTTTTATTAAAGAGACGTTCATCTGAGTTGCGGTAGATACCGATTTCTTACCAGAAAAACGTTCAACAATTTGCGCTGCATTTAAGTCATGGATCACGTTGATCAAGGTGGCAGGAGCATCAGTAATGGTGCCAAGTACAACCAACATGGGAATGGTTTCCAACGGCAATCCTAATGTCGTCACAATGAAAATCTCACCGAGGAATGCACCGCCAGGCACACCGCCAACAATAATCGCCGAAAGTACAGAGATTAACATGGTCAGGAAGAAGGTCTCCATCGTGAAGTCCAATCCCAGCACGGCAAAGATGAAAACGATTTTCAGCGCGGCAATCATCGCCACACCGCCTTTATTCAGGTTTACCAATAAGGGTAAGGCAATATCAACGATTTCCGGGTCGATACCCATGGCTTTACCGGCGCGAATATTGACGGGTAAAGTTCCTAGGGAAGAGCAGGTTCCCAATGCTGTTGCTGAAGGTTCGATAGCATTTTTCCAGAATGCGCGTATCGCAGGGACACCGCCGCCAATCCAGGAATAGAAAATGGAGCCGAAAATGTAATACAGCAATGTTGCCAGAAAAAATAGGCCAATAGCCCGGGCAAAGGTGAGCAGTAGCTGTGAGTCTTGGCTTGCCATAGTCGAAGCAAAATAACAGCCCAAGCCGATAGGGGCCGCTTTCATGATGATGGACACAATCTTCATGATGACGGTATTCAGATCGTTCAGCGAGTTGGAAATACGTTTGCCTTGCTCACCGGATTGCCCAATGGCGATCCCGGCGATAACCGACATGATAATCAGCGCCAGGATGTTGGATTTGGACAGTAATCCAACAAAATCATTGGCGGTAACCATGCTGACAAAATCCATCTCACCACCGCCGGTGTTGAACTTCTCGGTCAGCTCAATCACGACGCCCTGTGCTGGATCAAACAGTGTTGCTAAACCAACAATGCCTGCCGCCGGTATCAGCGCCATCATAATGGAAACGGCGAAGATAATTCCCATGATGCGCCCGAGTTTTTTCAGGTCCGTCATGCCTGCAATCGATGACATAACGCTAACGCTGACCAATGGCACAATAATCATAAATAATAAATTTAGGAATATTTTGCCTATAGACTGTAATTTCAATGCGATTTCAGGTGCATAGATACCTAATACACCCCCTAGTGTTAATGCGAGTAATAGAATAAGCGAGGATCGGTAAGGTTCTAAATGTTTCCACATATTGATTCCTTTTTCATCATTTTTTCACATGTGACTTAAGTCACTTTTTTATTTGCTATTTTTCTTGATTTTTTGTTTTGTGATTGTGGTCACCATTTGGTGCTTTATTTAAAATTAAAAACGTATAATGTTTCCGTAGTTAATAATTACATTTTATTTTAATGAATGTAATACGCCATTCGTACCATTTAATGAAATCACTCGTGAATGAAAGGAAAAAATGAGCAATCCAGTCTCGTTAAAACAACTAGAGATCCTGGTCAAGATCGTCGAGTGTGGTGGCTTATCGGAAGCTGCAGTACAGCTTAATGTCTCACCCTCTGCGGTGAGTAAAAGCCTGTCGCAGCTGGAAAATCAATTAGGTACAACTTTGTTGAAAAGAACAACAAGAAGTTTTACTCTTACTGAACCTGGGCAGTATTTATACAATAGGGCAACGCAACTGTTGCTGGATTTTGATGAATCAGTAAACACAACTGCGGGCTACTATAATCATCCTCAAGGTGAATTAAGGATAACCTGTTCGATGGCATTTGGTTATTCACACTTGGTGACGCTGGTTAATCACTTTCGTAAAAACTGCCCTGATGTTGATTTTCACATCGATCTTAATGATAATTTTGTTAATCTTAATGAAGTTAATGTTGATATCGCATTACGGGTTTCTTCATCCCCCCCTGATAATTATGCTATGCGCAAATTGGCGACCATTAACTGGGCATATTGCGCAAGTCCTGATTACCTCAGTAAATATGGTAAGCCCAACTCTGTTCAAGAGTTTCCTCAACATCATTGTCTGACTTATCCGGGCTTAACCCCTATAGAGAGAAGCACCGATAAACAGGGCGTTACACACCAGTTAAAAAAACGAACCCCTATTCAAGCAAATAGCAGTCTGGTTTTGCTCAAGTCTGCCCTTGAAGATCAAGGTATTGCCTATCTTCCTACCTATTTACTAAGCGATTCGATACAACAGGGAACCCTGGTCCCTTTGGCACTGGATGGTAAATTGACTCACGATACCCATGCACTCTATGCCCTTTATTTTCCAAGCCGATATAGCAACCCAAAGGTTCGTTCATTTATCGATTATCTGTTGGATGAGCTCCAGCCGATTCCCATCTGGGATAATTGGATGAGCAAGTTCACAAAGAATTAAAACCGGGCTTTTCGTTGAGGTAAGCAGCTTTTGATGCACTGGCGAGGGCTAATCAGTTGTTACACCGCTGAGTGAGCTGTGACCCGTCCTAAATAGCGTTGACACGTTTTCGACTTAGATCCGGAGAACGTGATAATGGCTGAGTTCCTGGATGCCGTCGTTAACGTGCTGAAAAATGACTATGGGATCAGCGTCATAAAAAAGCGGCCAGGCAAGTCCTCACGCAAAAACAGACCCAAAAAATAACCATTATCCGGGTCGCCTATTCCTGGGGCAGAGCCGACAGACCTGGTATCAACACAATACACGGCTCAGTAAGCTGCGGAGTCGTGACGTCCGGATCGTCGATTTTGTTAAAGCAATAAGAGTCCGTCAGGCGTGTATCGGAACCCGTAAGTTGCATTATCTGCTGAATAAACAATCAGATGATGGATTACATATCGGACGTGACCGGTTGTTCTCCCTGCTAAAGGAACGCAGGCTATTGGTTCCTGTCAGACGGGCGTACCATAAAACAACGGACAGTCATTACCGTTTTCGGCGACATCCCAATTTATTAAAGGCGGGGCCGGAACAGGTGGTGGTAAGGCGGCCAGAACAGGTATGGGTGGCGGATATTACTTATCTGCCAACCCGGAGTGGCATGGTCTACCTGAGCCTGATAACGGATGCCTGCTCAAGGAAAATTATGGGTCATCATGCGCACAGTGATCTGCGTACGGATAATGTCGTGCAGGCTCTAAAACAGGCCTTAAAGCTGAGAAAAACTACCTAGCCGCTAATCCATCACTCAGACCGTGGAATACAATATTGTTCAGCAAGTTACCAGTCAGTCCATGAAAGATACGGGCTAATCTGCTCAATGACGAATGGCTATGACTGTTATCAGAACGCACTGGCGGAAAGGGTGAATGGAATACTGAAAACGGAGTTTTTGCTGTCACGCCCGGCAGATCTGGAGCAGGCAAGATATTTACAACAGAGAGCACCCTCACCAGTCGCTGAAATACAAAACGCCCGATGCAGTGCATCAGGCGTTTTACAGGCATAAAAGTGTCAACCTATGCCAGGACTAGTCACTGAAAATGAAAAAGCCGGTCAATTGACCGGCTTTTTTTATCGCATAACCCAGGGGCTATCAGGCTTTAGCTGTCGCTTCATCAGCCTGGGAAGACTGAATGGCGGTCAGCGCCACGGTGTAAACAATGTCGTCTACCAGTGCGCCACGTGACAGGTCGTTCACCGGCTTGCGCATGCCTTGCAGCATTGGCCCGATGGACACCAGGTCAGCGGAACGCTGTACCGCTTTGTAGGTGGTGTTACCGGTGTTCAGATCCGGGAAGATGAACACGGTAGCCTGGCCGGCAACCGGCGAGTTAGGCGCCTTGGATTTGGCTACGTCAGCCATGATCGCGGCGTCGTACTGCAACGGACCGTCGATGATCAGGTCAGGACGTTTTTCCTGTGCCAGACGGGTTGCTTCACGCACTTTCTCAACGTCGCTGCCCGCACCGGAGTTGCCGGTGGAGTAGGAGATCATCGCTACGCGTGGTTCTATACCGAAAGCGGCGGCGGAGTCGGCCGACTGGATTGCGATCTCAGACAGTTGCTCAGCGGTTGGATCCGGGTTGATCGCACAGTCGCCGTACACCAGAACCTGGTCAGGCAGCAGCATGAAGAATACGGAGGATACCAGCGAGCTGCCCGGTGCGGTTTTGATCAACTGCAGCGGTGGACGGATGGTGTTGGCAGTAGTGTGAACCGCGCCGGAAACCAGCCCGTCAACTTCGCCTTTTTCCAGCATCAGGGTGCCGAGAACCACATTGTCTTCCAGTTGCTCACGCGCAACCACTTCGGTCATGCCCTTGCTCTTACGCAGCTCAACCAGACGCGGCACATAGAGTTCGCGGACGGCGACCGGATCAACGATTTCGATGCCTTTGCCCAGTTCAACGCCCTGAGCGGCAGCAACGCGCTTGATCTCTTCCGGATTACCCAGCAGCACGCATTCTGCGATACCGCGTTCGGCACAGATAGCTGCAGCTTTCACGGTACGCGGCTCGTCACCTTCAGGCAGCACGATGCGCTTGCCGGCTTTGCGTGCCAGCTCGGTCAGTTCGTAACGGAACGCCGGTGGAGAAAGACGACGTGAACGCTCGGAGGTGGCGGTCAGAGACTCGATCCACTCGGCGTTGATGTGGCTGGCCACGTAGTTCTGCACTTTCTCGATGCGCTGATGGTCGTCCGCCGGCACTTCAAGGTTGAAGCTTTGCAGGCTGAGCGAGGTCTGCCAGGTGTTGGTGTCGACCATAAATACCGGCAGGCCGGTCTGGAAGGCACGTTCACACAGCTTTCTGATCGGCTCGTCGATGGCATAGCCACCGGTCAGCAGGATGGCGCCAATTTCTACGCCATTCATCGCGGCCAGACAGGCAGAAACCAGCACGTCAGGACGGTCTGCCGAGGTCACCAGCAGTGAGCCTGGGCGGAAGTGCTCCAGCATGTGCGGGATGCTGCGCGCACAGAAGGTCACAGACTTCACGCGGCGGGTCATGATGTCGCCTTCATTGACCACGGAGGCCTTCAGGTGACGAGCCATGTCGATAGCGCGGGTGGCGATCAGATCAAAGCTCCACGGCACGCAACCCAGAATCGGCAGCGGGCTGTTGGCGAACAATTGCGCCGGGTCAACGTTGGTCACGCTGGCCTTGGTGGAGTCGTCGAAGATCTCGGACAGGTCAGGACGGGTGCGGCCCTGTTCGTCAACCGGGGCGTTCAGCTTGTTGATGATTACGCCGGTGATGTTTTTATTTTTGCTGCCGCCGAAGCTGCTGCGGGCCAGCTCGATGCGCTCTTTCAGCTGTGCTGGGGAATCGTTACCCAGCGCCAGTACGAAGACGATTTCTGCATTCAGCGTTTTGGCGATTTCGTAGTTCAGCGCGTTGGCGAACTGATGTTTACGGGTCGGCACCAGGCCTTCGATCAACACCACTTCTGCGTCTTTGGTGTTTTCGTGGTAGCGAGCCACGATCTCTTCCATCAGCACATCTTGCTTGTTGGAGCTCAACAGGCCCTCAACGTAGCTCATGCGCAGCGGTTCGGCTGCGGTGATGGTGGAGTTGCTGCTGCGGATGATGGTGGTGGTCTGATCGAGCGAGTCGCCGCCAGTACGTGGCTGTGCGATAGGTTTGAACACGCTCAGGCTAACGCCTTTTTGCTCCATGGAGCGAATGACACCCAGGCTGACGCTGGTCAGGCCGACGCTGGTGCCAGTGGGGATCAACATAATTGTACGTGACACAGAATAGTCCTCTTCACGAATTAACATGAGGCTAAAACAGCACCGTCAGCCTGGGCTGACGGTGTCGGAGAGCGTTACGCGGTCAGACGGGATGCGTCTTGCGCGATGACCAACTCTTCGTTGGTCGGGATAACCAGCGCCAGGCGGCTACCGTCTTTGGTGATGGCACCGGATTTACCGAAGCGAGCAGCCATGTTGCGGTCGTGGTCAACTTCGAAGCCCAGCAGGCCCAGTTTGTTCAGGGTCAGCTCACGTACCATACCGGCGTTTTCACCGATACCACCGGTGAAGACGACTGCGTCCAGACGGCCGTCCATCAGGGCGCTGTAGGCACCGATGTATTTGGACAGGCGGTGGCAGAATACGTCCATCGCACGCTTGGCGTCGGCTTTGCTTTCGTAGTTGTCTTCAACATAACGGCAGTCGCTGGTGACTTCGGTCAGGCCCAGCAGGCCGGATTCTTTGGTCAGCATTTTGTTGATTTGATCAACGCTCATGCCCAGGGAGTCGTGCAGGTGGAAGATAATGGCAGGATCGATGTCACCGCTACGGGTACCCATGACCAGGCCTTCCAGCGGGGTCAGACCCATGGAGGTGTCAACGCATTTGCCGTTGCGCACTGCGGCAACGGAACCGCCGTTGCCCAGGTGGCAGGTGATCAGGTTAACTTCTTCAACCGGCTTGTTCAGCGCCTTGGCCGCTTCTTGAGTCACGTAGAAGTGGCTGGTGCCGTGTGCGCCATAGCGGCGAACGCTGTGGTCACGGTACAGGCTGTACGGCAGGGCGTACAGGTAGGATTCTTCCGGCATGGTCTGGTGGAACGCGGTGTCGAACACGGCAACGTTTTTATCCGCCAGTTTAGGGAAAGATTTCAATGCTTCAGCGATACCGATCAGGTGCGCTGGGTTATGCAGTGGTGCAAAAGGCACCGAATCTTTGATACCCTGCAGGACTTCGTCATTGATCACGGCAGAAGCGGTAAACTTCTCGCCGCCGTGCACAATGCGGTGACCGATAGCGGTCAGCTGTGCAGAAAGCTCAGGTTTTTGTGCCAGAATTGTATTAACAATGTAGTTCAGTGCTTCGCTGTGCGCAGCGCCGGCGCCCAGAGCCGCTTCGTGTTTCGCGCCGTCCATCTTCCACTTGAGGCGAGCCTCAGGCAGGTGGAAACATTCGGCTAAGCCGGAGAGGTGTTCTTCACCGTTGACAGCATCGATGATAGCGAACTTCAGGGAAGAACTGCCGCAGTTCAGGACCAGTACTAGCTTACTCGACATGGAAGTACCTACTTAAATAGTTCGTGTTGTTAAAGGAAAGACCAAAACACGTGGTGAATTAATCGTCAATCAGACAACAAGCGTAGCGCATAATGCCGTTGACATTTATGATTAACATCATGTGAATTGCACAAACCACATGACGATGAAAAAACCGATGATTTCTCTACGGTTTAAGTAATCTTGATTTTTATAGGGCTAAAAGTTGACAGAATTCTTGTCATCTTCTACCGGCCAAAAGGCCGGCTTAGGATACCGATAGCCTGAGGCAAACACAAAATAAATTTAAAGCTTCAACTTTTTTAGTATTGTGTTGGCTGTGTCCTTATTTTTCTTTGTGACGTTGAGGTACGCAATGACGAGCAAACCGTCCGGTTCCGTTAGCTGGTTTCAGGTCTTCCAGCGCGGGCAGCATTATATGAAAACCTGGCCGTCGGACAAACGTCTGGCTCCGGTCTTTCCGGAGAATCGCGTTGCGAGTGCCACCCGTTTTGCCGTCCGTTTTATGCCGCCGCTGGCGGTGTTCGCCCTGACCTGGCAGATTGCCCTGGGTGGCCAGTTAGGCCCGGCGATCGCCACCGCGCTGTTTGCGTGCAGCATGCCGATGCAGGGTCTGTGGTGGTTGGGCCGTCGTTCGGTTACTCCGTTGCCGCCAACGCTGCTGCAATGGTTCCACGAAGTCCGCAACAAGCTGGCGGAAGCCGGTCAGGCGGTAGCACCGGTAGAAGGCACACCGACCTACCAGGCGCTGGCGGACCTGCTGAAACGCGCCTTCAAGCAGTTGGATAAAACCTTCCTGGATGACCTGTAACCACAAAAATGGCCGCATTGATTGCGGCCTGGTTAAGTTTGATGTCTAGTCTGAGATACCCGGGCCTAGCGCACCGAGGGGCTATTATGTGACACATCCATGTGTCCCACCCTTTGGGCCGACTGAAGTCGTTCCAATTTGTTCCCGACAAATTGGTCGGCAGCTGAAGCTGCTACGACCCCTTCGGCACGCTCTCCCTAATAATAGACCTGGGCATAGCTTGTTCCAGCCAATAACCCCGGTTTAAATCAAAGAACCGGCGAGTTGTGATTTCCTGCGATCTTGCGCTGTGCGATGCTTCCGCCATTAGCAATTTATCGAGGAAATTATAATGGAAATGACCCACGCCCAACGGCTGATCCTGTCGAACCAATACAAGATGATGACCATGCTGGATCCGGATAACGCCGAGCGTTACCGCCGCCTGCAGACCGTTATCGAACGTGGGTTTGGCCTGCAGATGCGCGAGCTGGATCGCGACTTTGGCGAAATGAGCGAAGAAGTGTGCCGCACCATTATCAACGTGATGGAAATGCACCATGCGTTGCAGGTCTCCTGGGATAACCTGAAGGAAAAACAGGGGATTGAGGCGCGCCGCCTGGCGTTTCTCGGCTTTGACGCTGCAACCGAAGCGCGTTATCTCAGCTATGTGCGTTTCCTTGTGACCACCGAGGGGCGCTATACTCATTTCGATTCTGGCAGCCACGGCTTTAATGCCCAAACCAAAATGTGGGAAAAGTACCAGCGAATGCTGGCTATCTGGCTGTCATGCCCACGTCAGTATCACCTGAGCGCCGTCGAGATAGCGCAAATTATCAATGCCTGATTAAAAGAGGTTTCCTGTGGAGTGTAAGGGTTTTCTGTTCGATCTTGATGGGACGTTGGTTGATTCGCTGCCGGCGGTAGAGCGCGCCTGGATTAACTGGGCCAAACGCCGCGGCATTAATCCGCAGGACGTACTGGATTTCATTCACGGTAAACAGGCCATTACCTCGTTACGTCACTTTATGCCGGGTGAAAGTGAGGAAGCCATTCAACAGGAGTTCCTGCTGCTGGAGCAGGTGGAAGCGCAGGACACCGATGGCGTTACTGCGTTGCCGGGGGCCGCTGCCTTGCTGGAGCGCTTGAATCGCTTGGATATCCCGTGGGCGATCGTCACCTCTGGGTCGATCCCGGTGGCTACCGCCCGTCGTAATGCCGGTGGTTTGCCGCAGCCGGAGGTGTTCATTACCGCCGAGCAGGTAAAACATGGCAAGCCACAGCCGGATGCCTATCTGCTGGGCGCAGAGCGTCTGGGGCTGGCGCCACAGGACTGTGTGGTAGTGGAAGACGCCGCCGCCGGTATCCTTTCCGGGTTGGCCGCCGGCTGCCAGGTAATTGCGGTCAATGTACCGGCCGACGCCCCCAAGCTGGAGCAGGTTGATCTATTGTTAACCTCGCTTGAGCAGATTGCGGTGAGTAAAACGGAGCAGGGTGCGGCGATAAGCCTGGTCGCCTGACCGAGGGTATCTTCACCCAAATTGATTAGACCCCGCACCGGCGGGGTTTTTTTATGCTAATTTTTAAGCCCTTGGATATTTCTGCCGGATGAGGCCGTTTTGAACAGCGAATTACTGTGGGTGCTGAGTTTACTGTTGATTGCCATCGTGCTGTTTACCACCAACAAGCTGCGGATGGACGTCGTGGCGTTGCTGGTGATCATCGCTTTTGTGCTGAGCGGCACGCTGACCCTGGCGGAGGCTACGGTGGGCTTCAGCGATCCCAATGTGATCCTGATCGCCGCGCTGTTCGTGATTGGTGAAGGGTTGGTGCGCACCGGAGTGGCTTATCAGGTGGGTGACTGGCTGGTGAAGGTGGCCGGCAGCAGCGAAACCAGAATGCTGATGTTGTTGATGGTCACCGTGGCCGGTCTCGGGGCTTTTATGAGCTCGACCGGCGTGGTGGCGATCTTTATTCCGGTGGTACTCAGCGTGGCGGCGCGGATGAAAATCGCGCCGGGCAGGTTGATGATGCCACTGAGCTTTGCCGGTTTGATCAGCGGTATGATGACCCTGGTGGCAACGCCGCCGAACATGGTGGTCAACAGTGAGCTGGTCCGCGAGGGCATCAGCGGTTTTGGCTTCTTCGGCGTAACCCCGGTCGGTCTGGCGGTGCTGGTGTTGGGCGTGGGGTACATGCTGGTGGCGCGGCGCTGGTTGGCCAATGACGACGGTGATAAAACGCGTGAAACCTGGCAACGGCGTACCTTCCACGATCTGATCCGCGACTATAAGCTGACCGGCCGTGCCCGCCGCTTGGCGCTGCGCAGCGGTTCGCCGATGGTCGGTCATTCGCTGGACGAGCTGCACCTGCGTGCCCGCTATGGCGCTAACGTGGTGGGGATTGAACGCTGGAAACGCTTTCGGCGGGTGATGGTCAGCGCATCCGGCAGCACCGAACTGCGCGAAGGGGATGTGCTGCTGCTTGACATGTCGGACAGTCAGGTCGATCTACGCGAGTTCTGCAGCGAGCAACAGCTGGAGCCGATGGTCCTGCGCGGCGACTATTTCTCCGAACAGTCACGCAACGTCGGCATGGCGGAAGTGTCGTTGATCCCCGATTCAACCCTGTTGGGTAAAAGCCTGCGCGAGTCTGCCTTCCGCAGTCGCTACGATCTGAACGTGGTTGGTATTCGCCGTAATGGCGAAACCCTGGCAGGCAAGCTGGTGGATGAGCCTCTGGCATTGGGCGATATTCTGTTGGTAATCGGCGACTGGAAGGCGATCCGTCAGCTGCAGGCGAAAACTCATGATTTTATCGTCCTCAACCTGCCGGCCGAGGTTGATGAAGTGGCACCGGCCATCACCCAGGCGCCGCACGCACTGTTCTGCCTGGCGCTGATGGTCGCGATGATGCTGACCGATGAAATTCCCAACCCGATTGCCGCGCTGATTGCCTGTCTGCTGATGGGCAAGTTCCGCTGCATCGACATGGAAAGCGCCTATAAGTCGATTCACTGGCCGAGCATTATTTTGATTGTCGGTATGATGCCGTTTGCCCAGGCGCTGCAAAAAACCGGCGGGGTCGATTTGATCGTGCGTGGTTTAATGGACGTGGCGGGCGATGCCGGACCGCGGGTGATGCTGGTGTGCCTGTTTGCCCTCTGCGCCACTATCGGCCTGTTTATCTCCAACACCGCCACCGCGGTGCTGATGGCGCCGATCGCCATTGCGGCCGCGCGTGAAATGGGCGTTTCCCCGTACCCCTTTGCGATGATTATCGCCATCGCCGCTTCGGCCGCATTTATGACGCCGGTTTCTTCACCGGTAAACACGCTGGTGCTGGGGCCGGGAAACTATAAGTTCGGTGATTTTATCCGCATGGGCGTGCCGTTCACGCTGTTGGTGATGGTAGTCAGCGTGATTATCGTGCCCTGGTTGTATGCATTCTAATTAACGGCGCAGCGTGCTGCGCCATGAGAATTACAGGGAAGAATCCAGGCTGATTTCATCCAGCGACAGGCTGAAGCTGGGGATAAACACGTTCATGAAATAATCCATCTCCGGGCTGCTGCGTTGCTGCAGGGTTTTTTCCAGCCGCGCTTTCGCCAGCTTGAATTCGTTATTGCCGGCAGACAACTCCTCCAGACATTTCAGGTAGGCGCACAGCGCATCGGCCTGCTTCACCACCAACTTTTCATCTTCGGTGTAATAGTGTTCGTCGAGGATCGAGCGGAAATCGTTGCGTAACTCCGCCGGGATCATATCCAGCAGTTTCTGCTGGGCTATCTTTTCGATCTTCTTATACTCGTGGGCAATCTGCGGATTGTAGTATTTGATCGGCGTCGGCATGTCGCCGGTGATCACTTCACTGGCATCGTGGTACATCGCCAGCAGGGCGACGCGATCGGCGCTCAGGTTGCCATTGAATTTTCGGTTTTTGATCACCGCCAGTGCGTGGGCAACAAAGGCCACCTGCAGGCTGTGCTCGGAAACGTTCTCGGTGCGAACATTGCGCATCAGCGGCCAGCGGTTAATCAGTTTCAAGCGGGACAGATGGGCAAAAAAGTGGCTCTGGCTCATGGTGCTCTCTTTTACAACGGCAAGTGAGGGCCCCATTGTGAGCAGTGACGGCGGGTTATGCAACTCGGGCTGTGCGGTGACGTTCTGGTGGGGGAGTGGGGCAGCAGGCTGCCCCGGCGGCGATTACTGACGGTAGCCTTCCAGGAAACGGCCCAGTTTGCCCACCGCCATTTCCAGTTCATCCACACGCGGCAGAGTCACGATACGCACGTGATCCGGATACGGCCAGTTGAACGCGCTGCCCTGTACCAGCAGCACTTTTTCCTGCAGCAACAGGTCCAGCACCAATTTCTGGTCATCGCGAATATTAAAGCGTTTAGCGTCGATGCGCGGGAACATATACAGCGCCCCCTGAGGTTTCACACAGGAAACGCCCGGGATTTGGTTCAACAGTTCCCAGGTCCGGTTGCGTTGTTCATACAGACGCCCGCCCGGTTGAATAAATTCGTTGATGCTCTGGTAGCCACCCAGCGCGGTTTGGATTGCGTGCTGCATCGGCACGTTGGCGCACAGCCGCATGGATGCCAGCATTTCCAGCCCTTCGATATACCCCTTGGCGTGCTTCTTCGGCCCGTTCAACACCATCCAGCCCTGACGGAAACCCGCCACGCGATAGGTTTTTGACAGCCCGTTAAAGGTCACGGTCAGCAGGTCCGGCGCCAGCGCAGCGATCGAATGGTGCTCGGCTTCGTCATACAGAATTTTGTCGTAGATTTCATCGGAGAATATGATCAGGTTGTGCTGACGGGCGATCTCAACAATCTGCTCCAGCAGTGCCTTGCTGTAGACCGCGCCGGTCGGATTGTTTGGGTTGATGATCACAATGCCACGGGTGCGTGGGGTGATCTTGCTGATGATGTCATCCAGATCCGGGAACCAGCCGGCTTCTTCATCACACAGGTAATGCACGGCTTTGCCGCCGGACAGCGAAACCGCCGCGGTCCACAGCGGGTAATCTGGCGCCGGTACCAGCATTTCGTCACCGCTGTTGAGCAGCGCCTGCATGGATTGCACAATCAGTTCGGAAACCCCATTACCGATGTAGATATCCTCAACGGTCACGTCACGTATGTTGCGCGCCTGGTAGTGCTGCATAATCGCTTTACGCGCCGAGAAGAGCCCTTTGGAATCGGAATAGCCTTGCGCCGTGGGCAGATTGCGGATCACGTCGAGCAGGATTTCATCAGGGGCGTCAAAACCAAACGGGGCAGGGTTGCCGATGTTCAGTTTGAGGACTTTATGGCCTTCTTCTTCAAGACGTTTAGCTTCTTTGAGCACCGGGCCGCGAATGTCATAACAGACGTTGTCCAGTTTGCTGGATTTCTCAATGGGGGACATAGAAAGTTGAGCCTTTTGCTGGGATAGGGGCGTTCCTACCGTGGAACACCGCAACCTGCCCAATGTACTCCTGGCGCAGATGCTTTTGAAGGGTTGTGCACGCCTTTGGTGCAAACGAAGGGCCCAAAGGGGGATTCCAGGCATGATAAGCAACGTGAATGTGATTTTCTGGTATTTAATTTCTTAATCTATTTGTTTATTGGGTTTTTGTTCTGAAGTGATAAGGGCGTACAGCGATAATGGCACCATGCCAGCAACGCTGGGCTAACAGAAACCTGTTCACTGTTAAGCCACACCGGGGAGTTAACGAAGATAAAATGTAAAGAGATGATAATGCCAGAGTAGTCTGATGGCGGTTTGTCCATCAGCGATCCAAACTGAATCATAAGAAAATTCACATTAGCGTTATTTTAGTTTCTCTGTTAAGCCGCGTTTAAGTAGTTATTCCTGAGTTATTCACGGAATAAATGTTACTGATTGAATTTATTAAAATCATTAAAAAATCCATCGGCTGTTACAAGAGGAATTTCTTACTCTTTCGCGTATCGGGAGACGCTGCGGCCAGTCTGGCTGCGGAGGTTGTGCAGCACAATTGGTGTGGCAATCCTGCTATCTGAATGAGTAAAATATTTTGTTCGGTAAAAATTAAACACTTTCACCACTTATAAAGTCAGACGTTGTATAAGCAATCTCGATAGATCACATTTTAAAAGGCGATAGAGGTAACGAAATAAAAGTAATTTTTTTGCCCTCCACTAATGAGTGGGGTACTGTCATGTCTGGCATCGTCCCTTTTAAACGATGTCTTAGAAACACACCAGGGTAGTTTGTAAATTAGAATTTAAAAAGTGAAGAAAACACTATGACAACTGCAAATCGTCCGATACTCAATCTCGACCTCGATCTGCTAAGAACCTTTGTGGCTGTTGCTGATTTGAATACTTTTGCGGCGGCGGCAGTCGCCGTTTGTCGTACTCAATCAGCCGTCAGCCAACAAATGCAGCGGTTAGAGCAACTGGTTGGCAAAGAGTTGTTTGCCCGTCATGGGCGCAATAAATTACTGACTGAACACGGTATTCAGCTTCTCGGCTACGCCAGGAAAATCCTGCGCTTTAACGACGAAGCCTGTACCTCTCTGATGTACAACAATATTAAAGGTGTTCTGACTATTGGCGCTTCTGATGATACCGCCGATACCATCCTGCCTTTCCTGCTTAACCGCGTCACTTCGGTGTATCCAAAATTGGCGATTGATGTGCGAGTGAAACCCAGCTCGTTCATGATCGACATGCTGGAAAACGGTGAAGTCGATCTGGCGATTACCACTATGGCTACCGCAGATCGCCCGCACATTGTGCTGCGTACTTCGCCAACCCTGTGGTATTGCGCGGCGGATTACCATTTTCAGGCCGGTGAACCCATCCCGTTGGTGGTGATGGACGAACCCAGTCCGTTCCGCTCGATGGCGATTAAACACCTGGATGCCGCCGGGATCCCATGGCGCATTGCCTATGTGGCTTCGACGCTGTCCGCCGTTCGTGCAGCCTGCAAGGCTGGCCTGGGCATCACCGTTCGGCCAATTGAGATGATGAGCCCGGACCTGCGGGTGCTCGGCGCAGCGGAAGGTTTGCCAACGCTGCCGGACACGCAATACAGCCTGTGCAAGGACCTGCAGTGCGGCAACGAGCTGGCGATGGCCATTTTCAGCGCCATGCAGAACGGCAACGACAACTACAGCTTCAATGGGCCGAGTGCCTCGTTGCAGGATGACACCTGCCTGGTTGATGACGAGGAATAACGCCAAAACGCGTTAAATCAGGTCATAAAACCTCTGCTTCGGCGGAGGTTTTTTTTGTCCTTAAATCGGGAATAATTCAATTTATGAGCGTTTAGTCTTGTCTTTATAGTGAAGTGGCTATTTGTTTGACTCTATGGCGGTCGATGAGAACGATTATCAGACGAAGAAAAAGCCTTTCGGTCATTTTTTGAACGAATAATTATAAAGGTAAAGGCCTGGAATCAATATGGTTATTTTGGTAGTTTGTCCCGGGATAATTTGACCGGCGTAATTGACAAAATTTATTAAAGGGCCACACTTTTTTTGAGGGTTTATGCTGAAAACGTGTCCTGGATCAAAAAAATACCCCTAGGTAGTGAGTGGAAGAACAGGAGATTCCTGAGACAATGGTATAGTAAAACTGAAATGAGCATGTTGGTTTATATCTATCTGTTTCTACACATCAATTAACTGACACGATTTAGCCTAAGCCAGTCGCATCAAATGTTAATTAAATGATATGTATGTAAACTAGTGTGTAGATACTTTTGTCAAAGTTGACAAAAGGTTATAGAAAGGAGTAAAAAGCCCACAGTAAAACGCTGGCTAACTTGCTGTAATAGCAGTTTGTTTGTGTGGTTTATTTATCCTTCCCTTAAATCGATGTGGTGCACTAACTGCCAGAAACAAGAGCAGAGCGATCGACGCCACTTTTGATGAGTAAGCATAGAGTATGTCAACAACCACTGAAGTTATCGCTCATCACTGGGCGTTCGCCGTATTTTTTGTCGTGGCAATCGGGCTTTGCTGTTTAATGCTTATGGGTGCGTTCTTCCTGGGTGGGAGAGCCCGTGCGCGCGCCAAACATACCCCGTTTGAATCAGGCATCGACTCGGTCGGTACGGCGCGCATGCGTCTGTCGGCCAAGTTCTACCTGGTCGCCATGTTCTTCGTTATTTTCGATGTTGAAGCCTTGTACCTGTACGCCTGGTCGGTCTCCATACGTGAGAGCGGGTGGGTAGGCTTTATCGAAGCCGCCATTTTCATTTTGGTGTTATTGGCTGGGCTGGTTTATCTGGTGCGTATTGGCGCATTGGATTGGACTCCGGTGCGCTCCCGGCGCCAGAGCAAGCCAGGCACAATCAAAAACGCCACTAACAGTCATCCGCAGTAGTCGGTTAAAAACGAGGCATTAAGATGGACTATACGCTCACCCGCATAGACCCGAACGGTGAGAACGACCGTTACCCCCTGCAAAAACAGGAGATCGTTGCCGATCCCCTGGACCAACAGGTTCACCGCACGGTTTACATGGGTAAACTCGAACATGCATTGCATGACATGGTGAACTGGGGGCGTAAAAACTCTATTTGGCCGTATAACTTCGGCCTTTCGTGCTGTTACGTGGAGATGGTGACGTCGTTTACCGCCGTTCACGACGTGGCGCGTTTTGGTGCTGAAGTTCTGCGTGCATCACCGCGTCAGGCTGACCTGATGGTAGTGGCCGGTACCTGCTTTACCAAGATGGCCCCGGTTATTCAACGTCTGTACGAACAGATGCTGGAACCAAAATGGGTGATCTCCATGGGTGCCTGTGCCAACTCCGGCGGCATGTACGATATCTATTCCGTGGTACAGGGCGTGGACAAGTTCCTGCCGGTCGACGTGTACATTCCTGGCTGTCCACCGCGCCCGGAAGCTTACATGCAGGCACTGATGCTGTTGCAGGAATCTATTGGCAAAGAACGCCGCCCTCTGTCCTGGGTTGTCGGCGATCAGGGTGTTTACCGCGCCAACATGCAGTCTGAAAGAGAGCGTAAACACGGCGAGCGTATCGCGGTGACCAACCTTCGGACGCCTGACGAGATTTAAGACGTTCATTTAACGTCCATCTTAGTGCGCTATTGGTTAACACAGCGAAAAGTGAACTTGCGGCGAAATAACCCTTCAGTGTGGTGAAAAAAATTATGACAGATTCAACGACGCACGACGCATTGCCGGCCTGGCAAACCAGAGATCACCTTGACGATCCGGTGATTGGCGAACTGCGCAACCGTTTTGGGCCGGAAGCCTTTACTGTTCAGCCTACCCGTACCGGAATACCCGTGGTATGGGTCAAAGCCGATCAGTTACTGGAAGTAATGACGTTTTTGAGAAAGCAGCCGAAGCCTTATGTCATGCTGTTCGATCTGCATGGCATGGACGAGCGTCTGCGTACCCACCGCGACGGCCTGCCGGCAGCGGATTTTTCTGTTTTCTATCATCTGATTTCTATCGAACGCAACCGCGACATCATGCTGAAAGTGGCGCTGTCTGAAAAAGACCTGCACGTGCCCACAGCGACCAAGGTATTCCCTAATGCCAACTGGTATGAGCGTGAAACCTGGGAAATGTTCGGTATTACCTTCGACGGCCACCCGCACCTGACGCGCATCATGATGCCGCAAACCTGGGAAGGCCACCCGCTGCGTAAAGATTACCCGGCGCGTGCCACCGAATTCGATCCCTTTGTGTTGACCAAACAGAAAGAAGATCTGGAAATGGAAGCGCTGACTTTCAAACCGGAAGACTGGGGCATGAAGCGCGGTACCGAGAACGAGGACTTCATGTTCCTTAACCTCGGCCCGAACCACCCGTCTGCGCACGGTGCATTCCGTATCATTCTGCAGTTGGATGGTGAAGATATTGTCGACTGCGTACCGGATATCGGTTACCACCACCGTGGCGCCGAGAAGATGGGCGAGCGTCAGTCCTGGCACAGCTACATTCCGTACACCGACCGTATCGAGTACCTCGGCGGCTGCGTGAACGAAATGCCTTACGTGCTGGCAGTTGAGAAACTGGCCGGTATCAAGGTGCCGGATCGCGTTGATACTATCCGCGTGATGCTGTCCGAACTGTTCCGCATCAACAGCCACCTGCTGTACATCAGTACCTTCATTCAAGACGTCGGCGCGATGACTCCGGTGTTCTTCGCCTTTACCGACCGTCAGAAAATCTACGATCTGGTTGAAGCGATCACCGGTTTCCGTATGCACCCGGCCTGGTTCCGTATTGGCGGTGTCGCACACGACCTGCCGCGCGGATGGGATCGTCTGCTGCGCGAGTTCCTTGAGTGGATGCCAAAACGTCTGGATTCTTACGTCAAGGCCGCACTGAAGAACAGCATCCTGAAAGGCCGTTCCGTTGGCGTGGCATCCTACAATGCGAAAGAAGCGTTGGAGTGGGGCGTCACTGGCGCGGGTCTGCGTGCCACCGGTATCGAGTTCGATGTGCGCAAATGGCGTCCGTATTCCGGCTATGAGAATTTCGATTTCGAAGTTCCGGTCGGTGACGGCAACAGCGACTGCTACACCCGTGTGATGTTGAAGGTGGAAGAGCTGCGCCAGAGTCTGCGCATTCTCGAACAGTGCCTGAACAACATGCCGGAAGGCCCGTTCAAGGCCGATCACCCGCTGACCACGCCGCCGCCGAAAGAGCGCACGCTGCAGCACATTGAAACGCTGATCACCCACTTCCTGCAGGTTTCCTGGGGCCCGGTGATGCCAGCCAACGAATCATTCCAGATGATTGAAGCCACTAAAGGGATCAACAGCTACTACCTGACCAGCGACGGCAGCACCATGAGCTACCGCACCCGGGTACGTACGCCAAGCTTTGCGCACCTGCAGCAAATCCCAGCGGTAATCCGTGGCAGCCTGGTCTCCGACCTGATCGTCTATCTGGGTAGTATCGATTTTGTAATGTCAGATGTGGACCGCTAACTATGCATGATCAAAAAGACAATCACGCGAATAACCCCGCGCTTGAACCTATCAATGCGGCCGCTCCTCAGAGCGGCGTTGATGCATTTGAGCTGAGTGCGGAAGAACGTGATGCGATCGAGCACGAAAAGCACCATTACGAGGACCCACGCGCCGCCTCTATCGAAGCACTGAAAATTGTGCAGAAGCAGCGTGGCTGGGTTCCGGATGGGGCGATTTATGCCATCGCGGAACTGCTGGGCATTCCTGCCAGCGACGTAGAAGGCGTGGCCACGTTCTACAGCCAGATTTTCCGTCAGCCAGTAGGACGTCACGTGATCCGTTATTGTGACAGCGTTGTTTGTCACATCACCGGTTACCAGGGCATTCAGGCCGCCATTGAGAAGAAGCTGAGCATCAAACCGGGTCAAACCACCTTTGATGGCCGTTTCACTCTGCTGCCAACCTGCTGCCTGGGCAACTGCGATAAAGGGCCGACCATGATGATTGATGAGGACACTCACAGTCAGCTGAAGCCTGAAGATATCGAGACGCTACTGGAGCAGTATCAATGATTAAAGACATTGTGCGCACTCCCGAAATGCACCCGCTGACCTGGCGGCTGCGCGATGACAAACAGCCGGTCTGGCTGGATGAATACCGCAGCAAGAACGGCTATGCCGGTGCCGAAAAGGCCATCAAAGGCATGGCCCCGGACGAGATTGTCACCCTGGTGAAAGACGCCGGGTTGAAAGGTCGTGGCGGTGCAGGCTTCTCCACCGGTTTGAAGTGGAGCCTGATGCCGAAAGATGAATCCATGAACATCCGTTACCTGCTGTGTAACGCTGATGAAATGGAGCCGGGCACCTATAAAGACCGCTTGCTGATGGAGCAACTGCCGCACCTGTTGGTGGAAGGCATGTTGATCTCGGCGTTCGCGCTGAAGGCCTATCGCGGCTACATCTTCCTGCGCGGTGAGTACATCGAAGCTGCGGTGCATTTGCGCCGGGCGATCGCTGAAGCCACCGAAGCCGGTTATTTGGGCAAGAACATCATGGGCAGCGGCTTCGACTTCGAGCTGATTGTTCATACCGGCGCCGGTCGCTACATCTGTGGCGAAGAAACCGCACTGATCAACTCGCTGGAAGGCCGCCGTGCCAACCCGCGCTCCAAGCCACCTTTCCCGGCGTCCTCCGGTGTCTGGGGTAAACCGACCTGCGTCAATAACGTAGAAACCCTGTGTAACGTTCCGGCGATCCTTGAAGGCGGCGTTGACTGGTACAAGGGGATCTCCGCCGGCAAGAGTAACGACGCCGGTACCAAACTGATGGGCTTCTCCGGCCGGGTGAAAAACCCAGGCGTTTGGGAGCTGCCGTTTGGCACCACCGCACGTGAAATTCTGGAAGATTACGCCGGTGGCATGCGTGACGGTCTGCGTTTTAAAGCCTGGCAGCCAGGCGGCGCGGGCACCGACTTCCTGACCGCCGATCACCTTGATCTGCCGATGGACTTCGAGAGCATCGGTAAAGCCGGCAGCCGTCTCGGTACCGCGCTGGCGATGGCCGTAGACCACGAGATTGGCATGGTTCCGCTGGTGCGTAACCTGGAAGAGTTTTTCTCTCGCGAGTCCTGCGGCTGGTGTACGCCATGCCGTGACGGCCTGCCGTGGAGCGTGAAGATCCTGCGTGCGCTGGAGAATGGCGAAGGGCAGCCGGGGGATATCGAAACCCTTGAGCAGCTGTGCCGTTCTCTCGGCCCGGGCAAAACCTTCTGCGCCCATGCGCCAGGTGCCGTAGAGCCACTGCAAAGCGCGATTAAATATTTCCGTGAAGAGTTCGAAGCGGGCATTGCCGTGAAGCACTTCAGTAACGCGCATGCGATTGGCGGTATTCAGCCGAACAATCTGCTGAAGCAACGCTGGTAAGCCGACTCGCCCCGACGACACGGCCAGAATTTTTGATTAACGCCTGCCGCAAGGCAGGCCACTTGGAAGCATGCTGACTATGGCTACGATTCATGTAGACGGCAAAGAATACGACGTAGATGGGGCCGACAACCTGCTGCAGGCTTGTCTCTCCCTCGGGCTCGATATTCCTTACTTTTGCTGGCATCCGGCGCTGGGAAGCGTCGGCGCTTGCCGCCAATGTGCGGTAAAGCAATACCAAAACGCGGAAGATACGCGTGGCCGTTTGGTGATGTCTTGTATGACACCGGCATCCGATGGAACCTTTATTTCCATCGACGATGGCGAAGCCAAACAGTTCCGTGAAAGCGTGGTTGAGTGGTTGATGACCAACCACCCGCACGACTGTCCGGTATGTGAAGAAGGCGGTAACTGTCACCTGCAGGATATGACAGTAATGACCGGCCACAGCTTCCGTAAATACCGCTTCAGTAAGCGTACTCACAACAACCAGGAGCTGGGGCCGTTTATCTCGCATGAGATGAACCGCTGTATCGCCTGTTACCGTTGTGTGCGCTACTACAAGGATTATGCGGACGGCACCGACTTCGGTGTGTACGGCGCGCACGACAACGTCTACTTCGGTCGTACCGAGAGCGGCACGCTGGAAAGCGAGTTCTCCGGTAACCTGGTAGAAGTGTGCCCGACCGGTGTGTTCACCGATAAAACCCACTCCGAGCGGTATAACCGTAAGTGGGACATGCAGTTTGCGCCAAGCATCTGCCAGCAGTGCAGCATCGGCTGTAATACCAGCCCGGGCGAGCGCTATGGCGAACTGCGTCGTATCGAAAACCGTTATAACGGCAGCGTGAACCACTACTTCCTGTGTGACCGTGGCCGCTTCGGTTATGGCTACGTGAACCAGAAAGATCGTCCGCGTCAGCCACAACAACTGCGTGGCGACGACTGGATCACCCTGAACGCCGAGCAGGCGATGCAGGGCGCGGCGGATATTCTGCGTCAGGCGAAGAAAACCATCGGCATTGGCTCACCACGCGCCAGCCTGGAAAGTAACTTCGCACTGCGTGATTTGGTGGGTGCCGAGAACTTCTACACCGGTATCTCGCAGGCCGAGCAGGGCCGTCTGGACCTGATGCTGAACGTGCTGCAAAACAGCGGTGTTCACACCCCTGCGCTGCGTGAAATCGAAGGTTACGACGCGGTGCTGGTGCTGGGTGAAGATTTGACCCAGACCGGTGCACGTATTGCCCTGTCGGTACGTCAGGCGGTGAAGGGCAAGGCTCGCGCCATGGCTGCGGCCCAACGCGTTGCCGACTGGCAGATTGCTGCGGTGCAGAACATCGGCCAGCACGCCAAACACCCGCTGTTCGTTACCAACGTGGATAACACCCGTCTGGACGATATCGCGGCATGGAATTACCGTGCACCGGTGGATGAGCAGGCGCGCTTCGGCTTCGCTATCGCCCATGCGCTGGATAACGCGGCACCGGCGGTCAACGATTTGGCTGACGGCCTGAACAAGAAAGTCGACATCATCGTGCAGGCGCTGACCGACGCGCGTAAACCGCTGATCGTTACCGGCAGCAACGCCGGCAGCGAAGCCATCATCGAAGCGGCGGCCAACATCGCCAAGGCGCTGAAGGATCGCGGTTCTGACGTCGGCATCACCTTCGTTGCCAGCGCTGCCAACAGCATCGGTTTGTCGATGATCGGCGGCGGTTCGCTCGATCAGGCGCTGACCCAGTTGGAAAGCGGCGAGGCAGACACGGCCATCGTGATGGAAAACGATCTCTACCGGCACGCGCCGGCGGCGAAAGTGGACGCTGCGCTGGCCAAGGTCAGCAACCTGATCGTGGTCGATCACCAGCGTACCGCCATCATGGACAAGGCTAACCTGATCCTGTCGGCGGCCAGCTTCGCCGAAAGCGACGGTACTCTGGTCAACCAGGAAGGCCGCGCACAGCGTTTCTTCCAGGTTTACGATCCGGCGTACTACGACGATGCGAAGAAAGACGTTTACACCGTGATGCTGGAAAGCTGGCGTTGGATGCACTCGCTGCATTCCACCTATACCAGCCGCCACGTGGACTGGACGCAGCTCGACCATGTGATCGAAGCCTGTGTCACCGCGTTGCCGCAGTTGCAGGGTATTGTCGACGCCGCACCGGACGCGAGTTTCCGTATCCGCGGTCAGAAACTGGCGCGTTCTCCGATTCGCTCCAGTGGCCGTACGGCGATGCGCGCCAATATCAGCGTGCACGAACCGCGTCAGCCGCAGGATAAAGACACCATGTTCGCCTTCTCAATGGAAGGGAACAACAGCCCGTTTGCCGATCGTCAGCAGATCCCGTTCGCCTGGGCACCTGGTTGGAACTCACCGCAAGCCTGGAACAAATTCCAGGCCGAAGTGGGTGGCAAGCTGCGTCATGGCGATCCGGGCGTGCGTTTGATCGAAGCGGGGGAGGGCAAACTGGGTTACTTCACCAACGTGCCTGCCGCCTTTGGTCAACAGCAAGGCTGGCGTGTCGCGCCGTATTACCACCTGTTCGGCAGTGATGAAATGTCACAGCGTTCCGGGGTGATTCAGCAGCGCATGCCGGATGCCTATGTGATGGTCAACCCGACCGATGCTGCTGCACTTGGCGTTAATGCCGGTGCGCTGGTGGAGTTCAGCTGTGCGGGCCAGACCTTGCGTCTGCCGGTGCGTCTGAGTGAAACCCTGACCCAGGGCCAGGTGGGCTTACCGCTCGGCTTGCCAGGGATCCCGCCGGTATTGGTGGGTGCAACGGTTGAAAATCTGCGGGAGGCGACACGATGAGCTGGTTTACCCCTGAGGTGATCGACATTCTGATCTCCATTCTTAAAGCGGTAGTGATCCTGCTGGTCGTAGTCACCTGTGGGGCATTCATGAGCTTCGGCGAACGCCGTTTGCTCGGCTTGTTCCAGAACCGTTATGGACCGAACCGTGTCGGCTGGGGTGGCTCACTGCAGCTGGTCGCCGACATGATCAAAATGTTCTTCAAGGAAGACTGGGTACCGAAATTCTCCGACCGGGTGATCTTTACCCTGGCGCCGATGATCGCCTTTACTTCCCTGTTGCTGGCATTTGCCATCGTCCCGGTCAGTCCGACCTGGGCGGTGTCCGACCTCAACATCGGTATTTTGTTCTTCCTGATGATGGCCGGCCTGGCGGTTTACGCCGTGCTGTTCGCCGGCTGGTCGAGCAACAACAAATACTCGCTGTTGGGGGCGATGCGTGCTTCTGCGCAAACCCTGAGCTACGAAGTGTTCATCGGCCTGTCGCTGATGGGTGTGGTGGCACAGGCGGACTCCTTCAACATGCAGGCGATTGTTGAATCTCAGGCGCATATGTGGAACGTCATCCCGCAATTCTTTGGTTTCATTACCTTTGCGATTGCCGGCGTGGCGGTGTGTCACCGTCACCCGTTTGACCAACCGGAAGCCGAGCAGGAACTGGCTGACGGTTACCACATTGAATATTCCGGCATGAAGTTCGGTCTGTTCTTCGTGGGTGAATACATAGGTATCGTCACCGTTTCTGCCCTGATTGTGACGTTGTTCTTCGGTGGCTGGCAGGGTCCTTTCCTACCGCCATTCATCTGGTTCGCGCTGAAAACGGCTTTCTTCATGATGATGTTTATTCTGATTCGTGCTGCTCTGCCACGTCCGCGCTATGACCAGGTGATGTCCTTCGGCTGGAAAGTCTGTCTGCCGTTGACGCTGCTGAACCTGCTGGCGACTGCCGCAGTCATTTTGTACAACGCTCAATAAGGGGTGAATAAACCATGACATTGAAAGAGTTATTGGTTGGTTTCGGCACCCAGGTGCGCAGTATTTGGATGATAGGCCTGCACGCCTTCGCCAAACGCGAAACCCAGATGTACCCGGAAGAACCGGTTTACCTGCCGCCGCGTTACCGTGGCCGCATCGTGCTGACGCGCGATCCGGACGGCGAAGAGCGCTGCGTGGCGTGTAACCTGTGTGCGGTTGCCTGCCCGGTGGGCTGTATCTCGCTGCAAAAAGCAGAACAGAAAGACGGCCGTTGGTATCCGGAGTTTTTCCGCATCAACTTCTCGCGCTGCATTTTCTGCGGCCTGTGCGAAGAAGCTTGCCCAACTACCGCGATCCAGCTGACGCCGGATTTCGAAATGGGTGAGTTCAAGCGTCAGGATCTGGTGTACGAAAAAGAAGATCTGTTGATCTCGGGGCCGGGTAAATATCCGGAATATAATTTCTACCGGATGGCCGGTATGGCGATTGACGGCAAAGCCAAGGGCGAAGCCGAAAACGAAGCCAAACCGATCGACGTCAAAGGTCTGTTGCCTTAAGGAGCCAGCAAGCATGGAAATTGCCTTTTATCTGGCAGGTTTTATTGCGGTGATCTCGACAATTCGCGTGATCTCGCATACCAATCCTGTGCATGCGTTGCTGTATCTGATCGTTTCGTTACTGGCGATCTCTGCAGTCTTTTTCTCACTCGGCGCATACTTTGCCGCGGCATTGGAAATCATCGTCTACGCCGGCGCCATCATGGTGTTGTTCGTGTTCGTGGTGATGATGTTGAACCTCGGCAACGCGGTGCAGCAGCAAGAGCGCGATTGGCTGAAGCCGTCGGTGTGGATCGGCCCTGGCATCTTGTCGCTGGCGCTGTTGGCGGTGCTGATTGTCGCTATCCGCAGCGTGTCCGATCAGGGCATCAGCGGTGAGATGGTTGACGCTAAAGCGGTGGGGATCAGCCTGTTTGGTCCTTACGTTCTGGCGGTTGAGCTGGCTTCAATGCTGCTGTTGGCAGGTCTGGTTGTTGCCTTCCACATTGGCCGTGAGCACAAACCGGGTGAGGTGTTGAGCAACGCCCCGGCCAGTAGCGAAATGGCGAGAAGAAAATCGGAGGAGCAAGCATGATCCCTCTTCAACATGGCCTGATCCTGGCGGCGATCCTGTTCGTCCTGGGTCTGACCGGGTTGCTGGTCCGTCGCAATCTGCTGTTTATGCTGATCAGTCTGGAAGTGATGATCAACGCCGCAGCATTGGCGTTTATCGTTGCGGGCAGCTACTGGGGCCAACCGGACGGGCAGGTGATGTATATCCTGGCGATCAGCCTGGCAGCCGCCGAGGCCAGTATTGGTCTGGCATTGCTGCTGCAGCTTTACCGTCGTCGTCATACCCTGAATATTGATACTGTCAGTGAGATGCGCGGATGAACCTATTATATTTAACTATTCTGCTACCGCTGATCGGGTTCCTGCTGTTGGCCTTTTCCCGTGGCCGCTGGTCTGAGAACACCTCGGCAATCGTCGGCGTAGGCTCTATCGGCCTGGCTGCTCTGGTCACGGTCTATGTGGGGATGGATTTCTTCGCCCAGAAAGCCAATGGCGTGCAGCTGTTTGAGCAAAGCCTGTGGAACTGGATGAGCGTCGGTAACTTCAACATTGGCGTGACTTTGACGCTGGATGGCCTGTCGTTGACCATGCTGTCAGTGGTGACCGGCGTGGGCTTCTTCATCCACATGTTCGCTTCCTGGTACATGCGCGGTGAAGAGGGCTACTCACGCTTCTTCGCTTACACCAACCTGTTTATCGCCAGCATGGTGATATTGGTACTGGCAGACAACCTGTTGCTGCTGTACCTGGGTTGGGAAGGCGTGGGCCTGTGCAGCTACCTGTTGATCGGCTTCTATTACAAGGATCCGGCCAACGGTGCGGCAGCGATGAAAGCCTTCATTGTGACTCGTGTTGGTGACGTGTTCCTGGCGTTTGCGCTGTTCATCCTCTACAACGAGCTGGGCACGCTGAACATCCGCGAACTGATGATCCTGGCACCGCAAAAACTGGCGATCGGCGATACCGCGATCACCTGGGCTACCCTGATGTTGCTGGGTGGTGCGGTCGGTAAATCGGCGCAGTTGCCGTTGCAGACCTGGCTGGCAGATGCGATGGCGGGTCCAACCCCGGTTTCCGCACTGATCCACGCAGCGACCATGGTGACCGCAGGCGTTTATCTGATTGCACGTACTCACGGCCTGTTCCTGATGGCGCCGGAAGTACTGCATCTGGTGGGGATTATCGGGGCGGTGACCCTGGTGCTGGCCGGCTTTGCCGCGCTGGTGCAGACCGATATCAAACGCGTACTTGCCTACTCCACCATGAGCCAGATTGGCTACATGTTCCTGGCGTTGGGCGTGCAGGCGTGGGATGCGGCTATCTTCCACCTGATGACCCATGCGTTCTTCAAGGCGCTGCTGTTCCTCTCCTCCGGTTCGGTGATCCTGGCCTGCCATCACGAGCAGAACATCTTCAAGATGGGTGGCCTGCGCAAGAGCATTCCACTGGTTTACGTCTGCTTCCTGGTGGGTGGCGCTGCGCTGTCAGCCTTGCCGCTGATCACCGCAGGCTTCTTCAGTAAGGATGAGATCCTGGCCGGTGCGATGGCTAACGGTCACATCAACCTGATGATTGCCGGTCTGATCGGTGCGTTCATGACCTCGCTGTACACCTTCCGTATGATTTTCATCGTGTTCCATGGCGAAGAGAAAATCAAAGCGCATGCCGGTAAAGGCATCACTCACCACCTGCCGCTGTTGGTTCTGTTGGTGCTGTCCACCTTCGTTGGCGCGATGATCGTTCCGCCACTGCAGGGCGTACTGCCAGATACCACCGAGCTGGCGCACGGTAGCGTACTGCAACTGGAGATCACCTCCGGCGTAGTGGCTATTGTCGGCATCCTGTTGGCGGCGGCACTGTGGCTGGGCAAACGTAGCCTGGTGACCCGCATTGCCAAGAGCGCACCGGGGCGTTTCTTCTCGACCTGGTGGTTCCATGCCTGGGGCTTCGACTGGCTGTACGACAAAGTGTTCGTCAAGCCGTACCTGGGTATTGCGAAGTTGCTGCAGCGTGATCCGCTGAACTCGATGATGAATCTGCCGGCCATCTTCTCCCGCTGGGGGAACCGAGGTCTGACAGTGAGCGAGAACGGTCAGGTGCGTTGGTATATAGCGTCTATGGGTGTGGGTGCAGTGGTCGTATTGGCTCTGTTGATTCTGGTTTAATTGAATAATTTAAACAGACGCATTTTTCGGGCGTAGCGCCCTGCAGGGCAGGCGCTACGTACAAAGTTTGAAATTATTCGTATAAGGGACACAAAACGCCATGCTATTACCTTGGCTAATTCTTATCCCCTTTATTGGCGGTCTGCTGTGCTGGCAGTTTGAGCGCTTCGGTACTAAGGTGCCGCGCTGGATTGCGTTGATCGCAATGGGGCTGACATTGGCGCTTTCTCTGTATCTGTGGATGCAGGGTGGCTACACATTGACTACGCCGAAAGGCATTCCGCAGTGGCAGTCTGAATTCCTGCTGCCGTGGATCCCACGCTTTGGTATTTCCATCCACCTGGCGCTGGACGGCCTGTCACTGCTGATGGTGGTGCTGACCGGCCTGCTGGGCGTGCTGGCGATCCTCTGTTCCTGGCGTGAAATCCAGAAATACCAGGGCTTCTTCCACCTGAACCTGCTGTGGATCCTGGGTGGGGTTATCGGCGTGTTCCTCGCCATCGATATGTTCCTGTTCTTCTTCTTCTGGGAAATGATGTTGGTGCCGATGTACTTCCTGATTGCGCTCTGGGGTCACAAGGCGTCGGACGGGAAAACCCGCATCACTGCGGCCACCAAGTTCTTCATCTATACCCAGGCCAGCGGTCTGGTGATGCTGATTGCCATTATGGGCCTGGTGTTCGTGCACTATAACGCGACCGGCGTGTGGACCTTCGATTACGAAGACCTGCTGCAGACGCCAATGTCGCACAACGTGCAATACCTGTTGATGCTGGGCTTCTTCATTGCCTTCGCGGTGAAAATGCCGGTGGTACCGCTGCACGGCTGGTTGCCTGATGCGCATAGCCAGGCCCCTACCGCAGGTTCTGTGGACCTGGCGGGGATCTTGCTGAAGACCGCGGCCTACGGCATGTTGCGTTTCAGCCTGCCGCTGTTCCCGGAAGCGTCGCACGAGTTTGCGCCTATCGCCATGTGGCTGGGTGTGATCGGTATCTTCTACGGCGCCTGGATGGCGTTTGCGCAGACCGATATCAAGCGTCTGATTGCTTACACCTCGGTTTCCCATATGGGCTTCGTGCTGATCGCCATCTACACCGGCAGCCAACTGGCTTACCAGGGCGCGGTGATCCAGATGATTGCGCACGGCCTGTCTGCGGCCGGTATGTTCATCATCTGTGGCCAGCTGTACGAACGTCTGCATACCCGTGACATGCGTGAAATGGGCGGCCTGTGGGGACGTATCAAATACATCCCTGCGCTGTCGCTGTTCTTCGCAGTGGCGACGCTGGGGATGCCGGGTACCGGTAACTTCGTCGGTGAATTCATGATCCTGTTCGGCAGCTACCAGGTCGTGCCGGTGATCACCGTGATTTCTACCTTCGGTCTGGTGTTTGCTTCGGTTTACTCGTTGATCATGATGCAGCGCGCCTATTACGGCAAAGCCAAATCTGACCAACCGTTGCCGGGCATGACCGCGCGTGAGCTGTTTATCGTTCTGTTGCTGGTGGTATTGCTGGTTCTGCTCGGGGTTTACCCGCAGCCGATTCTGGATACTTCCAATGCGGCGATGAGCAACGTGCAACACTGGTTTGGTTCGTCAGTTTCAGCAATTTCAACAACAAGGCCGTAATTCGCCATGACAATAACTCCTCAACAACTGATCGCATTGTTACCACTGTTGATCGTCGGATTGACGGTGGTGGTTGTGATGCTAGGCATTGCGTGGCGACGCGACCACTTTATCAACGCCACCCTGACCGTGATCGGTCTCAACCTGGCGCTGCTTTCACTGTACTTTGTTGGCCAGGTAGGCCCAATGGACGTCACCCCGCTGATGCGGGTAGACGGCTACTCGATGTTCTATACCGGGCTGGTGATACTGGCGAGTCTGGCGACCTGTACCTTTGCCTATCCTTGGCTGGTCGGTTACCCGGACAACCGCGAAGAGTTCTACCTGCTGGTGCTGATTGCGACCATGGGTGGCATTCTGCTGGCGAGCGCCAACCATCTGGCGTCGCTGTTCCTCGGTATTGAACTGATCTCGCTGCCGCTGTTCGGCCTGGTGGGCTATGCCTACCGCCAGAAGCGCCCGCTGGAAGCGGCTATCAAGTACATGTTGCTGTCTGCTGCCGCGTCGTCATTCCTGCTGTTCGGTATGGCGCTGCTGTATGCGGAGTCCGGTGACCTGTCACTGGCCGGCCTGGGCAAAAGCATGCAAGAAAACATGATGCACCAGCCGCTGATCCTGGCGGGTATGGGCATGATGATTGTTGGTCTGGGCTTCAAGCTGTCGTTGGTACCGTTCCAACTGTGGACGCCGGATGTGTATCAGGGTGCGCCTGCGCCGGTTTCAACCTTCCTGGCGACCGCCAGCAAGATTGCGATCTTTGCCGTAGTGATGCGTTTGTTCCTGTATGCACCGGCCGCCGACAACGAAGCGCTGCGCATGGTGCTGTCAATCATTGCCGTCTGCTCAATTTTGTTCGGCAACCTGATGGCTATCAGCCAGACCAACATCAAGCGTCTGCTGGGTTACTCGTCGATCGCCCACCTGGGTTATCTGCTGGTGGCGTTGATTGCGGTGCAAACCCATCAGCTGTCGCTGGAAACCGCCGGGGTTTACCTGGCCGGTTACCTGTTCAGCAGCCTGGGCGCGTTCGGTGTGGTCAGCCTGATGTCCAGCCCGTACCGTGGCCCGGACGCCGACTCACTGTTCTCCTACCGTGGTCTGTTCTGGCATAAGCCAATTCTGTCTGCGGTCATGACGGTGATGATGCTGTCACTGGCCGGTATCCCGATGACCCTGGGCTTTATCGGTAAGTTCTTTGTTATCGCGATGGGCGTCAGTGCTCACCTGTGGTGGTTGACCGGCGCAGTGGTGCTGGGCAGCGCCATTGGTTTGTACTACTACCTGCGTGTGACCGTCAGCCTGTTCCTCAGTGCGCCGGAAGCGCTGCAGCGCGATACCCCGAACAACTGGGCGTTGACCGCAGGCGGTGTGGTAGTGCTGATCTCCGCCGCGTTGGTGCTGCTGTTGGGTGTTTATCCGCAGCCGCTGATTACGCTGGTGCAGATGGCACAGCCGATGTTCTGATTGGCATCAGGGCAGTAAAAAAGGTCGCTTCGGCGACCTTTTTTTATGGGGAAGTGATGCAGTACTGGAACGATCAGCCGGGATTGTTTTGAAACGAGGCTTCCAGCGCCTGCACTACGGCACGTACCCGCGCGGCACGCTGCAGGTCGGGATGCAGCACCAGCCAGATATCGACCCAGTCTTTATTCTCCGGGAAGATGCGCACCAGGTCCGGGTCTTTATCCGCCAGGAAGGAGGACAGCAGGCCAATCCCCAAGCCGTTACGGGTTGCCGAGCGCAGCAGTAACTGCGAATTACACTGCAGAACCACGTTGGGGTCGATCAGTGCTTCGCCACAAAAGTCGTTCCAGTGACGGGGTACCAGTTCACGCGGGAACATCAGTAGATCGTGACCGCGCAGATGGTCGCCCTTGGTCGGCAGGCCGTGTTTGTCGAGGTAGTCCTGCGTCGCATACAGGCCCATTTCGATGGTCGCCATGCGTTTGATAATCAGCTCATCGGACTCGGGCCGCGCGCCGCGGATCGCCAGATCTGCCCCACGGTAGGAAATATCAGAGATATTCACCGCCGTCAGCATGGTGACGGTGATTAACGGGTGTTGCTCCCGCAGTGCTTTCAGCGCCGGGATGACAAAGGCCTCAGCCATGGTATCGGTGGTGGCGATGCGCACATTGCCGCACAGGCTGTCGTCGCCGCTGGTGGCTTTACGGCCAATCGCCTGCACGGCGTTTTCCATATTCATGACGTCCGCCAGCATTTCCTCGCCCAGAGGGCTGAGGGAAAATGATTTTGGCGTACGGATAAACAGCTTGGAGCCGAGGCTCTCTTCAAAAGCGGTAATGCGCCGTCCGACGGTGGCCTGGTCGACGTGTAGTTCATTGGCGGCCTTTCGTAAAGTGCCGCAGCGTGCTACTGCCAGGAAGAAGCGTGCGTCATCCCAATTCATCATGCCATTTCCTTTGTACAGGCTTATCGGCCTTGTCGATGTTCATTCTTGCGCAACCGTACTGGCTCTGGTTTAGGCTGCAAATGGAGCCCGCGTATCATAATTATTTATTATGTTTCAGGATATGAATAAATGCATCAACGTGAAGCAGTTTTGCATCTTTATTTTTACCCGACAATCTTTATGCTTATCAACGTTTATGCTGTGATCTGGCGCACATTTCGTGCCAGTGTTACCCTAAACGCATAAACAGATGCGTATGAGAGCCTGTCTCTGTTGGCTAACAGCCTGGTGGGATCGACTCTGAATCAGGTTGGCCTACCACGACTGGACATTAAAAATGGAGTCTCACGCAGAGAAGTTATACACCCCCGTTGCACTGGCAACTGCGGACGGTGTCAGGGTTATTGCAACGCCCGGCGCGAAAGCGGCAGAGCAAAGTAACGCTGAAGTGATTATCCAGAGTCTTGAAGCACGCGGCATTCAGCACATATTCCTGGTACCCGGCAAGCTGGTGTACCCACTGATTAAATCCATTGAACATTCAGCCATTACCGGCATCGTCGGCGCTCATGAAACCGCCTGCGGTTTTATGGCCGATGGCTACGCCCGTGCTAACCGCAAATTTGGCGTTTGTCTGGGTATCTCCGGCCCCGGCACCATGAATTTCCTGCCGGCAATGGCCGCGGCACAGGCCGATAAAATCCCGGTGCTGTATCTGGCCGGCGGGATCGCCACTTATCATGAAGCGCAGGGCGCTTTCCAGGACGGTAGCAATAGCGGCATCGATGAGCTGACTATCGTCAAACCGCTGCTTTCCGCCGCCATAGAAGTGAAAAATAACCTTACGTTGCAGCACGAGCTGCGGCGCAGTTTGTCCTGCCTGAACACCCAGCGTAAAGGCCGCGCTTATTTAAGCGTGCCGGTCGATATGCAAAAGAAAGGGGTGGCTGGCAATTATGAAGCCAGCCCGCAGCGTACGCCGCAGTGCCGCGAAGCGGCGATCGACCAGCAGGCGCTGGAGCAGGTAGTGGACGATTATCTGCTGCGCGGGCTGAACGTTGCCTGCCTGGTGGGAAACCGCATGAATAACCCGCTGGATGCCGCACTGTTGTTGCGCCTGGCGGAGAAATACCGTCTGCCGGTCGCCACTACGCTGTCCGGCAAGGGCGCTTTTCCCGAAGGGCACGAGCTGGCGCTGGGGCTGTACGGCTTCGCTGGCCATACCCGGGCGGTGGAAACCATCAATGGTGATGAAGTCGATGTGTTGCTGGTGCTGGGCTGCGATCTCAGCCAGCGCGACAGCCTGAACTGGAATCCACGGCTGCATGGCACCAAAACGCTGGTGGTGATTGATGAAGATTTTGACAAGGTCAGTTCGCACTATCAGCCGGACATGCAGATTTTCTCCAGCCTGACCGGCACGCTGCACCACCTGCTGGATGCGGTCAGCGACGAAGATGCGCATTTGGCCGGCATCAAAAGTTTGCGCAATGGCTGGCTAGAACAGGTGCGTTCACTGCCGCTGGAGCAACAACGGCCCGATTTACAGGCGCGTCTTGCCCTGGGTGAAGCCAATATGTACCCCGGCGATGCCATCAAACGCATTCGCAGCCGCATGAATCAGGACACTAACGTGGTGGTCGACTCTGGTGCTCACCGGATCTTTATGGCACACCATTGGCTGGCCAGCGGGCGTGGTGATTACCATACCTCAAGTTCCCTGGCACCGATGGGCTGGGCGATTTGTGCCGGTATTGGCATCAAGCTGGCGGCGCCGCACCGTGATTGCGTGGTGGTCACCGGCGACGGTTGCATGCTGATGCACGGCATGGAGATCCAGACTGCGGCTCGTTATCAGGTCAAGATGACCTTTGTGGTGATGAATAACTGCGCCCACGGTGCGATGCACATTGATACCTTGCAGAATCGTGGTGTCTCAGCCGATTATACGGCGCTGCCGAATCACGACTGGAAGGCCTTCGCCAACAGCCTGGGGGTTTCTTCTGCCAAGGCGGCCACGCTGGAAGAACTGGATGAAGCGTTAGCCGCTGCGGCTGAGCATGAGGGGCCGTTCTTGATAGAAGTGTTGGTAGGTAATCATGTGGCGCCTAATCGATACTATGCCGAGAGCATCGTAGAATACGAGCAGCGTATCAAAGGCTTGTAAGGACGTAGCCCACAAACTGCGGGAGCCGTCATTATCGTCTTTGCATCACGCCATTCTATTTTGTTCACAGTAGTCATGGAGCGATAACAATGTATAAACTGGCACTTCTGGCATTAATGATGGCATTTCAGGGCTATGCCCAGGCCGCTGACGATCACGGCGAAGGCATTACCAAAGAAACCCTGCTGAAAACCGAGACCTCATGGGAAGGCTCGCCGTACCAGCACTACCCGGCCGGCGCCCCGCAGATCACCATGTTGAAGGTCAGGGTAGAGCCGAATAAGGTGCTCGCCTGGCATACCCATCCGTGCATCAGCGCGGTGTATATGACCGGTGGCAGCGTCTCACTGACGGTTAAGAAAACCGGCGTGAAGCATACCTTCAAGCAGGGCGACTCCTTTACCGACACGGTAGATATCGTGCATCAGGGCGTTTCCGGCGATAAAGGTGCCGAGATGCTGGTATTCTTTGCCTGCGCTGATAACAAGCCCTTGACGGTGAAAGCCGCCGAATAATATCCCCGGCATCTTTCAAGCTACAGTGTTGTCGGTTGCATTACCTGTAGGGGGCGAATACATTCGCCCCGTTTTATTTTATTGCCCGTTGGGGCGGTATACCGAGGGAATCATGGTTGCTTTGTGGATGGTTGTCGCCAGCGGGTTCTTTGCGCTGATGGGGGCCAGCATCAAACTGGCTTCGGCCAAAGTCGGCTTTTTCGACATCATTTTTTACCGCTCTGTGATTAACGTGCTGATCGTTGCCGCGTTAATTCAGGTTAAAAACCTCGGTTTCCGCACTCAGCATCTGGGTCTGCATATGAAGCGCGCTGCCATTGGTAACGCGGCGATGTACTGCGGTTTCTATTCGCTGATCCACCTGCCGATCGCCACCGCCACCACGCTGGGCTACACCAACCCGATCTTCCAGTCGGCGATCGCCTTTGTGACGTCGAAAGGCCAGTTGACCGGCAAGCTGCTGTTCTCGGTGCTGCTGGGCTTTATCGGCATTCTGGTGTTGCTGCGCCCCGATACGCCGAACGGTGAGTATGCCGCTACGCTGATTGGCCTGTTGTCTGGCCTGTTGACCGCGCTGGCCTATTTTAACGTCGGCAAACTGGTACGCAGCGGTGAACCGGAACTGCGGGTGGTGTTTTATTTCTCGCTGGTGGGCACCCTGGTGGGCGGTGTGATGACGACGGTCGTGGGCTTTACCACGCTGGATAGCGCCATGATGCTGTGCGTTGGTGCCATCGGCGTTTTTGGCAGTATGGGGCAAATTACCATGACCCGTGCCTATGGCAGCGGCAACGCGGTGATCGTCAGCATTCTGTCCTACAGCACCATCATTTTCTCCACGCTGCTCGGCTATCTGCTGTTTGGCGAGACGCTGTCTTATATTGCTGCGGGTGGTATGGCACTGATTATACTTTCCGGCGCGCTGGCTATTTTAAAACGTGCGCCAGCGAAGGTCGCCAAGGCCGAAGCAGTGTAGTTTTGCATGCAACAGAATGCATTAATGAATCACTATGATGCATTCTTGGCTATTTTGACGGTTATACCCGAAAGGTATGATGAACGCGTCTCCTGATGAGTTTGGTTTCAGGGTTTAGCGTTTATCCAGATTGTTTCGGGAGAGTAAAATGTCTGAAGGTGTGGCTGTTGATGAAGCGGCTAAAGCGAATTCGGGCACGTCGCATTTTGCCATACTGCTGTTTTTAGCCCTGGCATTAATGTCTGCATTGCTCAACAGCAGTGCACCGACGCCGCTTTATCCGCTTTATCAACATGAATTGGCGTTAAGCTCGGTCAGCCTGACGGTCATTTATGGTGCCTATGCTGCCGGTGTGCTGATCTCGCTGTTCGGCGTGGGCAACATGGCCGGTAAGGTGAAAGACCTGCGCAGCATGATAGTGCCGGCTTTGCTGGTGGTGCTGGCCGGGGCCCTGTTGTTCTCGATGGCCGATTCGTTTTTGATGATGTTTATGGCGCGTTTGCTGGCCGGGATCGGCACCGGGGCGTTGACCGGGGCGGCCAACATTGCATTGGTGCGTTTTGGGCCGAAAGACGGCGGTAAAAATGCGGCGCTGATTGCCACGCTGTCATTCACCACCGGTCTGGCGCTGGGACCGATTTTCAGCGGTGTGGCGCTGCAAACCGGGTTCCATACCACTTCGCTGCCGTTCATTATCATTATGGCGGTGGCCGCCGTGGCCGCGCTGGGCGTGATGCTGAAATGGCCGGTTGAAGCCGTCGCCGTGCCGTTAAGCGGGGCGCAGGGGAGTGATGCTGCAGCAGAGAAAAGTTCGTTGGCTGACGGCCTGCGAGCTACCGGTGGCAAGTTCTACCTGTGTGCCGGTGCGTTGTTTATCTGTTGGGCGGTAGCCGCCAGTATTCTGGCGATTGGTCCGAGCGTGTCGGAAAAGCTGTTGGGCATGCATAGCCGCGGCGTTTACGGCTATGTGATTGCAGTTTACCTGGTGATTGCCGGTATCAGCCAGATCCTGAGTCGCCGCGTTAATGCGCGCCACTCGCTGATGTTTGGTTGTCTGGCGCAGGCGTTGTCGGTGGTGGTGTTTGCCGAAGCCATTCAGATCCACTCGTTGGGTCTGGCCAGTGCTGGCATGGTAATTGCCGGTTATGCCTACGGGGCGATTTTTGTCGGCAGTGCCACGCTGGTGAACCTGATTTCGCCGAAGGCCAGCCATGCCAGACTGATTTCACTGTTTTACGTTATTGCTTATATCGCCAACTGGGTTCCGATCCTGTTGGGGGTAGTGATCGACCATGCCAGTCTGCATCTGGCGGTCAATCTGTTATTTATGGTCAGTGCCGTGGTGTGCTTAATTTTGAGCTTCATGGTGACCCGTGCGGGCTTCCCGCGCTGAGATACCCGTCGCCTTCCAAGTTGAATGTCTGATTGACTGAAACTTGAAGTAGGTAGGGTATAAGTCTCTAGTCGCTGCGCAATGTGGCGATCCGATTTCCCTGGTGTTGTTGTGTGTCATTTCCAGCGTGCTTGCCACGCTGGTTTTTTTTGTGACAAATTCCACAACTCTGTAATTACCATGTTTCTCATTACATGTTTTATGTGAATTTCATCACATGATATTGGCGATTTTCGAGTAAACTGCGCGCTTTCTCTGCTGCGGGTCGGTTTATGAACGTTATTTTTGCCATTGCTGTGACTACCGGGATCCTGTCCGGCGTGTGGGGCTGGGTGGCTGTTAGCCTGGGGCTGATCAGCTGGGCCGGTTTCCTGGGCTGTACGGCCTATTTTGCTTGCCCACAGGGCGGGCTGAAAGGGTTGTTGATCAGCACGCTAACCTGTTGCAGCGGGATCTTTTGGGCGATGGTGATCATTCACGGCAGCGAACTGGCACCCGCTTGGAGCATGCTCGGCTACCTGTTGACCGGTGCGGTGGCCTTCCTGATGTGCATTCAGGCCAGGCAGCAGTGGTTGGGGTTTGTTCCCGGCACCTTTATTGGCGCCTGCGCCACCTTCGCCGGTGGCGGTAACTGGCCGCTGGTGACTCTATCCTTACTGGTGGGGCTGGTATTCGGCTACGCGATGAAAAACAGCGGCCTGTGGCTGGCGGCGCGCAAAGAAAAACCTAAACAGACAACGGCTGTTACCGAGCATGTTAACCGCTGATTTAAATGGTGCCGCCGAGTGAAATGCGGTAGTGCAGGTCAACGCGCTCAATGCACGGCACCCCTTTGATGCGTTTCAGCAAAATCTCTGTGGCGACCTTGCCCATATCAAACCTTGGGGTGATCACGCTGGCGATCCCCGGCGTGGTAGCCTTACCAATATCCAGACCGTGAAAACCTGACAGGGCGATATCCTGCGGGACCTTCAGCCCGAGCCGCAGACACGCCTGCAAAACGCCCACCGCCAGATCGTCATTGGTGCACAAGATAGCATCCAAATCGGGGTAGAGCTGTCGCGCCATCGCCAGCATGTCGGAGCCGACCGAGACCGACGACACCCGATGCGGCGTGATTTGCCGCGGCATCAACCCCTGCTTCTCCATCGCCCGGCAATAGCCCTGGTAACGTTTGGTGTCGCGTGCGTCGGACATGGCGCCAAAGTAAACCACCTGACGTTTACCGCTGGCGAGTAGCGCTTCGGTCATGTCGAAACCCGCCTGATAGTTATCGAACCCCACGGCGATCCGTCCTTCAGGCCCTTCAAGATCCATGACCTGCGCCACCGGGATTTTTGCCGCCGCCAGATATTTTTCCGCCCGCAGAGTGTGCTCTGAATCGGTGAGGATCAATCCGGCGATGGGGTAGGCCAGCAACTGGATAATGTGCTCTTCTTCCCGCTGACGACTGTAGTCATAGTTCACCACCAGGGTTTGATAGCCGTGCTCCAGCGTGATGGATTCGATACCGGCCAGCAGATCGGCAAAAATCTGGTTGTTGAAGGAGGGGATCAACACGCCAATGCGCGGTTTTTGAGTTGAGCGTGCCTCATCGCTGTCGGTGAAGTTAACTTCTTTCATCACCTGGGCAATTTTCGCGGCGGTTTCGGCCGCCACCTTTTCCGGCGTACGCAGATAGCGGCTGACGGTCATTTTGGTCACACCGGCGAGCAGTGCAATGTCCTGCAGCGTGACGCGTTGGTTCTTCATCAGAATGCCTTAACAGGATGGAGCGGAAAGATGGCTAATCCTGCCATGTTAACAAATCGATCTGGTGATAACAATCGACGCGGTAAAGTATAAAGTACATATTTTTCAATGAAATATAGTAATTTCCTGCCCCGGGTGAATGCGTGGCTTCACGTTAAAGGTAACAGCTTTTAGTAACACTGTTTTAAGTGATCTTTATCACATTTTTACCGACGACGATCCGCTGAGATAGGCGTCAGTCTTATCCAAATGCTATTGCCGGGGAACGTTATGAACACCTTATTTTCACTGGATAACAAAAAAATACTGATTACCGGCGCTTCTCGAGGCATTGGTTTTCTGCTGGCTCGTGGCCTGGCGCAGTATGGCGCCCATATTCTGGTCAATGCCACCACTCAGGAAAATGCCCAGCGTGCGGTTGAAACACTGCGCCGTGAAGGGTTCCGCGCCGATGCGGCGGCTTTCGACGTCACCGACTCACAGGCTATTCATGCCGCGATAGAAAAAATCGAGGCGGAAAGCGGCGGGATTGATGTGTTGATCAACAACGCCGGTATTCAGCGGCGTCATCCGTTTACCGAATTTCCGGAAAAAGACTGGGACGACATTATCGCCGTCAACCAGAAGGCGGTATTTATGGTGTCACAAGCCGTAGCGCGCCATATGGTGCAGCGCCAGAGTGGCAAAATCATCAATATCGGCTCGATGCAGAGCGAACTGGGCCGCGACACCATCACGCCGTATGCCGCCTCCAAAGGGGCGGTAAAAATGCTGACACGCGGCATGTGCGTTGAGCTGGCACGCTACAACATTCAGGTCAATGGTATCGCGCCGGGCTATTTCAAAACCGAAATGACCCAGGCGTTGGCGGACAATCTGGAATTTACCGCTTGGCTGACCAAGCGTACCCCGGCCGCCCGCTGGGGTGATCCGCAGGAGCTGATCGGCGCGGCGGTGTTCCTGTCGTCCAAAGCCTCGGATTTTGTTAATGGTCATCTGCTGTTTGTCGATGGCGGCATGTCCGCTGCGGTCTAGCCGCCTGCTCAAGGGAAATTATGATGAAAATTCAAACCCAATCCTGCGTGGTGAACGGCAAATATGACGTGGCGGTGGTGGAGCAGGAAGTGGATTATCAGGGGATTGGCACGCTGGTGAAAATCACCCGTGGTGGCATCTGCGGTTCTGACCTGCATTATTACCAGGAAGGCAAAGTCGGCAGTTTTCAGGTGCGGCAGCCGATGGTGCTCGGCCATGAGGTGATCGGTGAAGTGGTGGCCAGTGATACAGCGCGGCTGCCGGTGGGGCAGAAGGTGGCGTTAAACCCCAGTAAACCCTGTGGGCAGTGCAAGTATTGCCTGGCGAGCCAGCAAAACCAGTGTACCCAAATGCGTTTCTTCGGTAGCGCAATGTATTTCCCGCATGTTGACGGTGCCTTTACTCAGTACAAGGTGGTCGATAGCGCCCAGTGCATTGCCTTCGATGCCGATCGCGATGAAAAGGTGATGGTGTTTGCCGAACCCCTGGCGGTGGCGATCCACGCGGCGAAACAGCCGGGTGAGGTTAAAGGAAAAAAGGTGTTTGTTTCCGGTGTCGGTCCGATTGGCTGCCTGCTGGTGGCGGCATTGAAGGCTCTGGGCGCCGACGAAATTGTCTGTGCCGATCTCAGCCCGCGTTGCCTGGATATTGCCCAGAAAATGGGGGCGACCCGTTGTCTGCATGCCGGCAATGACGATTTTAGCCTCTATCAGCAGGAAAAGGGGGTCTTTGATATCGCTTTTGAAGTTTCCGGCCACCCGTTGTCGTTGCAGCGTTGTCTGGAAGTCACCCGCGCCAAGGGTACGGTAGTGCAGGTAGGCATGGGTGGCAGTTTCCCGGACTTCCCACTGATGTTGCTGATCGCCAAGGAGTTGACTTTGCTGGGATCGTTTCGTTTTGTTGAAGAGTTTGATTTGGCGGTGGCTTGGTTGGCCGAGGGGACCGTCAATCCGTTGCCGCTACTGTCTGCCGAGTTTGATAATCAGCAACTGGCACAGGCGTTGACCTTTGCCGGTGACAAGAGTCAGGCGGCCAAGGTACAGCTGGTGTTCTGATTTTAGCCGATAGTCTGATGGCGAACAGCGGTGATCCTTGTCTATAGTTAAGGGCCGTTTCATTTTTTATCACGGAGAACTTAACATGGCGAGAAATACGGATACGGATCAAACCACGCTCGATGACGATCTGAGAATGCTGAGCGACACGCTGGAAGAAGTGTTGAAGTACTCCGGCGATCGTGCCGATCAGGCCTATATTGACATCAAGGCTCATGCCGAAGAGGCGTTGAGCGAGGTCAAGTCACGACTGGCTGACTCTACCGAGTCCTACTATGCGCGAGCCAAGGATGCGGTTTGCCGCACCGACGGTTACGTGCGTGAAAACCCATGGCACAGCGTGGGCATCGGCGCGACGGTCGGTCTGGTACTGGGCTTGCTGCTGGCGCGTAAATAACGCCTGTCAGAAGGTGGGCGTGGCAACCGCCGCGCCCTGACGTTTACTGCCCCAGCGTGACCTCCACCTGATGGATTTTCCCATCGTCCAGCAGTGTGATCACGGCCTCCGGCTGTTTTTCACCGTCGACAGTCACCTGCGCATCTCCCTGTCCCTGGCGAACGGTCAACTGATACTCGCTGCCACCTTCCCGATAGTTAACCGTCACCTGCGGCCAGTCGGCCGGCAGACGGGTGTTGACGGTCAGCCGATCGCCATGGCGTTTCAGCCCCAGCAGAGACTCGAGGATCAGCCGGTACATCCAGCCGGCCGAACCGGTATACCAACTCCAGCCGCCACGGCCAACATGCGGTGCCACCGCGTAAATATCGGCGGTGACCACGTAAGGCTCGACCTTGTAGCGCTCGGCGGCAGTGCTGTCCAGGCTATGGTTGATCGGGTTGATCAGCGCCATCAATTCCCAGGCGCGTTCAATGTTGCCCATCTCGGCAAAGGCCATCACCGCCCATACGGCGCCGTGGGTATACTGGCCGCCATTTTCCCGCACGCCGGGCAGATAGCCGCGAATATAGCCAGGATTAGGGCCGTTGCCGTCAAACGGCGGGGTCAGCAATTTAATCAGACCGGCCTGATCGTCGACCAGGTGTTTGTCTAGTGACTGCATGGCCTGCAGGCTGCGTGGCTGATCGCCGGCCCCGGACAGCACAGACCAGCTCTGGGCGATGGCATCGATACGGCACTCGGCCGACTGATGAGATCCCAGCGGTTCCCCACTGTCAAAATAGCCCCGGCGATACCATTCGCCGTCCCAGGCGTGGTCGCGCAGATTATCGCGCAGGGTGGCTGCCTGTTGACGACACTGCGTGGCCAGGTCGGCGTCGTTACGGCGTTGCGCCAGTTCGCCGTAGCGCTGCAGAATATGGAACAGGAAGAAACCAAGCCACACGCTCTCACCGCGGCCCTCCAGGCCCACCATATTCATGCCATCGTTCCAGTCACCGGCGCCCATCAGCGGCAGACCGTGTTCACCGAAGGTCAAGCCGTGTTTCAACGCTCGCACGCCGTGCTGGTACAGGGTTTCCTGCGTTGCACTCAGGGCCGGCTGTTCGTAGGACGATTCCTCGCCCGGCGCCAGCTTGCGTGCCTCCAGATAACCTACCTGTTCATCCAGAATGCTTTGATCGTCGGTGGCGTCCAGATAGTGACAAATCGCCAGCGGTAGCCACAGATAGTCATCTGAACAGCGCGTGCGCACCCCATTACCCTGTGGTGGGTGCCACCAGTGCTGCACATCGCCTTCGACAAACTGGCGTGAGGCGCACAGCAGGATCTGTTCTCGCAGGCGCTCAGGGGCGGCGTGGGTCAATGCCAGCGTATCCTGAAGCTGATCGCGGAAGCCAAAGGCACCGCCGGATTGGTAGTAACCGCTGCGCGCCTGAATTCGGCAGGACAGGGTCTGGTACAGCAGCCAGCCGTTGGCCAACAGATCGACGGCCGGCTGCGGCGTGCCGATCTGCACCTTGTTGAGAATGCCGTCCCAATGCGCTGCTACCTGCTGCAGTTCATCCTGTAGGCTGTCTTCCCGCAGGTAATTTTGCAGCAGCGCCTGGGCCTCATCGGCGTTTTGCCCCAGGCCGAGGGCAAATACAAAGCTGCGCTGATCGCCGTCGATCAGGCTGATGGCCGACTGTACCGCACCACAGGGATCCATGGCTGCGCCTACCTTGCCAGACAGCCGTCGCAGCTTCAGCACCGCCGGGTTGGTTAGCGATCCGTTGCGGCCAATAAATTCACGCCGATCGCCGCTGATCGAACAGTGCACACCGGTCACGCCAAAGAAAGCCGTGCGTTCCGATCCGCTGCTGCCGTAATGGTTGGTGGCCAGGATACCGCAGCCGCTCTCGGGCGTTGCCGCCTGGGTGACGATGTGCATGGCGGATTTTTGCCGCAGATCGCCGAGGATAAATTCCACGTAGCCGGTGGCAGACAGTTTGCGGGTGCGCCCGGAGGTGTTGGTCAGCGTCAGCAGGAACAGTTTGACCGGTGCCTCTTTGGCCACCAGCACGGTGAGCTGGCTGTCGATGCCGTTTTCGCGGTGATCAAACACGCTGTAGCCGAAACCGTGGCGGGTCAGATAGTGGCCACGGCCGCGGGCGGGCAGCGGTGTGGGCGACCAGAAATGGCCATTCTCTTCATCACGCAGATAGAAGGCTTCCCCACTGCGGTCACAGATCGGATCGTTATCCCACGGTGTCAGGCGGTATTCATGGGCGTTTTCGTACCAGGTGTACGCCTGACCGCTTTCCGAGATCACCGAGCCGAACATCGGGTTGGCTATCACGTTTGACCAGGGCGCGGGGGTGATTTTGCTTTCATTCATCGCAATCACATATTCACGACCATCCTCCGAGAAGCCGCCGAGACCGTTATAGAACTGCAGTGCATCAATGGCGGGCAACTGCGGCGAATGCAGGTTGCGCGGCAAATTGTCCACCGTGGCCAGTTTCGATGAAGCGGTCACCGGCGACAGCGGTTGCTGCAGGATCTGCGGCAGTTGCAGGCGCTGATTGAGCTGTTCGGTCAGTCCACCGCGGCGATCGTCGAGATAAATCCGCGCCACGCTGAGCAGCAGGCGATGATCATCCGGTGACATATGTTCGCTGGTGCGCACGAAGATGCCGCCGGGTTTGTCGGTCTGGGTAGATTCCATCCCGGCGGCGATCAGGCTCATGATCTGATTTTGCAGCTCCTGGCGGTAGCCGCCGACGTCTTCGTTGAGGATCACCAGATCTACCTGCAGCCCTTTCAGACGCCAGTAGTTGTGCGCCTGGATCAGTTGCTGCACCAGCTCGATATTTTCACCGTCGGTGACGGTCAGCAGCACAATAGGCAGATCGCCGGAGATCGAATGTCCCCACAGCCCTGACTGGCCACGGCGGTTTTGGATAATCTCGTTGCTGGCAGCACGCATTTCCTGCGCCGGGAACACCACCGCGCTGGCCAGGCGATTGAACAGGTTGGCGTCTTCCTCGTTGGCATTCAATTGACGCAGCACCACCTGGCTGTGTGACCAGGCCAGTTCAAACACGCGGTCCGCCAGATGACGGTCGCGGTATTTTTCCAGCATCGCCAGGCTGCTGACGCGGTCTTCACAGACGCCATAGAAAATATCCAGCGTCAGCGGCACGTTCGGTTCCAACACCACGCGCTGGCGAATAGCGATGATCGGGTCAATCACCGGACCGGCGCTGTTGCTCAGAGGCGTATTTTGATACAGCGCCTGGGGGTTGGCCGGGGTACGACCACGGCCGATAAATTTGGCACGGTCGGTTTCAAACGACGTTTGGCTGGTGCGGCCCTGTACCGTCATCATGTGCAGCAACCACGGGCATTTCTCTTGCGGTTCGCGTGGGCGGCGGTGGCACAAAATGGCGTCCTGATCCGCCAGCAGCTCGGTTTGCACAAACAGGTTGCTGAAGGCCGGGTGAGCCAGATCGTTACCGGCCGGTGCCAGCACCACTTCCGCATAGCTGGTGACTTCGATAGTCCGCGGCTGTTTACCACGGTTGATCAGCGTCACCCGGCGTAGCTCGATATCATCCTCCGGTGACACCACGATCTGCGTTTTGACCGACAACGCGCCCTGCTGGCGCTGGAACTCGGCGCCGGCATCGTTGAATACGGCGCTGTACCCCTTGGCCGCACCGCCGATCGGTTGCCAGGTATTACTCCATACCTCGCCGGTTTGCGGATCGCGCAGGTAGCAGAAAGCGCCCCAGTTATCGCAGGTGGCATCTTCACGCCAGCGGGTCAGCGCCAGGTTCTGCCAGCGGCTGTAGCTGCCGCCCGCCTGGGTCAGCATCAGGTGATAATTGACGTTGGACAGCAACTGTACTTCCGGGATCGGCGAGTCCACCCGGTTGAATTCGCGTGCGGCGAAGCTGGCCGGGGTAATGGTGCCCTCATGGGTTTCGAAGTGGCGGCGGGTGCTGTACAGCTCAACCGCATCCGGCACCCGTTCTTGCAGCAGCAGGCGTGTCGACTGGAATGCCGGATAGTCAGCAAAGCGCGCCACCATCGGCGCATCCAGCAGCAGGTGCGACAGGGCCAGGAAGCTCATGCCCTGATGGTGCGCCATATAAGAACGAATAATTACGTACAACTGGCCGCGGCTCAGGCGGGCAGTGGTGTAATCCAGCGCCTCGTAGAAACCATAGCGGCCTTTGGCGCCGTTTTGTTCCAACGTGACCAGGTTATTGCAGGCGGCGTGCGGATCGACAATCAACGCCATCAGCGTGGCGTAAGGTGCGACCACCATATCGTCACCCAGCCCGCGTCTCAGGCCCAGTCCGGGCACGCCAAAGGCATGATACTGGTAGTTCTGATCGGCATCGAAGCCAAAGTAGCCGGATTCGGAAATGCCCCAGGGCACGCCGCGTTCCTTGCCCCAGGCAATTTGCCGTTCCACCGCCGCCCGGCACATTTGCACCAGCAACGAATCGGGGTAGGCGGGCATCACCAACTGCGGCATCAGGTATTCAAACATCGAACCGCTCCACGACATCAGCGCCGGTTCACGGTCGATCACGGTGAACAAGCGGCCAAGCGCAAACCAACTGCGCTGCGGTACCTGGTTAGTGGCGATAGCGACGTAGTTGGTCAGGCGGATCTCCGATGCCAGCAGATCGTATTTACTGCTGTCCATCCGGTTTTGATCGCAGTTAAAGCCGACGGTCAGTAAATGGGTCGATTCGTCATACAGGAAGTGGAAGTCCATCTGCGCCATTTTTTCCAGCCGCTGCTGGAGGCGGTACAACTGGGTCAGTCGTTCCTGCGCCAGGGCGCTGGCTGCATCTAGCTGGCTCTGCTGCTCCGGCGACAGCTTCAATGTTTCCGGTGGGTTAGCCAGCCAGTGCAGGCTGGGCACCTGTTCCAGTTCTGACAGACCGTCGCTCAGCCAGTCGCACCACTGCGCCCATTCGGCACAGAGTTCGTTGAGCTGCTGATGCAGAGCGCCGGCCCAGCGTTGGGTTTCTTCATCGTGATTCAGTGCCGGCTCTTGCAGCCCGTTGCTGTAATTGCGCATGGCATTCAGCTCCGCCAGCAGGGCGGCGGGGTGGCTATGGTGCGCTCGCTCCCAGTGGTTGCGCAACTTCGGCAGGTTTTTCGGCGCAGCGTTACCCCAATGTTGCTCCAGCAGCTGCAAACTGTCGCCCAGCCCGGCCAGCATCTGTTGCGGGTCAATGACCGGTTGGTGGGCCAGGGCCGGCAGGCCGGCGCTGAGGGTCAGCAGGTGACCGGCCAGGTTGCCGCTGTCGACGCTGGAGATATAACGTGGGGTCAGAGGTTCCAGCGTGCGAGTGTCGTACCAGTTGTACAGGTGGCCGCGATAGTGTTCCATGCGGTCCAGGGTATTGAGCGTCAGTTCGATACGCCGCAGTGCCTCACTGAGCGTCAGATAACCAAAGTCATAGGCAGTGAGGTTCGCCAGCAGCGACAGCCCGATATTGGTCGGTGAAGTGCGGTGCGCGACGACCGGCTCCGGTATTTCCTGATAGTTATCCGGCGGCAGCCAGTTCTCCTGCTGATTGACGAAGGTATTGAAGAAGTCCCAGGTCTGGCGGCTGGTATGGCGCAGGAAGCGCCGCTGTTCATCGTTAATGGCGGTTTTACTGCGCTGGGGTTCGTGGCTGAGATAGCACAACAGCAACGGCGCCAGCATCCACAGGGCGGCCAGTGGCAGAGTGATAAACAGCGCCATTGGGTTATGCATCAGGGTGAAGAACAGAAGGACCAGGCCGGTCAGCGGGTTGATCCACATCGCGCGGTAGAAGTTTTTCAGCGTGACCTGCTGGCGGGCTTTGGATTGATCGTAGCTGGTCCACTCCTGCAGGTTGCGTTGAGTGACAAGTAACCGCCAGAGGGTGACGGTAATCGCTTTCAGGCTGTACAGCGTTTCATGCGGCAGCGTGGCCAGCCGCAGTCCGACCTGTGACAGTCGGCGCAATGAGCCTTTCAGCGCCAACAGCAGGTGCTGCAGGAACGGCCTGCGCGGGGGTTTGCGAACAATGTCCTGCACCAACGCCAACAGGGTCGGCAGCAGCAGAATAATGGCAAACACCCCCAGCCAGTAACGGGTATTCGGCAGCCAGACGAAGCCGCAAAACAGCAGCAACAACAGGCTGGGTGCCGTCAGGCTGCGACGCAGGTTATCGAACAATTTCCAGCGTGACAGGGTGCTCAGCGGGTTGGCGGTACGGCTGCCGTCTGCGGTTTTCACCCGTGGCAGCAACCAGTTGAGCAGTTGCCAGTCACCGCGGATCCAGCGCGAACGTCGTGCCACGTCTACCAGATAATTACTGGGATACTGCTCATACAGCAGCACGTCGCTCAGCAGGCCGGAGCGGGCATAACACCCCTCGAGCAGGTCGTGGCTCAGCACCAGATTCGGCGGACAGGTTCCCTTCATACTGTGCGAGAACACGTCTACGTCGTAAATTCCCTTACCGATAAACGAGCCTTCGCCAAACAAATCCTGATAAATATCCGAGGCCATCAGCGTATAGGGATCGTTGCCCGGCGTACTGCTGCAAAGCGCGGCGTAACGGCCCTGACCATAGCTTGGGATCTCCTCGGCCATGCGTGGCTGCAGGATGGCATAACCTTCCACCACCCGTTGCTGACGCGCGTCATACTGAGGCTGATTGAGTGGATGAGCCATGGCGGCAATCAACTGGTGGGCGCTTTCACGCGGCAATACGGTATCGCTGTCCAGGGTGATGACGTATTTGACGTTTTTCAGCACTTCCAGCCCGTCGCCAATCTGGGTGCAGAAGGCGTTGCCACGGTTGCGCAGCCAGTCGTTCAGTGCATTCAGTTTGCCGCGCTTACGCTCCAGCCCCATCCACACGCCCTGTTTTTCGTTCCACTCACGGTTGCGGTGAAACAGGAAAAAATGGCTGGGCCCTTCGCAAGGGTAGCGTCCGTTCAACGCCTCCATCTGTTGGCTGGCATAGGCCAGCAGTTCGGCATCGTCTGCGTGCTGCTGTTGCGGGGCATCGTTGAAGTCGGTAAGCAGGGCAAAGTGCAGATGTTTCATCGCGTTGCCCAGGTAACAGACTTCAAGTGCATTGATCAGCTTATCGACGCCACTTTTGCTGTCAATCAGCGTCGGTATCACCACCAGGCTGCGGAACTCGGCCGGAATACCGCAGGAGAAATCGAGCCTCGGCAACGGTTGTGGGGTGCGACTGCGGGTAGTGACCTCGCTGAGCAGGTTTAGCACGAATTGGCTGATGACGATCGCCATGGGGAAAAACAACAGCGCCAGCCCCCAACTGATACCGGTGCTGTAAGCGTGGCGCAGCAGCTCGGCGCAGCAGGCGGTGGTGATCAGGCTCAGACTGCCGAGCCAGGAAAGCAGCGGCGCCTGACTCAACGCATGGCGCAGCCGGGTAATACGGCCCAGGTGCACATCAAGCTGTTGCTCCAGCTCCGGGCGACCATCGTCAATCAGGTAATAGCCGATGTGGTTGCAACGTGGATCGCTGGAGGGAATTTCAGCCGCAATGCGCGCCATATTCAGCACATGCTGGGCAACCTGCACTTCATTGTGTGGGCAATGCCGCGCCAGCATTTCAATCACGTGGCGGTAGTTGTCACGGGTGGTGAAATGCATCAACGGGTAAACCCCGGCCGGATCCTGACGCAGGGTTTGTTCCACCTGGCTCATGGTTTCGACAAATTCAGCCCAGTCCATTTCGCTCAGTTGGCGCAGGCCGGAAATGCTGTTGCTGACCGACAGCTGGCTGACCGCCAACTGCTGGTTAAAGCGGTGGATCAATTCGTCGGAGGTCAGGCCGACTTCCGCCAGCCGCTGCTCCACCCAGGTGAGCGGCAACGCCAGCATGGTGCCGTGGCCCTGCAGACGGCGAACCAGCTCGGCGACGAAGGCACTGGTCCGCGGGGGATTGGATCGCGCCATGTCGGCAATGACCACGATCAGATTGGCCGGATCGTTTTCCGCCGATTCCAGCATTTTAGTCACCCAACTGTCGGCCAGATTGCGTTCCTGCTGCGACTGTGCCACCTCAACGCTGACGCGCCGCAGGTTTTCGATCAACGCCAGGCGTAACATTCCGGGCAGCGCCCAGAGTTCCCCCAGCGTCAGATTGACCTCTTTTTGATAGGCAGCAATATAGCGCGTGAGGCTCTCGGCATCCCAGCGGCCGTCGCCGTGTGCAATGGCTTCCGAGGCGACGTCATAGATGCGCGGACAGTTATGCGGCGGGCCCAATTGCGGCAGGCCACGGCCGAAGGTTTTCGGCAGATGATGGCGTACGACGCGGATTTGTTCTTCGATCAGATAGTAGTTATCCAGCAGCCATTCGCCGGCGGGGGTCATGCTGGCTTTCTTGCCATTGCTGAGTTGATGGCAGCTTTCCGCCAGGATGCGCTCGTTATCATCCAGTCGTTTCAGCAAGTAGTAGGGAGTCTTACGCGTCGCCAGCTTATGGGAACGCGCCAGACGTTGGCCATAGCGTTCCATTTGATCGACAGAAAACAGCTCGGCCTTGATCGTTCCGCCGCTAGGCTCGGGTTCGCCCTTGCCGCGCCGGGCAGGTAAAGATTTTACTTTCGGTGTTCTGCGTTGTTTTTTTAACCAATTGATTAATATTTCTTTCACACAAAAGCTCCTTACATCTGACCCAAAGGGCAGCCGGTGAAACCGCTGGGAGATCGTGAATATCCTGTTTTTAGCGCCGGGCAGATTTGGCGTGGGTTCGCAGCAGGCAGGAACATGCCTTCTCAGTATAGCTGCATAATGGCGTACTGGCCGTTTTTTGAGCTAATTGTTTAATTTTAATAAACAATTAAAGGTCGCTGAGGTTGATCTCCAACGCTATTTTTCCGCCGTCCCGTCTTGATTTGCCGTATAATTCCCTACATTAAGCTTGGTTATTGAGGTGGTCGTGGAACAACTTTCGGGATTGCTGAGGCGGTTACGCCAGCAGCTTGAACAACATTTGCCTGCTGTGGGCGGTTTCCGGCAGCTTTCACTTCCGGTACCGGCATCGTTAGCCGACAATTTACTGGAGTGGCTGGCGGCGCAAGCGGCATTCCCGCAGTTTTACTGGCGTCATCGTGATGGGCATGAGGAGGCGGCAGTCTGCGGCGCAGTGCGTCAGTTTAGCCAGCCACAGCAGGCTCAGGCATTTCTCAGGGAGCATGAGGGAGCACGGGTTTGGGGGTTGAATGCTTTTGATGGTGTAGCCCATTTATTTTTGCCACGGCTGGAAATTCTGAGCCGTGACGGTGAAACACAATTAACCCTGAATCTGTTTTCTGCCAGCTCGCTGCGTGAAGATGCGGCGTTAGCCGGCCACTGGCTGAAGCAACTCTCGGTGGCAAGGCCCATCACGCCATTAAAGGCGCAGGTGACCCAGGTGCAGCATCAACCGGATAGTGCTGGGTGGGAAATCATGCTGCACGACGCGCTACAAGCGATAGGTCGGCAACAGATGGAGAAGGTGGTGTTAGCGCGCAGCACGTTACTGACGCTGGATTGCCCGCTGTCTGCACCGGCGATGATGGATGCCAGCCGCCGTGTAAACCACCGTTGCTACCACTTTATGCTGCGCTTTGATGCAGATTGCGCCTTTCTTGGCTCGAGCCCGGAAAGGCTGTATCTGCGCAACGGCCGTCATTTGCAGACGGAGGCGCTGGCGGGCACCGTGGTCAATCACCCCGATCGACAGCAGGCTCAGGCGCTGGCGCAGTGGTTGTTGCAGGATGGCAAAAACCAGCATGAGAATCTGCTGGTGGTGGATGACATCTGCCAGCGTCTGCAGGGGGGAGCCGATGCGGTGGATGTGTTGCCGCCGGAAGTGGTGCGCTTGCGTAAGGTGCAGCATCTGCGGCGTCGTATTGAAGGCCGGCTCAACCAGGGTGACGATGCCGATTGCCTGCAGCGCTTGCAGCCCACGGCGGCGGTTGCCGGGCTCCCACGCCAGGCGGCCCGCGAGTTTATCCTGCAACATGAACCTTTCGACCGTGGCTGGTACGCCGGATCTGCCGGTTACCTGTCTTCTTCCCGCAGTGAGTTTTGTGTGTCCCTGCGCTGCGCGCAGCTCGATGACCAGGGATTGTGGCTGTATGCCGGCGCGGGCATCGTGGCCGGTTCTGACGCCGCCGCAGAGTGGCAGGAAATTGAAAACAAGGCCGCCGGGTTGCTGAGCTTGCTGCAACCCTAAGCCTGGCCTGAATTTCCCTGCGGTTGTTCTGGATTCATTGAGAGAATGGCGCGGTGAGTGTAAACTGTTTGTGATTTTTATGTTTATTTTTTGTTCAAAATCAATTGATTGTCTATCATAAAGTCACCGGGATATACGGCGTTTTTGCGCTGGCGCAAAAGTCGTAAAGATAACTACTCATATAATGCAGAACATCATTTTTGGCACACCGTCGATTGGCGGGGCCATGGGACGATTCTGTTAACCGACTTGTGAGCGAATTATGTCGACAAGTGTTTTTAATCGCCGGTGGGCGGCGTTGCTGTTGGAAGCGCTGGCCCGCCATGGAGTGCGACATGTCTGTATCGCTCCGGGGTCACGCTCCACGCCGTTGACGCTCGCGGCGGCGGCTAACAAGTCTTTTATCTGCCATACCCATTTTGATGAACGCGGGCTGGGCCATCTGGCGCTTGGCCTGGCGAAGGCATCGCGGGAGCCGGTGGCGGTGATCGTCACTTCCGGTACCGCGGCAGCCAATCTTTACCCTTCCCTGATCGAAGCCGGGCTGACCGGTGAACGGTTGGTGTTTCTCACCGCCGATCGGCCGCCTGAACTGATCAACTGCGGTGCCAACCAAGCGATCCGCCAAAATGGTCTGTATGCCAGCCACCCGGCGCTGAGTATTGACCTGCCGCGCCCGACGACGGACATTCCTGCCCGTTGGCTGGTGTCCACCGTCGACAGCGCGATGGCGCGTCTTCAGCACGGCGCTTTGCATATTAATTGCCCGTTTGCCGAACCACTGTACGGCGGTGATGAGCAGCAGTATGCCGACTGGTCGGCGACGCTCGGCGACTGGTGGCAAGACAGTCGTCCCTGGCTGCGGGAAATGGATCCGCACCAGGTGCTCAAGCAGCCGGACTGGTTCTTCTGGCGGCAAAAGCGTGGCGTGATAGTGGCGGGGCGCATGAGCGCGGAAGAGGGCGAGCAACTGGCCCAATGGGCCGAGCTGCTCGGTTGGCCGCTGATTGGTGACGTACTGTCTCAGACCGGGCAGCCGCTGCCTTGCGCCGATTTATGGCTGGCTCAGCCACAGGCGCAAAAGCTGCTGGCCGATGCGCAGTTGGTGGTGCAGTTCGGCAGCAGCCTGACCGGCAAGCGCCTGTTGCAGTGGCAGGAGCAGTGTCGGCCGCAGGAGTATTGGCTGATCGACGATTTACCGGGGCGGCTCGATCCGGCTCAGCATCGTGGACGTCGCATTCGTGCCAGCGTGGCGCAGTGGCTTGAACTGCACCCGGCGCAACCGCGTTCCCCGTGGGCCGATGAGTTGACTCGGCTGGCGGACAACGCGCTGGATGCCGTCTCCGGCCATTTGGTTAACCGCTTTGGTGAGGCGCAGTTAGCCCACCGACTGCCGGAATTACTGCCGGAAAACGGCCAACTGTTCCTCGGCAACAGTCTGATCGTGCGGTTGATTGATGCATTGACCCGCTTGCCGGCCGGTTACCCGGTATTCAGCAATCGCGGGGCCAGCGGTATCGATGGCCTGATCTCCACGGCGGCAGGCGTACAGCGGGCAACCGCCAAACCGACGCTGGCGGTGGTGGGGGATCTCTCTGCGCTGTATGACCTGAACGCGCTGGCGTTGCTGCGTCAATGTTCTGCACCGACGGTGTTGATCGTGGTGAATAACAACGGCGGCCAGATTTTCTCACTGCTGCCGACGCCGGAAGAAGATCGGCAGCGGTTTTACTGCATGCCGCAGGACGTCGAATTCAGCCATGCGGCGGCGATGTTCCAGCTGGCTTACGCCTGCCCGGAAAATTGGGGGCAACTGCTGCAGGCGGTGGAACAGGGCTGGCGCCATAGTGGTGCCACGCTGATTGAGCTGCAGGTGCCGCCGAGTGATGGCGCGCAGACGCTGCAGCATCTGGTGCAACAGATGGCGGAGCAATGATGCTGGCAACCAAAGTATTGCAACAGGGTGAGGCCGATCGCCCATGGCTGATCTGGCTGCACGGCCTGTTGGGCAATAATAATGAATGGCGAGTGATTGCTTCACGCTGTCCGGAGTGGCCATCGCTGGCGATCGACCTGCCCGGCCACGGGGATTCCGTTGCGGTTGTCTGCACCAGCTTTGACGATATCAGCGCGCAGATCAGCGCCACCCTGCAAATGCACGGTATCGAACGCTATTGGCTGGTGGGCTATTCGCTGGGCGGACGTATTGCTATGTACCACGCCTGCCACGGTGAAACCCGTGGCTTGCAGGGCATCATTATTGAAGGGGGCAACCCAGGGTTGGCCGATGCCGCACAGCGCGAGCAGCGGTTGGCGCATGATGCCGCCTGGGCCGAACGTTTTCGCCGTGAGCCACTCGCCGAGGTGCTGGCAGACTGGTATCAGCAGCCGGTGTTCGCCAATCTCAGTGCGGTGCACCGTGAAGCGTTGATCGACGCCCGTTCTGACAATGCCGGCGCGGCCGTGGCGGACATGCTGGAAGCCACTTCGCTGGGCAGACAGCCCTCTCTGGCGCCACAGCTGCAACAACTGGCGGTGCCGCTGGTGGTGCTGTGCGGTGCTGACGATCACAAATTTCAACAGCTGGCGCGCGATGCCGGGTTGCCGTTACGCATCGTGCCGCAGGCCGGGCATAACTCGCACCTGGCCAATCCGCAAGATTTCGCCGCCGAGCTGCGCACTTTTCTCGTTAACCCTGGTTAAAGGAACAGAACATGCTCTATCCGAATGAAGAACAACTGTATGCCGCCATCGACTGGCAGGATTGCTCCGGTGATTTTGAAGATATCCTGTATCACAAGTCGAGCGACGGCATTGCCAAAATCACCATCAACCGCCCGCAGGTGCGCAATGCGTTCCGGCCGCATACGGTAAAAGAGATGATCGAAGCGCTGTCCAATGCCCGTTATGACGACGGGATCGGCACCATTATCCTCACCGGTGCCGGTGACAAGGCCTTTTGCTCCGGTGGCGATCAGAAAGTACGTGGCGACTACGGCGGCTATCAGGACGACAGCGGTGTACATCACCTGAACGTGCTCGACTTCCAGCGTCAGATCCGCACCTGTCCGAAACCGATTGTGGCGATGGTCGCCGGCTATTCGATCGGCGGTGGCCACGTGTTGCATATGATGTGTGACCTGACCATTGCGGCGGACAACGCCATTTTCGGCCAAACCGGTCCGAAAGTCGGTTCTTTCGACGGCGGTTGGGGCGCTTCTTACATGGCGCGTATTGTCGGTCAGAAGAAAGCCCGCGAGATCTGGTTCCTGTGCCGTCAATATGACGCTGCTGCGGCGTTGGACATGGGCCTGGTCAATACCGTGGTACCGCTGGCGGAGCTGGAAAAAGAAACCGTACGCTGGTGCCGTGAAATGTTGCAGAACAGCCCGATGGCGCTGCGCTGTCTGAAAGCGGCCCTGAACGCCGACTGCGACGGTCAGGCCGGTCTGCAGGAACTGGCGGGTAACGCCACCATGCTGTTCTACATGACTGACGAAGGCCAGGAAGGGCGCAACGCATTTAACGAAAAGCGCCAGCCAGACTTCAGCAAATTCAAGCGTAATCCGTAATGAACACGGCTAGACGTAACGCGGCTGTTTACCGTTACAGCCTGCCGATGGACGCTGGCGTAGTGCTGCGCAACCAGCGGCTGAAAACCCGCGATGGCTTGCTGATCCATCTGCAGCAGGGTGAACAGGAGGGCTGGGGTGAGATCGCGCCACTGCCGGAGTTCAGCCAGGAAACACTGACGCAGGCCGAACAGGCCGCACTGAGCTGGCTTCAAAGCTGGCAAGGCGGGGCATTACCGGCAGAAAGCCCGTTACCTTCGGTGGCGTTCGGCATCAGCTGTGCGTTGGCGGAACTTGAGCAGCGGCTGCCGCTGCAGGCCGATTACCGCAAGGCGCCGCTGTGCACCGGTGACCCCGATGAGCTGTTCGAGGTATTAACCGCCTTGCCGGGGGAAAAGGTCGCCAAGGTGAAGGTCGGGCTGTATGAAGCGGTGCGCGACGGCATGATCGTCAACGTGCTGTTGGAAGCCCTGCCGGATCTCCGACTGCGGCTGGATGCCAACCGCAGTTGGACGCGAGCCAAGGCCGATGGTTTCGCTAAATACGTCAACCCGGTGCTGCGTGACCGTATTGCTTTCCTTGAAGAACCTTGTAAAACCCGCGATGAATCGCGGGATTTCGCTAAGGTGACCGGCATTGCCATTGCCTGGGACGAAAGCGTCCGCGAGGCCGATTTTGTGGTGCAGGCGGAACCGGGCGTGGCAGCGATAGTGATTAAGCCGACGCTGGTCGGCAGCCTGAGCCGTTGCCGCTCGCTGGTGGAACAGGCCCATGCGGTGGGGTTGACGGCGGTGATCAGTTCCAGCATTGAATCCAGCCTGGGGCTGACGCAGTTGGCGCGCATCGCACACTGGCTGACGCCGACCACTGTGCCTGGACTCGACACGCTGGATCTGATGCAGGCACAGCTGCTGCGGCGCTGGCCGGACAGCAAGCTGCCGCTACTGGATCAGCAAGCGCTGGAGTGTTTATGGCGCAGTTAAATGACTGGCCGTGGCGATATTGGGCGCAGCGGCGTCCGCAGGCGACGGCGCTGATTGTCGGTCATCAGCCGGTGAGTTGGTTGGTGTTACGGCGTCAGGTGGATAAGCTGGCGGCGGATTTTCAGTATCAGGGGGTAGAGCCCGGTTGCGGCGTTGCGCTGTGTGGCAAGAACAGTTATCCGCTGTTGTTGGCCTACCTGGCGCTGTTGCAGTGCGGTGCGCGACTGCTGCCTCTGAATCCGGCGCTGCCTGCTACCCTGCTGGCGACGATGTTGCCCGAGCTGGATATCGATTTTGCCTTTAGCCCAGACGCGTTGCCGACCTTGCCGGCCACCGTTATCCGCTTAACGCCTCCTTCTACCGAACCCCGCTGGCTGAATCCGCCGCGCTGGGACGCCCAGCGGTTGGCCACGCTGACCCTGACTTCCGGCTCCAGCGGCAGACCGAAAGCGGCCGCACACAGTTTTGCCGGGCATCTGGCCAGCGCCGAAGGCGTGTTGCAGCTGATGGATTTTCAACCTCGGGATCGTTGGCTGCTGTCATTACCCTTGTTTCACGTGTCCGGGCAGGGCATTGTCTGGCGCTGGCTGACGGCGGGGGCCACGCTGGTGGTGCGCGATATGCACCCGCTGGCGGATGCTCTGGCGGGCTGTACCCATGCCTCGCTGGTGCCGACTCAGCTCTGGCGTTTGCTGGCGCAACCGCGGACTGGGCTGACGCTGAAAAAAGTGCTGCTGGGGGGCGCGATGATCCCGGTTGCGCTGACCGAGCAGGCGGAGGCCGTGGGTATCCGCTGCTGGTGCGGTTATGGGTTAACCGAGCTGGCTTCCACGGTGTGCGCCAAGCGCGCCGATGCACGGCCGGGTGTCGGCCTGCCACTGGCCGGCAGGGAAATTAAGCTGGTGGATGAAGAAGTGTGGATCCGTGCGCAGAGTCTGGCGTTGGGATACTGGCAGCAGGGCGCATTACTGCCGCTCGTTGATCCGCAAGGCTGGTTCCATACCCGCGATCGCGGCGTTATGGAGCAGGGTGAGCTGCGGATTATCGGTCGGCTGGACAACCTGTTTTTCAGCGGTGGAGAAGGCATTCAGCCGGAGGATATTGAGCGTGTGTTGGCAGCCCACCCGCAGATTTCACAGGTGGTGGTGGTTCCGGTGGACGACGCCGAGTTTGGCCAACGCCCGGTGGCGGTAATTGACAGTGAGCAGCCTCTTTCGCTGGAAGAACTGCTGGCCTGGTCGCAAGATCGACTGGTGAACTTCCAGCGGCCAATGGCGCTGTTGGCGATGCCGAATGCGTTGAAAGCCGGCGGCATCAAGATCTCACGCCGTCAGTTGCAGCAATGGGCGGCGGCGCAGATCTCCGGCCGATAAAAAAGGCCGCCTGAAGGCGGCCTGAACGATAAAGCGAGCGGGTTATTTCAGACCCAAAACCTTGGCTACCCCGGCACCGTAGTTCGGGTGCACTTTGCTAAACAGATCAACCTGGCGGCGCTGAATTTGCTCCGGCACCTGCGACAGCTCACCGGCGATGCGGGTGAACATGCGCTGATGCTCTTCGGCGCTCAGCAGGTTGAACAGCGCGCGTGGCTGGCTGTAGTAATCATCGTCTTCACGGTGATTCCAATGGTCAGCCGCCCCTTCAATGCTCAACGGCGGTTCGCTGAAGTCCGGTTGCTCCTGGAACAGACCGAAGCTGTTCGGCTCGTAGGTTGCCCCGTTGCCGCTGTTGCCATCCACACGCATTGCACCGTCACGGTGATAGTTGTGGAACGGGCATTTCGGGCTGTTCACCGGGATCTGATGGTGGTTTACCCCCAGACGGTAACGGTGCGTATCCCCGTAAGAGAACAGACGACCTTGCAGCATTTTATCCGGAGAGAAACTGACGCCAGGGACCACGTTAGCCGGGTTCATCGCCACCTGTTCAACTTCGGAGAAGTAGTTTTCCGGGTTGCGGTGCAGTTCGAAGAAACCCACGTCAATCAGCGGGTAATCACCGTGCGGCCATACCTTGGTCAGATCGAACGGGTTGTATGGCGTCTGGGAGGCTTCGTGTTCCGGCATGATCTGGATTTGCAGTTTCCAACGTGGGAAATCACCCCGTTCGATGGCTTCATACAGATCGCGCTGTGAGCTTTCACGATCTTTGGCGATGATCGCTTCCGCTTCATCGTCCATCAGGTTCTCAATGCCCTGTTCGCAGCGGAAGTGGAATTTCACCCAGAAGCGTTCGTTGTTGGCGTTGATAAAGCTGAAGGCGTGGCTGCCGAAGCCGTGCATATGGCGATAGGACTTCGGAATGCCTCGGTCGCTGAAGTCAATGGTCAGCTGATGCAGGCTTTCCGGTGACAGCGAGAAAAAATCCCACTTGTAGGTTGGATTACGCAGATTGGTGCGAGGATCGCGTTTGACCACGTGGTTAAGATCCGGGAATTTCAGCGGATCGCGCAGATAGAATACCGGCGTATCGTTACCCACCAGATCCCAGTTGCCTTCCTCGGTGTAAAACTTCATGGCGAAACCACGAATGTCACGTTCGGCGTCGGCGGCACCACGCTCACCGGCGACGGTGGAGAAGCGGATGAACATGTCAGTTTGCTTGCCGATTTCAGAAAAGATTTTTGCGCGGGTGTACTGGCTAATATCGTGGGTAACGGTGAAAGTGCCATAAGCGCCGGAGCCTTTGGCGTGCATGCGGCGCTCGGGGATCACTTCACGATCGAAATGGGCCAGCTTTTCCAGGAACCACACGTCCTGTAGCAGCATCGGGCCGCGTTTGCCTGCGGTGATCACGTTATTATTATCGACAACCGGTGCGCCGGCTGCGGTGGTCAGTCCTTTCTTGCTCATCACTTGCTCCTTATCGTATTGCAATCGAGTGAAGATTCGGGCGAATTAAGCGTTCATCATCATAATCCAGCAGGGGATGGTTACCCTGATGTCAATCAATGCCACTACTAGTTGTAGACCTATTGAACGCTCGCGGCAAATAGGTCTGAGTTATCGTTGCCATTGCCCCAGGAGAGATGAGCTTTGCTTGCAAAACTTTACATTTGTTTGATTAATTAAGGATTTATCCCTTAAAGACTGGTTGTGCTTTGGTATAGACTTGTGACCGTATTATTACGGGTTAACTCATATCATTCGCAATGGATGAAGCAGCAAGAGGGATAGATAATGAAAAAGACTTTGGTGGCCTGCGCAGCAAGTATGCTGTTCGTGACCGGTGCGGCGAGCGCTCTCAGCCTGTCGGGCGAGGCCGGGCAGCATTACACCAACCTTGGCTTTGGCCAGGACACCGGGACCACCGGGTTAGGGCTAACCGGCAACTGGGCGCGTAGCGATCATGACGGCAACGTCGGCAGCCTTGGGTTGAATTTCGGTCTGCCGCTTGGGCCGTTGACCGCTACGGTAGGTGGCAAGGCGCTGTACCTGAGCCCGAAAGACGGTAAAAGCGGTGGCGCACTGGCGTTGGGCGGCGGCCTGGACTGGGCTATCAACCGTTACTTCAGCCTGCATGGCGAAGGCTATTTTGCCCCGGACTCACTGACCAGCGGCGTGAAAGCCTATAACGAAGCCAGCGGTGGCCTGCGCTGGAATATTTTCCGTCCGCTCAGCGTGGATGTGGGTTACCGTTACATGAAGATGGAAGGAAAGGACGGACGTCGTGACAATACCCTGGCCGATGGGCCGTATGTGGGTGTGGGTCTGAGCTTCTGATACCAACAACAAAGGGGCCAATCGGCCCCTTTGTTTTATTGACCCATCTATTACCCTACCGCGGGCAAAATACCGCTGGCGATGCCCAACTGAATGGCAATCACCGTTATCCCGCAGACAAACACCAGTGCTAAGGCCGGTGTGCCACCCCAGACTCGGTATTTCGCCTGATGCTGCTGACGGGTTTTCCACACCAGCAGTGACGGCAATAACAGCGCCAGCACCGCCAGCGCGATGGCGGCAAAGCCCAGAGCCAACACAAAGCCACGCGGATAGAACAGGGCGAAGGCCAACGGTGGCAAGAAGGTAATGGCCCCGGTCTGCAGACGGCCCCGCACGTTATCCTGGCGCTTAAACAGATCAGCCAAGAAATCAAACAGCCCGAGTGCTACGCCAAGGAACGAAGTGGCCAGCGCCAGATCGGCAAACAGATGCACCGCCAGTTCAACATGTGGAGACGCCACAACGTCGCGGACTGCCTGCAACAGTCCATTCAGGCCGGCTTGCTGCGCCAAAATGCCCACGAAAGTGGTGGAACTGATGCTGCCGAGCGTCGCCAACTGCCAGAAAATATAGGCCACCAGCGGAATGGCACTGCCGATAATGAATACCCAGCGCAGCTTGCGGATATTGCCGCCCATGTAGTTAACAATGCTGGGCACGCTGCCGTGGAAGCCAAACGATGTGAAGATCACCGGGATGGCCGACAGCGCCAGCCCCTGTTCCAGCGGTAGGGTCATCAGGTTGGTTTGATGAATATTCGGTAACATCAGGCCCAGCATGACGATCAGGAACACCACTTTGGCGCTGAACAGGATACGGTTAAACAAGTCGACCGAGTGAGTGCCGATGCAGACGACACCGCCCGCCACCAGTGTAAACAACAGCACGCCGAGCGTGGTGGGGAAATCCTGTGAGGTCCATTGACTGATACTGGCCGCCAGCAATTCACCGGCACCGCTGATATAGGCGGCGGTCAGGGCATACATCAGGAACATCATGCTGAAACTGGTCAGCCATTGGCCCCCGCCGCCAAGGTAGCGCTTTGCCAGAGTACCGAGGCCGGTATCCGCCTGTTCATGCTGATAAACCTCAACCAGCAGCAATGCGGTATAACACATCAACAACCACAGTCCGACCAACAGACCCAGCGTGACGCCAAAGCCGACACCGGCTGCCGCCAGTGGCATCGCCAACATCCCTGCGCCAATGGTGGTTCCTGCCACGATAAAAACACTGCCAAGCGTGCGATTTTTCACGTTTTTCTCTACCAGCCAAAGATTTTGTAAAATTATAGGTAACCCATGCTATGTGCGGCAGGATAGTGGATGGATTATTTTGTGTCAAACAGGCGTTACGGGTAGTGTTAACTTATATTTACACATTGATAGGCCGCGTGATATCGCAAAAAAGTGCCTTCGGCAGAAATTATCCGCTAATGCCTAGTGAAAACTTATTTACGGGCTTCTATAGTGGAATGATCAGAAAATGTGGGAGAGATCAATGTTAAGGGTGGAGATGCTCAGCACCGGTGATGAGGTGCTGCACGGGCAAATTATAGATACCAACGCCGCCTGGCTGGCAGACTATCTGTTCCAGCAGGGTATGCCGATGAGCGGCCGCGAAACGGTGGGGGACAGTCTCTCCTCTTTGATCGAAATATTGCAGGAGCGCAGTCATATCGCCGATGTGTTGATCGTTAACGGGGGCCTGGGGCCGACCAGTGACGATCTCAGCGCGCTGGCGGCGGCCACCGCTTGTGGCGTTGAGCTGGTTGAACATGCTGAGTGGATCGCGCGTATTGAGGCTTATTTTGCCGAACGTGGCCGACCGATGGCGGCTTCAAACCGCAAACAGGCGCTGATCCCAGCTAATGCCGAGATGCTCGATAACCCGGTGGGTACTGCCTGTGGCTTCGCACTGAAGTTGAACCGGTGCACGATGTTTTTCACCCCTGGCGTGCCTTCTGAATTCAAAGTGATGGTCGAGCAGCAAATCGTACCGCGCCTGCGTGAGCGGTTTACCTTACCGGCCCCCCCACTGTGCCTGCGTTTAACCACCTTTGGCACCTCGGAGAGCGATCTGGCCGCTGCGCTGGACGGCATGCCGCTGCCGCCAGACGTGGTGATGGGTTACCGCTCTTCCAGCCCGATCATTGAACTGAAGTTAACCGGCCCGGTGACCCAGCGAGCCGCGATGGAGCAAGCCTGGGAACGGGTGCGTCAGGTGGCGGGGGATAACACTCTGTTTGAGGGGACTGTTGGCCTGCCGGCAGTATTGACGCAACGCTTGAATCAGCAGGGGTTGAAGTTGGCGCTGAGCGAACAGTTTAGCGCCGGATTAATCAATCTGCAGTTACAGACTGAAGGTGCTCCGTTGGCCGGTGGCGAACTGTTGCCGTCGCACTGCGTGGAAACGCTGGAAACCACGCTGGCCCGTGCTCGTTCACTGGCCGAACTGACCGGGGCGCAACTGGCACTGGCGGTCAGTGCCATGAGCGGTGACCAGGTGAGCGTGGTACTGCATACGCCGAAAGGCGGTATTGGGCAGACGGTGCGTTACCAGGCATCGCGTCATGGTTTGCGTCTGCGGCAGGAGTCGGTGGCGATGCTGGCGCTGGACATGCTGCGGCGCTGGCTGAACGGTGGGTCAGTGTGCGGGAAAAACGGCTGGTTGGAGATTGTCGAGATTATTGAGTAGAGAATGCTTGATGGCAGTGATATATCCCTTATTAATCATAATATTATAAGGGGTTATCGCGTCTGGAATAGGCTGTTACAATCGCTGCGGGTGCTTGAGACTGTTCGTCTTGGGCATTGTGTGGCAAGGCGGATAGAAGAAAGCCCCAAACTGACTCTCAATCAGATTGGGGCTGCCCTAACGCCTAGACACCGTTATGGTAGCCCCTTCACAGCAAGGAGGCAAGCCATGTATAAAAAGCATGCGCTATACGCGTTAACTGTTGTATGTATTACGGTTTTGGTATTTATCTGGATGATTAAAGATCGCTTTTGCGGATTGGAAATCTACCAGAAAGATATCACTATCCTGATGACGTTAACCTGTATGTGAAGCGGTAATCATAGGGCGGGGGAAACCCCGCCTTCTGGTCTCCAGGCGCGGTTTCCGGCACCCAACTTTTTAGAGTTCCAGTTCGATATCGGTCAGTGGCATACAGCAGCAAGGCAGGATTTCGCCGTCGTTGATAAACGCCAGCGGCTGCTGGTGATAAACCACTTCACCTTTTACCAGCTTCAGGCGGCAGGCGCCGCAATAGCCGGAACGGCACTGGTATTCCACTTCAACGTCGTGCAATTCCAGCACGTCGAGCAGGCAGCCTTCACTTTTGGGGCAGGATAGCTGCGTACCTGTGGTACGCAGCGTCACGATTGATGATGCCATCGCTTAGAGTTCGAAGTCGCTCAGGTCGTCGGCATGCACTTCCGAGTCGATCTGGCCGACCAGGTAGGAGCTGACTTCCACTTCCTGCGGGGCAACCTGCACGTTGTCTGACACTAACCAGGCGTTGATCCATGGGATCGGGTTAGAGCGGGTTGCGAACGGCAGGCCAAGACCGACCGCCTGCATGCGGATGTTGGTGATGTATTCCACATACTGGCACAGGATGTCTTTGTTCAGGCCGATCATCGAGCCGTCACGGAACAGGTATTCTGCCCACTCTTTTTCCTGCTCGGCCGCCAGCACGAACAGGTCATAGCATTGCTGCTGACACTCAACGGCAATTTCCGCCATCTCTGGGTCATCTGCGCCGGAACGCATCAGGTTCAGCATATGCTGGGTACCGGTCAGGTGCAGCGCTTCGTCACGGGCGATCAGCTTGATGATTTTGGCGTTGCCTTCCATCAATTCACGTTCCGCGAAGGCAAACGAACAGGCGAAGCTGACGTAGAAGCGGATGGCTTCCAGTGCGTTAACGCTCATCAGGCACAGGTAGAGCTGTTTCTTCAACGCACGCAGGGTAACGGTCACTGTTTTACCGTTGACCTGATGCGTGCCTTCACCCAACAGATGATAGTAGCCAGTCATTGCGATCAGATCGTCGTAGTAGCCGGAGATATCTTTCGCGCGCTTGAGGATCTCTTCGTTGGTGACGATGTCATCAAACACCACCGCCGGATCGTTAACGATGTTTCGGATGATGTGGGTGTAAGAACGAGAGTGAATCGTCTCGGAGAAGGACCAGGTTTCTATCCAGGTTTCCAGCTCCGGGATCGAGATCAGCGGCAGCAGGGCGACGTTCGGGCTACGGCCCTGGATCGAATCCAGCAGCGTTTGATATTTCAGGTTGCTGATGAAAATGTGTTTTTCATGTTCCGGCAGCGCCTGATAGTCGATACGGTCGCGTGAAACGTCCACTTCTTCCGGACGCCAGAAGAAGGACAGTTGCTTCTCAATCAGTTTTTCGAAAATTTCATGTTTTTGCTGATCGAAACGCGCAACGTTAACCGACTGACCGAAAAACATCGGCTCCAGCAACTGGTTATTTTTGTTCTGAGAAAATGTGGTGTAAGCCATAAGCCTGAATCCATCGTAACGTGGCTAAATGAAGGGGCCGGAAGAGTTCCGGCCCGCTGTGTCAAACTTTAGATCTTGCAGGCGCCGCTTTCGCAGTCATCATCGCCGCCTTTGGCCGGCAGCAAATCTTCCTGAATATCATCGGCACCGTCGCGGGTGTTCTGATAATACAGCGTCTTGACACCAAACTTGTAGGTGGTGAGCAGGTCTTTCAACAGCTGCTTCATTGGCACCTTGCCGCCCGGGAAACGGGTTGGGTCATAGTTGGTGTTGGCCGAGATCGACTGGTCGATAAATTTCTGCATCAGGCCGACCAGTTGCAGATAGCCGTCGTTGTTCGGCATTTCCCACAGCAGTTCGTAGTCGTTTTTCAGACGCTCATATTCTGGTACCACCTGGCGCAGAATACCGTCTTTAGACGCTTTGATACTGATGTGACCGCGTGGCGGCTCAATGCCGTTAGTGGCATTGGAAATCTGCGAAGAGGTTTCCGAAGGCATCAGCGCCGACAGGGTAGAGTTGCGCAGACCGGTTTCCTTGATCTCTTTACGCAGGGTTTCCCAGTCGTAGTGCAGTGGCTCCTGGCAGATAACATCCAGATCTTTCTTGTAGGTGTCGATCGGCAGGATGCCCTGTGAATAAGTGGTTTCATTGAACCACGGGCAGGCACCTTGTTCCTGAGCCAGACGGTTCGAGGCCTTCAGCAGGTAATACTGGATGGCTTCGAAAGTCTTGTGGGTCAGGGCGTTAGCGCTGCCGTCGGAGTAGCGCACGCCGTTCTTCGCCAGGTAGTAAGCGTAGTTGATCACGCCGATACCCAGGGTACGACGACCCATCGCGCCACGGTGAGCGGCTTTGATTGGGTAGTCCTGGTAATCCAGCAGGGCATCCAGCGCACGTACTGCCAGGGTAGCCAGCTCTTCCAGATCGTCCAGGCTTTCGATGGCGCCCAGGTTAAAGGCGGACAGCGTACACAGGGCGATTTCGCCGTTTTCGTCGTTGACGTCATCCAGTGGCTTGGTCGGCAGGGCGATTTCCAGGCATAGGTTGGACTGGCGTACCGGCGCGATCTGCGGATCAAACGGACTGTGGGTGTTGCAGTGGTCAACGTTCTGGATGTAGATGCGGCCGGTAGAGGCACGTTCCTGCATCATCAGCGAGAACAGTTCAACCGCTTTCACACGTTTCTGGCGGATGCTGCTGTCTTGTTCGTACTGGGTGTAAAGACGTTCGAATTCGTCCTGATTGGCGAAGAACGCGTCATACAGCCCCGGTACGTCAGACGGGCTAAACAGGGTGATGTCCTGGCCCTTGATCAGGCGCTGGTACATCAGGCGGTTCAACTGCACGCCGTAATCCATGTGGCGCACGCGGTTGCCTTCAACGCCACGGTTGTTCTTCAGTACCAGCAGGCTTTCAACTTCCAGATGCCACATCGGGTAGAACAGCGTAGCTGCACCACCACGCACGCCGCCCTGAGAACAGGACTTCACTGCGGTCTGGAAATGTTTGTAGAACGGGATACAGCCGGTATGGAAGGCTTCACCACCACGGATCGGGCTGCCCAGTGCACGAATGCGGCCAGCATTGATACCGATGCCGGCGCGTTGCGAAACGTATTTCACAATGGCGCTGGAAGTGGCGTTGATGGAATCCAGGCTGTCGCCGCACTCGATCAGCACGCAAGAGCTGAACTGGCGGGTTGGGGTGCGCACGCCGGACATGATTGGCGTAGGCAGTGAAATCTTGAAGGTGGAGATCGCGTCGTAGAAACGTTTAACGTAGTCCAGACGGGTATCACGCGGGTAGTTGGAGAACAGGCACGCGGCTACCAGGATATACAGGAACTGGGCGCTCTCGTAGATCTCGCCGCTAACCCGGTTCTGCACCAGATACTTCCCTTCCAGCTGCTTAACGGCGGCGTAGGAGAAGTTCATATCACGCCAGTGATCGATAAAGGACTCCATCTGCTCGAACTCTTCAGAGCTGTAGTCTTCCAGCAGATGCTTATCGTACTTGCCCATTTCTACCATGCGCGTTACGTGAGCGAGCAGCTTCGGCGGCTCGAATTGGCCGTAAGCTTTTTTACGCAGATGGAAGATGGCCAGGCGGGCTGCCAGATACTGATAGTCCGGCGCGTCGCGCGAGATCAGATCGGCTGCTGCTTTGATAATGGTTTCATGAATATCAGCCGTTTTGATGCCGTCATAAAACTGAATATGGGAACGCAACTCTACTTGAGAAACCGAGACGTTGTTTAACCCTTCCGCGGCCCAGTCGATGACACGGTGGATTTTGTCGAGATTGATGCGTTCTTTACGGCCATCGCGTTTAGTTACAAGCAGACTTTGGTTCATGTGGTGTTTTACCTGTCCGTATGGTGCCCCTAAGCAGAAGTGTAGTAGCTCTGCTCAGTATGTAAACACTATATATAGGGGTTGTATGTCGGTGAGGTAACAAGATAGTGAGAAAACAGGGCGTTTGCAAGTGAACAAAAGTGGCCTAATTTGTGGATAACTTGGGGGTGAAATGTGACTTGTCTTTCGCAGTGCGCGCTGTGACTGGCGCGACAAGCTTGTCAATAAGCGGGATAAGAATTTCCCTAGAATCAGAAAAACGTGATCGTTTGCCGCTTTATTAAACGTTAGAAAAAAACGGCATATTGATCTGATTTAATATTCTTAAAAACTGTTTACAACGGTGATTTTGATCGAAAGCGGAAAAATCAGGTATTTATCTTAATGTTATCGGCGCACCGGAACGGACAAGCCAGTCCCGGCGTGCTTTGGCAGGCTCAGCCTTCGTGCTGAGTATGTACCATATAGTTCACATCAACGTTGCGGCCAAGCTTGAAATGGTCGGTGATTGGGTTGTAATGCAGGCCAATCATATGCTTTTCGCGTAGCGGCGTGCCGTCAACCCAGCCGATCAACTCAGAAGGGCGGATGAACTTCTTATGGTCATGGGTACCCTGTGGCACCATCTTCAGAATATATTCCGCACCGACCACCGCCATTAGCCAGGCTTTGGTGTTGCGGTTAATGGTGGAGAAAAACACGTGGCCGCCCGGTTTGACCAGGTGAGCGCAGGCGCGTACCACCGAAGCCGGATCGGGAACGTGCTCCAGCATTTCCATGCAGGTCACTACGTCATAGCGTTGTGGATTGGCCTGCGCATGGCTCTCCACCGTTTCCTGTATGTAAGTCAGATTCACGCCGGTTTCCAGTGCGTGCAGCCGGGCAACCTGCAGCGGCTCGGCGCCCATGTCCAGTCCGGTGACCTGTGCGCCTTCGCGCGCCATGCTTTCTGCCAAAATGCCGCCGCCGCAGCCAACGTCGAGGACGGTTTTGTCAAAAATGCCGCCGGCGCGTTGCAGGATGTAGTTCAGACGCAGCGGGTTGATACGGTGCAGCGGCTTGAATTCACCTTCCAAATCCCACCAGCGCGAGGCCACGGCCTCGAACTTGGCGATTTCATGATGGTCTACGTTTTGCGCTTGGCTGGATGATTCTGCATTCATGGGCGTATTTGGCTCCTGGTTCTCGTTGCGCGGATTATACATGTTCCGGCGCAGCACCGTCTGCGTCGATGCATTTTTACTGCACATATATGCATAATTTAAGTTAAACAGCGGCGGTTATTTTCCCGTAAAGCGTGCTTTGTGATATAGTTTTACACCTTTGCCACTATGGCAGCGGGCAGATGAATCATTAGTAGAGGGATAGCAGCTCCATGAGCGACCTTGCCAGAGAAATCACACCGGTAAACATCGAAGACGAGTTGAAAAACTCGTATCTGGACTACGCGATGTCCGTAATTGTCGGACGTGCGCTGCCAGATGTTCGTGATGGACTGAAGCCGGTGCACCGTCGCGTTTTGTTCGCGATGAGTGTATTGGGTAACGACTGGAATAAACCATACAAAAAATCGGCCCGTGTCGTCGGGGACGTAATCGGTAAATATCACCCACACGGTGACAGCGCGGTTTACGACACCATCGTGCGTATGGCTCAACCGTTTTCGCTGCGCTATATGCTGGTGGACGGTCAGGGTAACTTCGGTTCTGTCGATGGCGACTCCGCCGCGGCGATGCGTTATACCGAAGTGCGCATGTCCAAAATTGCTCACGAACTGCTGGCGGATCTGGAAAAAGAAACCGTCGACTTCGTGCCTAACTATGATGGCACCGAGCAGATCCCAGCCGTCATGCCAACCAAGATCCCGAACCTGCTGGTTAACGGCTCGTCGGGCATCGCCGTGGGTATGGCCACCAACATTCCGCCGCATAACCTGTCAGAGGTTATCAACGGCTGCCTGGCTTATATCGATGATGAAAACATCAGCATCGAAGGCCTGATGGAACACATCCCGGGGCCGGACTTCCCGACGGCGGCGATCATCAACGGCCGTCGCGGCATCGAAGAAGCCTACCGCACCGGGCGCGGCAAAATTTACTTGCGCGCACGCGCCGAAGTAGAAGCCGATGCCAAAACCGGTCGCGAAACCATCATTGTTCACGAGATCCCGTATCAGGTGAACAAGGCGCGTCTGATCGAGAAGATCGCCGAACTGGTCAAAGAAAAACGCGTGGAAGGTATCAGCGCGCTGCGTGATGAGTCCGACAAAGACGGCATGCGTATCGTGGTTGAAATCAAGCGCGACGCGGTCGGTGAAGTGGTACTGAACAACCTGTACTCGCTGACGCAACTGCAGGTCACCTTCGGCATCAACATGGTGGCATTGCATCAGGGTCAGCCGAAACTGCTGAACCTGAAAGACATTCTGAAAGCGTTTGTCCGCCACCGTCGCGAAGTGGTGACTCGTCGTACCATCTTCGAACTGCGTAAAGCCCGCGATCGCGCCCATATCCTGGAAGCGTTGGCTATCGCCCTGGCGAACATCGATCCGATCATCGAAATGATCCGTCGTGCGTCAACCCCTGCGGAAGCCAAAATCTCGCTGGTGGCTCAGGCGTGGGAGCTGGGTAATGTGGCTGCAATGCTGGAGCGAGCCGGTGACAATGCCGCTCGCCCTGAGTGGCTGGAGCCGGAGTTCGGTATCCGTGACGGTAAATACCATCTGACCGAGCAGCAGGCTCAGGCGATTCTGGATCTGCGTCTGCAGAAACTGACCGGCCTGGAGCATGAAAAGCTGCTGGACGAATATAAAGAGCTGCTGACGGCGATTGCCGCGCTGATCTTTATTCTGGAAAACCCAGACCGTCTGATGGAAGTGATCCGCGAAGAGCTGATTGCAATCAAAGAGCAGTACAACGACGGCCGTCGCACCGAGATCACCGCCAATACTTCAGATATTAATATCGAAGACCTGATCAACCAGGAAGACGTGGTCGTTACGCTGTCGCACCAGGGCTATGTGAAGTATCAGCCTCTGACTGACTATGAAGCGCAACGCCGCGGCGGTAAAGGCAAGTCAGCGGCACGTATTAAAGAAGAAGACTTTATCGATCGTCTGTTGGTGGCTAACACCCACGATACGATCCTGTGCTTCTCCAGCCGTGGTCGCCTGTACTGGATGAAGGTGTACCAACTGCCTGAAGCCAGCCGTGGCGCGCGCGGTCGTCCAATCGTCAACTTGCTGCCGCTGGAAGCCAATGAGCGTATCACCGCCATTCTGCCAGTGCGTGAGTATGAAGAAGGGCGCCACGTGTTTATGGCCACTGCCAGCGGTACCGTGAAGAAAACTGCTCTGACCGATTTCAGCCGCCCACGCAGCGCCGGCATCATCGCCGTTAACCTCAACGAGGGTGACGAGCTGATTGGTGTTGACCTGACCGATGGCAGCAATGAAGTCATGCTGTTCTCCGCCAATGGTAAAGTGGTGCGCTTCCCGGAAACGCAGGTGCGTTCAATGGGCCGTACTGCTACCGGCGTGCGCGGTATCAATCTGGGTGAAGGCGACAGCGTTATCTCCCTGATTGTGCCACGTGGTGAAGGCGATATTCTGACCGTCACTCAAAACGGCTACGGTAAACGTACTGCGGTCACCGAGTATCCGACCAAGTCACGCGCCACCCAGGGGGTTATCTCCATTAAGGTGAGCGAGCGTAATGGTCAGGTAGTGGGTGCGGTTCAGGTGGATACCACCGATCAGATCATGATGATCACCGATGCCGGTACGCTGGTGCGTACCCGCGTATCGGAAGTCAGCGTGGTTGGGCGTAATACCCAGGGTGTTACGCTGATCCGTACTGCGGAAGACGAGAACGTCGTCGGTCTGCAACGCGTTGCCGAACCGGTGGAAGATGAAGAGCTGGACAGCCTCGAACCGGGGGCAGAAGTTGCAGAAGAAGACGCTGCACCGCTGGACGAAGGCGATGATGATTCTGAAGCGCCAGAAGACGCGGAAGATGATAACGCCTAAGGGGTAGGGGCTTTGCCGCCCCTGTCGCACTGAGGTTAAAAGGGCCTGGCAGCGATGCTAGGCCCTTTTTCAGTTATATGGTTTAATTGCCGGACCCAAGTCAGAGATCCCGGCTCTGATATGAACGCGCTGGTCGCCACTCACTTTCGTATGGTATCCGATTGAAATATTTAGCTTCTTTCCGCACCACGTTAAAGATATCCCGCTATTTGTTCCGGGTGCTGGCGATAATGCTGTGGTCGTTGGGGGCCTTGCTCACCACCTTCTATATCCTGAATATTCTGCACCAGAAAGAGTCCGACATTCGGCAGGACTACAATCTGAATTTCGATCAGGCGCAGGGCTACATCCGCCACTCGGCAGACATAATGCGTGATATCAAGTACATGGCGGAAAATCGCCTCAACGGCTCAGTCAGTAGCTTGGACATGTTCAGCGGTATTTTCCCCGGCAAGAACAGTCCGCTGGAGTTTGTACCGCTGTATTCAGAGTCCAACTGTTCACTTAATACCACTTACCGCAGTTCGCTCAATTCGCTGAGCGGGCTGATCCAGTATTGGAAAGAAAACTTCGTCGCGGCCTACGATCTCAACCGGGTATTTTTCATCGACGGTGATACTTTGTGCATGGCGGAGTTTGGTGGCAGCAGCAACGGCGTGGCCAACCGAGCCGACGCGCTGAAAACCCTGCATGAGCGCATCCTCAAATACCGTAATGCCAAGAACCAGGACAAAGACAATAATCTGTACTGGATCAGTCCAAGCCAGCAGCGGCCGGATGTCGGTTATCTGTATGTACTGACGCCCATCTATATTGGTAACAAGCTGGAGGCGTTGCTGGGTATTGAGCAGACCATTCGTTTGGACGACTTTGTCACCGCAGGCAGCCTGCCGACCGGCGTAACCCTGCTGGATGAGAATAACCAACCAATACTGCAACTGGCGGATGGCGAGCGCGATGCGCAGGAACCCGGCAGCTATCCGGACGAACCGGCTTATTTTGGTTATGTAGATAATTACCGTGACTTGATCATGAAAAAGGCGCTGCCGCCGTCATCGCTCAGTATTGTTTATGCCGTGCCGGTGAAGACGGTGGTTGAGCGCTTCAGGATGTTAATCCTCAATGCGGTGCTGCTGAATCTGCTGTCCGCTATTGTACTGTTCAGCCTGGCCTGGCTGTTTGAGCGCAAAATGTTCCTGCCGGCGGAAGACAACGCTTTCCGGCTGGAGGAGCATGAACAGTTCAACCGTAAGATTGTCGCCTCGGCACCGGTGGGCATTTGTATTCTGCGCATCAGCGACGGTACCAACATTTTGAGTAACGAGTTGGCGCACAACTATATCAATCTGCTGACCCATGAAGACCGTGACCGCATTACGCGCATCATCTGCGAGCAGCAGGTGAATTTTGTCGATGTGATGACCAGTAATAACAATAATCTGCAAATCAGCTTTGTGCATTCCCGTTACCGCAACGAGGATGTGGCGATCTGCGTGCTGGTGGACGTTAGCGCACGTGTGAAAATGGAAGAGTCGCTACAGGAGATGGCGGCGGCAGCAGAGCAGGCCAGTCAATCCAAATCGATGTTCCTGGCGACCGTCAGCCACGAGTTGCGTACGCCGCTGTACGGCATCATCGGCAACCTCGATTTATTGCAGACCAAGGCGTTGCCGCAGGGTGTTGATCGACTGGTCAATGCGATGAACAACTCGTCCGGGCTGTTGCTGAAGATCATTAGCGACATCCTGGACTTCTCGAAAATTGAATCCGAGCAGCTGAAGATTGAACCGCGTGAGTTCTCCTGCCTGGAGGTGATCACCCACATCGCCGGCAACTATTTGCCGCTGGTGGTGAAGAAGCGGCTGGGGTTGTACTGTTTTATCGAGCAGAACGTGCCAGAGCGCATTTCCGGCGATCCGGTCCGCTTGCAGCAGGTGCTGTCGAACTTGTTGAACAATGCGATTAAGTTTACCGATACCGGCTGCATCATTCTGCAAGTCTGTACGCGCGGTAGCTATCTGGAATTCAGCGTCCGTGATACCGGGGTCGGCATTCCGGAGAAAGAAATCACCCGCCTGTTTGACCCCTTCTTCCAGGTTGGTAGCGGCGTGCAACGCCATTTCCAGGGCACCGGGCTGGGGCTGGCGATTTGCGAAAAGTTGATCAACATGATGGATGGTGACATTGCCGTTGAATCCGAGCCAGGATTAGGCAGTCTGTTCACCATCCGCATTCCGCTGTTTAACGCCCAGTTCCCGATCCCGCAGCCCAGCGATACCTGGCAAGGCAAAACTCTGTGGCTGGATATCCGCAACCAACGGTTGGAAAGTTACCTGATGGAGATCCTTGGCGGCTATGGCGCTACGGTACTGCGTCACCAGGGGCAGGATACCGCAGCCGAGGATGTGATGCTCAGCGATCACCCGCTGATGGTCAATACGCCACTGCTGGCGCAGATCCAGTTCTCCATTGAGCATATTGGCCCGTCGCAGGAAACCCGGCCGGGCTATTGGATGCACAGTACCTCGACGCCACGTGAAACCCTGGCATTGCTTAATCGTTTGTTTGGTACCCGTGATGAAAGCGGCAATACCCTGATGCAATTGCCGTTGCCGGCCAAGGCCAGCAGGGTAGACAACGGGGATATTCATTTGCTGGTAGTGGATGACCACCCGATTAACCGCCGGTTGCTGTCCGACCAGCTTGGCTCACTGGGCTATCAGGTAGTGACCGCCAATGACGGGGTTGATGCACTCGACGTACTGAATCGCAATACCGTCGATATCGTGCTGACCGACGTCAATATGCCCAACATGGATGGCTATCTTTTGACCCAGCGTTTGCGCCAGTTGCACTTTACCGCTCCGGTGATCGGCGTGACGGCGAATGCCCTGGCGGAGCAGAAGCAGCGCTGTATTGAGGCGGGGATGGATAACTGCCTGTCGAAACCGGTGACGCTGGAAACGCTGGAGCAGACTTTGGGGTATTACAGCCAGCAGGTGCGCCGTACGCGGGCTGAGTCAGAAGATGCCTGAAAGCAAAAGGGCGCAGCAAAATGCCGCGCCCTCTGTTAACTACCGGGATTTTAGTCTTTGTCCAGCGGTGCCATGCTGACAGAGGAGAGGTAGTTGAGCAGCGCAATATCGTTCTCAACACCCAACTTCATCATCGCCGATTTCTTCTGGCTACTGATGGTTTTGATGCTGCGATTGAGCTTCTTGGCGATCTCGGTCACCAGGAAACCTTCGGCGAACAGGCGCAGTACTTCGCTCTCTTTCGGTGACAGACGCTTATCACCGTAACCGCTGGCGCTGATCCTCTCCAACAGTTTGGAGACGCTTTCCGGCGTGAACTTCTTGCCTTTCTGCAATGCGGCCAGCGCTTTCGGCAGGTCGGTCGGCGCACCCTGCTTCAACACGATGCCTTCGATATCCAGATCCAACACGGCGCTAAGAATGGCCGGGTTGTTGTTCATGGTCAGAACGATGATCGACAACTGCGGATAATGGCGTTTGATGTATTTGATCAGCGTAATGCCGTCGCCATACTTATCACCCGGCATCGAAAGGTCGGTGATCAGGACGTTAGCATCCAGTTTGGACAGATTGTTGATCAGTGCTGTTGAGTCTTCAAACTCCCCAACGACATTCACCCATTCAATTTGCTCAAGTGACTTCCGGATGCCAAACAGTACGATAGGATGGTCATCAGCAATAATTACGTTCAGGTTATTCATGTTGTTGGCTACCTTGCTGCAGCAGTCTACTGACGAAAAAATCAATCTGACTGATGTTATTCTCGATCTTGAGCGCATCACCGTCTGCGATGTGCTGTTCTAACGATTCACACAGTTGCTTGCCGGGAAGCAGATTTAACATGGCAAACACGCCTTTCAGGCGGTGTGCTGTCTGTGACAGAGCATTGAAATCACTGCTGCCCGCCTCAGTATACAGTTTTTTGACATCGTCGGGTACTGTATCAATAAATAGGCCATAGTAATCACTTGATTTCAATTGTTTTTCATAGAGTTGGATGTCATCGGCGGTCAGTGAAAGTGCGCTTTCCTGCTGTTCCAACGCGGCCATTTGCTGCTCAATCAGCATCAATACGGCGTCTATCATGGCACCGCTCAGGTTATAGTTTACCCGAATATACCGTTTTTCAAGCTGTTGCCATCCGGCTTCATCGCTGGTCAGCAGCAGGGTGTAATCGTCTGCTCTTTGCGGGTTATCGGTCAGCAATACGTCGTAGTCGCGATTAATCTGGCGTTCGTCGGCAACGATGCAACTCGCGCCGTAGGCGTGCAGCAGGTGGGTGACGATGCCACGCACTTCGTCGGACGTGATGTCCAACAATGCGGTTACACCGTCGAGCAATTTTTCCTGTGCTTCCGTCTCTTTTTTCTCCATTTCCATCGGCACGCGGATGGTGTAACGGGTGCCAATATCGACCTTGCTGCGGATATCCAACTGGCCATTGAGCTTTTTGCACAGTTGATTGCACAGGAAGAAGGTGAGGCCGGAGCCATGATTAAAGCGATCCACCAGCGTCTGGCTGAGGAACGGATAGTTCAGGTTGCTGATCTCTTCGTTGGAAATGCCTGACCCGGTGTCATTGATATGGAACACCAGGCGATCGGGGTGCTCGGGCTCATGATCGATCACCAGCGAAATCTTGCCGCAGGCGGTAGTGATAATGGCGTAATGCACCAGCAGTGAGATCACCTTGCGCAGGGCGTTGGCATCACCGACATATTGCTGTTCGACATCAAGATGGAAATGGTTGAACAACGACAGGCCTTTTTGGTTGATGGATGGCAGAGCTTCCTGCAGTAATTCATCTATCAGCGCCGATGGGCTGAAGGGGTGACGCGAAGGCTGCCAGTCCTGGGTTTCCAGCCGGGTGAGCAGGGTGATGTTTTCAATCAGCCCCAGCACCGTCGATGATTGTGCCGTCAGTTGCTTCAGTAGCGCTTGCTGCTGTTCTTCATCCGCTTGCGAACGCAGACGGTCGGCCAGATCGTGCATCTGGCGCACCGGCTGGTTCAGCTCAATACCCAGGTTATGCAGCATCAGTTTGCGTGCCTGAACATTTTTATCGTACTCGCGCTGCGCCTGCTGCAAGCGCTTGTTCACCATCACTTCCTTGTCCTGATCGTTGAGCAGGAACAGATAGGTTTCTGGTGACAGCTGGCTGCGGAAGATGCGAATTTCATACACCTCGTTGTTTACCGTCGCCTGGATAACGCCGTGATGCTGTTCGGCCATATGGGCGATTTTTTGCAGGCTGAGGTGTGGCAACAGGTGTTGGGCGATCTTGTTACTGGCGATCACCGTATTGCTGGCGAAGTTGTACACCAGCAGGCCGGAAGGCAGGCTGGCGATGATTTCCTGATTCAGTGCGCGTTCGACTTCCAATTCGACCGCCATATTCTCGCTCGGACGGATATATTGGCGACGGATAAAGTAAATGCCCACCAACGACAGCGCCAACAGCAACAGATTGATGGCAATCAGCCAGATATTGTTCCGCAGCAGGTCGATCGCCAGGCTGATAGCGGAGACGCGGTAAACCACTTTCAGCGGCGAATTAGGCAGGGAAGCGCTGAACTCCACCCAACTGCCGCTCATCGAGATGCCGGTGCTGGTCGCCGTATCCAACGGCAAGGTCCCGTCGTCCATGCTGCTATCGTCAGGCAACAGCATAAAGTTGGCGCGCGCCATATTAATGGGAATGATGTCGTTAATCGGCAGATCGAAGGCGATCACCGTAGCCAAGTGTCCCGGTTGATTAAAGGTGGTACGGATTGAAAACGAATAGGTGTTCTGGAAACGTTGTTTACGCAACGCTGAGAAGCTTTCACGCTCGTCGAGCATATTGGCCTGCTGCAGCATTTCGGCTCGACGATCCTCGGCCGAGGTTGTCAGATAGCTTTCCTTGAAACGTGAGGCCAGTTCTTTCAGCGGTTGGGTGGTGATCAGACTCAGGCTGTTATCCTGCCCGTTAAGGTAATACATGGCGTAATTTTCAGTCTTGGCTCCCCAACGGGTATCCAGATAGTCTGAAATGTTGGCGATCATCGCCAGGGTCCCTTCTTCATGACTGCCAAAAATAACCGCGTCGGTCTTTTTATGCGGCTTCTCCAGGTAATAAACGTCCGGGCGCAGCCGGGTTTCCTGCAGGCTGGGATCGACATTCAATGATGGCGCATTGCCGAACTTGTCGTAGATCTGATAGGTGATGTAGCGGTAGTTGTCGATACGTTTTTGCAGGCCGTTGGCGATGCTGTTCAGCGCGTATTTCTTTTCTGCCAGCCAGGCGTTGGTGTAGTTGTAGCCATACAAGCCGATGGCTATCGTCAGCAGTACGGAAAATAACAGGAAGCAGCGGGTGATATTGCTTGAGCTGATGGTCAGTTGTTTATTTTGCATAGTTGACTGCGCATTCCTGAATCAACGGGTTATCGCCCGGGCACTGGCGGTGACTGCCAGGAGTAATACTGCAACGCAGGCAAAGGCCGCCGTCAGGCTGGAGAACTGGGCGATAAAGCCGATCAATGCCGGTCCGGCGAGAATGCCGGCATAGCCCACGGTGGTTACTGAGGCGATAGCCAGATTGGCTGGCATATCATGTTGGTTACCTGCCGCACTGAACAGGATCGGCACCACGTTGGAAGCCCCCAGGCCCACCAGCATAAACCCAATCAGTGAAACCATGGCGTTGTTGAACACAATGGCCAGGCTTAGGCCAATAGCCGCGCACAGGCTCCCCAGCAGCAGTACCTTATATCGGCCCAGTTTGTTCACTACCCAATCGCCGTTCAACCTGCCGATAGTCATGGTGATGGAGAACAGCGCATAGCCTAATCCTGCCTGGCTATGGTCAACCCTGCGCAGGGTGGTGAGGAACAGGGCGCTCCAGTCGAGCATCGAGCCTTCCGCCAGGAACATAATGAAGCACAGGATACCGATAAACATCACCCAGCCACGTGGCAGCACGAACATCGGCCCACCTTCTTCACCGCCGCTTTCGCGCAGCAAATTGCGACTGGCCAATATCAGCAGCGCGGCAATAGTCAAAACGGTGACACAGGTTGCCAGCAAGGGGGACAGCCCCAGCCACAGCATCAGGCTGACGCCGCCGGCACCGGCGATACCGCCAACGCTGAAGAAACCATGGAAACCGGACATCATTGCCTTGCCGCTGGCGCGTTCGACCACCACTGCCTGCACGTTCATTGCCACATCGATCATGCCGATCGCCGCGCCAAACAGCAGCAGAGCCAGTGCCATACCGGTGGTGGTGTTCATCAGAACCAGCAGGGGTAAATCAATACATAGCGCCAGGCCGGCGAGCAGGATCACCGGGCGACAGCCCAACCTGCCGGTCAGGAAGCCGGTTAGCGGCATCGCTAACATCGACCCTGCGCCTATGCACAACAGCAGCAGACCCAGCGAGCCATCGTCAATGCCAATGCGCGCTTTGGCAAACGGCACCAAGGGGGCCCAGGCGGCCATACCAAAGCCGGCCACAAAGAAAGCCAACCGAGTTGCAATCTGGGCCGGGACGCCGGGTTTTTGCTGTTCATTACACAAGGTGGATGTCATGTGGGCATCAGGATCTATTGTGGAAATGCGGGCTGAAAGTTATGGAGTGTTTTTATCACAATCCGCGATCCGGGTCGAAAGGATTCGCGCTGTCATCGGCCTTTACGCCCGCCTGTCGCTCCAGCCACAAGGCAATGACTTGTACAATGTACTGCTTTTGTTGTTCGTCCAGCGCTTGCCCCTGGGGAATGTTATGCCACTTGGCCAGACAGCCCCGGCAACAGGTGGCGGTGGCATGCTGGGCGACAAACACCGGATGGCCACGCATCGGGGTTTGTTTACCATCATTTTTTGGGAAAGGGGGTGCCAGCCGTTGCTCGATAAAATCGCGTGCGTGGCTAAGGATCAGCGGCAGCCCTTTGGTATCAAAATAACCTCGGTCTTTGGGGTTCAGGCGAAATTTGGCGCGGAAGGGGGAGCTTTGCAGCCGACGCCATAGCGCTTCGGGTTGAAATAGCATGGGTCATCTTCTTCGGGATATTTTGTCTAGGCTATCAAAATAGGCACGATGCGCCAATATTGCTTTCCCAAACGGACGGTAGATCCAAGCTGCAGGTATTTTAGCAATGTAATACTTTCCTAATTAATGCGATTAATCCGTAGCCTAAAAATGGCTAATAAATTAGCAATTAGTGCGAAACTTAATTAAGGGGATAATGTCTATGGGTGATTATTTTTTTTGGCAAAAAATGCGCACCAAGGTGAATTTTGGAGAAAGTAGCAGGCAATAAAAAACCGGCCAGAAGCCGGTCGAATTGTACAAAAATTATCTTACAGATAATGAAGGTAATAATGAAAATAATGATGATAGCGGGATTATTATAACGTCAGGGCCAGGAGATGTTTTTGGCACAATGTGCTTATCAGAAGTGACTTTTGTATGGCTGTCTGTTTTTTCTTAAAGATTTGTATAACTACATGATTTTATATCTATAAGTGTATTTTTTAGCATTACGTGCTTTATTTTTTCTGTCTGTAATGTTTTGTGGAAGTTCGCGCAAGTTTACATTTGGAAGCATTTATTAATCATAGTGAAACACTATCGGATACTTGGTATCATTTTCTTTCTGGATTAATATAACCCTTGTTACCAGAATGGTAATGCACAGTCGTGCTAATAATGCTCAAAAGGGCAGTGGCCATAGCTCGACATAATTAACGAGGATAATAACGATGAAACTTCGAGTACTCTCTCTGATAGTACCCGCACTGCTGGTTGCAGGCACGGCAGGCGCGGCGGAAATCTACAACAAAGACGGTAACAAACTGGATTTGTACGGTAAAATCGATGGTCTTCACTATTTCTCCGATAACAATGGTTCCGATGGTGACATGTCTTATATGCGTTTCGGCCTGCGTGGCGAAACACAAATCAGCGATCAACTGACCGGTTATGGCCAATGGGAATACCAGGCAAACCTCAACCACGCTGAAAGCGAAGACAACAAAAACTTTACCCGTTACGGCTTTGCCGGCCTGAAATTTGGCGACTACGGCTCATTTGACTACGGTCGTAACACTGGCGTGCTGTATGACGTAGCCGCTTATACCGACTTGCAGCCAGAGTTCGATGGTTCCACTTACGGTGCCGACCAATTCATGTTCCAACGTTCCAGCGGTTTGGCGACTTACCGTAACACCGACTTCTTCGGTTTGGTTGACGGCCTGAACTTTGCTCTGCAGTACCAGGGTAAAAACGGCAGCGGCGAAGAGTCTAACAACGGCCGTGAAGTTCTTAATCAGAACGGCGACGGCTACGGCATGTCGGTGAACTATGATATCGGCTATGGCATTAGCGCTGCAGGTGCCTTCTTTAGCTCCAAACGTACCAGCGAGCAAAACGGCGGTGGCACATACAGCAGCATTATGGGCCGTGGCGATCGTGCAGAAGGTTATTCTGGCGGTCTGAAATATGACGCCAACGACGCTTATCTGGCCGTGATGTTCACCCAGTCTTACAATGCCGCACGCTTTGGTTCTACAAGCAGCGATGCTTATGGCTATGCCAACAAAGCGCAAAGTATTGAAGCCTACGCCCACTACCAGTTCGACTTCGGCCTGCGTCCATTCGTTGGTTATAACCAAACCAAAGGTAAAAACCTGGGGCTGGCAGCTAACGGTAAAGACTACGGTGACGAAGATCTGGTCAAATTTGTGGACCTGGGTACCAGCTACTTCTTCAACAAAAATATGTCCACCTACGTTGATTACAAAATCAACCTGCTGGATGACAACGATTTCACCAGGTCTGCCGGTATCAACACTGACAACGTGGTTGCCGTGGGTCTGGTTTACCAGTTCTAAGCAACAGAGTGTGAATATGATCACGCGGCCTTTGGGCCGCGTTTTTTTTGCCTGCGGTTTGGCACAAATTGGTATTAGCACGGCACGGATTGCCATTTCGATGTCCTGTGGTTTGTCTAAACTGCTTACATATAGAAAAATCAGGAGGTTAGCATGGAACTCAAGATAGAAAGGGTCATTGAAACGGTGCTGTACGTCAAGGATATCGAACGGGCCGCCGCTTTTTATCAACAGGTGTTAAAATTGCCAGCAATGGTGGCCAACGAACGTTTTCGCGCCTATAACGTGGGCCAGCAAAGCGTGTTGCTGTTGTTTATTGAAGGCGACTCAGTGAAAGGCGCACATTATCCGGAAGGGTACATTCCCCCGCATGACGGCAAAGGGCCGCTGCATATTGGCCTGGCGGTGGCGAAAGAGCAGCTGCCGTATTGGGAACAACACCTGACGGCACACGGCGTCGCAATAGAAGGGCGCATGAGCTGGGGGCACGGCGGAGAGAGTATTTATTTCCGCGATCCCGATGATCATCTGCTGGAACTGGTCACGCCGGGGATCTGGGCTAATTACTGAGGGTTCCAGGCGGCGGCCAATGTCTTCAGCATTTCACTCAGAAGCAGCAGGGCGTTCTGTGCCTGCTTTTCAATTTGCACCTTGACGATCGCTCCGTCGATCAACATCGCCAGCATCTCAGCCCGCGGTTCTCGTTGAGGCCCGATGGGCAGGTAGCGGGCAATCACTTCTGCCATCTGCGCCTTATGCCGGCGGGCTATGTCCAGGCTTTCCGGCAGCATATCCGCCAATTCCACCGCGGTATTGATAAATGCACAACCGCGGTAGTGCGGATCGCTGAACCACTCCTCGAGACAAGGCACCAAAGCGAGCATGACATTCCCTGACCCTGCGACATGCTGCTCCAGCGACAGGTTAAACCAGCTCAGCCACTGATCGTGACGGTAGGCGAGAAACGCCTCAATTAGCTCATTCTTACTGGGGAAATGACGATAAAACGTCACCTTGGCCACGCCTGACTCGCTGATGATGCGATCGATACCGGTCGCGCGTACCCCATCGCGGTAAAACAAATCGTGGGCAGTCAGCAGAATACGCTGACGCGGCGGCAGAGCGCTGGGAGTAGCAGACATCAAAACATCTCCTGAAATATTGGCTTGAATGATTGTAGACAACTCTGTCTACATGCGCTAGCTTAATTGTGTAGACAAACCTGTCTACTCGGTTATAACCCGCAGAGGTGAGCTATGAGCATTAAACCCCCATTACCGCCGTTTACCCGTGAGTCGGCCATCGAGAAAGTCCGTCTGGCGGAAGATGCCTGGAACAGTCGCGATCCTGAACGAGTTTCACAGGTCTATTCTGTGGATACCCACTGGCGTAACCGGGCAGAGTTTGTTGATGGCCGTGAGGCCGTCTGCGCATTCTTACAGCGCAAGTGGGCAAAAGAGCTGGAGTATCGGCTGATTAAGGAACTATGGGCGTTTGATGGGGCGCGTATCGCGGTGCGTTTTGCCTACGAATGGCGTGATGACTCCGGCAACTGGTACCGTAGTTTTGGCAACGAGAATTGGGAGTTTAATTCGGACGGCCAGATGATTAACCGGCACGCCTGCATCAACGATATGCCGATCCGCGAACAGGATCGTCAGTTCCACTGGTCGCTTGGCCGTCGCCCGGATGACATTGCGGCTCTGAGTGATTTCGGCTTCTGATCGTTGTTACTGATAATAGGGCCGTAGTTGTGTATGAAGCGTGGAGATAAGCCGTTTTTTCCACTCAACTTCCCCCTGCCGGTAGTACGAAAACAGATGACCAATTGCCAGGTTGTCCAGGATCGGCAGGGTAAGTAAACCCTGTTTATCCTGTTGCGCACTGAACCAGGGCTGCGGAACTACCGCCATCAGCGGAGCCGCTCGCAACACCGGGGGGAGCTGGGCATAGTCAGCGCAACTAAGTTGGATCCTGCGTTGCAATCCCTGACGTTCCAACTGGCGATCCAACTCATTTTCCGCCTGCGGCCAGGGGTGGCAGTAATAGTGTGCATAGTCTGCCAGCTCGCTGAAAGCCAGTCCGCTCTTGTGCTGCAACACAGGTTGCAAAGGCGGCCCAAATACCGCGACCAGGCGGGTGCTACCAAGCAGTTCATAACGCAGTGCGCTGGTGCGCTGTTGATGATCGCCAACGGCAATCACCATATCGATACTGCCCTCCAGCAGTTCATTGCGCCATGAGCGCCGCTCAAAGTTTTGGCAGCGGATATCTGCGTTGACGAGAGTGCTTTTCTGCGCCAGCAGCGGCAGTAAGATTGGATGCAGCGCGGGCGGTGCGACCAGGGTGAAATTCCGGGGTGCATCCTGTACATGACCGAACAATTCACCGTCCAGTGAAGAGAACAGTGGCGTCAGTTTTTCTTTAAGCGACAGGGCAAACAGAGTAGGAATCTGGCGATGTCCCTCGCGGCGAAATAAAGGTTCATCCAGCACTTCTCGCAGGCGGGCCAGCGCATGGCTAACGGCTGAGGTGCTGATACCCAATCTGTCAGCCGTTTTTTGACTGGAGCCGGTACTGGTCAGCAGGTAGAGCACCTTCAGCAGGTTCATGTCCATTTGCAGAATATTCATTAATGGCCTTTTAAATTGAACACCTTTCAATATTGGTCTGAGTATACTTCAGCCCCATTTACCCCGATAGAAGTGGACCATGAAAAAAAACGCTGGTTATCTGACGGCCATGACTCTTGTCCTGTGTTTTAGCGCTCAGGCGCAGCTTAATCCAGCCCAACCCTTGTCCAGTGCGCCACCGTATTCACTGTTCGAGCAATGGGCGCAGCCGGTTGTACCCTTCCAGATGTTCCCACATGTTTATTATGTCGGCACCCGTAACCTTTCGTCGGTGTTGTTGAGTACGCCAGAAGGTTTGATTCTGATCGATGCTGCGCTGGATGCCAGCGCTCCGACGATAAGAGCGCACATTGAGGCTTTGGGTTTCAACATTAAGGATCTGCGCTATATCCTTAATAGCCATGCGCGTCTCGATCAGGCGGGTGGCATCGCGCGAATGAAGGCCTGGAGCGGAGCAAAAGTGGTCGCCAGCGCTGCCAACGCAAAGCAGTTGGCATTGGGGGGGAAACAGGATTTCGCGCTGGGAGATGCGTTGAGCTTCCCACCGGTGAAGGCCGATATTATTGTCGGAGAGGGGGACAGCGTGACTCTGGGGGGGCTGAGGTTAACAGCATTGATGACGCCGGGCCATTTACCGGGTGCCACCTCATGGCTGACCACGCTTCGCCAGGGCGGGCGAAGTTACCGGCTGGTCTATGCCGACAGCCTGGCCACGCCGGATTATTATCTGATCAATAACAAAAACTACCCCAGCCTGGTAGCGGATATCCGCGGCAGTTTCCTCCGACTGGCGCAGCAGCAGGCGGATATTTTTATTGCCAATAAGGGAACGCGCTTCGACCTGGACAATAAAATATCACGACTGCAAGCGGGTGATCTGGACGCCTTTGTCGATCGTCAGGGGTTGCAGCAATATGTGCAACAGTCACAACAGACATTTGAGGCGCAGTTAAAACAGCAACAAAATAAAATGTAAATTACGTTGGTCTGGCTATCCTGGACTTGGTGAGGATATTGACGTGAAGCGCACCTATCGACAAAGTGAAATTTGTAGAAAAGCCTTCTCTCTTCTAGACTTAGAGGACAATAAACGTACTCCAAGAGGACAAACCATGACGAATAAGCTGGTTTTAGCCATTTGCACTGCAGCGATTTTCACCCTTCTTGCCGGTTGTACAGCTTATGACAGGGCCGCTAGTTACGTTCAGGAACCTGTGGTCAGTGACGTAAAAGTGGGGATGACCAAACAGCAGGTACGGGCGATTGCCGGACCACCGTCAACTACGGCTACCTTGGTTCACGCACAGGGTACCTGCGACACCTATGCGGTGGCGCCACGTGACGGAAAAGTACAAACCTATTTTGTCAGCTACAGCGACACCGGTCATGTGATGAACAAAGGTTATCAGACCTGTTCAGACTACGACTCTCAGCCTAAATAATTTGCCGTTGTGTTGAACAATCCAGCCCCGCTTTGGCGGGGTTTTTCATTTTTTAACCGCTAGTGGCATGAAGTTTAACCAAACGCACTTTTTCCTGCATTTTTTCGCATGAAACGATAGACATTTCATAACGGTAGCGCTAATATCTGCGCCCATTGGAAGGATGGCCGAGTGGTTTAAGGCAACGGTCTTGAAAACCGTCGAGTGTAACAGCTCCCAGAGTTCGAATCTCTGTCCTTCCGCCAAATTTAGCCGGCTTAGCTCAGTAGGTAGAGCAACTGACTTGTAATCAGTAGGTCACCAGTTCGACTCCGGTAGCCGGCACCATATAAGTTGTACAGACGTTTAACCCCGTCTACGAACCCCAGTAATCGTAATGATTGCTGGGGTTTTTCGTTTTCCGCCCGCGTCGACCGGGTCTTAACAGGGCATTGTCAGGCGCAAGATGTTAATCTGCATAAATTGCAACCGGAGGTAGTTATGGGCAGCGGCTTCGAAGATTCAAAAGCCTTGTATATCGGCATATGTACGGTGATAGGCGATGCGGTTTTAGTGTTAATTAATGAAGAGCGTGCCACGGAAAAGGCTGACATCATTGATGTGTTAAAAACGGCGATCACCCGGGAAGGCAGAGATGTCAGTCTGGATGAGGCGCGCATATTGGCCGTCGAATGGCTGGAGCGGTAAGCGCTAAAAGCCGTTGTTATTTGGCCTGGTACTCTGGGCGTTGGGTATAGAAAAACCTGCAGAAAAGCAGGTTTTTCTAATTTTGTCGGCATGAGCTGATCCTGCAAACCTTTCGCAAGTCTAAATGTGCAGGGGAGCAGAGGTTTTCACGAAAACTGACAGTTTGTTGAAAGACAGTTAGCCATGAATGAGATATAACCGAATAGCGAAAAAATAAGGAGTGTTAAATGCGAAGGGTATTATTTCTTTTGGTTATTTTGACCCTGTCTGGGTGCTCGGGCTCTTTGGGCTCCATATTGGGTGTTATTCCGCAAAGTTCCGATGTGTGCCCTCAGGGGAAAAACTCGATCACGGGTGAATGCCGGGTTTAAGGCATAAAAAAACCAACCGCAACGGGTTGGTTTTAATGGGAATGTTTGGTCGGCATGAGAGGATTCGAACCTCCGACCCCCGACACCCCATGACACCGACACTAAACCGCTGAAAGCCCCGCCACGACTGGCCCTCCTCTGTTTTGACTGTTCATACAAACAGTGCATTTCTCGCCAAAATCGGTCTATATACATCAATGGGTTAGGGGCGCTTTTACCATCACCCTGTTTTGATCTCACCGTGGGGAACGACCACCCAATCGATATGGTTCTGGGTATAAATCTTCGTGGATTTTGCATCGCTGTGAGCCATGCGCCCCTGCGGATCTATCCCTTGATTATCGAACAAGTGTGCGGCTAATGCCCGGATCTCGTGGAACGTTGGGCGCTCTTCCACTTCTAAATGATCGGATAAACCAAGCCGATCCCGCAGCTTCGAAAATGAACGGCTAAGATAGTCCGGCGCTACCTGGGTAGGGTGCGCGACTTCTTTGCTGCGTTTTACGTTACGTTCTGGTATGCGGTGGACTATGTACGGGCTGGCCACATTGTCTCGACTGTCGTCAATAATTCGCTTCAACTCATCCCCGATCGGAATTGCTACATGCGAGGCCTCTTTTTTCTGCACTTTCTGGCGGTGGATATAGAGGGTGCCGTGAATGCCATTTAACGGTTGGTCCAACCATACGCAACCGCAAACGCCGTTCTTAGGTTCCCGGATTGAATACCGGATCCGTGAAACCTCAAGCCGGGCATGGGTTGTCTGTAATGCTAAATCCATGGCTGTTCTTAACCATGGGGCTGCAGCTCTGCGAATGGCCATAAAATTGTCGAATGACAAACGCTGTCTTTTCTTCTCTTCTATTCTGCGCATTTTCTTACGGGTGGCTGGATTGTCCAGCATCAGCGATTCATCGACTGCATAGCTGAAAAGCTTCTTCAGAAAACTGACTTTACGGTTTTGCACGTTTGCAGATGAATCAGCGTGGTATTCCTTTATATACGAGTTGACGTGTTCCAGTTCGATATCGCATGCCGGGATCTTGTCGAAAAACTCCTTCACACGAGTCGCATCGTTATTCCAGTCATCACGTGTGCTCTCGGACGGTTGCTCATCTTCTATCGCGCGCGCCATAATGCGGTCGACGTGTTCAGCGAAAGGCAGAGCCTCACCTTGAATTCCGCCAGATTCCCGGATCAGCGAGTCGATAGATACAGACGTTTCAGGGCGCATCCTGTTGTTATATTCACGTGCGATAGCAATCGCCATAGCCCGATCACTACCGAGTGATTTGCGCTTCCCGGTTACAAGAGTGAAGCGATAAACGCCCGTCGCCTTATCAAAATAGAGTAAATCCGGAAGATGCCGATTTTCCCGTCGGCGCGGGCGGGCAGCCATTACGACTCCCTGATCAGTTGATTAACAGCGTGGGAAACTTCGGATTGAACTCCCCAACGCTCAGATGAATAAACCCATGACATACCGTCTATTACCCTTCCTCGAAGTTGTCCGTGCTCAATCCAACGTTTAACAGTACGTTTATCAGGGATTGAACCCTCTTCAAATTCACGCTTTAGCCATTTGCTGGCGCGCATCAATTTGTCTTCATTTGCCATGGTTTTATCTCCACACGATAGAGTCCCGCTGCAACGGGCCGTTAAAACTATTTTCGGTTGCTGGTGGTCAGATCACCACATACTTGCGCAACAAACTTGTCGATAGAATCTGGTTCAATTTCATCTGGAGCAGTTGCTGGTGCTGCTGGCGCTGGCGGGGCGGTGTAGGCTTCTTGCAGGCGCTCCAGCTTGACGTATTCCTGCACGCAAGTTCCGGTGTAACCAGTGAGCCATAGCATGGCTTTTTCTGGATCGGTGTTGTAGGCGCAGATCTCGCCATTTTCCCAGCCTAACGCGAACAGGTCAGCCACCGGTTTGAATTGCGCGCCTGCCACCGGCGTAGCCAGCCGCGTTTCTGCCTTCTCGATGCGCACTCCTGCCATTTGCAGGGCCTGAACTGATTTATCCAGCAGTACCTCCAGCGTCGAGATGCGCTTATCCTTCACTTCCAGCTCTGCCAGTAGGGCGCGGATTTTTACTGGCGACACGGCCTCCAGGTAGTCGCATAACCACGATGTATGACGGCTATCATCAGCAGCGCGAACAACCTCATCGTCTGCGTTTGTGATGGCATGATAGTTTTTTCCGTTTTCACCGCCGACAAGCGCGCTATCCCATTCGCCGCCGTATGGTGTTTTCTCCAGCCATTCCAGGGCTTCTTTCAGTTCGCTCAGCTTCTCAGTGCTCATCAGTCGTCACCCTCATCAGCCATAACCAACTGCGTATCGTCCGGCACGTCTATGTTCAACTGGACGCTGTAACCGCGCTCATGCATGGTGAATGACACCGGCCATGCTGGTACTGGTTTTCCTTCCTCTACCTGCCCCAGGCCAATTGCCCAGCAGCCCTCATCGGTATAGGTGGCGACCACCAATACTTCACCTTCAGCCGATTTCAGGTGATAAATTCCCAATTCGTTGAAGCAACCAATCTCTTCGCGGATCGCGCCTTCAACCTCAAACAGGTCATCGCTGGCACCATAAAACTTCAGTGTTTTGCTCATGCTGTTTCCTTCTGGGTTTTAGCCCGATTGTTTTGGCTGATAGAACGCATCCATCAGGAAGCGTTTGCCGAGTTTGGTTAATTTCCCGTGAAGCTTCTTCGTGAAGCCGATTTCCACCATGATGGTAGAGAGGGTGTGGCCAGACCATGAGTCACACGCAGCCTTAAGGCACCCTTGCTCTAACATTTTCCGTTTGTTAACCGGGCCAAAGTTGGTGCCGTCGAACGCTTGCTCGATATACTCATCCGTGATGTGGTCGCAGTTAACCGGCTTAGCCATTGACGCCTCCCTTAACGAAGATGATCCAATGCGTTTTATCGTTCTTGCCTGTGCGCTGCCAGATAGCCGGTTTCTCGTCGGTTAGGGCGATGATCTGGCTAACCGGTATCTGGGTTTCGTTCCACTTGAATATCAGCACGCCGTGTGGCCGCAATACACGAAAGGCTTCCCTGAACCCAACGCACAGATCATCGCGCCAGGTATCACGGTCGAGCTTCCCGTATTTCTTACCCTGCCAGCCGTTTGGCCCTACGCGCTCCAGGTGTGGCGGATCGAACACGACAACCGGAAAGCAGCCGTCTGCAAACGGCAGCGCGCGGAAGTCAGCGATCAAATCAGGGGAAATCACCAACTGTCGACCGTCGCACAGGGTATGGTTTTCGCAGCGCTTATCGCTGAATACAGCCCGATCGTCCTGTTTATCGAACCAGAACATGCGAGGGCCACAGCACATGTCGAGAATGCTTTTGCCATCGAGGCTAAGTTCATTACTCATTTGTCCCCCTGGCGCCGTGCCGGAATAACTCCGTCAACCGGTAGGCATTCATACTGCGGTGGTAACTGCTGCTGGTGGATATCTGCCAGGCAGTTGCTTTGATCTGGATACACCCAGCCTTGCGGCACGAACTCGCACGGCTGGTACGTGTAGCAGACGAGCAGGAACAGGCCGAACATCACGCAGTCCTCTCGGCGGTCAGCTGGTGGAATCGCAGCATGAACATTGTGCGGGCCTGAATTGGGTTAACGGGGGATACCAGGATATCTTCCGATGGCTGGATACCGTCGAGCATTGGCCATGGGGTGCCGTCGTCCAGTTCCAGATCCCGGCGTTCGGTGGCCAACAAAATGAGGTCAGCGAGTTTGACGATAGGGCTAATGGTTGCAGGCAGATCGAATTTTTGGCGGATCACAAAATCGATACTATTTTCGATGCCGCGATAATCTGGGATAAGTGCTTTCAGTGGTGACGGAATATCTTTGCAATAGGCCTCATGAGCATCATGTAATAATGCCTCTAATGCATATTCTTCCGGTACGATTTGACTCACTAAAACGCAATGTTGGGCGACGCTATAAAATTCAGGCAAGTGCCCAGCAAATCGGCATTCATGGGATAAGGCTTGCGCTGTATCCTCAATGCAAATACTTTCTTTGGTAGGGTTTTTATAATCAAAACGCTTTCCGGTGAATGTTTTAATCCACGACATAAATATTTCTCCACACAGTTTTAGGCAACACTTCACCAAATACCCCATTACTGGGGTATTTGAGGCTGCATTACAGGGGGGTAATTAAGCTTTAAATTTACCAATGAAGGATTCGACTTCAACGCCATCGAATTTATTGATCAGCAGGTCACGGAATTCAGCGGCAATTTCTTCCTCCGCTGTTTCCAGCTGAACAATTCGTAGCACCAAGATCGGCTTGTCGCTGGTGATAATGCTGTAGCGCAATTTGAAGGGGCGTTCGCCCAGGCCTTCATAAGGTACGCATTTGAATTCGAAGGCCGCCGGCATAACGTCTTTGCTCTTGGCTTCAACGCTTTCCATCAGCGAGCGTTTGCCACTGAAATCGTTCTCTTCATGATCGGAGGTTGAGATTGACTCAATGGTGATGCGGCGAACAGCGCCAACAGCCTGCTTGATATCCAGCACAGTGCCGTCAGCATCAAAGGCCAGCAGGAAATCACGGTTATCTTCCAGCCATTCAGCCAGTTCTTTCTGGCCCTGTTTGCGGCCGTTGATATCCAGCAGGCCAGTGAATGGCGCTGTTTTCTTCAGGGTAATGGCCGCTTTGTTGTCGGCATGGCCTGGGTTATCCAGGGTACCCAGATTGAAGATGGTTTCGGCCTGCATGCGATCCGCATCGATGAAGCAGCGAACGCCAGAACCAGCGTAGTCCGAAGAGTATTTTACGAAGTCTTCAATGCTGGTAGTGGTCATGTTTCCACGGAAGCGGAAGCGGTTTGCGTTGAACCCCTCCAGGTTGTGGAGATCAACATCATTCGGTAATACCGCGACAGGACAATCGGTCAGTTCCAAATTCTTGAGTAATGATGCCGCAAGGGTAAGGTTTTTAATTTGTTCGATGGCAGAACCGTCTAATTGAGACATAAATATAATCCTATCTATTAATAAAATGACTGTGTTAATGAAAGTGTCGCGGTATTACTGAGCGACGCGTAATTTACCGTCTGTCTTTCCGTCGACAGTAAATAACTGGCCTTGGTCTTCTTGCAGGATTGTTAATTTGCCACCTTTGCCAACGTACATTGGTGTTTCGGTGGTGTCTTCCTCTGAAACTTTCCCGCGAGGGGTAGGGGTAACAAACTTAAGTTGATGCTTAATACCAACGCGTTTTTCTTCAACCGAATTACTTAAGCGGTCGAGGTCAAGGGTAATAACAATTTTTCCCTTACCACCGTTATTGAGAACACCCAGAGCTGTAGCGTTTAAAGCTGCTGAGATTTTATTTTGAAACACACCGGCATCCAGTTCGCCCAGAAAGTCCGGTACGTTGGTCTTGCGGTCTTCACTCATTGAATACTCCTCACACGAAGCGGCGAACGCCGCGGTTTTCTCCACACACCTGGTAGCGCACCGGTACAGGGTTTTTATACTGTGCAATATGAAAAATTGAACTGCCCAGTGCGCTACCTGATGTGTAAAAAAAAGGGCGGCCAGCCTACGAACATTATCTTCACCTCCGAGGGGTAGAAGCTCGGCGTGGCCGCCAAAGACTACACACAGCACTTACTTGGTTGTGGTGGCCGGCGGACAACGCCCCGAAGTCCACCAGCCAGATCCACAACGGCATGCTCACTCATGAGTTAGGATCCTCCACCGCTCCCAGAACTGAGGGAAAGGGCGAGTGAGCATGCCGTTGTGTGCCGGGATTTTTAACCATGCCCGGCGCATGGCTATGTGGTATGATTTTTATGCGAATAACAATCAACCACAAATAGGTAATTATATGAATTTAAAAAATATTCATTCTCAGATTAAGAGTCAATTACGTGCAAAATATGAAACTAAAGGCACAGACTCCGCTAACTTTGTATCTTGCCGCGCACTAATCATTACTCGGCTTTACCAGCTAGTTCAGGACTACAGGTCCAACAACATGGAAATGCTCACAATTAATGATGAGGAAGCCATTATTCACTTGGTTTATCAGGAGTCAGGAACGACGATTTCTTCTCTTGATCAGATTCTTCCTTCACTAGTGGTGAAAATACTTGCTGAAGGGATTGATCGTGTTGATTTTTCGTCCCAGCCTGAATTTTCCGAAGTTGAGCAAGCAATGTCGCGTTGGCTGCAAGAAAACTGGCTAGACTTACTTCATAATTCGTCAGCAAGAGAGACTCTTCCTCCGCTAAGCTGGAGTGATTTCCCACCCGAACTATTTCGTTTTCGGAAAGGAATCTGATCCGCTTGGTCACGGTTTCTAGGATCATGTTTAAATCCAAGCCCAAGCCATAAATTGCACCTTCAATTATTGATGCTGTGGTTGTAGATCCCAACTCACGCAACCACGCTCTAAGTTCCCCCTCTGACATATCGCCAACATAGATGTATGGTTTCGCGTTTTTCGTTACGTATCCCATCATGGAACCCCTTACTGAGTATCTGGCTGTGCGCCTTTGATGGGGTAAATTTATGCGTTAAGTGCAAATGTGTCAATTATAAATTATGCATAACTCGCAAATTAATCATATGCCAATGAAGCATAAGGAATTTTAGATATAAAAAAACCCAGGGTTAACTGGGCTTTTCTTTGTTGGGGAGATGACCGATCTAAAAGTTAGGCGTGACGCCTGATTTGTTGGGGTTGGCTACCGATAACTTTGCCTTCAATATGGAGCATGCTGATTTCTTCGGGGGAGATAGACCAGGCTTCGTATGCTTTGTTATCAGAAATAACTCTTAGCTCAAACTTGACTTTTTGAAGACGCTTAACGAAAAAATCACCATTGAAATCAAAAACATAAATTCCATCACCATCAAAATTAGTTATTCTGTTATCAACAAAAATAAGATCGTTAGGGTAGATCGTTCCCTCCATAGAATCGCCCCTGACATTAATCAGCGTAACTGAGCCTTCAGGCCGCCCACCAAAGATGGCTTTAGCGTAATCAACGTCGTATTCAATCGAGTTAATGATCTCTACGACATCTCCAGTATAGGAGCCTGCACCAGCACTTGCAGAAATATCAAGCATATCAACTCTATACACATCCTTTTCCTTGATATGAGTCGGAATATAACCACTGTTGTTATATACAGTATCTTCCATGTTCTCAGTTTTGAAAAGGTCTGCAATAGAAACGCGTAATGCTTGGGCCACTCTCCCCAATGCGGCTTCAGTAAATGACTTCTGTTTTCCGGTTTCTAGACGAGAGACGTTGCCAGCATCGCTATCAATAGCCTCTGCCAGTTCCGTGATTGTCATGCCGCGTTGCTGCCTTAGCTCGCGTATACGATTTCCTATGTTCATACAGCCATTACAAAGTCATTTTGCGTTTAATGCAAAGCAACTTGCGCAAATCTCTTGCTGCAATTAATATGCTCAAAACGCAAATAAATGAGGGTATCATGAAAACTCCGCTTAGAATGTTGCGTCTTGAACAAAAGAAGACAATTCAAGATGTTGCTAAAGCTACGAATATCGATGTTGGAAATCTCAGTCGGATCGAAAGGGGTATGCAAGTCACATCCCTAGAGATAGCTGAAAAGCTATCCAAGTACTTCGGCGGTGAAATTAGTGAAATGCAGATTCTCTTTCCCCAGCGTTTCCTTGCTTCTGATGATGCTATCGGATCTGAACGAAACAGTTAACTACCAAAGGAAAAACAACATGGTAGAGCCAAATTTGAAAGATGCAGTGAAGGGCATGTGTAAGGCGGTAGCTGGTGGCCGATCGGCGATGGCCGGCGCACTGGGTATGTCTGAGACGGCTTTTAACAACAACCTGTACGAGAAGAACGGTTGCCGTTTCTTCGAGATCGGGGAGTTGGAAGCAATGGAAGATATTTCCGGCACCAACCTGCTGACCGAATATTTCGCCCGGCGCCGCGGTTTGCTGGTGGTTGAGATCCCGGCCCTGGAAGAACTGGACCAGGTGGAGTTGTTCAGCAAAAGCATCCGCACCGCCGCGCACCGTGGCCATGTGGATCAGATCATTCAGGAGTCTCTCGCAGATGGAGTCATTGATGAAAAAGAAGCTGCCGACATTATGCGCTTTCACCGCAAGCACCTGCAGGCGCGTGATGCAGAGGTTAGGGCTGTACTGGCGCTGTTTGGCAAAAAAGCCAAATGTCAGAAAGGTTGACGCCCAGAGGTTGCAGCCGCTGGGCGTCGAGGTGCGAGTAAATCAGTGTGTGGAGAAATAATCGCATGAGCAATTTAACCAGAAATTCAATGGTGCCGCAAATCCGCTGCCGTGCAATGACTGGCGGTAAATCTGCGTCGCCGTTCCGGTATGAAGTAAATGTAATGGGTCGATGGATTGCCAGCAACTACCAGTTTGCGCGCTGGGTGGTAGATGGCGGCAAGTGGCTGGCGCGTGAGCGGGAGGATGTATGAATACCATGATCACTTCGGCAAATCGAACCATGAGCAGCCGAGAAATCGCTCAGTTGGTTGAGTCTCGCCATTCTGACGTCTGCACCACCATTGACCGTTTGGTGAAACGTGGCGCGATATCGGGGTATGCGGCAATGCCGTACACCCACCCCCAGAACGGTCGACAGTACAGCGAGTACCAGGTGAACAAGCGTGACAGCTACGTTGTGGTTGCCCAGTTATCACCTGAGTTTACAGCCCGTTTGGTCGACCGGTGGCAAGAGCTGGAAAACCAGACCTCTGTCCCACAATCACTTCCTGAGGCATTACGCCTGGCTGCCGACATGGCCGAGCAGAAAGCAGCCCTGGAGCAGAAAGTGCAGGCTGACGCCCCGAAAGTGGCCTTTGTCGATCACTACGTTGACGCCAGCGGTGCCAAGAGCCTGCGAGAGACAGCCAAAATTCTGAACATGCCAGAGAAGGCGATGATTGAGGCACTGATCCGCGATCGGGTGTTGTTCCGCCAGTCCAATAACCTCCTTCCGCATTCGCAACGTCAGCGAGAGGGGCTGCTTACTGTGAAAACGGGCACCTCTGACCATTCAGGCCATGCCTATACGCAAACACGTGTGACGCCGCGCGGCATCCAGTGGATCGCTGAGCGTTACGCCTCTGAGCTGATGGTGGGCTGATATGGCGAACTTACTTATTCAGGCTGGCTGCCATTACCGCGATCGCAATCACTCAGTGGTGCTGGTGCACAGCACAGATCCGGAGCGCGAGACCGTCACCTACAGCCCGGTAGGGCAAGAATGGGCGATCACCACGGCGATGATTATTTTCCGGTCACGATTTATCAGGTTTGACGTATGAGCAGAATATTTGAAGTTGTTCAGGCCATGTCTGGGCAGAAGAACTGCATTGTGATCCCAGGCCCATACTTGGACTTCTTTGCCAGTGATCAGCAGTCCTTTGCTTTGGCCGCCGTGCTGAATCAGCTGGTGTTCTGGACAGGGAAGTCATCACAGGACGATGGCTGGTTTTACAAAACGCATGAAGAGCTTGCGGGTGAACTGCGTGGGGTCAGTGAGGACCAGGTACAGCGCGTTGTTAGCAAACTCCGCAAGAAGTATTTGCCGGGTGTTATTGAAGTATCTACCCGTAAGGTAAATGGCACCCCGAAGAACCATTACCGTATCGACGGCGACAAGCTAATTGCTCTGATATTCCCGCCAGCAGTGGAATCCGCAGAATCACGGAATGGAAAACGTGAAGTTACGGAATCCATTACGCAGAATCACGGAATGGAAAACGCAGAAGTGCAGGAACAAAGCCGCGATTCTGCGGAATCCTATCTCTATACAGATCATTACTCAGATCAGAACAAACAGATCATAAAACCTGTTGGTCAACTGGCTGAGCCAGCCGACCCGCAAGCGGATGATTCTTTGAAAATCGATTATCAGGATGTGTTGAAAACCTTCCACGACACGCTGCCTGAATTGCCACAGGTTATCAAAGTGACCGAAGCCCGCCGCAAAGTGCTGCGCAAGCTGTGGAAAGAGTACGACCTGAACATCGAGAAGTGGGGCGCTTACCTTCGCTACATCGCCAAGAAGTGCCGCTGGATGCTCGAAGACCGCCCGGATACAACCAGCGGTAAGACCTGGCGCAAGAAAGATTTCGACTACCTGATCACCGAGAAATGTTACCTGTCGGTCAAGGAAGAACGGGCCAACGACCTGCCGAAAGTCGAGAGACTGGACACCGCCGCCCGGGATGATGCTTACCTGCGGATCGTGACTCAGCGCCGCAAGCCGCGCAATGAGGTAGAGACTATTGCCCAGCGTCTGGCTGGCTCCCTGGGCCGTATGACTGACTACGACGCCCGCAAGGCATGGGTAGGTATTTGGGCGAATGCAGTGGCTCAGGCCAGCGAGAATGACTTAGGGAGGTTGGCAGGATGAAACCAGCAACACATCAAATTTTAGGCGTCACCGTATTCCCGCTGGTGGCCATGCTGCAACAGGTTCGCCGCTGGTGGTCATTGCGGTATTTACGCGGGCATTGGGCTGATGATCAGGATCTACGCCGTATCGCCCGGGAACGTAACTGGGGGCGCGTACTGACCCAATTCAACATCGAGGCGCGTTATCGCTTCATCAAGCTACTGGCCATCGCTGAACAGCAAAGGGGGATCCTGTGAGCAATTATTGTGAAAGCCTCGCCACTTTACGTGAGCAACCGGCCCACCAGCTGAAAGAGGTTGGCGATCAGTGGTGTACTCCCGACGACCTGTTTTGGGGGATTAATGCGATGTTCGGCCCACTGGTGCTGGATCTGTTCACCGACGGTGATAACAGTAAGTGTCCGGCATTCTACACGGCGGAAGATAATGCCCTCACTCAGGACTGGTCAGCACGGCTGGTGGAACTGCACGGTGCCGCTTTTGGCAATCCGCCATATTCCCGCGCCCAGCAGCATGAGGGGCAATACATCACCGGTATGCTGCACATCATGGCGCATACGATGGCTATGCGTGAGCTGGGCGGCCGGTACGTTTTCCTGATTAAGGCCGCAACATCGGAAACTTGGTGGCCTGAGCAGGCAGATCATGTTGCTTTCATCCGTGGGCGTGTTGGATTCGATGTACCGAAGTGGTTTGTTCCGGCAGATGAAAAGCAAGTGCCCACCGGCGCATTCTTTGCTGGCGCGGTCGTTGTATTCGATAAAACGTGGAATGGCCCGGCCACCAGCTATGTGAGCCGCACCCAGTTGGAGAATATGGGTGAAGCCTTTATGGCGCAGATCCGCCGCGAGGCCGAACGCCTGGCACCACAAATCCAACCCCAACATATTCCAGAAAATATTCTGCCGGAAACCGCCAATACCGTGTGGCCACAGGAAGTAAATTTCCTGTTTGACCAAGTGACCACAGCCAGCAGCCTGCCGGCGCACCTGCAGAACAAACTGCGCAACCACATCAACCGCCTGAAGTTGGAGGGCGCTCCGGAGGCCGCCATTATCCAGGCCGCAACCACTTTAACCGCCGCAATGGGAGCCACAGCATGAACCGTGAACTGATAGTAGATAATTTTGCTGGTGGCGGCGGGGCGAGCACCGGCATTGAGATGGCCACTGGGCGCAGCGTTGACATTGCGATCAACCACGATGAAAACGCCATTGCGATGCACGAAACCAACCACCCCGAGACGTTGCACTACTGCGAATCGGTCTTTGATATCGATCCGGTAGCGGCGACCGCCGGGCAACCCGTCGGCCTGGCATGGTTTAGTCCAGACTGCCGTCATTTCTCAAAAGCGAAGGGCAGCAAACCGGTTAAGAAGGAGATTCGCGGACTGGCCTGGATTGTGATCCGTTGGGCACTGGCGAAGCGCCCGCGCGTGATGATGCTGGAGAACGTCGAAGAGTTTAAAACGTGGGGACCACTGCTGACCGCCGAAGACGGAACAGAGCATCCAGATTCGACGCGGGCTGGTGAAACCTTTGCTGCCTTCATTGGCATGCTAACAACCGGCGTTGCTGCAGATCATCCGGCGATTGCTGAGTGCTGCGAGGTGTTAAACATCGATGCGGCCAGCGACGATGTGCGCCGACTGGTTTCCGGCCTGGGCTACGTTGTCGATCATAAGGAATTACGCGCCTGTGATTTCGGCGCGCCGACTATTCGCCGCCGGTTCTTCATGGTCATGCGCTGCGACGGGAGGCCGGTCGAGTGGCCAGTTGCGAGCCACGGGGATCCTAAATCACTTGATGTGCAGAGCGGTAAGCTCGCTCCGTGGCGCACCGCCGCGGAGTGTATCGACTGGTCAATTCCGTGTCCGAGCATTTTTGAGCGCAAACGCCCGCTGGCCGAAAACACCCTGCGTCGTATTGCCCGTGGCATCCAGCGATTTGTGATCGACAGCCCGAACCCGTTTATCGTCAAGTGTAACCACACTAGCAGCAAGACGAAGTATGACTGTTTCCGTGGACAGTCGCTGGAAGAGCCGTTGCAGACGATCACCAAAACTCACGGCTACGCGCTGGTGACGCCGCACGTTACTAAATTCAGAACCGGCGCCACCGGCCAAGAATGCGATGAGCCGCTTTCAACCATCACAGCAGGCAGTTCGGAACGACCTGGTGGTAATGGGCATGCTCTGGGAATGGTTTCGGCAAAACTGGCGCCATTTATTACTGGCGCTGGTGGCTCGGAGTATCAGGCTAAGCCGCGCAGCGCGGATCAGCCGATGCACACAATCCTGAAACAATCTCGAGCCGCATTGGTGACGCCGATCATCGCACGTATCGGACAGACCGGCTTCGGCGGAGATCGTCTGGCGTATGAAGCAGGCAAGCCTCTGACAACTGTTACCACGAAAGCAGAGCATCTGCTGGTGGCCCCAATCATTGCCCGCCAGTTTGGTAATAGCGTAGGTCACCGCGCAGACGAGCCAAATGGCACGATCACTGCGGGCGGCGGTGGCAAAAGCCAACTGGTTGCAACATTCCTGGCGAAACACTTCGGCGGCAATTACACCGGCCCCGGCGCTGATCTTGCTGAACCGGCGCACACAGTGACGACTGTCGACCACCATGCGCTGGTTACGTCAAACCTGATCAAATTCCGTGGTACTTGTAAGGATGGCCAGCCGGTGACTGAGCCCATGCCAACCATTACCGCCGGCGGCCTGCATATTGGTGAGGTTAGGGCGTTCCTGCTGAAGTATTACGGCAACGAAAAGGAAGGGGTAAGCCTCACAGATCCGCTGCACACCGTCACTACGAATGACCGCTTCGGCCTTGTCACTGTAGAAGGCATCGATTACCAGATCGTTGATATCGGTATGCGTATGTTGCAGCCGCACGAACTGTACGCTGCCCAGGGATTCCCGTCCTGGTACATCATCGATCAGGACTATCGTGGCAAGAAGTACGCCAAGGATAAGCAGGTAGCGCGTTGTGGCAACGCAGTGCCGCCACCGTTTGCTGAAGCGCTGGTGCAGGCCAATTTGCCTGAGTTGTGTGTTGAACGTAAAGAGGTGGCCGCGTGAGGATGTTACTTACCTCTTACCTGCAGCGTGATCTAGGTGTGGTGCTGCTGCGCCCAGGTAGCGATCTGCTGGATTATTTCAGTGGGCGTTGCCGCCTGCTGATTGCCAGTGAACCGGAAGAGTTAAAGTCGCTGCCTTCCGGCCTGCTGCCAGCAGTAGATCAGAGCCTGGCGGCCGACCCACGATTGTCATCATTTTTCCAGAATGAACGGGTCATAGATGCAGCTGGTGGTGTTGCAGGCCTGAAAGAGTGGTTGATGCGCAGCACAGAATGTCAGTGGACCACCGGCGACGATTACCACCACCATAATATGGACATCCTGAACTATGACGGCCGCCCGGTCCGCTTGTGCTGGCATCATGAGCACCGCCTGCGGGAGCAAACGTTGCCGGAGCTGGATGCTATCGCTGCGCAGAACGTGGCGGAGTGGGTAGTTTACCGCGCTCGCTCGCATTTTAAGTTTGGTGAAGACCACCAACTGAGTCTGCCGGAATTGTGCTGGTGGGCTGTATTGAAGCACGTGTCCGATCTGTTGCCTGATGCGGTAGCCCGCTTTTCCCTGCGCCTTCCACCAGCCACTATCCCAACGGGAACGCGCAAAGAGGCCGATATCGTGTGGGAGAAAGCCCCACAGGCGATCATTAACGAATACGTGGAGAAGGTGAAACCGGCGCTGACCGTTGATGTCGACCCCGAGCCACCAGCCGGTTTTATGCTGCTGCCCAAGCTTACCCGCTGGGAGTGCGAGAAATACACCCAGTGGGTGAAGTCACAGCCATGCTGCTGTGGCTGCAAACGCCCGGCAGACGACCCGCACCACATTATCGATCATGGGCTTGGCGGCACCGGCACCAAACCACACGACATTTTCACCATCCCCCTGACCCGTGAATGCCATGACGAGCTGCATGATGATGTGGCCGCATGGGAGGCCAAGCACGGCAGCCAGTTATTCCACCTGGTGCGCACGTTGAACAAGGCATTTGGTATTGGGGCGATCAGCACGGCAAACAAGCGCGGGGCAAAACGATGAATCTCGAATCAGCACTGAAACACTTCAGCCCTAAAAGCCTGAATATTTCCGACTCGTCCAGAGCCACGGCGAGCGAAGCATTAACGGGTACTGACATCATGGCAGCACTCGGCATGGTAGAAGCCAAGGCAGTATTTGGCATGGCACTTTGTCTCGGCAAGTATGGTGTCAGTGAAGAGGATCGCCAGCGGTCGGTTGATATGCTGACTCAATTTGCCAGCAAGAAAGCGCCAAGGGCGATAAAGCGAGCCGCCGGGGCTAAGTTTGGTCGTTGCCTGCGTATCATGGCCGCAATGGCTTACGGTGAGTTTTGTCGTTCGGCATTGTCAACTGAGTCGTGTTCGTGCTGCCAGGGTAGAGGGTTGGTGCGTAAAACCCAGATTAACCGCAACGAGCTGGCCATCGAGTGGGAAGAGAACAAATTCAGCATCAAGAATGGGTTGTGGATGATAAAAGACCAATGCCAGCCGCCAGCAAAGACAGTATGGGAAGACGTTATGATGGTGGCCTGCCCAGTATGTAAGGGTAAAGGCAATATCAGCGCACGTTGCCGCTGCCAGGGTACAGGCACCGTGCTGGATAAGAAGAATAGCGAGCTTCAAGGTGTGCCGGTAATGAAGGAGTGCCCGAAATGCAAGGGGAGAGGCTTCAAACGGGTTCAGCCGTCAGTGATCCACCATGCGGTTAAAAAGCTAATCCCTGAGCTGCCAGAGCGCACATGGCGGTATAGCTGGAAACCCTTCTATGAGTCGTTGCTGACAAAATGCTATCAGGAAGAGAGTGAGTTAGAGCGTGTTTTCAGCAAGGTCACGCGGTGATGGAAAACGTGCACTTGCAATAGTTGCCGTTTTTTCCTAATATCAGCTTTAACGATGGGGTATATACGCCCGTTACAGAAAACCTGCCGATGTGCAGGTTTTTTTATGGAAGCAGCAGAAGGGCGCATTTAGTTTTGATACGCACTATCGAACCCTTTGGTGGGGAGTTTCTAAGTGCGCCCCTCGATGTGAAGTGACAGTCGGGAAAGACCGGCACCAATTCTAACCCTGGCATCTGCCGGGGTTTTTCTATTTAAGGGCTGCGCTAATGCGTGGCCTTTTTTATGTCTTACGCCCGGCGTTCGCTGAGCGAGCAAAGGAGCAAACAAATGACTGAGCCGGTAGGTACTGGGGCAGCGACTACCGCATTAACCGGCGTGACTGTGGCGGGGCTGTTATCAGGGGTAGATTCTGGCGTGCTGATCGGGGCATTCGCCGGCGCAGTAATTTTTGTTATGTCAGCCAGTGATTTTACTTGGCTAAAAAAGCTGGCGTTGTTCGTTGCTTCTTTACTCGTGGGAATTCTGGCAGCGCCTTTTGCTGCTGACATCATCACTTGGGCAACACCTGGTGACATCAAAGCCAGTAATCCAGTCGGTGCGTTGGTGGCCTCCGCAATCGCAGTTCGGCTACTCATGTCAGCTAGTCAAAATCCAACGGGTTTTTTTGACCGGTTCCGGCGAGGGGGGAGCGATGCTAAATGAATACCTCTTAATCGTGAATGCCATTACATGTGCAGTGATAGCAGCCCGCATGATGTTGTATCGCCGGAACGGGGCAACTCACCGGTTCTTTGCTTCTTTCTGCGCTTGGCTGCTGATCGTCGCCAGTGCCTCAGTGACGATCCGCATCCTTACCGGTGATTATCACTATGCGAACTGGTCGGAAACATTAATCAACTTGGCATTCTGTGTGGCGGTAATTGCGTCTCGCGGCAATGTCATGAGACTGGCAAAACCCGCCCAAAGGTAATTCACCATGACTTATAAATTCAGCCAACGCAGCGAGAAAAATCTCGTTGGCGTCAACCCCGCGTTGGTAGCGGTTGCGCGCCGGGCACTTGAGCTATCACCCGTTGATTTCGGTATCACGGAAGGGCTTCGTAGCCGTGAGCGTCAAAGACAGATGGTTGCCGCCGGCGCCAGCCAGACGATGAACAGCCGCCATCTGACCGGGCATGCTGTAGACGTAGTGGCCTATCTTGGCAGCAATATCAGTTGGGAATGGAAATACTACGAGCAGATCGCCATAGCCTTTAAGCAGGCAGGCGCGGAGTTGGCCACGCCGATCGAGTGGGGTGGTGATTGGAAAACCCTGAAGGACGGGCCGCACTTCCAGTTACCACATCGGGATTATCCGGCATGAATAGCTGGTTGGCGATGGTAAAGAACGGTGGATTAGTGGCGCTGCTGCTTACCGCCATTTTCCTGGGTGGGTATAGCTCGCTGTTGTCACATCGGCTGGAGCTGGCACGGCAGCAGGTGACAGAACAGGAAAAAACGCTGGCGCAGCAGGCCGGACTGATCGCCACTCTGCAAACACAGGATGCTCAGAACCGTGCACTGATGGCCGCCCAGCAACAGCAAGAACAGCAGTTGCGCCAACAGGCTGACATCTATCAAAGGAAAT
>NZ_CAMISV010000009.1:0-216621 GCF_946227095.1 Serratia proteamaculans
GAATTCTTCAGTGAACGTTTTGACTGACATAAACACTCCTTCATTAGGCCTCCATTATGAGGCAAAAAAGTGTCTACGAAACCCGGGTCTATTCAGTGGCGAGCATGACAGCATCAATCTCTGGGATAAGAGGAGGCAGACAGATTTGCCATGCACCTGGCTCTTCAGGTATCCCGGTTGGGGCATACAGTCGGTTCAGGCACTCTTCCCATGAATAGGTGGTCAGAATACGTTTTACTTCACCTGAAAATCCGTAACACCTGCTGAAAAACTCAATACACGGAACAAGGAGTTTAGCTCCGTTGGTTAGGTCAAATTCAATGACCCAGCTTTCAGGAAGATGTAGGCTATCGGGTTTGTAGAGTTCCGTTGGAAAAACTGAAGCATCTTGGGCATTTTGAAATCGCCAGCCACTGTCAAAATTAAGTTCGAATGGTTTTTCCTGCAAATGGCTTTGCTGGACACAGACACCATTGTGCCAAACGGATCCAATACTGAAAAAACTGAGGTCCTGTGACCTGCTCCCCGTTGATTAATACACCGTGATGTTAGTAATGTCTTCATCAGCAACGTGAGGGCATCTCCATGAAGAAGCGTTTTTCCGACGAACAGATCATCAGTATTCTCCGCGAGGCTGAAGCCGGGGTATCCGCCAGTGAACTTTGCCGCAAGCACGCCATTTCCGATGCCACATTTTACACCTAGCGTAAGAAGTTTGGCGGCATGGAAGTCCCTGAAGTTAAGCGGCTTAAGTCGCTTGAAGAGGAGAATGCCCGACTCAAGAAGCTACTTGCCGAAGCCATGCTGGATAAGGAGGCGCTTCAGGTGGCTCTTGGGCGAAAGTACTGACGACAGACCAGAAGCGGGAAGCTGTGGTGTTGATGTGTGATGCGACGGGTCTGTCGCAACGTCGAGCCTGCAGGCTGGCTGGTTTGTCCCTGTCGACTTGTCGCTATGAGGCGCAGCGTCCGGCGGCTGATGTGCATTTATCCGGGCGCATCACTGCGCTGGCGCTTGAGCGTAGGCGTTTCGGTTACCGCCGTATATGGCAACTACTGCGTCGGGAAGGTCTGCATGTTAATCATAAGCGTGTGTACCGCCTTTATCACCTCAGTGGCCTGAGTGTTAAGCGCAGAAGACGTCGTAAAGGACTGGCAACAGAACGTCTGCCACTGTTCCGTCCGGCTGCTCCTAACCTGACGTGGTCGATGGATTTCGTCATGGACGCACTGGCCACCGGACGCAGGATCAAGTGCCTGACCTGCATCGATGATTTCGCCTGACAGTCACTGCTGCGTTCGGTATATCGGGCATTCAGGTCACACGTATTCTGGACAGCATCGCGCTGTTTCGTGGCTATCCGGCAACGATCAGAACAGATCAATCAGGGACCAGAGTTTACCTGTCGGGCACTGGACCAGTGGGCCTTTGAGCATGGCGTTGAGCTTCGGCTAATTCAGCCGGGTAAGCCGACACAGAATGGGTTTATCGAAAGCTTTAATGGCCGATTTCGGGATGAGTGTTTGAATGAGCACTGGTTCAGCGATATCGTGCACGCCAGAAAAATCATTAACGACTGGCGGCAGGACTATAACGAGTGTAGACCTCATTCCTCACTGAATTATCAGACGCGAGCGGAATTTGCAGCGGGCTGGCGAAATGGAAAAATTGAAGGTAAACAAACCGACATTACTAACTGACTATTGTGTTTAATACTGGGGGCAGGTCATGGGAAAGGTAAAAAAAACAGGCCGAAAAGGTCAGGGGCGTGTACAGAGAAGAAGTAAAAAAACAATGGAAGTTGTACATAAGCCACTGCGTAAGAGAGTGAATGGAATCATTCTATGGTTAGCAGCAACCGGCATTCTTACAGTAATAGGTGGTTTCATCTTCGATTTTTTTACGGGAGATGTACAAGTTGAGTATGTTAAGTCTTCGGGAAGAGGCTATGAATTCAAACTTGTTAACGATAGTTCGACTGCTCAAGTTGTAGAAAGGTTTAGGATATCTCCCGATTTTAGTCAGAAGTTGCTATTTAAAATTAATAAGTCAGTATATGGTGAGTTTACTGAAAATGGAGTTTCATTGCCTGGTGGTAACTCTACTTATATGCCAGCTTTTGAATACAAAGAAATGGATGGTTATGTATTACATGCGAAATCCGAAGTGAGTTTCCGTGTCCCTCCTCTTGTCGCAAGAGATTATATGGTTCCTGAGTCTATAGTTGTATTTGCAGATTACAGTACGAAAGCAGAAAATAAATATATGGCAAAGATAGAATCTATTCTGACGGTTTTTAATCTCAGAGATGCTAAGAAAAGGAAAAAATATCTGGTTGTTGAAAATTATTGGACTCCACTTGATCATGGTAATGAAATTAATGCAATAAAGAATGCGTGCCGAGATGATGATGTATTTGCAAAGTCGGCAATCTGTAAGACGTAACTTATGGGCTAGTAAGTCGTTGTATTCAATGTAGTGTTTCTGGTTCTTCAGTGAACTAAGGGGTAAATCCGCTTTTAGATGACATTTTCAAGCTGATCAGCGATTTTCATGATTTTTGACCAATCGGAATCACTGTAACGATGTCCTTCAATCTCAAGGGAGGTCTTCGCATTGTTCATGGCTGATTCTGCGATTGAACGGCGGCTTACCGTTCGAGGACCGCCATTCGGGCCGCGAATGTACACGATGACGTTGCCAGAAGTATTGTTTCGCGCTGAGCGGGTAGTCATTTTGATTCTCCTGATGACATGGTTTGAATATCTGACCTTCAGTATATTCCTCAACCTAATTTCTTCAAATAGATACCTTTGGAACCTCAGCATTCTTGGCGATGACGTTTTTTAATTCCCGGCAGAGTCGCATTAATTCCTATAAAATATCTTTTATTTCTATAAATGACAGCCGCCGCCAACCAGCGCTGCCATCGAAGCACTGTGATGCGGTGCACGAAACGGCCGCTGTCGCCACGGCAGCGCTTGCGCGGGATGGTGCAGCAGGCTGGCGACGGCGATGCTCTCCAGCGCCTCCCGGTCGGTCAGCGGGGGCAGCAGGCCATTCAACCGGCTGGCCAGCATGGTCTTCCCGGTCCCCGGTGGGCCGACCAGCAGCAGGTTGTGGCCCCCGGCGGCGGCGATCTCCAGCGCCCGCTTCGCCTGTTCCTGGCCCAGAATATCTTGCAGATCGGCAGGCTCCTGCGTCGTCTCCGTTGCCGGCGGTGCGCTGGCTGCCGCCAAGTCACCCTTGCCCAACAGAAAGGCACACACCTCCAGCAGGTGTTCTGCCACAAGGGTTTCGCTCTGGGTAATCAACCCCACCTCCCGGCCATTGGCCGCGGCCAAAATCAATTGCCTGCCCGCATCCAGCGCCGCTAACGCGGCGGGTATCGCGCCACTGACTCCCCGTAGTGCACCGGATAACGCCAACTCTCCCAGGAACTCATAACGAGCCAGCTTATCGGCCGGCAACTGTTCTGAGGCCGCGAGGATCGCCAGAGCTATTGGCAGGTCGTAGCGGCCGCCTTCCTTGGGCAGATCGGCGGGGGCCAGATTGACGGTGATGCGCCGGGCAGGAAAGGTGAAGCCGTTATTGATCAAAGCGCTGCGCACCCGATCGCGGGCTTCTTTCACCGTGGTTTCCGGCAGGCCGACCATGGTCAGGCCGGGTAGCCCGTTGCTGATATGCACTTCCACCGTAACCGAAGGGGCCTGAACGCCCAGTGTGGCTCGGGTATAGATAACCGCCAGTGCCATGTTGCTCTCCTTGCTGAAGGCAACATGATGCGGGAGATGGGCCAGTGGGGTGCGGCAAGCTTGGGGTATTTGCGTAGCGAGTCGTAATTAAAATCATCAATTTCATAAAGATAACGAATTTTTGTGCAGAGCTGCGCAAAGGGTGGCAATACCCCCTAACAATTGCGTGAATGCTGCAACAAAGTAGCAGGCTAACCAAGTTGCAGTGAGAGGGGAAATGGGTGTATTTAACAATTGATTAAAATAAAAATCACTTCGTTAACAAACTCCGACCGCCGTCGCCTTCCGACACGGCAGCCACTAAACCTCATGACCTCGTATTCCAGAGTAGGGATAACACTATGTTTGGTTGGACCCCGCTGCAACGCAATGCAGCCATCGCCAGCTTTTCAAGCTGGACGCTTGATGCTTTCGATTTTTTCGTGCTGGTCTTTCTGCTCAGCGATATCGCGCAATCTTTCCATGTCGGCATGGAAGAGGTGACGTTGGCGATCCTGCTGACGTTGGCAGTACGCCCGATTGGCGCACTGATCTTCGGCCGGGCGGCGGAAAAATATGGCCGCAAACCGATTTTGATGCTGAATATTGTCTTCTTCTCGATCTTTGAACTGTTGTCCGCTGCGGCACCGTCGTTGACGGTATTCCTGATACTGCGGGTGTTGTACGGCGTGGCGATGGGGGGGATCTGGGGCGTAGCATCGTCGCTGGCGCTGGAAACCATTCCGGACCGCTCGCGTGGCCTGATGTCGGGTATTTTCCAGGCCGGTTACCCCTTTGGGTATCTGTTGGCGGCGGTGGTGTATGGCCTGCTGTTTGAGGTGATTGGCTGGCGTGGGATGTTCGTGATCGGCGCAGCACCGATTTTACTGTTGCCGTTTATCTACTACTGCGTGCAGGAATCGCCGGTGTGGCTGGCGGCGCGTGAACGTAAGGAAAGCAGTGCACTGCTGCCGGTGCTGAAGAGCCACTGGAAGCTGTGCGGCTACCTGGTGTTGCTGATGGCGGCATTCAATTTCTTCTCGCACGGCACCCAGGATATGTACCCGGTGTTTTTGAAAGTTCAGCACGGTTTCGACCCTAAAACCGTCAGTATCATCGCCATTAGCTACAATATCGCGTCAATTATCGGCGGTGTTTTCTTTGGTGCGCTATCGGAGAAAATTGGCCGCCGGAAGGCGATTATCATTGCCGCGCTACTGGCATTGCCGGTGATCCCGCTGTGGGCATTTTCCAGCGGCTCGCTGATGCTGGGGATTGGCGCTTTCCTGATGCAGTTCATGGTGCAGGGAGCCTGGGGCGTGATACCGACTTATCTCACCGAACTGGTGCCAGCCAATACCCGTGCAGTGCTGCCGGGGTTTGTTTACCAACTGGGTAACCTGATTGCTTCGGTCAACGCCACGCTGCAGGCGACGATTGCCGAGCACCATGGCCATAATTACGGGCTGGCGATGGCGATCATTGCCGGCACGGTGGCCCTCGTTATTGCGCTATTGGTGTTCTTGGGTAAGGACACGGGCGGCAAGGCGATCTCGGGTGAAGCGAAATCTTCGGGTGTGCAGGCTAACGTTTGAAATTCGGGCATTTTGCACGAGGTATGACCAGATTGCGCCGGATAATAACGCAAAAAAAGTGTTGTCATGCCGCGCGGGACTATGGTACCTCTGTAGGTATTAGTTCGAAACGAGCACAGTGAACAAACTTATTATGAAAGCCTTTGCCCAAGTGATTAGCCTAGTCGTGATTAGCGTGGTGGTGATTATTATCCCACCGTGCGGGGCTGCACTTGGACGAAGAATGGCTTAGAAAACAAGCCGGAATCGCAAGAGAACCCCCGCACCGAAAGGTCCGGGGGTTTTTTATTGGCAAGAGAAAAGTGAAGCGAGGATAAGACAATGAATAACAGAACAAAATCCTGCATTTGTCGAAGTAAGGCGGGGAAATAACTATGAATGGGGCTCAGTGGGTAGTACAAGCATTGCGTGCACAGGGAGTTGATACGGTATTCGGCTACCCGGGTGGCGCAATCATGCCGGTCTACGATGCATTGTATGACGGCGGGGTGGAACACCTGCTGTGCCGCCACGAGCAAGGCGCCGCGATGGCCGCCATTGGTTATGCCCGCTCAACCGGCAAGGTCGGCGTTTGTATCGCCACTTCCGGCCCTGGCGCCACCAACCTGATCACCGGCCTGGCCGATGCGCTGCTGGATTCTGTTCCGGTGGTGGCGATTACCGGCCAGGTGGGTTCTGCACTGATTGGTACCGATGCCTTTCAGGAGATCGATGTCCTCGGCCTGTCTCTGGCCTGTACCAAACACAGCTTCCTGGTGGAATCACTGGACGCGCTGCCGGGTATCATGGCGGAAGCCTTTGCCATCGCCAGCAGCGGCCGCCCTGGCCCAGTGCTGATCGATATCCCGAAAGACATTCAACTGGCTCAGGGTGAATTACATCCGCACCTGATGCCGGTAGTGGAAGAACTGCATTACCCGGCAGCGGAGTTGGCGCAGGCCGCCGAATTGCTGGCTCAGGCGCACAAGCCGATGTTGTACGTCGGTGGCGGTGTTGGCATGGCGCAGGCGGTACCGGCGCTGCGTGAGTTTATCGCGGTGACCCAAATGCCCAACGTTGCCACGCTGAAAGGGCTGGGCGCACCGGACGCGGAGCAGCCGTATTATCTTGGTATGTTGGGGATGCACGGCACCAAAGCCGCCAATCTGGCGGTACAGGAATGCGATTTGCTGATTGCCGTTGGCGCGCGTTTTGACGATCGCGTGACCGGCAAACTGAATGCTTTTGCCCCGCACGCCAAGGTGATCCACATGGATATCGACCCGGCGGAAATGAGCAAATTGCGTCAGGCACACGTGGCGCTGCAGGGGGATTTGAAAGCCTTGTTACCGGCGTTGCAGCAGCCGCTGAATATCACCGCCTGGCAGCAGCGAGTGGTTGAACTGAAAGAAACCCATACCTGGCGCTACGATCACCCAGGCCAGCCGATCTACGCGCCGCTGCTGTTGAAGCAGCTGTCCGAGCGCAAGCCCGCTAACAGCGTGATCACCACCGATGTGGGCCAGCACCAGATGTGGACTGCACAGCACATGACCTTTGAACGTCCGGAGAATTTCATCACCTCCAGCGGTTTGGGCACCATGGGCTTTGGCGTCCCGGCCGCGGTTGGCGCCCAGATGGCCCGCCCGGAGGATACGGTGATCTGCGTATCGGGCGACGGTTCGTTCATGATGAACGTGCAGGAATTGGGCACCATCAAACGCAAACAGTTACCGCTGAAAATCGTTCTGCTGGATAACCAGCGCTTGGGGATGGTTCGCCAGTGGCAGCAACTGTTTTTTGACGGGCGCTACAGTGAAACCAACCTTTCCGATAACCCCGATTTCCTGATGTTGGCCAATGCCTTCGGTATCCCGGGCCAGCGTATCACCCGTAAAGACCAGGTTGCAGACGCGCTCGATGCCTTATTCAACAGCGAAGGGCCTTACATGCTGCATGTGTCGATCGATGAGCTTGAAAACGTCTGGCCGCTGGTGCCACCGGGTGCCGGTAACGAAACCATGTTGGAGAAAATATCATGATGCAGCATCAACTCTCGATCCAGGCCCGTTTTCGCCCTGAAATGTTAGAACGCGTATTGCGCGTCGTGCGTCATCGTGGCTTTCAGGTTTGTGCTATGAATATGGCAACGGCTGCAAACACCGACAAGATTAATATTGAATTGACCGTTGCCAGCCAGCGCCCGGTGGATCTACTGTCATCTCAGTTGAGCAAACTGATGGATGTCTCCTGCGTTGAGATCCAGCAACAAACATCACAACAAATACGCGCCTGATGCGCGAGAAGGATAAGAATAATGACGAAGAAAGCCGATTACATTTGGTTCAATGGTGAGATGGTTCCCTGGGCTGACGCCAAAGTGCACGTGATGTCGCATGCCTTGCACTACGGCACTTCGGTGTTTGAAGGGGTCCGTTGCTACGACTCCCATAAAGGTCCGGTGGTATTCCGTCACCGTGAGCATATGCAGCGCCTGCATGACTCGGCAAAAATCTACCGCATGCCGGTATCGCAAAGCGTTGATGAGCTGATGGAAGCCTGTCGCGCCACGCTGCGTAAAAACAATCTGGTCAGTGCTTATATTCGTCCGTTGGTGTTTGTTGGTGATGTCGGCATGGGGGTTAACCCACCGGACGGTTACAAAACCGACGTGATTATCGCGGCGTTTCCTTGGGGCGCATACCTGGGTGAAGAGGCGCTGGAACAAGGCATCGATGCGATGGTTTCGTCCTGGCACCGCGTGGCACCAAATACTATCCCAACGGCGGCCAAGGCCGGCGGTAACTATCTTTCCTCTCTGCTGGTGGGCAGTGAAGCGCGCCGCCACGGTTATCAGGAAGGGATTGCACTGGATGTGCACGGCTATATTTCCGAAGGCGCAGGTGAGAACCTGTTTGAAGTGAAAGATGGCGTATTGTTCACCCCGCCGTTTACTTCTTCCGCGCTGCCGGGTATCACCCGTGACGCCATTATCAAGCTGGCGAAAGACATGGGCTTTGAAGTGCGTGAGCAAGTGTTGTCACGCGAGTCGCTGTACCTGGCCGACGAAGTGTTCATGTCCGGGACCGCCGCAGAAATTACCCCGGTTCGCAGCGTTGATGGCATCCAGGTCGGTATTGGTAAATGCGGCCCGGTAACCAAACAGATCCAACAGGCGTTCTTTGGCCTGTTCACCGGCAAGACCGAAGACAAGTACGGTTGGCTGGATCCGGTAAATCCATAAAAATTAACGACAGACACGCATAAATGGGCGGTTCGTTCGCCGCCCAATACAGAATACATTTGGAGTGAAGAGCATGCCTAAGTACCGTTCCGCCACCACCACCCACGGCCGCAACATGGCAGGTGCCCGCGCATTATGGCGCGCGACCGGAATGACCGACGACGATTTTGGTAAACCCATTATTGCGGTGGTCAACTCATTTACCCAGTTCGTTCCGGGCCATGTGCATCTGCGTGATTTGGGCAAGCTGGTTGCCGAACAGATCGAAGCCTCAGGCGGCGTCGCCAAAGAGTTCAACACCATTGCGGTGGATGACGGTATCGCTATGGGCCACGGCGGCATGCTCTATTCCCTGCCGTCGCGCGAATTGATCGCCGACTCGGTTGAATACATGGTGAATGCCCACTGCGCGGATGCGATGGTGTGTATCTCCAACTGCGACAAAATCACCCCGGGGATGCTGATGGCGTCACTGCGCCTGAACATTCCGGTGATTTTCGTTTCCGGCGGCCCGATGGAAGCCGGCAAGACCAAGCTGTCCGACAAGATAATCAAGCTGGATTTGATCGATGCCATGATCCAGGGTGCCAACCCGAACGTCAGCGATGCCGACAGTGCGCAGATCGAACGTTCCGCCTGTCCGACCTGCGGCTCCTGTTCCGGTATGTTCACCGCCAACTCGATGAACTGTTTGACCGAAGCGCTGGGCCTGTCCCAGCCGGGTAATGGCTCGCTGTTGGCGACCCACGCTGACCGTAAGGATCTGTTCCTCAACGCCGGTAAACGCATCGTTGCGCTGACCAAGCGCTACTACGAGCAGGATGACGAAAGCGCACTGCCACGCAGCATCGCCAACAAGGCCGCGTTCGAAAACGCCATGACGCTGGACATCGCCATGGGCGGCTCGACCAACACCGTGTTGCACCTGCTGGCGGCGGCTCAGGAAGGCGAGATTGATTTCACCATGGAAGATATTGATCGTCTGTCACGCAAGGTACCGCACCTGTGCAAAGTGGCGCCAAGCACCCAGAAATACCATATGGAAGACGTACACCGTGCCGGTGGCGTATTGGCCATCCTGGGCGAGTTGGATCGTGCGGGTCTGTTGAACCGCGACGTCGACAACATCCTGGGCCTGAAGCTGACGGAAACGCTGAATCAGTACGACATCATGCTGACTCAGGACGAAGCGGTGAAGAAAATGTTCCGCGCCGGCCCGGCAGGTATCCGCACGACTCAGGCGTTCTCGCAGGATTGCCGTTGGGACACGCTGGACGATGATCGCGCAGAAGGCTGTATCCGCTCGCTGGAAAATGCCTTCAGCCTGGAAGGTGGTCTGGCCGTACTGTACGGCAACATGGCATTGGACGGCAGCATTGTAAAAACCGCCGGTGTCGATAAAGACAACCTGACCTTCCGCGGTCCGGCAAAAGTGTACGAAAGCCAGGACACCGCGGTAGAAGCGATCCTCGGCGGCAAAGTGGTTGCCGGTGATGTAGTGGTGATCCGCTACGAAGGGCCGAAGGGCGGGCCGGGCATGCAGGAAATGCTCTATCCGACCACTTACCTGAAATCCATGGGGCTGGGTAAAGCCTGTGCGCTGATCACTGACGGTCGTTTCTCCGGCGGTACCTCGGGCCTGTCTATCGGCCACGTTTCTCCGGAAGCGGGCAGCGGTGGCCTGATTGCGCTGATTGAAGATGGTGACATGATCGACATCGATATTCCAAAACGCAGCATGGTGCTGGACGTGACGGACAGCGAACTGGCGGCACGCCGTGAAGTTGAACTGGCGCGTGGCGATCAGGCCTGGACACCGAAAAATCGTGAGCGTCAGGTTTCCTTCGCTCTGCGTGCCTACGCCACACTGGCGACCAGCGCCGACAAAGGTGCCGTGCGCGACAAGAGCAAGCTGGGAGGCTAAGCACCATGGCGGAATCGCAACCCCTACCCGACGCCCCCTGTGGCGCGGAGTATTTGCGAGCGGTGCTCCGCTCGCCGGTTTACGAGGTGGCTCAGGTCACCCCGTTGCAGGCCATGAGCAAAATCTCTTCGCGCCTCGGCAATACCATTTTGGTGAAGCGCGAAGATCGTCAGCCGGTGCACAGCTTCAAGCTGCGCGGGGCTTACGCGATGATCGCCAGCCTGAACGAAGAGCAAAAGGCGCGCGGCGTGGTGACGGCCTCGGCCGGTAACCATGCGCAGGGCGTGGCCTACTCCGGTAAACGCTTAGGGATCAAAACGCTGATCGTGATGCCGGTAACCACCGCGGACATCAAAGTGGATGCGGTGCGTGGCTTCGGCGGCGAAGTGCTGTTGCACGGTGCCAATTTTGATGAAGCCAAGGCCAGAGCGATTGAGCTTTCGCTCAAGCAGGGCATGACCTTTGTGCCGCCGTTCGATCACCCAACGGTGATCGCCGGGCAGGGCACGCTGGCGATGGAGCTGCTGCAACAAGACGCGCATCTCGATCGGGTGTTTGTGCCGGTGGGCGGTGGCGGTCTGGCGGCGGGCGTAGCGGTATTGATCAAGCAGCTGATGCCGCAAATCAAAGTGATCGGCGTGGAGGCGGAAGACTCCGCCTGTCTGCGTGCGGCGCTGGATGCCGGGCATCCGGTGGATCTGGCCCGCGTTGGGCTGTTTGCCGAAGGCGTGGCGGTAAAGCGCATCGGTGATGAAACTTTCCGCCTGTGCCGGGAATACCTGGACGATGTGATCACCGTCGACAGCGATGCCATCTGCGCAGCGGTCAAAGATCTGTTTGAAGACGTACGTGCCATTGCCGAACCCTCCGGTGCGCTGGCACTGGCCGGGCTGAAAAAGTACGTACAGCAGCACAACATCCAGGGGGAGCGCCTGGCGCACGTGCTGTCCGGTGCCAACCTGAACTTCCACGGTTTGCGCTATGTGTCGGAACGCTGCGAGTTGGGCGAACAACGCGAAGCCCTGTTGGCCGTGACCATTCCAGAACAGAAGGGCAGCTTCCTGAAGTTTTGCCAACTGCTGGGTGGGCGCTCGGTCACCGAGTTCAACTACCGCTACGCCGATGCAGATAACGCCTGTATTTTCGTCGGTGTGCGTCTGACGCGCGGCCATGCCGAACGACTGGAAATCATCGATGAGTTGCATGCCGATGGTTATCAGGTGGTGGACTTGTCCGACGATGAAATGGCCAAGCTGCATGTGCGCTACATGGTCGGTGGGCGGCCTTCGAAGCCGTTGCGCGAGCGCCTGTACAGCTTTGAGTTCCCGGAGTCACCGGGCGCGCTGTTGAAGTTTCTGCAGACCTTGGGTACCCACTGGAATATTTCACTGTTCCACTACCGCAGCCATGGCACCGATTTTGGCCGCGTGCTGGCAGGCTTTGAGCTGTCGCAGACCGAACCCGAGTTTGAGCAGCACCTGCAGGCGCTGGGCTACGACTGCCACGATGAAACCGACAACCCGGCGTTCCGCTTCTTTTTACAGGGCTAAGAAAACCGACAAGGACGGCGCATGACAGATAAATTTAACGGCTTTAGCCAGCAGGGCCTGAATTTTCTCCAGCAGGTACGCATCGAGAATGACAAGGAGTGGTTTGAGGCCAACCGCGGCGTTTACGATAGCGAACTGCTGACGCCGTTCCGTTCGCTGGTGGCGGAGTTGAGCCCGGCCATGTTGGCGATCGATCCCCTGTTCGAAATCCGTCCGGCGATCGGCAAAACGCTGTCGCGCATTCACCGCGACACGCGTTTTTCCCACGATAAATCGCGTTACCGCAGCCGCATGTGGCTGACGTTCAAACGGCCAAGCAAAGACTGGAAGGACGCGCCGGTGTATTTCTTCGAACTGGGGCCGGACATGTTGCGTTACGGGCTGGGTTATTACAGCGCCAACAAACCGACCATGGATCTGTTTCGCCATACGCTGCAACGCCGACCGCAGCCCTTTTTAGAGGTCGCGGCCTGCTGTCAGCCACCGTTCGAGCTGGTGGGCGAAAGCTACAAGCGACCGTTGGTGAAAGAGCAGGCGGCAGAAATTGCTACCTGGTACAACCGCAAATCCTTTGCGGTGATGGCGACCGACAGTCAGGTGGAAAAGCTGTTCAACGCCGGTTTGGTACAGACCCTGGCGCAGGGTTTCCTGCAGTTGGAGCCGCTCTACCACTGGTTGATGCAGGTAGAGGCGATGAAGCAGGTCGATCCCTCGGATCTATGAATAACCCGTCGTCTTTCAAGCCACAGCGTTGTTACCTGCACTCGCTCACTTAAGTAAGCTCCTGGGGATGAACGAGCTTGGCGCCTAGCTGTAACTTGAAATCCATAGGGTGTTTTTATCTTTATTTATCAAATGATAGCGAATCAACGGTCGTTTAAAGTAAGCGCCAGAAAGCGTCGATCAGCGGATCGCTGAGGCGTTTTTTCTGCACGCAGACCCCCAGTTCGAACGGCTCGACCATGGAAATATTTTCCAGCTGCGAGATGCGGTTACGCACCGGTTCCGGGCTATTTTCTACCACTACGCCGGGGATCAGCGCGATGCCGCAGCCCAGCGCCACCATCGAAACGATGGCCTCATGGCCGCCAACGGTGGCGTAAATCAGTGGGTTGGTGATGCGCTGGCGACGGAACCACAGTTCGATGCGTTTTCGCGACGGGCCGTGCTCCGGCAAAATAAACGGAATATTGGCCCAGTCGGGCTGCTCGACAAACGCCTGACTGCGTACTGCGCAGGGCAACGCCGGAGCAATCAGCACCAGCGGGATCTCACCTATTTTGGTGAATGCCACGCTGGTGGGCAGGGTTTCGGGCCGGCCGGCAATGCCGAGATCAGCCTCGTTGGACTGCACCTTGTCGACCGCATCGGCAGCGTCACCGGTGGTCAGCTTGATTTCGACCAGTGGATGCTGCGCGCGGAAGCGATCGAGGATCGGCGGCAGGTGGCTGTAGGCGGCAGTGACCGAGCAAAACAGCCGCAATTCGCCGCTTAGCGAAGGGCCGTGTTGGCCCAGCGAATGTTTCAGTTGCTGGTATTGCAGCAGCGTCTGCTGGGCAAAGTCTTTTAGCTGTTCACCGGCGTCGGTGAGTTGCACGGTGCGGTTATCGCGCAAAAACAGCGGTTGCCCGAGGATTTCTTCCAGTCGTTGGATTTGGCGGGACAGCGTCGAAGGACTGACGTGCATCGCCTTGGCGGTGCGGCCAAAGTGATGGCTTTCAGCCAGATGGAGGAACAGCTTTAAATCACGCAAATCCATATCAGTACGCTCGCAGCAAGAGTGTTGCATAAATTGCAATGTCACATTCGTAATATATCAATTTAAGCAACGCGTTTCCTGTTATACATTGAGTTTAACGAATCTCCGCACAGACAGGGCGGGGAATGAAAATAACATGTAAGACACAACATCTAACGGAGTACCACCATGGCTAACTATTTCAACACATTGAACCTGCGTCAGCAGTTGGCGCAATTGGGTAAATGCCGCTTTATGGCACGTGACGAATTCGCTGATGAAGCCGGCTACCTGAAAGGCAAAAAAGTGGTGATTGTCGGCTGTGGCGCCCAGGGTCTGAACCAGGGCCTGAACATGCGTGACTCTGGCCTGGATGTGGCTTATGCCCTGCGTAAAGAAGCCATCGATGAAAAACGTCCTTCATGGCGTAAAGCGACCGAAAACGGCTTCAAAGTCGGGACCTACGAAGATTTGATCCCACAGGCAGACCTGGTGGTTAACCTGACGCCGGACAAGCAGCACACCTCGGTAGTTCGTGCCGTACAGCCGCTGATGAAAGACGGCGCGGCGCTGGGCTACTCTCACGGCTTCAACATTGTTGAAGTGGGCGAGCAGGTGCGTAAAGACATCACCGTGGTGATGGTAGCGCCAAAATGTCCGGGTACCGAAGTGCGTGAAGAATACAAACGTGGTTTCGGCGTGCCGACCCTGATTGCGGTTCACCCGGAAAACGATCCTAAAGGCGAAGGCATGGCGATTGCCAAGGCCTGGGCAGCAGCGACCGGCGGCCACCGTGCGGGCGTATTGGAATCTTCCTTCGTTGCCGAAGTGAAATCTGACCTGATGGGTGAGCAAACCATCTTGTGTGGCATGCTGCAGGCGGGTTCACTGCTGTGCTTCGACAAACTGGTTGCTGAAGGCACCGAGCCGGCTTATGCAGAAAAACTGATTCAGTTCGGTTGGGAAACCATCACCGAAGCGCTGAAGCAGGGCGGCATCACCCTGATGATGGATCGCCTGTCCAACCCGGCCAAACTGCGTGCCTATGCGCTGTCTGAGCAGTTGAAAGAGATCATGGCGCCTCTGTTCCAGAAACACATGGACGACATCATCTCCGGCGCTTTCTCCGGTGGCATGATGGCTGACTGGGCAGAAGACGACGTGAAACTGCTGAACTGGCGTGAAGAGACCGGCAAATCGGCGTTCGAGAATGCGCCACAGTTCGAAGGTAAAATCAGCGAGCAGGAATACTTTGACCATGGCGTACTGATGGTTGCTATGGTGAAAGCCGGTGTTGAGCTGGCGTTTGAAACCATGGTTGACGCGGGCATCATCGAAGAATCTGCTTACTACGAATCACTGCACGAACTGCCGCTGATCGCCAACACCATTGCGCGTAAGCGTCTGTACGAAATGAACGTGGTTATCTCCGATACTGCAGAATACGGTAACTACCTGTTCGCCAACGCGGCTGTGCCGTTGCTGAAAGAGTTTATGACGACGCTGCAGGCGGGCGATTTGGGTAAATCCGTTGCCGGTACTTCAGTAGACAACGCGCAACTGCGTGACGTGAACGAAGCGGTGCGCAATCACCCAATCGAATCCGTTGGCCGCAAACTGCGCGGGTATATGACCGATATGAAACGTATCGCGGTGGCAGGCTAAAACCCGTGCAAATCGGGTCGAACATGTTCGACCCCTACCATGTCAGGGGATGAAACTGTAGGGGCGCTGCATGCTGCGCCCGTTCAGATCGGTTCGATTTATCGGATCAATTAAAAAGGCCAGCATCGTTGCTGGCCTTTCGCATTTTATTGCGGCATCGCGGCCAGTGGAATAATGGCCCCGGGGTACTGGATCACCGTGCTGGCGGTCAGATGACCGCGCTGCGCCGCCTGCACGGCATCACCGCCGGTTAAGCGTATCGCCAGATAACCGGCACTGAAGGAATCGCCCGCCGCGGTGGTATCCACCACTTTTTCTTTCGGCAAACGCACCGCCGGGATCTCAAATTCACTGCCTTCGGCGCTAAATACCAGGCAGGAATCTGCGCCGCGTTTAATCACTATTTCCGTCACGCCCAGCTGTTGGGTGCGCTGTACCACCTGTTCCAGCGGGAGTTTACCCCACAGCAAGTCCTCGTCATCCAGCGTCAGGAAGGCAATGTCGGTACAGGCCAGCACCTCGCGGTACGCCTGCTGTGTTTCTTCCCAGGTTTGCCACAGGCGGGGTCGATAGTTGTTATCGAAAATCACCTTGCCGCCGTTAGCGCGACACTGTGTTAGCAATGCCAGCAATTTGCTGCGGCTGGCGGCGTCGAGGATCGCCAGACTGATGCCGCTCAGGTACAGATAATCGAATTGGGCCAGTTGCTCGCACAGGCTCTCCGCTTGCGGGCCTGCCAGCCAGTAGCGAGCGGCGGCATCATTGCGCCAGTAATAGAAGGTGCGTTCGCCGGTTTCATCGGTTTCAATCACGTACAGTCCTGGCAGCTTGTTTTCCAGCCGCTGGATTAGCTGGGTGTGAACCTTTTCCTGCTGCCAGGACTGCAGCATTTCCTGGCTGAAACTGTCGGTGCCGAGTGCAGTCACGTAATGTACCTGCAGCGCGCTTTCTGCCACCTGGCGGGCGATATAGACGGCAGTGTTTAAGGTATCGCCGCCAAAGCCGCGGCTCAGATCCGCGCCTTTCTGCGACAGTTCAATCATGCATTCGCCGATCACGGCAAGGTTTTGGGGGGTCATAGTCAACAAGCCCTGGCTGAAAGAAGAAGATGGATAGGGACGAAATGCAGCCAGTCTCAATGCAAGGGGCAGGGAGAGTCAATGAAAATAAAACAACGTTTTAATTTATTTATGATCGCGATCGGGAAACTAAAAAGTTTCCCGATACGGACCCCATCTCCGCCTGCTATTTAGCGGCGGCGCGCAGGTCGGTGACACTGTGGCCACCGATGCCCCAGTTGTCGGTTTCTACCTCATCAATCACCACCACGGTGGTGGCCGGGTTTTTCCCCAGGGTATCTACCAGCAGTTGGGTGACGCCGGCGATCAGCTGTTTCTTTTGCTCCGGCGTCGCGCCTTCGCGGGTAATTTTGATATTTACGTAGGGCATGGTTTTCTCCTTGGATGTGCATACGCTATTCAATGTAGAAGGCTTTCACCGCTGCTTAAAGTTTTATTGCCCGCTGCCGATAAATCTGGGGGGCGATCCTGCAGCCTGAGCATTTTCATTTCCCTTCGATGGCGATAGTACCAATGACAACCAAGATGACTTCGGGTCTGCTGGCGCCACTCCTCGCCGTATGCTCGCATATCAAGGCGCAGCATTATTGGCGGCAATGCCGACGGCAGTACACCTTCCAGCCGATCTACCGCACCTGTGGCGCTTTGCTGGCGCTGGAGCTGCTAACTGCGGTGTATCACCCGTCCGCGCCGGATAAGCCACTGTCCCCGGAGCATTATTTTGCCGCCCTCGACGTCCGTAAACGTCTGCAGATCATTCAGGAGCAGCTGGTTCTGCTCCAGCATTGGCAGCCGCTGCTGAGTCGCCATGGGCTGATGGTCTCGGTCAATATCGACGGTATTGCACTGCAGGCGTTGCAGCAGCACGCTGTGTTGCAACGGCAGATTGCCAGCATGCCCTATCTGCGCTTTGAGCTGGTGGAGCACGCCGGGATGGCGTTAAACGGGCCGCTGCAGCAGATTGCCGGTGCAGAGCGGCTGTGGCTGGATGATTTCGGCAGTGGCCTGGCGAACTTCTCTGCGGTCAGCACCTGGCGTTATCAATACATCAAGGTGGCGCGTGAGCTATTCACCTTGCTCAAACAGACAGAAGACGGCGTCCAGTTGCTTTCCACCCTGGTCAAAATGATGAATCAACACAGCGAAGGGGTGATCGTCGAAGGGGTGGAGACTGAGCAGGAGTGGTTGCTGGTGCAGCGCTCCGGCGCACTGGCTGCTCAGGGTTACTATCTGTCTCGCCCGGCCCATTTCGATACTCTGCAAACCTTGCCTACACAATTTTCCATGCCTGCCGCCTGATACCGCTCTCCCGCTAAAGCGTGAACTCTTGCCTATCCTCGGCTAGGCTTGGTAAAGCCACTTATCAATTTATGGGTAAGTTATCGCGTTCAGGGAGCCGTTATGACAAGAACAGGAAAAGCGTTCACTTGGGTTGGCGGCATTGTGCTGCTGGTCATCGCCGCGTTGGTGGTCTTTGTGCTGACCTTCGACTGGAACCGTCTCAAACCGACCATCAATGACAAGGTGTCGGCCGAGTTACACCGTCCATTCGCCATTGGTGGTGATTTGGGTGTGGACTGGTCGCGCGATAAAGATGAAAGTGGCTGGCGTTCCTGGGTGCCGTGGCCGCGTATTCATGCCGAAGATGTCGTGCTGGGCAACCCGAAAAATATTCCGGGCGACAGCATGGTGCAGTTGCAACGCGTCGAAGCCCGCATCTCGCCGCTGGCGCTGTTGGGTAAAGAAGTGTTGATCCCGCGCATTTGGCTCAAACAGCCGAACGCCAGCTTGCAGCGGCTGGCCAACGGCGAGAATAACTGGACCTTTAACCTGGCCGGTGATCCTGACCAGCCCCCGTCCGCCTGGTCGGTAAACATTCATGATATTGTCTTCGACCGTGGTCACATTGCTTTCAAAGACGCCACGCTGAAGGCCGATTTTCGCGCGGAGATTGATCCGCTCGGCAAGCCTTTGCCGTTCAGTGAGGTAACCGGTAAAAAGAGTGCCGGTACTCTGATCCCTGCCGACTATATCTTTGGCTGGAAGGTGAAAGGTAAATACAACGGCGAGCCGTTGTCGGGCAGCGGCAAGATAGGCGGCATGCTGTCATTGCAAAATGCCGAGGTGCCGTTCCCGCTGCAGGCCGATGTGCGATCCGGTTCCACCCGGGTGGTGGTGGCGGGTACGCTGTCCGATCCGATGAACCTCGGTGGGTTGGACCTGCGGCTTAAATTCTCCGGCGACAGTCTGGGCAACCTGTATGCTCTCACCGGCGTGCTATTGCCGAATACCCCGCCATATTCCACCGATGGTCACCTGACTGCCCGGCTGCACGAGAAAGGCGGCGCGGTGTTCCAGTACCAGCAATTCGACGGCAAAATTGGCGACAGCGATATCCACGGTGATTTGAAATATGTCGCCAGTAAACCACGGCCCAAATTGAGTGGCGAAGTGCTGTCAAAACAGCTGCGTTTTGCCGATCTGGCCCCGCTGATTGGCGCCGATTCCAATACGGAAAAAGCCGGTCGCGGTGAGAAGAGCCGTCAGCCGGCCGGAAAAGTGCTGCCGGTAGAGAAATTTGATACCCAAAGCTGGCAGGTGATGGATGCCGACGTCAAATTCACCGCCAAACGCATTGAACGCGGCAGCTCACTGCCGCTGAGCGATCTCTATACCCATCTGCAATTGGATAACGGCGTCATCCTGATGGATCCGCTGCGCTTCGGCGTGGCGGGCGGTAACCTCAATTCAACCGTCCGTCTCGACGGCAGTAAAAACCCGATGCAGGGTCGGGCAGATATGCATGCGCGTAAATTCCAGCTCAAGCAGTTGCTGCCGGATGTGGGATCGATGAAACGCAGCCTGGGGCAACTGAACGGCGATGCCAAACTGACCGGCAGCGGTAATTCGGTGGCCGATCTGCTGGCAACCAGCAGCGGCGATCTGCGCATGGTGATTAATAACGGGGTGATCAGCCGCAGCCTGATGGAAATCCTCGGGTTGAACGTCGGCAACTATCTGGTGGCGCAGCTATTTGGTGACGACGTCGTGGGGATAAACTGCGCGGCGGCGGATGTCGGTATCCGTGACGGCGTGGCGGCACCGCGGCTGTTTGTGTTCGACACCGAGAACGCGATTATCAATATCAGCGGCAATACCAACTTCGCCACGGAACGGCTGGACCTGTCCATCGATCCGGAAAGCAAGGGCATGCGGGTGCTGACGCTGCGTTCGCCACTGTACGTGAAAGGCACCTTCGCGCACCCGGATGCCGGTGTGAAGGCCGGCCCGCTGATTGCACGTGGTGCGGCGGCGGTGGCACTGGGCGTGGTGCTGACGCCGGCAGCGGCCCTGCTGGCACTGGTTTCCCCAAGCGAAGGCGGTGAGGAAAACCAGTGCGGGAAAATTCTGCAGCAGATGAAGCAAAAGAAATGATCACGAAAGCCCGCTGATAACCCGCGGGCTTTTTAATTCAGTACCTGGCAATCATGATCCTGGATCTCTTCCGCTGAGGCCAGGGTAAACGGCAGCAGGCTACGCTCGGTGGCCAGCAACAGAAAATCGCCGCCCGGCAATGCCGTCATCGCTAACCCAAAGCTCCCCATGCGGCTGTTTGCGCGTGCCACGCCCTCCGCCAGCAGGCGGAAAGCCCCCTGTTTTTGTAACTCTTCGGGCGTTACCCGGCGCACCAGATAATCATGGCCCAGCAGGCCGCCAGGCATCGGTTCCCACTGCTCGCTGTAATCCGCCGCATACTGCGCCAACTGCGTTTTTACCGACGGCAGCAGGCAGGAGATATGAATGTGCAACTGGTTCTGGGTCCGGCCATAGGCTGAATTAATCGCCAGCGAAATATTGGCGTCGTCGATCGCCTTGCCGTACTTATCGGCCATAAAGTGCCGTGCCTGCCAGGCTTGCTCAAAGAAGTTTGGAGTAGTGGCAGCCAGCACGGTGGGGCTTTCAATGCCGGTGATTCTGGCGCTCGGCATCAGCAGATACTGCAGCGGTCCATTGTGGTCTTTAAACACCACAAAGCCGGCCTGTGGGTCAACCTGCGCACAGGGTGCCGGATTATTATGCGCCTGCTGATTGGGCAGACACTGTTGGCTGACGATGCGCCACAGCGCGCTCGATTGGGGTGGTTTCACCCATATCCAAAGTGCCCCAGCAATCGCGATGGCGAACATTACCAACGGCGCAACGTACAAAAATAGTCTGCGGCGCAGAGACATGATTGATTTCCGTTTCCGTGAAAAGAGAAGCGTTCAGCATAGTCTGATTTTATGACAGGAGACAACGCGGGAAGTGCGGCCCCACAGGAGGGACCGCCTTAGAAGGGTTACAGTGACTGGTCTCGGGTTTCTTTCATCAGCAACAGGGCGATCAGCGTGAGGCAGGCCATGGAGGCCAGATACAACCCGACGTAGAACAGACCGTAGTGGGTTGCCAGCCAGGTGGCGATATAAGGCGCGACTGCCGCCCCGAGGATCGACGCCACGTTGTACGAGAACGACGCCCCGGTATAACGGACTTCGGTCGGGAACAACTCCGGCAGCAGTGCGCCCATTGGGCCAAAGGTCAGGCCCATGATGCTCAGGCCACACAGCAGGAAGCCCATCACCAGCGCCTGGTTACCGGAGCCCAGCATGCTTGGGAACAGGAAGGCGAAGGCGATCATCAGCAGGGTGATGACGATCATGGTCTTGCGGCGACCAAAAGCATCCGCCAGCAGGCCGGCAATCGGCACCATTACGCCAAAGCCAATCACCGCCACCATCAGCATCCACAGGAAGCTGTTGCGTGAGTACCCCAGCCCCAGCGGTGCCGCCGTGGTGCCGTAGGTCATCGAGTAAACCGTCATCAGATAGAACAGGGTATAGGTCGCCAGCATGATAAAGGTGCCGAGAATCGTTGCCTTCAGGTGTTTGCTCAGCAGGGTGCCGAGCGGAATTTTCACCTGCTTGCCGGCCTTGGCCACCTTGGCGAACACCGGCGTTTCATGCAGCGATACCCGCACATACAGGCCGATCAGCACCAGCGCGGCGGACAGGATAAACGGCACGCGCCAGCCCCATTCCATAAACTGTTGGTCCGTCAGCAGCCAGGAGAGCAGCAGGAAGGTACCGTTAGCGAAAAAGAAGCCGATAGGTGCGCCCAACTGCGGAAACGAGCCGTACAGCGCCCGCTTCTTGGGTGGGGCGTTCTCGGTGGCCAGCAAGGCGGCGCCGCCCCATTCCCCTCCCAGACCCAGGCCCTGACCGAAACGCGCCAGCGCCAACAGGATTGGGGCGAAGATGCCAATGGTTTCGTAGCTTGGCAGCAGGCCGATCAGCACGGTGGAAATCCCCATGGTGAGCAGCGAGGCGACCAGCGTCACCTTGCGACCGACGCGATCGCCAAAGTGACCGAACAGCGCCGAGCCAATCGGACGTGCGATAAAGGCGACGGCAAAGGTGGCCAGCGATTGTAGCGTTGCGGTGGTGGGATCGCCCTGGGGGAAGAAGATATGCGGGAATACGATCACCGCCGCGGTGGCGTAAATATAGAAATCGAAAAATTCGATGGCGGTCCCGACCAGCGAGGCGACAATCACTTTTCCGCGTGAGTTAACCGGTGTTGACGCGTCGTCGGCGTCCAGAGTTGGTGCGATGGAGGCTTGCATAATTTTTCTTATATTTTGAATTTGTAAAAATCCATCTTAGTCATAGCAAAATGCCTTTTCAATGATGAAACTTTGTACAATGCCGTAATTAACCGGTTAAAAAGCTTAATGTTTCATTGGCGTGTTTAAGCATGGTTTTTAACGTTGCCAAATGAATGATTTGCAGACTGAACATCTGTAAAAGCCGGAAAGAAAAGTTAGCCTGTAGTTTGTTATGCTGGGTTTGGCAGGTGTGATGGTGGTTTTTTGGTTTTATATACTGGGTTATCGGCTAAATGTTGGAATAAAAAACCAGCCACCAGAGAGTGGCCGGTATGATTGCATTGCTTCAGGGTGCGGATTGTTCGGACGTTGGCAGGGTTTTATCTTCTTTATACTGCGCAGTGGCGATCCAGGCGGCGCAGAATAGCGTCAGGCGGGCAAAGAAATAGAAAAATGCCATCAGCCCAATCACCGAACCAAAGGCGGCACCGGAAGGGGATTTTGCCACCTGTGGCAGCGTCATGGTCATCACAAACTTAATCACTTCGAAACCAATGGCGGCAAGTAACGTGCCGCGCAGCAGCGCCTTTTTCTTCGGCTTATGTCGCGGCAGCATCCAGAAGATCCACAGGAACAGCAGGTAGTTGGCGAAGATGGAGATCGACAGCGCAATCAGCGTCATCGCCGGCCGCAGCCACTCGATGCCTTCCAGACCCAGCGCCCGGACAATCGCCGACTGTGCCGAACCGGCGATAGAGGTTAGCGTCAGGGTGATAATCAGCGCCACCACCAGGCCACTTAGCGAGACAAAGTCGCGGGTGTATTTGAAATAGATTTTTTCCTGGTCCTGCGGATTACGTTCCCAGACGTCCCGCGATTGCGCGCGGATCGCCTCGCGCAGGTTACCCATCCAACTGATCCCCGAATACAACGCCAGCGCCAGGCCGGTCAGCCCCACGGTAGTACGTTGCTGAATGGCGGTATTGACGGTGTTTTTCAGCGTGCTGGCCAGCGTAGGGTCACTGATGCTGCCGACAATTTTATTAATTATCCCGGTCAGCAGGTCAGGATTGGATGCCAGCACAAAGCCGACCGCGGCAAACGACACCATCAGGATCGGGATCAGCGAAAGAAACGAGAAATAGGTGATGGCAGCGCCGAATTGGCTACCCAGACGATCGTTAAAGCGCTCGGTGGCGCGCAGCAGGTGAGCGATGCTTGGCCAGGCCTTGATACGTTCAACCAGGCGTGAAAAACCGGAGATGCGCCGGTCAATATTCTGGTGGCCGGTTTTGATGGCGATCAGCGGCTTTTGCGGCGCTTCACTGTTGGGCTGGCGGGGGTCTTTATCTGATCCTGTAGGCATTACGTCACGATTTCCTTAACGATAAATAGGCTCTCTCAGCCTTGATTATAGCCAAAAGGCGCGTTGATTTGGCCGCCGGGTTGGGCAACAGGCTAATTTGTGAGCTTAGCGCGTTCGTTCCCCGGGTGAAATGTTACTCCCCGCCGATAGGTAAAATTCTTATATCAGTCGCGTGCCAGCACGGTTTTTTTCGTTCATCGGCCTCCAATTTTTATCTGTTTCATCACTAAGAAAGCGTTTACTCATGATGTGGCGCTGCGGTTTACCTGCGGCAGCATCACTGCAGCCGTAGGGGCTGGAACGGTTTCACCTGTTATCACTGGATAAAATGGAAGGTCATATGAAATTACTTAATCACCCCACCTGTCGTCCGTTTACCGAAGCGGGCAATTTGACACAAATCTCCGCCTACTATGAAGAAGAGCGGCACATCATGTGGATGCTGCTGCGCGCCGAACCGCGTCCTTGCTTCAATCAGGCGTTAATTGAAGACATCATGACGCTGGCGCAGGCGGCCAAAGAGTCATCATTGCAGTTTGATTTCTGGGTTACCGGCTCGCTGGTGCCAAATATGTTCAACGTGGGCGGCGATCTGCAGTTCTTCGCCGAGGCGATTAAAAACCGCAAGCGTGAGGCGATGATGGCTTACGCACGCGCCTGCATTGATTGCGTGCATGCGGCGGCACGCGGGTTTGATACCGGCGCGGTCAGCATCGCGATGGTGGAAGGCAGCGCGCTGGGCGGGGGTTTTGAGGCGGCGCTGGCGCACCATTTCGTTCTGGCGCAGAACAATGCGCGTATGGGGTTCCCGGAAATCGCCTTCAATCTGTTCCCCGGCATGGGCGGCTATTCGCTGGTGGCGCGTAAGGGAAACATGCGCCTGGCGGAAGAGCTGATTTGGGGCGGTGAGTCGCACACGGCGGAATGGTTTGAAAGCCGTGGCCTGGTCGATCAGTTATTCCAGCCCGGCGATGCTTATGTGGCTACCCGTACCTTCATCGATACCATCCGGCCCAAACTGAACGGCATGCGTGCCATGCTGCGTGCCCGCCAGCGGGTGTTGCAGTTAACGCGTTCGGAACTGATGGACATTACCGAAGACTGGGTGCATTCGGCCTTCACCATCGAGGAGAAGGATCGCGCCTATATTGAACGCCTGGTGATGCTGCAGGATCGCCACACGCTGAACCTGCGTCGTGCTGGCTAACGTTACCCTGCCCGCCTCACGCTGAGGAAGATGGCGGGCGATAAGACTGCAGCCAATGTTCCAGCTGTTCCGGGAGCATTGGCCGCGCAAACAGGAACCCCTGTTTTTCATCCACGCCGATTTCATCCAGGAATCGGTTCTCGCTTTCGGTCTCCACGCCTTCGGCGATCACCCGGAATTTAAGCGCTTCGGCCGCTGCCACTATGGCGCGCACCAGCGACTGTGAAACCGGATTATCATTCACGCCTCGCACAAAGCTTTTATCCAGTTTAATGGCATCCAGCGGAATACGCGCCAGTTGCGCCAGCGAAGAGTAGCCGGTGCCAAAATCATCAAGATGAACCTGTGCGCCCAGCTCACGTAGCCGGGCGATCACTTCGCGTGCGCGTTTCTCATCCTCAATCAGGCTGCTTTCCGTGAGTTCGAAGTCCAGCAGGCAGGGGGCCAGCTGATTTTGCAGCAACACCTGCGCCAAATCTTCAACGATAGAGTCATCAACCAACTGGCGGGCGGAAAGATTGACCGCAACCCGCAGTTGCAGCCCTTGCCGTTGCCAGTGAGCGGCCTGTTTGGCGGCGGTTTGCAGCACCCAGCGGCCGAGCGGGCCGATCAGGCCAGACTCTTCGGCGTAAGAGATAAACTGCAGCGGTGGGATCAGGCCGCGTTCGGGTGAATCCCAGCGTACCAGCGCTTCCACACTGCATACTTTGCCGCTGATCGTCTCGATTTTTGGTTGGTAATACACTACCAGCTGGTTTTGCTCCAACCCCTTGCGCAGGTTGGTATCCAGCCACATATATTCCGCGACGCGTTTGTTCATTTCCGGCGAGAACACGGTATAGGTCCGTTTGCCATGCTCTTTGGCGACGTACATGGCGGTATCGGCGCTGCGGATCAAGCTGTCGAGATCGTTGCCATGTTCAGGACACAGTGCAATGCCAATAGAGCAGCCGGTATAAACCTCGATTAGCCCTATGCGGAACGGCGTTTTCAGCCGGTCGATAATACGTTGGGCCAGGCGTTGCAGCATCTCACGGTCGGCCTGCTGGGCCAGTACCAGAAATTCATCGCCCCCCAGCCGGGCCAGGGTTTGGCCCTCAGTCAGACAGCCGAGCACCGCCAGTGACACCTCCACCAGTAAACGATCGCCGAACATATGGCCGTAAGCGTCGTTAACCTTTTTAAAGTTGTCGAGATCGAGATACACCAGTCCAACGTTGCTGCCATCGCGAGCGGCGATCGACTGGGTGATTTTGTCCTGAATGGCGTTGCGGTTGGGCAGACCGGTAATGAGGTCGGTATTGGCCAGCACCCGCAGACGTTCCTGGGCGCGACGCTCTTCGGTGATATCGGTGCCGGAGCAAATCAGAAAGACTTCATTTTTACCGCTGCCGCTGTGGACGAACTTGTTGCGGAACAAAAACAGCCGCTCGCCTTTCACCGTTTTGATCCAACGTTCCACCTCATAGGACGACCCATTACGGAAAAAGCCGGCGATGTTGCGCCGCGATGCCGAAGCTTCCTCCGGGCTCATAAACAGCTGAAAGACGTTTTTACCAATCACATCATGTTCGGGTAGGCCGGTGTACTCTTCACTCAGACGGTTGAAGCGCTGAATGCGGCCATGCTGGTCAACAATCACAATCACGGAGTTGGCTTCTGACACTACCTGTTCGGCAAAAGAAAGGCCGTGCACCAAATCACGGGCGACCGATTGGGTATCGCTGAAGGCGGAAGCGGTGCCCGCCCACTCCAGGTTGTTGATTCTGCGGCCGACCAAATGCAGGTGTATTGGCTCGCCGCTGATCGTGATGGTGATATCAAGGCTGGCGGTAATGCCACTCAGGCGACGGATTTTTGCTGCCTGCATGGCGCTGAGCGCCACGGCCATATGGGTTTTGCCTTTAACTGCCGACAACGCCAGGGCATTGCTGTCAAACGTCAACCGCCAATAAGGGCTGTTGGTGCCAAAGTGGGCGTTAAGAAGCATAGGGCCTTGGTCTGCGAACATGATGATTCCTCAAAAGGGCACGACAGCCAGGTCTGTGCAAGGAGCGCAGCCGCAGGTTTTTGGCCCGGGAGTGGCCGTAGTGCACGTATCTCCATCATATAACACGTTTTTCACCGGTGGGGGATGAAACTATTATATAAGCAATAATTAGTTTTGCCCTGTAATCGTCAGATTGCCCCCTTGCTTTAGAGTGTATGTGAGAACCTGAGGTTTCGAGAGATTCGTACAATCTCCGCGCATCGGTACTGCTATAATCTTGTTGCAGGGCGGTTGTAGCACAGAGGTCTACATTATAATAAAGTGGACCGGCGGCAGGAATAATCCTATAGAAGTAAACGCCATGTTGTGGTGGGTTTTATGTGATGGGAAACCAAAATTTCCAGTTAATACACATCATCTTCATAATTCATTCATTATTGATGAATAAAAGTGTTTCGGGCTTTAATAAATTTACACAGCATCGCATTACTATATATTTATCGGCCTATTATTATCTCCGACGAAAGATGAGCCTGTTCACGTACAGCGCTCCTGATGAAGAATAATTTTAAGGAAATGATTATGCGTAAACTGACTGCTTTATTTATCGCTTCTACTCTGGCTCTGGGTTCTGCTTCTATGGCTTTCGCTGCAGATACTACGGCGGCACCGGCCACGGCCACCACCACAGATGCCACACCGATGAACATGAAAATGATGCACCACAAGGGTGAAGGTAAAGGCGGCCCGTTTGCCGGCCTTAACCTGACCGAGCAGCAGCGCCAGCAAATGCGCGATATCATGAAAGAATCGCACCAGAAGCGCGGCGAAGGGACCAAAGATGAACGCCAGGCGCTGCATAGCATGGTGGCTTCCGACAGTTTCGATGAAGCCAAAGCGAAAACCCAAATTGACGCCATTAGCAAAGCGCAGTCCGAGCATATGCTGGAGCGCGCCAAAGCTGAAAATAAAATGTATAACCTGCTGACCCCTGAGCAGAAAAAACAATACAATGAGAATTATCAGAAACGCGAGCAGAAAATGATGGAACACATGAAAAACATGAAGTCGAAAATGACGACTGCACAGTAATAATTTCATGTGGTAAATAAAAAGGGCCAGATTAATCTCTGGCCCTTTTGCTTTTTCTGACCAAAAACGAGTCACGTCGATGAGAGGCGAGGGTTGGCAATATGTTGAAACTGTTCGGTAACAATATGTGCAAAACGTGGATCGTTAATATGATAAGCCGTTTTTATCAGCCGTCGTTTGTTAGTTGGCCGAAGCGTACTTTCTAACGCCTGTATAAAAGCGGCCAATGCCTGTGGATCCCAAAAAGGCTGTCCCGGAGCATCCAGTGCGGATACCCCCCCTCCCGGGATCACAAATCGTACCTCACCGCTGCAAGCATTCATTTTTTCCCCTATCCAGCGCCCGATAATGGCATTCTCCTGTGGTGTAGTGCGAACCAAAGTAACCTGAGGATTATGTTGGTGGATCAGGCGTGCGGCATAACGCGCCGGTACCGTTTCTGGAGGGCCAAAATTAATCATATCCAATGCACCACAAGATAGTATGCAGGGGATGCGGGTGCGGGCGATGGCACTAAAGCGATCCTCATTGCAGGGAAGAACCCCTCCGAACAGATAGTCGGCCACTTCGGTTGTGGTCAGATCCAGCGCTGCGCTCAGCAACCGGCTATCGATCAGTTTCTCCAACGCTCTGCCGCCACTGCCGGTGGCGTGGAATACCAAGCAGTCCCATTGAGGTTCGAGTGCGGAAACAACCATTTTTATGCAAGGCGTTGTGACGCCAAACATCGTCAGACCGACAGCCAGCTTTTCCTCGATGTCATGAGTGGTGGCGAAACGTACCGCTCCAGCAATTTGACATGCTGCATTGCTCAGGACACGGCGCGATATACGATTCAAGCCAGCTATATCCGTAACGGAATACAGCATGGCGATATCGCTGTTGCCGACATATGCCGAGACGTCGCCTGCTGCCATGCTTGAAACCATCAATTTAGGCAGGCCGATGGGTAATTTTTGCATCGCCGGAGTGATAATGGCTGTGCCGCCAGAGCCGCCCAAACCAAGCAGGGCCGCGATATCGTGGCGCGTCAGGAGAAAACGTTCGAAGGCGAGTGCCATGGCGGTAATGGCTTGGCTGCGGTTGGGACAGAATACGGCCTTGGCCCCTTCGGGATGATAGCTGGCAACCTCCGCAGCGCAGATATCGGCTGCCGGGTTCGCCGGCAGGTTGCTGGTCGAGAGATCGACGGTAATAGTGGGTAAACCGAGGTTGGCGATAGTCTGGCGGACATACTCCAACTCTTGTCCTTTGGTATCTGCTGTGGTAGCAATATAGACAAAATTTGAAGTATTAAACATGGCTCTTTCCTGCCGAATTTCTAATTTTATATTTTAAATTATAGCTTTAGATAATTATGTGGGACCCTGGTGTCGGTCGTTTAAGTTAAAATGATTAATATATCTACATAATGAGACGGTCGTATCATTTATGCAAGCCCAGTTCAGTTAAATGAGATGCCTGTCTCATTTTTGAGCGTTTTAATGCTGCCGACAAAGCGGGATGCGGTCGGTTTGATGATTATCGTATGCTGCCCCGAGAGCGGGAGATGCGATGAAGTATGAGGTTGCCGTGCTAATAACTGCCTTTCCCATGAAACAGGAAAAATTGCTGACCTCTGCCCGGGCCAGAACTCATCATTTACTGTTGACCAGTGCCATGGCGTTGTATGACGAAGGGGGCTTTCCGTCGATCACTGAGCTGGCTGCTTATGCGCAGGTGTCACGGGCTACGGCTTACCGTTATTTCCCCACCCAAAGTGAATTGATTGCCGCGGTAGTGGCTGAAAGTCTGGGGCCGATCCTGGAATGGCAACCAGAGGATCATGATGCGTTGAAACGCATTCAACAATTGTTGGCCTTCGCCTACCCGCAGATGGAGCAACATGAAGGTGCTTTACGTGCCGCATTACAGCTTTCATTGCAACAGTGGGCGCAAGCGACGCCGGGGGAAAAATTCGTCCGCGGCAACCGCAAACGCCTGCTGAACCTGGCAGTAGAACCGTTGCAGGATAAACTGCCGCCCGAGGCGTTACAGCGGGTGATTCATTCTTTTTCGCTGATCTATGGTTCGGAAGTTTTCCTGGTCCTGAAAGATATTTGGGGTCTGGATCTCGGTGGTATTCAGGATGTGACGCAGTGGATGGCGAAAGCCATTATTCGTCAGGCCGAGGAAGATGCGATGAACAGCAGAAAACCGCTAGCATGATAGTCCAATTTTTACTGCCCTTCTCGGCGAAAACCAGCACATTTCACTGAGTGAGTATTGGTAATAGTTATAATTAAAATTGATAAAAAGAGCGTCTTAAGCATTTTTCAATAGGTCGCAGGGGAGATACCCCTGCGGCCTTTTTTGTTTCTATTGTCCATATTTATCATTGGATTATCTTTTATCTTCAGCACGATAAATTCACGCTTCTCGCTGGCTTAAAGCCATCGACGATCCTTATGTCTTTCCCCCTTTTTACTCGATCCTCAGACTCCCGTTTAGACCATCCAGCGCCTTGACCCATTAGGCGCGCTTGAGATTGTTGTGCTTTATTTATTTGGTGTTACGAAACTGTTACACAAAAAAATCAATAAGACATTTGCAAACAACAATGGACGGTATCTGGGATGGAAAATAGACGTAAAGGAGTCAAGCCTGTTCAGGCGGCCTTCGGCTGGCCTGAAATTGGTGTTAATCGCGCACAGTGGAGTGCTGTGCTTTTTTGCCTGGCGGCGATCGGTGGAGCGCAGGCTGCACCTTATGTAGAGAGCGGTAAGCCGGGTGATCCTTCAAGTTGGCGCAGTAATGAATTTAACGCCGAATGGGGTCTGGGGGCGATCCACGCCGATCAGGCCTACGCCGCCGGTTATAGCGGGAAAGGCGTAAAACTCGGCATTTTCGATCAGCCGGTGTATGCCAAACACCCGGAGTTTGCCAGCCAGAACAAGGTCATCAATCTGGTGACTACCGGCATCCGTGAATACACCGATCCCTATATTCCGGTGAAAAAAGGCGACGTATTCCGCTATGACGGCACGCCGAGCGTGGACTCCGACGGCACGCTGGGTTCACACGGTACCCATGTGGGCGGCATCGCTGCCGGCAACCGCGATGGCGGCGAGATGCACGGTGTGGCGTTCAACGCACAAATCATCAGCGCGGAAAACGGCGATCCGGGCCCGGAAGACGGCATCATTCTCGGTAATGATGGCGCGGTGTACCAGGCTGGCTGGGATGCGTTGATCGCCAGTGGCGCGCGCATTATCAATAACAGTTGGGGCATCGGCATCACCGAGAAGTTCGATCAGGGCGGCAAGGATCCTGCTTATCCTCACTTCACGCTCGCCGATGCGCAAAAGCAGTTCGATCAAATCAAACTGATCCTGGGCACCAAAGCCGGTGGCGCTTATCAGGGCGCGATCGATGCGGCCCGTAGCGGCATCGTTACCATTTTTGCCGCCGGTAACGATTACAACCTGAATAACCCGGACGCCATGGCCGGCCTGGCCTATTTCGTGCCGGAAATCGCCCCCAACTGGCTGTCGGTCGCCAGCCTGCAGGATCCGAAAAACACCGGCGATTACAGCATCAGTACCTTCTCCTCCCGCTGCGGTTATACCGCCAGCTTCTGCGTTGCCGCACCGGGGACCAAGGTGTACAGCTCGATCATCGAAGGCAACAGCGTAGATAACCTGACCACCGGTTACGCCAAGTACAGCGGGACTTCAATGGCGGCACCGCACGTGGCCGGCAGCATTGCGGTGCTGATGGAGCGCTTCCCGTACATGACCGGCGCACAGGTTGCTTCGGTGCTGAAAACCACCACCGTTGATATGGGCGCTCCGGGTATCGATGCGCTGTATGGCTGGGGGATGATCGATCTGGGCAAAGCAATCCATGGCCCGGGCATGTTTGTTACCGAACAGGATATTCCTGAGGAGTTCCGCGTTAGCGGTGCCTACGGCCCGGAACAGTTTGTGGTGAATTTGCCGGGCGTCGGCGCGGTGCTGGACAAGGGCAAACCGACCGAACGCGTATGTGACGATACGCATTGCGGGTTGGATGTCTGGAGCAACAACATTTCCGGTCACGGTGGCCTGACCAAGCAGGGCATCGGCACATTGGTGCTGACCGGCAATAACAGCTACGCGGGGCCGACGCTGATCAATCAGGGCCTGCTGGCGATCAACGGCTCGGTCACTTCGGACGTGACGGTGCAAAACGCCGGTGTGCTGGGTGGCTCTGGGACGGTGGGTGCACTGACTGCCCGCAGCGGCGGTACCGTGGCGCCGGGGAACTCCATCGGCACGCTGAATGTCACTGGTAACCTCAGCTTCGAACCGGGTTCCCGTTACGCGGTGGAAGTGGCCCCCAACGGCCAGAGCGATCGGATCCAAAGCAACGGATCGGCGACGATCGGCGGGGGTGAGGTGACGGTACTGCAGGAACAAAACGCTAACTTGTTGTCGCAAGGTAGCGTGAGCAGCTTGCTCGGCCGCCAGTACAACATTCTGACTGCCCAACAGGGCATCAGCGGGCAGTTTGCTTCCACTTCAACCTTCTCTCCCTTCCTGGATGCCGGGCTAACTTACCAGCCCAATCAGGTCACGCTGAACGTCGGTCGTAACGCCACCAGCTTCACCAGCGTGGCAGCAACCCAGAATGAGCGTGCGGTGGCGGCAGCGGCAGATGCATTGGCGGCGGGCAATCCGGTGTACGAGAGCATCCTCTATGCGGGATCTACAGGGGAAGCCCGTCAGGCGTTCCGTCAACTGTCCGGGCAGATCCACGCGGATATCGCCTCGGCACAGGTCAACGACAGCCGTTACCTGCGTGATGCACTGAACGGCCGTCTGCGGCAGGCGGAAGGGCTGGCGACCTCGCCGGACATCAAGGCTGACGACGACGGCGGTGCCTGGGCGCAGTTGCTGGGTGCCTGGGACCATGCGTCGGGCGATGCCAATGCGACGGGCTATCAGGCCTCGACCTATGGCGTGCTGGTGGGGCTGGACTCGGCATTGGCGGATGACTGGCGCCTGGGCGTGGCGACCGGTTACACCCGAACTTCGCTGGACGGCGGCTACGGCTCGAATGCCGACAGCGACAACTACCACCTGGCGGTGTACGGCGGCAAACAGTTCGGTGAACTGGCGCTGCGTGCCGGCGGTGGTTACACCTGGCACCGTTTCGATACCTCGCGCTCGGTCAATTACGGTATGCAGTCAGATCGTGAAACTGCGAAGTACAGCGCGCGCACCGAGCAGGTGTTCGCCGAGGCGGGTTACAGCGTGAAGGCCGATTGGGTCAATCTGGAGCCGTTCGCCAACCTGGCGTACATCAACTTCCAGAACAACGGTATCTCGGAAGACGGCGGGGCAGCGGCGCTGCACGGCGACAAACAGCACACCGACGCCACGGTATCGACGCTGGGGCTGCGTGCTGATACCCAGTGGCAGGCGAATAAAACCACCTCGGTGGCGCTGCGCAGCGAACTGGGCTGGCAGCATCAGTACGGCGATTTGGATCGCGGTACCGGGCTGCGCTTCAACGGCGGCAACTCGCCGTTCGTGGTGAACAGCGTGTCGGCCTCGCGTGACGGTGCAGTGCTGAAAGCCAGTGCAGAGGTGGCGGTGAACAAGAATGCCACGCTGTCACTGGGCTACGGCGGCCTGCTGTCGCAAAACTACCAGGACAACAGCGTCAACGCCGGTTTCACCTGGAATTTCTGATCTTAAAAAACTGAGGGACAAGCCGCCTCTTCGGGGGGCGGTTTGACTAAAACAAAAAGGATAAGGGAATGAAGCAAGCGACAGGAAAGAACAAACCGGCATTGGCGCCGACATGGAAATTGAACGCCTTGCTGTGCGCGTTGTTGGCGGCAGGTGGCGTACAGGCCGCGCCTTATACGGAAGCTGGCAAGTCAGGCGATCCGTCAAGCTGGCGCAGTAATGAATTCAATGCCAACTGGGGGTTGGGGGCTATTCACGCCGATGAGGCCTATGCCGCGGGTTATACCGGTAAAGGGCAAAAGGTGGGCATCTTCGATACCCCGGTGAACAAGCACCCTGAATTTGCCGGTGACGGCAAACTGGTGAATGTGGTAACCCAGGGCAACCGTGCCTATACCGATCCGCATCGAGAGGGGATTAAGGCCGGCGATCGTTTTTACTTCGACGGTACTTTCCATTTCTATAACGGTGCGACGTTAAGTAACCACGGCGTACACGTGGCTGGCATCAGCGGGGCCAATCGTGACGGCACCGGCATGCATGGTGTGGCTTTTGACTCACAAATCATCAGCGTTGATAACGACAACGACGGCCCGGCGTATGGCGAGTTCCTCGGGCTGGACGGCAGCGTGACCAACGCGGGTTGGCAGGCGATGATCAACAACGGCGTGCGGGTCATCAATAACAGTTGGGGCGTCAGTATTCCCGATTTCCTGTCGGATAATGGCAAAAAACCAGATGCACTGCATTTCGAGCTGAAAGACGCACAGGAACAGTTTGATCAGGTGAAACCGCTGCTGGGTAGCCTGGCGGGCGCGGGTTATCAGGGCGCGATCGATGCGGCGCGTAAAAACATTCTGGTGCTGTTCGCTGCCGGTAACGACGGTAACTACAACCAACCGGACGTGATCAGTGGATTGGCCTATTTTGTCCCGGATATTGCGCCTAACTGGTTGTCGGTTGCCAGCGTTGCGCAGGATGCCACTTCTACCAACAGTGTGCCTTATACCATCAGCAGCTTCTCTTCACGCTGTGGTTATACCGCCAGTTTCTGTGTCTCTTCGCCGGGCAGTAAAATCTACAGCACCGTGGCCAACGGTTCAGACCCGAATCAACTGGTCTCGGACTACGGCAATAAAAATGGTACCTCAATGGCGACGCCGCACGTGACCGGCGCGGTCGCCGTGTTGCTGCAACGCTTTCCGTACATGACGTCGGCGCAAATTGCCGACGTGTTGAAGACCACCGCTACTGATATGGGCGCTCCGGGTATCGATGCGCTGTACGGCTGGGGGATGATCAACCTGGGCAAGGCGATTAACGGTCCGGGCATGTTCTATACCGTCGAAGACATCCCTGAAGCGTTCCGCATTCCGGATCCGACGGGCGTGGCTTATGGCTCGTCACAGTTTGTCGCCAATATTCCTGGCTTCGGGGCGGCAATCGATCAAGGCACGCTGCAGGCCCGCACTTGTGATGACTACCACTGTTCGGTGGAGGTCTATTCCAATGACATCTACGGCCATGGTGGCCTGACCAAGGAAGGCCAGGGTGCGTTGGTGCTGACCGGCAACAATACCTACACCGGCCCGACCTGGGTGAACACCGGCTTGTTGGCGGTGAATGGCTCGGTCACTTCGGACGTCACGGTGCAAAACGCCGGCGTGCTGGGTGGCTCCGGGACGGTGGGTTCACTGACCGCCCGCAGCGGCGGTACCGTGGCGCCGGGGAACTCCATCGGCACGCTGAATGTCACTGGTAACCTCAGCTTCGAACCGGGTTCCCGTTACGCGGTGGAAGTGGCCCCCAACGGCCAGAGCGATCGGATCCAAAGCAATGGATCGGCGACGATCGGCGGGGGCGAAGTGACGGTCTCGCTGGAGAACAGCACTAATCTGCTGTCGCAAAGCGAAGTTCGCAGCCTGCTCGGCCAGCAGTACAACATCCTGACCGCCCAGCAGGGCGTTAGCGGGCAGTTTGATTCGGTAGCACCGAATTACCTGTTCCTCGGCACCGGGGTGACTTACCAGCCGAATCAGGTCACGCTGAACGTCGGTCGTAACGCCACCAGTTTCGCCAGCGTGGCAGCAACCCAGAACGAGCGTGCGGTCGCGGCGGCGGCAGATGCATTGGCAGCGGGCAATCCGGTGTACGAGAGCATCCTCAATGCGGGATCTACAGGGGAAGCCCGTCAGGCGTTCCGTCAGCTGTCCGGGCAGATCCACGCGGATATCGCTTCGGCACAGGTCAACGACAGCCGTTACCTGCGTGATGCGCTGAACGGCCGTCTGCGGCAGGCGGAAGGGCTGGCGACTTCGCCGGACATCAAGGTTGACGATGACGGCGGTGCCTGGGCGCAGTTGCTGGGTGCCTGGGACCACGCGTCGGGCGATGCCAATGCGACGGGCTATCAGGCCTCGACCTATGGCGTGCTGGTGGGGCTGGACTCGGCATTGGCGGATGACTGGCGCCTGGGTGTGGCGACCAGTTACACCCGGACCTCTCTGGACGGCGGCTACGGCTCGAATGCCGACAGCGACAACTATCACCTGGCGGTGTACGGCGGCAAACAGTTCGGTGAACTGGCGCTGCGTGCCGGCGGTGGCTACACCTGGCACCGTTTCGATACCTCGCGTTCGGTCAATTACGGCATGCAGTCAGATCGTGAAACCGCGAAGTACAGCGCACGCACCGAGCAGGTGTTCGCCGAAGCGGGTTACAGCGTGAAGGCTGACTGGGTCAATCTGGAGCCGTTCGCCAACCTGGCGTACATCAACTTCCAGAACAACGGTATCTCGGAAGACGGCGGGGCAGCGGCGCTGCACGGCGACAAACAGCACACCGACGCCACGGTGTCGACGCTGGGGCTGCGTGCTGATACCCAGTGGCAGGCGAGTAAAACCACCTCGGTGGCGCTGCGCAGCGAGCTGGGCTGGCAGCATCAGTACGGCGATTTGGATCGCGGTACCGGGTTGCGCTTCAACGGCGGCAACTCGCCGTTTGTAGTGAACAGCGTGTCGGCCTCGCGTGACGGTGCGGTGCTGAAGGCCAGTGCAGAGGTGGCGGTGAACAAGAACGCCACGCTGTCGCTGGGCTACGGCGGCCTGCTGTCGCAAAACTACCAGGACAACAGCGTCAACGCCGGCTTCACCTGGAAATTCTGATCCAACGAACCTTAATCCTGTTACCAGGAATCCTGGGGCCAGCTTGCTGGCCCTATTTTTTTGCATTTTAACGGGGGGATGACGCAGGGAGCACGTATGATGCATCGCGCAGTTTTGCGTTAAAATGACAATAAAAAAACCGGGACCCTTGCGGATCCCGGTTCAAAACGCGGTAAAACAGTTTAGCGCTTACGGCCCATTTACGGCGAGGGTCTGTTGCATACATTCTCTCTGCGCCGTAATCGAAACGAGCTTTCCCTGGTGTCATTGTGATTATTGGTGATGCGTTCTTACTATTGTTATATTTTTATTGTGGTGTTGCTGTGTGTCTCTTCTGATACCATGTTTGACTATATAATGTGGTATGTCAAGCAATGTTTAAATTGTACATTGTATAATATACCAGTTTTGGATCGCTTTTTTGCACGGCAAGTATGAAAACGACTGAAAAAACAGCAAAAAAAATCGAAGGAAAAAATGGATAACAATCACCAGAAATTCGATTCACAGTCGATTGCAAACCGGGTCAGGGAACTGTTTGTACATTACGGTATTGGCAAGCGTCAGCATGCTAAAGAGCTCAGCCGTATCCTGGATCTGAGTTTTTCGCATGCACACCGTAAGCTGAAGGGGCAAAGTCCCTAGACTCTGGAGCAGATTAACAACGTCGCGGCGGCATTAGGGGAGACGCCGTCAGCGATTGTGGATCTCGGTACTGAAAATGACATCTCTGCGCAAACTATTGCACGAGATGCCATCTTTTACGTGGGTGGGGCGGAGTTAGCCTGTGTCGGCTATATCGGCCATGAGCTGGTTGGCGGACGGACGTCGGAATATGTCGCGCTGCAGCAGGCAGGACAATGGTGTCTTTATCGTGCGGATGATGCGCCGCAGGGCCAGCGTTACAGCGTGGAACTGATCGAGGTTCGCCCAGCCGCCGTCGAAGACGAGCGTTTGAGCATTGCGGTCCTTGATGATTCACATCAGGCGGCCGATGAACTGACAAAATACCTGAACGGGCGGGGTTTCCATGCGGTGGCGTTTTATGACGTCAGCAGTTTTTGCCTGGCGTTGCAGCAGAGCCTGTTCGACGGATATGTGGTCGACTGGCTGATCGGCCAGGAAACGGCAGACCAATGCATTGAAACCATCCGCGCTTCAGACAACCCGGATGCGCCAGTCCTGGTGCTGACCGGCCAACTGGGCACCGATCAGCGTGAGTCTGAAATCGCCAGGGCGATGCGTGATTATGACGTGCTGGGTCCTTATGAAAAGCCAGTGCGGCTCCATGTGATCGAAGCCGCGCTGCTGCGGTGTTTTAACCTTTAGCGATCAGCAGTGAGGCCAGTGCCGATGACAACGCGTCCAACCGCACCGGCTTCATTAAATAGTTGTCGAACAGCGCCCGCTGCTCGGCAGCCAGCTGTTCCGGGCTATAAGCGCTGATGCCGATAATCGGGATTTGGCGATTGGGGCCCCGTTGGCTACGCAGTTGTTTCGCCAGCGCGGCACCATCAATGCCAGGCATTTGCAAGTCCAGCAGCAATGCGTCGTAAGGGCGCCTGAGCAGCTTCTGCAGCGCCCGTTCCGGCGAGTTGCACAGTTCATATTGATAGCCGAGCTTGTCCAGCAGCGCAGCGAAAGCGTCACTCACCGATTTGTTGTCATCAACCACCAAAACATGCTGTTGTTTGCGCAGCAGACCCTGGTGGTGGTGCGGTATTTCGTCCAGTGGTTGATCGTCGCTGACCTCGACCGGAATACTGATGATAAAGGTACTGCCTTTTTTGATATCGCTGTAGACGGTAATGTTGCCGTCGAGCAGCGTGACCAGCCCATGCACAATCGCCAGCCCCATACCGACGCCGCCATACTGCCGGGTATGGGATTGGTCCAACTGGGTGAAAGGCCTGAATATCTGGTCAAGCATCTCTTTTTCGATACCGATGCCGGTATCGGTAACCTCAATAATCAACGAATTGCCGGTCGGCTGGCGCCGCAGGCTGCTGTACAGCGTGATGGTGCCGCTTTCGGTGTACTTGAACGCGTTGGTCAGCAGGTTGACGATAATCTGCCTGATGCGCAGCGGGTCAGAATGTATTTGCAGATGACCGCACTCCACCTCACACAGCAGCGTCACCTGATCTTTCTGGCGCAGCATATTGATTTCGTTCGCTGTTTCCTCGACTAACCGTTGGACGTCGAACGAGGCAATGCGCAGTTCCATCATCCCACTGTCCAGATGGGCGTAATCGGTCAGGTCCTTCATCTGGCTTTCAATTTGCTGGGCGGCGATTTCCAGCCGTTGGAAGGTATCGGCATGCTCCGTCGACACCTTGGTATTCACCAGCACATCAATGGCGGACATAATGCTCTGCAGCGAGGTGCGTAATTCGTGACCGATGGCCCCCAGAAAGGCATTTTTGGTACGGGTGGCTTTCTCCGCCTCAATCGCCTTGGCCTGTTGGCGGATGGTCAGGCGCTGCTGACGTAGCACAATCAGAGTGATGGCAATCAAGGCGATCACCGAGAACATCACGATCACCAGACCATAAAAAATGATGTGACGTTTTTCGATATAGTCTTCGTAGGCGGCGGTGCGCTGCTTCACTTCGGCGTGGTCGGTCAGGTTGGCCATCTCAATCGCGTAAGGCTTGATCTGCCGCATGGCCTGCGAAATCAACGAGAAATCAATCTTTGGGCTGTTCAGCAGAGTATCAATCTGATCCATTTTCGCCCGCATCTGTGCGACCACCTCGGGGTAACCCGGTTCGGCGTACAGTGGTTGGGTGGATTCGGACACCGTCTCCAGCACGTAAAAACGGGAATAAAGGATTTCAAATTTAAGCCGCAAATCCTCGGCATCCACCTGCGGCGAATTTTTCAGCCGTTCGACCAGCGTATCAAACTCGGCCAGCTTGATGGAGAATTTGGCGATCGACCAGGAGTAATTTTCCTGAGTGCCGGCAATAGCATACAACCCTTTCTTTGACAGGGTCGCGCTGTAGTAATACAGCGTCACCGTCGAGGCTACCAGAAACAAGGCGGCAAAAATCGCCGGGATCGCCAGCCTGCTGCTGTTTTTAAACCCTGTGAGCTTCATTTGATCACAATCCTGTCCACTTGCCAGATAAAGCGTGAGTTGTAGAGCGGGGAGTTCAACTCAGGCCCTGCGGCATCCCTGGGATAAACCAAAAACAGCGGTCCGAAGTTTCTGATCTTCAGCATTTCGCCGTCCATCTTGTAAGCCAAAATCATATTGTACTTTTCGACGTCGGACAGCGGCACGTCGATGTAATAATCGTTCAGCGCATAAAACGTCAGCGTGCTGCCTTTGGCCCCCACACGCGCCAAAATGTCCGCCACAGCAATCCCTTCGAACTTTCTTTGCGGTGTCCAGGAGGTCGAGGTGGTGATGCTCTGCACCGGCATCGCCAACAGTTGTTTATCGGTAAACAGATAGCTTTTCTTTACCGGGTCGGTGGTGTTTTTGATGTTGCCCGAGACTTCCAGAGTAAAACTCAGCGCACTGGATTGGACGACTATCAACGCAAAAAAAGCCAACGTGATGTTTTTAAATAGCTTGAACAGCATCGGTGTTCTCCAGAGTCGCGGATGCTTGCATGAGCTCCGCTCATTGATCAGGCAAAATAATGGCAGAAAATGAAAGTTTGTGTTGAAGGGAATGGTAAAGAGCACGAAAAGAAAAGGCCAGGGTAAAGCCCTGACCTTGGTTCGTGCTGATTTTAGCGCTTAGCGCATGGTGACAAATTCTTCTGCAGCGGTCGGGTGGATCGCCACGGTGTTGTCGAAGTCTTTCTTGGTGGCGCCCATTTTAATCGCCACGGCGAAGCCCTGCAGGATCTCGTCCATGCCGAAGCCGATACCGTGCAGGCCAACAATCTTCTCTTCTTTACCTACACACACCAGTTTCATGCGGCACGGCTGACGGTGCTGCGTCACGGCGCTGTACATGGCGGTAAATGAAGATTTATACACTTTCACACTGTCCGCACCGAATTTCTCGATGGCTTCCGGCTCGGTCAGACCGATAGTGCCGATTGGCGGATGGCTGAACACCACGGTAGCGATGTTGCTGTAATCCAGGTGCTCTTCCGGCTTGTTGTTGAACAGACGCTCGGACAGGCGGCGACCGGCGGCCACGGCAACCGGGGTCAGTTCAACGGCACCGGTGTTATCACCCACCGCGTAAATGCCTGCTACGTTGGTGTTCTGGTATTTATCGACGTCGATGTAGCCATTTTCGTTGGTTTTCACCCCGGTCACGGCCAGATTCAGGTTATCGGTCGCCGGTTCGCGACCAATCGCCCACACCAGGCTGTCGACGATGAATTCCTTGCCGTTTTCCAACTGCAGCGTCAGGCTGCCGTCGGCGTTCTTGACGATGGCCTTCGGCACCGATTCGGTGTGCAGGCTTGGCCCTTCGGTGTTCATCACTTCCACCAGGGTCTCGACAATCATCGGATCGAAGCTGCGCAGCGGCGCGTGCTTACGTACGAACAGGTGCGTTTCGGCACCCAGCGCGTTCAGCACACCGGCGATTTCTACCGCGATATAGCCCGCACCCACGATGGCAACGCGTTTAGGCATCGCATCCAGATCGAAGAAGCCGTCGGAATCGATGCCGTATTCTGCACCCGGAATGTCCGGGTGGCTTGGGCGTCCGCCGGTGGCGATCAGAATATGGTCGGCAGTGATTTTCTCACCGTTCACTTCCACCGTATGGGCGTCGATAAAGCGCGCGAAGCCTTTGATCACGTCGACTTTGTTTTTGCCCAGCACGTTGTCGTAGGAATTATGGATGCGGTCGATATAGGCGGTGCGGTTAGCCACCAGCTTTTTCCAGTCAAACGCATTGACGGTGGTATCGAAACCGTAATCCGGGCCGTACAGGTGAATAGCCTCGGCGATTTGCGCCGCGTGCCACATAACTTTTTTCGGTACACAACCCACGTTGACGCAGGTGCCGCCCAGTTCCTTGGCTTCAATCAGTGCGCATTTCTGGCCGTACATGGCTGCCCGGTTGATCGATGCGATGCCGCCGCTGCCGCCGCCAATTGCTAGATAATCGTAATGTTTGGTCATCTGGGATTTCCATGAATTGTGTGAATCGAAGAGCGTAAGAGTTTAACGCCTGATGCAGGTTTGTCGCAAAGATTGCGTCGATGGCTGTGATAGGTGGGGTAAAGGCGCGGCGGGCCGCGCCCCGGAAGCTTATTCCGGCACTACCCAGTTCACCAACTGGTGACCATTGCCCGACGGCACCAGGATTTTGTGCAGCCACGGCAGCACGTTTTTCATCTGCTGTTCCAGCTTCCACGGCGGGTTAATCACGATCATGCCGGAGGCCGTCATGCCACGCTGGTCGCTGTCGGGTCTGACCGCCAGTTCGATCTGCAGAATATTGCGGATACCGGTAGCTTCCAGCTCTTTCAGCATGCGTTTGATCTGCTGGCGCATCACCACACGGGATACCACAGCGCGTAAGTGCCGGTAGCAAAGCGCTTGTAGCCTTCCTGCAGGCCTTTGACCACGCCCTGGTAATCGGTTTTCATTTCGTACGGCGGATCCATCAGGATCAGCCCGCGGCGTGACAGCGGCGGCAATTGGGATTTCAACTGCTGGTAGCCATCGGCGCGCTGCACCTTGGCGCGCTCGTCCTTCTGGAACTCATTGCGCAGCAACGGGAAGTCGCTCGGGTGCAGCTCGGTCAGGTGAATTTTATCCTGCGGACGCAGCAGTTGGCGGGCAATCAGCGGCGAGCCAGGGTAGTAACGCAGTCTTTCGCCGCGGTTAAAGTTGTGCACTACGCTCATGTAGGCCGCCAGCTCTTCCGGCAGGTCGTCACGTTGCCACAGCAGGCCTATGCCTTCCAGGTATTCCCCAGTGCGTTCGGCGTGTTCACCGCTCAGCTGATAGCGCCCTGCGCCGGAGTGGGTATCCAGGTACAGGAACGGCTTGTCTTTTTCTTTCAGCGATTCAATGATCAGGCTTTGAACGGTGTGCTTGAGCACGTCGGCGTGGTTGCCGGCGTGGAAACTGTGGCGGTAACTTAACATGGCTTGTGGTAATTCCTTGTGCTCCCGACGGAGCGTGCTGAACAGAATAAAGGCTTATATTCTGCACAGTATAAACTGTCTGGGCGGGAAAAACCGGAATGCGTTACCACAGACCCTCTATCAAGGAGCAGGACAATGACCGAGTCGGCTATTCTGGCTAACTATCCCGGCGCGTCGCGCTGGCAATTTGGCGACAGCCCGGCGCTGGCGGATGAGCTGTTGCAACGGGTGCTCGACGGCGACAAAACCGCAACCTGTGGTTCCTATGTCGTCTATCAGCAAGAAAAGTCCCCGATGGTTGGGGATTATAACGTGATCCTTAATGGCCGGGGTGAACCCGCCTGCGTTATCAGAACGCTGTCACTGAAGCTGGTTCGTTACTGTGACGTCACCGCGGAGATGGCCGCGCTGGAAGGCGAGGGGGATAAGAGCCTGGCCTTCTGGCGCGAGGAACATCAGGCATTTTTTACTCGCGAAGGTACCTTTTCGCCGCAAATGTGGCTGGTATTTGAAGAGTTTGACCTGGTTGAGGTCCTCTAGTTACGCGGCAGGTTGCTCTAGCGCAGCAACCACCTGTTCGCGCAACCAGCTATGGGCCGGATCGAGGTGTGAACGTTCATGCCATACCATCACCATGTCATAGCCTGGCAGTGCCAGCGGCACCGGGCAGGTGCGCAGGCTGCCCAGCAGTTCACCCAGCATGCGTGAAGGCAGCATGGCCACCATATCGGATTTTTCCAGCAGCGTGGGAATGAACAGGAAGTGCGGCAGCGACATCACTACCCGCCGAGCCAACCCCTGTGCCTCCAGCAGCGTGTCGGTCAGGGTACGAAAACCGCCACCGTCCTGCGAAACCATCACAAATTCCAGCTGGCAGAACTGCTCCAGTGAAGGCGGTGTCTGCAATAACGGGTGGTCACGGCGGCCCACCAGCAGGTAATTCTCGTGAAACAACTGGCGGTGACGTAGCCCGGCAGGCGCTTCTTCACGGGCCAGAAAACCCAGATCGATCACGCCGTCGGCCAAATCACGACTCATGGTTTTGGGCGATGCTTCGCGGATCGCCAGACGGGATTTGGGCGCTGCCAGCCGCAGTTTGGGCAGCATCGGCAGCAGAATGGCATATTCAGCCGCGTCGGCGGCGGCCAACTGCCAGGTCATTTCGGCCTGCAGCGGCTCAAAGGGGTGTTCCGGCGCCACCAAACGGCCAAGATCGGCCAGCGTCTGGCGCAGTGGCGTCAGCAGGCCGAGTGCGCGCGCCGTGGGCAACATGCCGCGTGGGCCTGGCAGCAGCAGGGGATCGTGGTAAATCTCACGCAGTTTGGCGAGCTGAATACTGACCGAGGGTTGGCTCAGGTTAAGACGTGTCGCCGCCCGTGTGACGTTACGTTCGCTGAGCAGCGCTTCCAGCGTGACCAGCAAATTGAGATCGACCCGCTTTAAATTGTTGATAACTATTCCTCGTATTAAATCTATCAATTTCAACTATAGCTCCAATCCTCCTACCGTGGAACGGACGTCGGAAAAGCCGACGAAACTGCAACGGATAAGGACGAGATAATGAAACTGAGCGAGTACGTTAGCTACGATGCGTTGGGGCTGGTCGAACTGGTGCAGGGCGGCGAAGTCAGTGCACAGGAGCTGCAACAGACGGCGCAGGCCGCGGTTGAGGCGGTGAACCCGGCGATTAATGCGGTGGTGGAACATTGGACGCAGCCGCAGCCGCAGCCGGAGGGTGAAGGCCCACTGTCTGGCGTGCCTTTCCTGATCAAGGATATCGCCATCAGCATGGCCGGTAAGCGTCAGGAACTGGGCAGCCGGCTGGCGCAGGGCAACATCGCGGCGGCAGACAGCCATCTGATGAGCAATATTCGTCGCGCCGGGCTGGTCACCTTCGGCCGCACCACCACGCCGGAGATGGCCTTCAGCACCACCACCGAAGCGGTGCTTTACGGCGCAACGCGTAACCCCTGGAATCCGGATTTTAGCGCCGGGGGATCCAGCGGCGGTGCCGGTGCAGCGGTGGCTGCCGGGATCGTGCCAATTGCTCATGCCACTGACGCCGCCGGATCGATCCGCGTGCCCGCTTCGTCGAATGGACTGTTCGGCCTCAAACCGACGCGCGGGCGAGTATCACATGGACCGGCGATGGATGAAGTGTTCAACGGCTTTGGCGTGCAACTGGGGCTTAGCCGTTCGGTGCGCGACAGCGCGGCCTTGCTGGATGCCCTGCAGCACCCACATCCCGGCGAACCCTATTACACAGCATCTCCGGCACAGACCTGGCTGTCACAGGTTACGTCAGAACCGGGTCGATTGCGCATTGGCATGATGACTCAGGCGTGGAACGGCGGGAAAACCGATCCACAAATCGCCCAGGCCACGGCCGATACTGCCGTGCTGCTGAGTGAGTTGGGCCATCAGGTTAGTGAAGCTGACATGGCGATCGGCATCAGTTGGCAGGAACTGGTGTTCGCCAATGCGCAAATCTGGTGTGCCAACCTGGTCGGTTGGGTGGACGGCCTGAGCCAGGCGACCGGGCGGCCGATCTCAACCGAAACGCTGGAGCCGGAAACGCTGGCCTGTTACCGCTACGGGCTGGCTGCCAGGGCGGTGGATATGGTCGCGGCCCTTGATGTGCGTAATCGGGTGACCCGCGCGGTGGCTGCCTATTTTCAGCAGTACGACCTGTTGCTGACCCCGACGCTGCCCGATTTACCCTGGCGCATCGGCCGTTATGGCACAGGGACAGCGGACATGAGCGGCCTGGAATGGACGGCGCATTTATTTGATCACTCGCCGTTTACGCCGGTATTTAACGTGGCGGGTGTGCCGGCGATGTCGGTGCCGTTGGCGCAGGATCCGCAGCATAACCTGCCGATAGGCATGCAATTTGTTGCCGGTTTTGGCCGTGAAGATCTGCTATTGCAACTGGCGGGTCAACTGGAGCGGGCTGCACCCTGGCAGCAACGACGTCCCGCTATTTGGGCAGGGAATGCATTGCGCTAGCAGTCAAATGGCAAAATATCCGCTATGTTGCTGAAAGGCTTTTTGCGGCGGGCCGGGGGCTCGTCGCTGGACTCAGGAGGCGTGATGAGCTGTGTATTTTGTGAAATGGTGGCGGGCCGGGTGCCGTGCCACAAAATTTGGGAGGACGACGGCCACATGGCGTTCCTGTCCATCTATCCGAATACCGAAGGGTTCAGCGTGGTGATCCCCAAGGTGCACCATCCCAGTTACGCATTCGCCGTTGCGGACGACGTGCTGAGTGCGCTGATGCTGGCGACCAAGCGGGTGGCACAGTTGCTTGACCGGGCGTTTGACGACGTGGGCCGCTGCGGCATGGTGTTCGAGGGTTTTGGCGTCGATCACCTGCATGCCAAACTGATCCCGATGCACGGTACTGCGGCGCTGGAGCAGTGGCAGCCGATTGAATCGAAATCGACGAAGTTTTTCACACGCTACGAAGGTTACCTGTCTTCTCATGATGCCGCGCGTGCCGATGATGATCATCTGGCTGAGTTGGCGGCACAGATCCGCCGGAGCGCGGCCTAAGGCACTATCTATCAACGATCGGCCATTGATTTTCCTGCTGCTTGGCTCCATGTTAGATATTCATACGCATTTTAAGGCCTGCCCGCTGCGGCGGGCCCCAACGCTAATCAGGACTGCCCTATGACAAATCCGTTGCTGACCCCGTTTTCCCTGCCGCCGTTTTCCGCCATTCGCCCAGAAGATATCGTGCCTGCGGTGCAATCCGCCTTGGCCGATTGCCGCGCTGCGGTAGAGCGCGTTGTCGCGCAACCGGGGCCATTCACCTGGGATAACCTGTGTCAGCCGCTGGCGGAGTCTGACGATCGCCTGTCGCGCATCTGGTCGCCGGTAGGGCATTTGAACTCGGTGAAAAACAGCCCGGAACTGCGTGCTGCCTATGAGCAGGCGCTGCCGTTGCTGTCCGAGTACGGCACCTGGGTAGGGCAACACGAAGGGTTATATCAGGCGTACCGCAGCCTGAAAGAAGGCGCGGCGTTCGATAAGCTTACCGCGCCACAGCGCAAGTCGGTAGAGAATGCGCTGCGTGATTTTGAGCTGTCAGGCATCGGCCTGTCGCCGGAAAAACAGCGTCGCTACGGCGAGATCGTCGCGCGCCTGTCCGAGCTGGGTTCTACGTACAGCAACAACGTGCTCGACGCCACCATGGGCTGGAGCAAGCTGATCACCAGTGAAGCCGAGCTGAGCGGCCTGCCGGAAAGCGCGCTGGCTCAGGCCCAGGCAATGGCGCAGGCCAAAGAGCAGGACGGCTGGTTGCTGACGCTGGATATGCCAAGCTATCTGCCGGTACTGACCTACGGCGACAACCGCGCACTGCGTGAAGAGATGTATCGTGCCTTTGCTACCCGAGCCTCCGATCAGGGGCCGAATGCCGGCAAGTGGGACAACAGCGAAGTGATGGCGGAAACGCTGGCACTGCGCCATGAACTGGCCCAACTGTTGGGCTTTGACAGCTACGCCGACAAATCGCTGGCGACCAAAATGGCGGAAAACCCGGAGCAGGTGCTCGGTTTCCTCAGCGATCTGGCCAAGCGTGCCCGTCCGCAGGCCGAGCAGGAGCTGGCACAGCTGCGCGCCTTTGCTAAACAGCATTACGGCGTGGATGAACTGGAAGCCTGGGACATCACCTACTACGGCGAAAAACAAAAACAGCATTTGTTCTCGATCAGCGACGAGCAACTGCGTCCGTACTTCCCGGAGCAGCGCGTGGTGGAAGGGCTGTTCGAAGTGGTCAAACGCATTTACGGCATCACCGCCAAAGAGCGCAAGGATGTGGATACCTGGCATCCTGAGGTGCGCTTCTTTGACCTGTTCGACGCCAGTGGTGAACTGCGCGGCAGCTTCTACCTCGACCTGTATGCGCGTGAAAACAAGCGCGGCGGGGCGTGGATGGACGATTGTGTCGGCAGTCTGCGCAAGGCCAACGGCGAACTGCAAAAACCGGTCGCCTACCTGACCTGTAACTTCAACCGTCCGTTGGGCGACAAGCCCGCGCTGTTCACCCATAACGAAGTGACCACGCTGTTCCACGAATTCGGCCACGGCCTGCACCATATGCTGACCCAGATCGATACCGCCGGTGTCTCCGGCATCAGCGGTGTGCCATGGGATGCGGTCGAGCTGCCGAGCCAGTTTATGGAAAACTGGTGCTGGGAGCCTGAAGCGCTGGCGTTTATCTCCGGTCATTATCAGAGCGGCGAACCGCTGCCGAAAGAGATGCTCGACAAGTTACTGGCAGCCAAAAACTACCAGGCGGCGTTATTCATTCTGCGTCAGCTGGAATTCGGCCTGTTCGACTTCCGTATGCATGCCGAATACAGCCCGGAAAAAGGTGCGCAGATCCTGCCAACGCTGGCGGAAGTGAAAAAAATGGTGGCGGTCGTGCCTTCACCAAGTTGGGGTCGTTTCCCGCATGCTTTCAGCCATATCTTTGCCGGGGGCTACGCGGCAGGTTATTACAGCTATCTGTGGGCTGAAGTGCTGTCGGCCGATGCTTATTCGCGCTTTGAGGAAGAGGGTATTTTCAACGCCGAAACCGGTAAATCCTTCCTCGACAACATTCTGTCGCGCGGTGGTTCGGAAGAACCGATGGAACTGTTCAAACGCTTCCGTGGCCGTGAGCCGCAGCTGGATGCTATGCTGCGCCATTACGGTATTAAAGGATAACCCCACCGGTGAGCGTGTGTTTATTGTGTGAAGAAGGCGCCGATCCCGGCGCCTTGTCTATTCTGGCGGAACGCTGGCAGTTAATTTCGGACGACGACGCGCTGATGGCGCTGGTGTTGACGCCCGAAAGGCTGGAGCTGCGCAAGCGTGACGAACCCAAACTCGGGGCGATCTACGTCGATTTCGTCTCCGGCACTATGGCCCATCGGCGCAAATTTGGCGGCGGGCGCGGTGAAGCGGTGGCGAAGGCGGTCGGCATCAAGGGCAGTTATCGGCCTGATGTGGTGGACGCCACGGCCGGTCTGGGGCGTGATGCCTTTGTACTGGCGTCTCTGGGCTGTCGGGTGCGGATGCTGGAGCGTAATCCGGTGGTGGCGGCATTGCTGGATGACGGCCTGCAGCGTGGCTATCAGGATGCGGAGATCGGCCCGTGGCTGCGGGAGCGTATGACGCTGTTGCATGCCTCCAGCCTGACGGCGTTGGGTGATATTGATCCACGGCCGGAGGTGGTGTATCTCGATCCCATGTATCCGCATAAGCAGAAAAGTGCGCTGGTAAAGAAAGAGATGCGGGTGTTCCAGTCGCTGGTGGGCAGCGACGATGACGCCGATGGCCTGTTGGAACCGGCCCGCCGCCTGGCGACCAAGCGCGTGGTGGTGAAACGCCCGGATTACGCCCCGCCGTTGGCTAACGTACAGGCGCATGCGGCGTCGACGACCAAGAGTCACCGTTTCGATATATATATGCCCTATCCCCGTCATACTTGACGCTGTATCTGTGTTGGCTGCATTTGCGCACCCCAGTCACTTACTTGAGTAAGCTCCTGGGGATTTACAAACTTGCCGCCTTGATACAACGCCAATTATTTAGGGTATAGATGGCTAAATAGGGAGGCATTCATTGATCTACCTCCCAATTTTATTTTTTACCTTACAAAGATACTGGCAAGCTTGTGTTCCAGATCGCATGATTCCTGTTCATTTCCACTCCTATAATTAGATGATAATGAAGAAGACACTCCTTGCCGTTTTGCTTTGCCTGGGTACCTCTGCGATGGCCTCTGAACCTGTTAATATCACCATTCTTGGCACCTCTGATCTGCACGGCACTTTTGTGCCCTGGGATTACTCCACCGATACTGCAAATCTGGCCGGCAGCCTGAGCCAAATTGCCACCCAGGTGCATCAGGTGCGCGCTCAACAGCCGAACGTGATCCTGGTGGATGCCGGTGACACCATTCAGGGCAACTTTGTCGAGACCTTTAAGAACGACAAAACCAGCCCGATGATCCTCGGTTTTAACGCGCTGGACTATGATGTCTGGGTGATGGGCAATCACGAATTCGACTTCGGCCTCAAACCGCTTTCCACTTCACTGAACCAGTTCAAGGGCACGGCACTGGCCGGTAATATTTTGTGGGACAGCGGCAAGCCCTACCTGCCGGCGTATAAAATCATCGAACGCCAGGGGGTAAAAATCGGCATTATCGGCATGGATACGCCAATGACCGCCGAATTCGCCAAAGGCACCGACCGGGTGAAAGGACTGAACTTTACCGATCCGGTTCAGGCGGTGAAGCAGGTAATTCAGCAGATCCAGGGGAAAGTGGACGCTATCGTGCTGGTGGCACACATGGGGATCGACAACGAGAACCAGCGGCCGGGCACCGGTGTGGGTGATATTGCCCGGGCTAACCCGGAATTGGCGGCGATCGTCGCCGGGCATATGCATGTAAAAGTCGATAAAGAAGTGATTAATGGGGTGATCGTCACCGAACCGGACAAATATGGCCGCGCGCTGTCACGCATCGATTTGCAGTTTGAGCAGCACAACGGCAAGTACGTGCTGATCAACAAAGACAGCTATACCTACCCGATCAAAGGCATCACGTCTGATAAAAAGCTGGAAGAGATTTATCAGCCGTACCACAAGATTTTGCGGGCCAACGCCAATCGGCCGATTGCCCAGCTCAGCGGCCAGGATCTGGTGCCGGCGGATGCAGTGAAAGGCATTCCGCAGGTGCACGTGCAGGATACCGGCATCAGCAAGCTGTATCAGGAGGCCGGGCATTACTATGCACCAAAGGCGCAGGTCATCGCGCTGCAGATTGATAACGACCGGCCGAAACTGAACGTCGGCACTATCACCGCCAAAGACATTGCCTTCAACTACCAATATGCCGGTGGCGAGATCACCGTTTATCAGCTCAGCGGCAAAGAGTTAAAGAAGTACATGGAATGGTCGGCGGGTTACTTCAATCAGCTGCATGACGGCGACGTGACCTACAGTTTCAACCCGCAGCGCCGCGCATCAAAATACTCGACCAATGATTTCTTCGATGGCGTGACCTACAAAATTGACCTGCGCCAGCCGGCCGGGCAGCGCATTCGTGACCTGCGGATGGCCGACAGCACGCCGGTGACGGACAGCACGCCAATCCGTCTGGGGATGAACAGTTACCGCATGGGGCACCTGACGCAAAAAGGCGGCGCGCTGGAAGGCATGCAGTTCCCGGTGCTGTCTGACAGCAAGGTGGAATACGGCGAAGAGGCGGGCACCATCCGTAATCTGACCATTCGTTATCTGACCGAAGTGAAGAAAGGCCAGTATCAGGGACAGGCGGTACAGCGCTGGCAGTTGGTCGGGCTGGAAGGTTATGACCGCGAGCGCAAGATCGTCGAAAAACTGCTGAACGACGGCAAAATCAGCGTACCTACCAGTGAGGATGGGCGTTACGGCAACGTGGCGTCATTCAACGTGAAAGGGTTGCTGCTCAGCGAGCCACAGGCACGTCAACAGCAACAGGCTGCGCTGCAGGCGCAGTTAACTGCCGCCAGTGATCCGGTGGCGAAAAAGCGTTTGAGTGACCAGTTAGTGATTATCGAGGCGATTAACAAAGCCTGAGAATGAATACGGGCTCGGCATGTGTGTAGGGGCTCAGCATGCTGAGCCCTGTTACCTTAATGCCCCTGCAGTAAACGCTTGCCGACATCCCCGCCCGGGTGTACCGCCAGCAGCGTTTCTTTGTTGTAGCCACTGCGTTCCATCAAACAGGCACAGGCCGCGTCGAAAATCGCCAATACCAGCACGATAGAAGTGGTTGCCAGCATATTCAGTGGATCTATCTCATTTTCTACTCCGGTGCGGATCACCAACGTCGCCGCCTGGGCGATCGCCGAATCCGGATTTTCCGTCACGCCAATCAAGGGTACGCCCTTGGCCTGCAGCGTCGGCAGCAGCCGGGTCAATTCGTCGGAATTACCGCCGCGCGAAATCAGAATCATCAGGTCGTCACCGCGCAGAAAGCCCAGATCGCCGTGCGCCGCATCGGTGGCGTTCAGGTAGATGGCCGGCCGCTCCACGCAGGCCAGCATATGGGCAATCTTGCGAGCTGCGATGCCGGAGGTACCGACGCCGGTGACCACAATCTTGCCCCGACACTCCGCCAACTGGGTCAGCAGCCGTTGCCAGGTCTGCGCGTCAATGCGTTGACCCAACTGGGCCAGCTCCCGGCTGTAGACCGCCCAGGCTTGTGTAGCTCGCTGCCATTCCTGCTGCATCAGGCTTCCTCCTGCATAAGCTGGCGGTATTTCATGTGGTCGTTATACAGCTCATGGAACACGCGGTATTTACGATCGTAATAGCGCTTGATCTTGTTGGTCTGTGGCGTCACGGTTTTGCCGATGCGGCTCATGGCGCTCATCGCTTCCGGCAGGCTGTCGAACACTCCGGCCGCCACGGTGCCCATCATCGCACCGCCCAACAGCATTGCCTCGCTCTCTTCCGGCAGCAGCATGGCACAGCCGGTGGCGTTGGCATGTTCCTGCACGAAAATCGGGTTCTTGGTGCCGCCGCCGCTGGCCATGATGGTATCGATGCTGTAACCGCTTTGGTTCATGGTTTCGATAATATGGCGGGTGCCGAGCGCGATGGCCTGGATGGTCGCCAGATAGTGCAGCGCCATGTCTTCCGGGGTGCGTGACAGCTTCAGCCCGGTCAGGGTACCGGTCAGCGTCGGATTGGCGCGCGGCGAGCGGTTGCCGTGGAAATACGGCAGCATATGAATATCTTTGGTCAGGTAGGCGATGTCCTCTGGCTCGCCCGCCATACGGCGCAGCAGGGCGTTCAGCACTTCATAGATGGTCAGGCCCTGTGTTTTTGCCTGCGCCAGCAACTCCTGATAACAAGGATGCGATTGGATCATGTGGTCAATCAGCGCGCCGGTGGCGGACTGGCCGCCTTCGTTCAGCCAGTATTCCGGCAGAATGGCCGAGTAATACGGCCCCCACACGCCGGGGATAAAGTGTGCGGTACGCGACATCGCCATATGACCGGTGGAGGTGCCGCCGATCAGCGCGACGCGACGATTAAAGTCCGCCACTTCACCGGAAACTCCGGTGGCACCCAGCGTACCGAGGGTACCGGCGTGGGCATCAATGATCGACACGCTGACCGCGGTACCGGCAATCAGCCCCATCTCACTGGCGGCGCGCTGGGTGAGGCCGTGCCCGAGCGGTTCACCCATCATTTTGACGTCGCTGCCGATCTTGGCGGCATCGTGTTCCAGCACCTCTTCCAGCCCAATCTGTTTGAAATAGCTCTTGTCCCAGCGCTGTTCATGGCCGAGATAAGTCCATTTGCACACCGTCGAGCACAGCGAGCGGGTGGCGTCCTGAGTGGCACGCCAGGTCAGAAAGTCCGGCAGGTCAAACAGATACCCGGCGTTGGCCCAGGTGGTCGGCATATGCTGCTTCAGCCACAGCATTTTGGGGGTCTGCATCTCCGGCGAGATGATGCCGCCGACGAAATCCAGTACCCGGTGTTTGGTGGCATTAATGCGCTCGGCCTGGGTGATCGCCCGGTGATCCATCCACACGATAATGTTCTGCTCGGTACGGCCGGACGGGCTGACGGTCAACGGCTTACCCTCTTTGTCCAGCACCACCAGGGAGCAGGTGGCGTCAAAGCCCAGCCCTTTGACCTGAATCGGATTGATGTCGGCCTGATTGACCGCATCACGTACTGCGTTGCACACCGCCTGCCAGATATTGTCCGAGGACTGTTCAACAAAGTCGGCCTTCGGGCGGTACAGATCGATGGTTCGGCTGGCCTGTCCAACCATGTGGCCGTTGAGATCGAATACCCCTGCGCGCGCACTCCCGGTGCCTACATCTACGCCAATAAAATAGCTCGCCATTATTTTTCTCCAGTCAGGCTTTTCGATTCTGTAATGCGATAAACAAGATCAGCACCGCACCCCACAGGGCCATGGTCAGATAGCTGCTGACGCCCAGCAGGTTGAGGCCGCTCTCCAGCATTTGCAGCACAATCAGCGCCAGCACCAGCCCGAGCACCCGGCCAAACCCGCCATCCGGGTTAATCCCCCCTAGCACCGAGGCCAGAATGGTCACCAGCAGATAGGATTCGCCGTAGCCAGCCTTGGCCGAGTTGAATTTGGCCATCATCAGCAGTGCCGCACCCCAGCCGAGCAGGGCCGACAGGATATACACCGCGATTTGCACCCGGGCGGTATTCACCCCGCTGAAACGGGTGGCCTGCTCGTTGGAGCCGACCAGATACAGGCTGCGCCCCAGCGTGGTGTGTTCCAGCAGCAGCCACAGGCCCACCGAAACCAGCAGGAACAGCAGCAGCGCCACCGGAATGCCGAGCAGGCTGCCGTTGCCGAGATACTGAATGGCCGCCGGGAAACCGGAGATCACCGCACCGTTGGACAGCAGAATGTTCAGGCCGGTGATCAGCGTCATGGTGCCGAGCGTGGCAAGGATCGGCGAAACACCGACCCAGGCGACCAGCACGCCGTTAAGCGCGCCAATGGCGACGGCGACCAGTAACCCGGCCAGCAGCGCCAGCACCAGAAACAGCGGTTGATCCGGGTGGCTGACAATAACGGCCGCCATCACCAGTGAACAGGCGTTGGCCCCGGCGATAATTGACAGATTGATACCGCCGGTCAGCATGGTAATGCCCATGCCCAGCGCCAACATGCCGAGGATCGGCAATTGCGAGGCGATCGACTGGAAATTACCGAGGCTGAAGAAACGCGATCCAAGCAGCCCGGCAAACAGCAGCGCCACGATAATAATGATCGCACTTTGCAGGCGGATGATCCGATCATTTGGGATCAGACGGGTTAATGGGATCATGTCATAGCTCCTTGGCCAACTTGCGTTTTTCATTCCAGGCGGTGCTGCTGATGCTGATCAAAATGATCGCGCCGCTGAACACCTGGTGCCAATAGGCCGATACGCTAAGCAGCGTCAGACCGTTCTGCAGGAAGGCCAGCAGCACCACACCCAGCAGCGTACCGGTCAGCGAGCCGCGGCCGCCGCTCATGCTGGTGCCGCCCAGTACCACCGCCGCCAGTACCGTCAGTTCGAAGCCGAGCAGCGAATTGGGGGCCACCGACTGAGTGATCTGCGCCTGCACTACTGCGGCAATGCCAGCCAGAATGCCCATGTAACCGTAAACGTAGAAGTGCAGCCGCAGCAGGTTCAGCCCCAGGCGCGACGCCGCATCACGGTTACCGCCCATGGCAAAAATCTGGCGGCCGAGACGCGTGAAGTTCATCAGCACGCCGGTGACGATAATCACTGCCAGCAGGCACAGCAGCGGCAGCGTCAGGCCGTAGTCATAGCCATCAGTGCCCTGGAATGAGAACCAACTGATGCCGTCCATAAACCAGTCGGGGAACCCGTACAGCCAGGTGCCGTTGGTGGCATACACCAGCAGGCCGTAGAACAGGTTCAGCGTGGCGATGGTGATGATGATCGCCGGCACCTTCAGCCAGTAGACCAGAAAACCGTTCACCAACCCGAGCAGCAGGCCGACGCCCATTGCCAGAACGAACGCCAACGGAAAACCGCCGCCGTGCTGGATCACCCAACTGGCCATCACGTACTGGGCGATAGCGGTGATCGCCGGGAACGAAATATCGATGCCACCGGCAATCAGCACCACGAACAGGCCGCAGGCGAGAATGCCGAGAATGGCGTAGCTGGTGGCCACATCGGTCAGGTTGCCCAGCGTCAGAAACTCGCTGGTGCTGACGCTCAGGCCGATGGCCAGCAGCAACACCAGCAGGCCAAGGTAAAACTCGTGCCGCCCGGCCAGGCGGGCCAGTAATGACTTATCCATTCACCACCTCGGCGATCTGTTGTTCGGTACTGTGGTGCGGCGAAAACTCGGCGATCAACTCGCCTTTGCGCATCACCATCACCCGATGGCTGTTGTAATAGGCTTCCGGGATCTCGTCGCAGATCATCAACACCGCCATGCCGAGTGCCGCCAGATCTTTGGCGATCTGGTAGATCCCCTCTTTGTTGGCGATATCTACTCCAACGGTCGGCGAGTCGAGGATCAGGATCTTCGGCTGCGTCGCTACCCATTTGGCGATGGCGATACGCTGGGCGTTGCCGCCGGACAGGGTTTTGACCGGCAGCGCGCTGTCAGACACCTTGATGTTCAGATCGCGGATCAACCGGTTAACCAACCCGGCGGCTTTGGCATGATCCAGCAGCCCGAGCGGGGTATGCAGTTGATCAAACACCGTGACGATGGTGTTGTCGTAGATCGACTGCTCCATGATCAATCCCTGCGTCAGACGATCCTCCGACACATAGCCGATGCCCTGGCGCACCGCTTCGCGGTTGTTGTGCAGCCGCACCGGCTGGCCGTCGATCCTGATCTCACCGCTGTCTGGCCGGGTCATGCCGAACAGGCTGAGGCACAGCTCGGTACGGCCTGCGCCAAGCAACCCGACGATCGAAACGATCTCGCCGCCGTGCAGGGAAAGATTGATGTCCTGATATTTGCCTCGTCGGCTGAGATTGCGCACTTCGAGTCGCGGTGCACCGTCGGTTTCTGCCCGTGGGGGTAACTGGCTATAGTGAAAGCGTTGGCCCGTCATCAGGAACGCCAGTTCATGACTGTCCAGTTCACTTGCCGGGTAGGTGCCGACCAGCTTGCCGTCGCGCATCACGCTGATGCGGTCGGCGACTTCCATCACTTCGTCCAGCCGGTGGCTGACAAACACCACGCAGATGCCCGCCGCTTTCAGTTCGTTGACCACCCGCAGCAGGCCGTTGACCTCCTGACGTGTCAGCGAGGCGGTAGGTTCATCCATGATCACCAGCCGCGCTTCGGCGGCAATGGCGCGGCAAATCGCCACCAGTTGGCGATCGGCAATCGACAGCTTTTCGACTTTCTTGTCGGGGTCGATATGCACGCCGACGCGCGCCATGGCGTCCAGTGCCGTCTGACGCATTACCCGTTTGCGCACCCAGAAATGGCCGCCGGGCAGGTAGCGGTGAATGGCGATATTTTCCGCCACCGTCAGATTGGGGAATAACGACAGATCCTGATAAATCACCTGAATGCCGTAATAGCCGGATAGCTGCGGCGTCAGGGAATGAAACAGTTTGCCTTCCAGTGAAATATTGGCGCCTTTTTCCGGCTGGTAAACGCCGGAAATTATTTTAATTATGGTGCTTTTGCCACAGCCATTTTGTCCGGCCAGGCAGTGCACTTCGCCAATATTCAGAGTCAGGTTGATCTGGTCCAGTGCCAGCACGCCTGGAAATTGTTTACTGATATTCTCCAGGGTGATAAATGCGGTGGATGTGGTCATAGCGTTAACCTGTGCAGGTTTTTATTATCGTCGGGCGCGGTAGGCTGCGCGCCGACGTTATTTAATGATTTTCCCGGTGTGGCGAAATCAGTCCTACCCTATGAATTTCAAGCTGCAGCTAGGCGCCTAGCTCACTCATCCCCAGGCGCTTACTTTAGTAAGTAACTGGGGTGAGTGAGTGCAGGTAACAACGCTGCAGCTTGAAAGGCGACGGGTAAAATTAGAAGCCCAGTGATTTGGCATTATCTTTGGTAACTTCAAGAATTTTATTAAACCGAATCACTTTCTTATCCATATCGACGTCGGCTTTACCCAAACCTTCGATCGACAAGTCTTTGGTCACTTCCTTGCCCTGCAACAGTTGGTCGGCGACGGTCACCAGCGCGTAACCGGCATCTTTCGGATCCCACAGCAGCGCTTTCTTGATGTCGCCGCGCATCAGGTAAGGTGCGGCCTGCGCCGGCATGGCGATACCCACCACGGCAATCTTGTCCTTGGCGCGTTTCTTGGCGACCGCCTGACCGGCACCGATCGGGCCGAGGGAGCCGAAACCGATAATACCTTTCATCTGCGGGTAGGTTTTCATCAAATCCAGCGTGGTGGCGTAGGATTTATCGATACTTTCCGCCACCGGCAGGCGCGAAGTGACTTCGAACATGTCCGGGTATTTGGCTTTCTGGTACTTGATGGCGGAATCCGCCCAGGCGTTGTGCAACGGTACGGTCAGCGAGCCGACGTAAATGGCATAGCCACCTTTGCCGCCCATGTCTTTTGCCAGTTCATCGACGTTGGCCTGCGCATATTTCTCGCTGTCGATGGTTTCAATGTCCCACTGGCCAATCTGCTGGTCCGGGGATTCATGGGTCAGTACCACGATGCCTTTCTCGCGGGCCTTCTTCAGCACCGGTTCCAGTACCTTGGCGTCGTTAGGCACCACGATGATGGCGTTAACGTTCTTGGCGATCAGGTCTTCAATCACTTTGACCTGTGCTGCCGGGTCTGGGGTAGAAGGCCCGGTCTGGTAGGCATTAACGTCGAGCTTTTTCGCCGCTTCGTTGACGCCGACTTCCATACGGTTGAACCAGGGAATGCCGGTCACTTTGGCAACCACGGCGATCTCGTACTTTTCAGCAGCTAAGGCAGGTGTTGTTGATAACATGCACGCAGAAACCACACATGCATTTAATAATGCGAGGTTAAATTTCATTCGCTGTACCTTTTTTATCTGTAGGGGTGGTTGTTTTTCCACCTGAGCAGATTACAAAGGAAAGGAAGAGGGGGCGTAACCTGAAGTTGCAAACTGTGAGCTGTGCACGTTGAGGTTAAATTATGGCATCTTTAATGTTAATTAAATGTTTAATAATTTGATGGTGGTAATTTTACCACTGAAAATCATCACTTAATTAACAATTAAAATCATATTAATTTACATATGAGAAACAAGTTGGGTGAGGGAGTGCGGTTTTTTGGCGGTAAAAATGCCGGCCTGAGCGCCGGCATTGCAGCATTTAATCGATGTGTGAACAAGATCACCTTATGAGGTGATTACAACACGCCCTGTGCCAGCATGGCGTCAGCAACCTTGACGAATCCAGCGATATTGGCGCCGTGTACGTAGTGAGTTTGCTTGCCCTCACCGCCGTATTCCACGCAGGCGTGATGAATATCCGCCATGATATGTTGTAAACGTACATCCACTTTCTCCGCTCGCCACCCGATGCGCGCGGCATTCTGCGCCATCTCCAGGCCAGAGGTTGCGACCCCACCGGCGTTGGCGGCTTTGCCCGGAGCAAACAACACGCCGGCGTCCAGGAATGCATCTGTCGCCTGAATGGTGGTCGGCATATTGGCGCCCTCGGCCACGGCTTTTACCCCATTGCGGATCAGCATCTGGGCAGCTTCCAGATCCAGCTCGTTTTGGGTGGCGCACGGCAGGGCGATATCCACCGGGATGCTCCAGGGCTGCTGACCGGCCAGATAGGTCAGGCCGCGCTCGCGGGCGTAATCTTCCACCCGGCCATAGCGCTGATTCTTGATCTCCACCAAATGGGCCAGTTTCTCGGTGGTGAAACCGGCTTCGTCGACCAGGGTGCCGCCGGAGTCAGACACGGTGATGACGCGCGCATCCAGCTCCAGCGCCTTCTCAATGGTGTACTGCGCCACATTGCCTGACCCGGATACCGCCACCCGCATACCTTCAAAGCCTAATCCGTGACGCTGCAGCATGGCGTCGGTAAAGTACACCAGGCCATAGCCGGTGGCTTCCGGGCGGATCAAACTGCCACCGAATGACAACCCCTTGCCGGTAAACACGCAGGCGGTGTTGTTGGACAGTTTCTTCATCATGCCGCTCATAAAGCCGACTTCACGACCGCCGACGCCGATATCCCCGGCGGGCACGTCGGTGTCTGGCCCCAGATGGCGATACAATTCGGTCATCAGCGACTGGCAGAAACGCATGATCTCCGCCTGGCTTTTGCCTTTCGGATCAAAGTCAGAACCGCCTTTACCGCCGCCCATTGGCAATGTGGTCAGCGCATTTTTGAAGGTCTGTTCAAAACCGAGGAATTTCAGGATCGATAAATTGACCGACGGGTGAAAACGCATGCCGCCTTTATAGGGCCCAATGGCGGAGTTGAACTGCACGCGCCAGGCGCGGTTAACCTGTACCTGACCGCGATCGTCCACCCAACTGACGCGGAACTGAATGGTGCGTTCCGGCTCAACCAAGCGCTCCAGCAGGGCATATTCACGATAACGCGGATTACGCTCGATAAACGGCCACAGCGAGGTGAAGACTTCTCTGACTGCCTGTAAAAATTCTGGCTGATGAGGATTATGCTGTTGTAGCGAGGACAAGAATGATTCTACCGATAAGGCATGTTCCATGGATAACTCCTTTCGCATTAATTTTCCCCCACTATTTTTATAGATATTGGTATGGGTAAAGCGTGGGGAATGATGTTGTGTCTTTAGCGACTATATCACTGGAGGGCGGTTGATTATCAAGCGATTAATGACAGCGGCGGAACGAAAAACGCCCGCAGTAGCGGGCGTTGGGGATTAATGTTGGTGAGTGCTTACTTAATCTTCAGCTTTTTCATCTTCGTCGCGCAGCGGCACGATCAGCATGTCGATGTGTACGGTGTTGATCAACTGGCGTGCGGAGGACATCAGCTTGCTCCAGAAATCCTGGTGGTGGCCGCACAGGACCAGGTCCATATCGTATTTCTTGATGGCGTCGACCAGCACCTGCGCCAAATCACCGCTGCCGCTCAGGGTTTCGGTAATCGGATAGCCGGCGTTTTGTGACAGTTCGGTCAATGCGTGATGCGTTTCTTCCGAGATACGTTTTTGCATATCGCCGAGATTAACGTCGATCAGGCCGGTATACAGGTCGGAATAGTTAACATCTACGTGGATCAGGGAAACTTTGGCGTTGTACGGACGCGCCATAGATACGGCTTTTTCTACCAGAATTTTGCTTTCCGGGGATAGGTCTACCGCGATCAGAATGTGTTTGTAAGCCATGAGAATACTCCTTCCATATAATGCCGATTAAAAGTTAGCAGGCATCAGCGTACCAGCCTGGCGCTTCAGGTTTCATTTTATCATTCAGATAACATAATGATATGTTGGGGCGATCACACTGCACCGCATCAAAAAATCTCTTTATCGCTACTCCGTCAGTTTTACACCCGCCCGGCAGAAAATCCTATCGCCGGTGGTGCTATTGGCGAGTTGACCGATTGAAATATAAGCATTCTTAAACAGAGTATAGTCCCAAATAGCCCATTGGGCAGGGGAAAAGGCCGTCAGCCGTCACGCAGGGCGGGAATCAGTTATAACCAATCGATAGATGACAAATTGGCGGGTTGCGGTAAATTTTAACTACTGCTCAGGCCAGTTGCGTTTCAATAACCTACAATAATGAATATGGGCCTTATCATTACTCCTCTGAGCCAAACCTGCGCGCTGTGCATCTGCATAACGATGGGTGACCTCCAGAGGCGGTGGGTTTTGCGCGGCCTGTGCGGTGCCAAGGGGATCGGAGCGGTAGGCTCCCGCAGTAATGGTATAGAGGTAGGGCAGTTGGACCCGGCGGAGCGCCGTGGATAACAACGCCTTGAGGAGGCAATCATGATCAGTACCGTCGCGCTGTTTTGGGCTCTGTGTGTGGTGTGTGTGTTAAACATGGTGCGGTATTACTCTTCTCTGCGCGCGCTGTTAGTGGTTTTGCGCGGCTGCGACCCGCTGCTGTATCAGTATGTCGACGGCGGTGGCTTCTTTACCGCCCACGGTCAGCCGAGTAAACAGATACGGCTGGTGCGCTATATCTTCTCGCAGCGCTATACAGAACATCACGATCCGGAGTTTATTCGCCGCTGTGAGCGGGTGCGCGGGCAGTTTATGCTGACCTCCGCGCTGTGTGGACTGGTAGTGATCAGCCTGCTGGCGTTGATGATTTGGTATTAAATCCGGCCGGTTTTGCCGACGACAGACAAAGAAAAGGCGGCCACCAGGGCCGCCTTTCACATGGAGCGAGCTGCTTAAATCACTTTAAGCGCCAACCAGTACAGTGAACCGGAAAGCAGAATCGAGATTGGCAGGGTCAATAACCAGGCCAACAGGATGTTCTTCACGGTTTTACTCTGCACGCCGCCGCCGTCCACAATCATCGTCCCGGCGACCGCCGAAGAGAGAACGTGGGTGGTGGAAACCGGCATACCGGTATAGCTGGCCACGCCAATCGACAAGGCTGCGGTCATCTGAGCCGACACGCCCTGAGCGTAGGTCATGCCCTTCTTACCAATTTTCTCGCCGATGGTAGTTGCTACACGCTGCCAACCCACCATGGTACCGAGTGACAACGCCAGAGCTACCGCGACGATAATCCAGATCGGTGCATACTCAACGGTTTGCAGCAGATCCTGACGCAGGTTTTTCAGGAAGCGTTGGTCCTGGCTAGAGGTTTCCGGCAGCTTGGCGACCTTGTCCGCGGTGTCCGTTACGCACATCAGCAGGCGACGCAGGTGGCTGCGTTGATCTACCGTCAGTTGGTCGTAACTTTGCAGGTTGTTCAGCAAACCTGAGGCAAGCTGAATCGCCGGCATGGCGCGGGCACTGTCACAATGGAACTCGACGGGTTTATCCGGCGAGACGTCCTCATCCGGGCTTGGCACCAACGGAGTCAGAGCCACCACGTGCGACAGGGCGTCACTGTGCTGCTGGTAATATTGCTGCAGATGGGTAACGGCATCACGCGTACGGGTGATGTCATAACCGGTAGCATTCATATTAAGCACGAAGCCGGCCGGCGCAACGCCGATCAGCACCAGCATAATCAGGCCGATACCTTTCTGGCCGTCGTTGGCGCCGTGCGAGAAGCTGACGCCGATAGCCGACAGGATCAGTGCGATACGCGTCCAGAACGGCGGCTTGCGTTTGCCGTCGACCTTTTCACGTTCAGCAGGCGTCATGTGCATACGCTGGCGTTTCTTGGTGCCACTCCAATAGCGGCGCAAGGCAAACACCATCAACCCGGCGACCATCATGCCAACCAGCGGCGAGATGAGCAATGACAGGAAAATACCAATCATTTTCGGGACGTTAAGCGCATCCACCACCGAAGTGTGGGTCATCAGTGCGTTGGTTAAACCCACACCAATAATTGCGCCAATCAGCGTATGGGAACTGGAGGCCGGCAGACCGAAATACCAGGTGCCGAGATTCCAGATGATAGCCGCCAGCAGCATGGAAAATACCATGGCTAATCCATGTGCTGAACTGACGTTCAACAACAGATCTGTTGGCAACAGGTGAACAATGGCGTAAGCAACACTCAAACCACCGAGCATTACGCCAAGAAAGTTGAACAAACCAGCCATCACGACCGCAAGTTGCGAGCGCATGGCACGGGTATAGATTACTGTAGCAACCGCATTGGCCGTATCATGAAAACCGTTAATGGCTTCATAAAACAACACGAACAACAATGCGAGAATTAACATCAGGCCGGTATGGAAATCCAGGCCAGCGAACAAATGCAGCATAAGCGTTACGCCAGTTTGTGGACATGAACGCCGCGCATTATCCGTGACAACCGGGGCCGGGGAAAAGGAAAATATGACGTTTTTTTGATTTAGATATGACGAAATGATGGCAATGGTATGACAAAGATATGAAATATCAGTGCGTTATACTGTCTGTCCCACTGTAATATTTTCTTACTATGGCGTTGTCGGTGCCATGGCTTTACAATCTGCCGCCGTAAAGTTGCCGGTTACCGGTAGCGATTCGGCTTAATATGGCGGCCTTTTGTCGCGATTGTGATTTTTATTCAGAGAGGCGCAGGTGGAACAGTTTGATGTCGTGGTAATAGGTGCGGGCGCAGCGGGCATGTTTTGCGCGGCGCAGGCAGGGCAACTCGGTTGCCGGGTGCTGCTGCTCGACAACGGCAAAAAACCGGGCCGCAAAATCCTGATGTCCGGCGGCGGACGCTGTAACTTTACCAACATGTACACCGAACCGGCCGCTTACCTGTCGAATAACCCGCATTTTTGTAAATCGGCACTGGCGCGTTACACCCAGTGGGATTTTATCGATCTGATCAACCGTCACGGCATTGCCTACCACGAGAAAACGCTGGGGCAACTGTTCTGCGACGACTCGGCGCAGCAGGTGGTCGAACTGCTGGTCAAAGAGTGTGAGCTGGGTCAGGTGACAACGCGCCTGCGTAGCGAAGTGCTGGCTGTCGAAAAAACCGCCGAAGGCTTCGAGCTGACACTGAACGGAGAGAAAGTAAGTGCTCGCTCACTTGTGGTGGCCAGCGGTGGTTTGTCGATGCCGGGTCTGGGTGCGACGCCGTTCGGTTATAAGCTGGCGGAGCAGTTCGGCCTGAAAGTGCTGCCGACACGTGCTGCACTGGTGCCTTTCACGCTGCATAAGCCGCTGCTGGAACACCTGCAGACCCTGTCCGGCGTCTCTGTACCTGCGGTGATCACCGCCGAAAACGGCGTCAGCTTCCGCGAAAGCCTGCTTTTCACCCACCGTGGCCTGTCTGGCCCGGCGGTATTACAACTTTCCAGCTACTGGCAGCCTGGTGAGTTTGTAAGCGTTAACTTACTTCCTGCGCTTGATCTGGCGGGCTTCCTTAACGAACAACGCCAGGCCCACCCGAATCAAAGCCTGAAAAATACCCTGGCGCTGCACCTGCCGAAGCGTCTGGTGGAGTGTCTGCAGACGTTAGGGCAATTACCGGAAGTCACGCTGAAGCAGTTGAACCCGACGCAGCAGGCTGCGCTGGTAGATACTTTGCAGAATTGGCGTGTGCAGCCAAACGGCACCGAAGGCTACCGCACGGCGGAAGTGACGCTCGGCGGTGTGGATACCAAAGAGCTTTCTTCCAAGACTATGGAGGCCGCCAAGGTGCCAGGCCTGTATTTTATCGGCGAAGTGGTGGATGTGACAGGGTGGCTGGGGGGCTATAACTTCCAGTGGGCCTGGAGCTCCGCCTGGGCCTGTGCACAGGCTTTGGCTCTTCAGAAACCAAGATAGATCGGCAGCGTTAAAATATTGATCAAATTTGTTTTATCCACTGGCGGGGGCACGGTGAACGTTTCTCGCCTGTGGCGATAGATTTTGCCTGTCGGAAATGTAGCCAACCGTTTTAACAGGCTGATAAGCAGCGCCGAATTTTTACTTTGCCCCCTTCCCCTCGCATAAGTGGTATTCATAAGTAAGAACACATAAGACACTTACCCTCACCCTTTGCCTATCTCATAAGTTAGTCTCTTTGACGGGAATTAGACGCAATTTTTTTAGCGTACAGGATATTCTCATTATACCGATCAATTACATTCTTATGAGTGAGAAGATGAACAATGCCTTTGTTATCTGCCTGAATATTATAGGTGTTATGGTTGTAAGTTTGGTTTTGATAAGGCTTTTATCCTAACGGATAACTGACTGTCACTGGGATACTGGCTGTAATAGATGAGTACACCTTCCAGCTGTGTATCATTGGCTCGAGATAATCAAACGTAGTCTGACGAAGATGTTACAACCGCAGACTGGCATGAACTTTCACATATCTAGACACCAACGCCCTAGTCGAAGATTTTAAGTTAGTCTAATTATTATGGTTAAATTATTTGATTTAAAATCAATGGGTTGAACATCACGCTGGCTTACATAAGTTATTTTTTTCGTTTCAATATCATTAAGTAAGATTGAAAAAATTGATTATGTTGAGACTATTCTTGATGATGTTGTTCAGGGAGTGGGCAATTTGTTATTTTCTAATAGATTAGCACCAAAGTTAACTATTTAAGTAAGGTACGGAAGTGCCAACAGCCTGGCCAGTCATTTAAATTTAACAAAAGCAGTAGGTTATTTAGATTTATAAGGATGCTCATAAATATATGACATTCTCATTTTGTTGCTGTTGCTGATGTAGAAAATATTAATAACTTTGTTAGCAAGCAAAAAATCACCCTAGGTATACTAAATGTCTCTAGCAACATAAGAGAGAAAGAGGCGAATTTTTACAATTTAGTATGAATGATTATGTAATGGCTGCGAGTAGCCCTTTGATTTCGGCGAACCTTTAGTTAATAGATAATTGTATTATGGATATGTTTTATATTTTACTTGTTTGTATTTTAGTGAGCATTTTTTCATTTTATAAGCACTACTTAATCGTTAAGAAGCGACAGTTGCCAAAAAAAATAAGGCATATGTCAAGGCGGTGTAAGTAATCGTTGATGTATATTATTTGATTATCATACCTCCAGGTGGTTTTTATGTCTAACGACAGCAGTTATATATTTAAAATTGATGATGTTATATTTTTTAACCCAAAAGAGAACAAGCTTATAAATATAGAAAGTGAGAAGCAAATCTCACTATATATAACGTGTTCTCGTTGTCTGTCTATATTGTTAGATAATTATAATGGCATAGTGAGTCAGAATGATATTCTAGAATTTGCCTGGCCTGATAACCACAAAGTTGTCTCTTATAACACGTTCTACCAATGTGTTTTAAACTTGCGTAAAGCTTTTTTCCAAATTGACTACCATAAAAAGATAATTATTACTGTTCCTAAAAAAGGGTTATCTATAGCAACAGATATAACCATATCTAAAGTAGCAAGCAGTCATGAAAGTGACATTAACAAAAAATTAAGTATGTATTCTGATAGTATATATATTGATGATTACGAAAATGATAACAACCTATTAATTGAAGAGATGTTTGTAGATACAGATAGACATAATAGGATATATGTAATTATATTGATACTGGCAGCGTTGGTAATGACTGCGGCTGTATCCGTATATTACTATCTGAATACCAATTTTTTTTCAAACTATACCGAATATACATCAAGTGATACAGAGTGTCATGTATATATAAATGAAGGAGAATCAACGGTCGCTCAAAGTAAAAATTTTATTGAGCAAGAAAAAGAAATATGCAGAGGTAACCGTTATGTTTACCTTACTCTATATCAGAATACAAAGCGCGCGTCAGCTATCGTTTGTAAAAGGCGAATGAATTACTTCACTAATAATAGTTGTACTTCATACTATTATCCTGCGTATGAGGGTGCGCATGAAAAAGATAAATAAATACATTATGCTGTTGATTTTATCATTGGCAACATCTGTCATTTTTATATGTGTTTTATGGGAGAGCAAAGATCAGTTTAGTTGCCAATCAAATATTATCATAAAAAATAGAGGCAGCGTTTTCTATGGAATTATTAATTTTAATGTTTCATCTGATAATGGAACGGTGAATATTAATGGGTTCATAAAAAATGAAACTGCGCCAGATTACATTATTAATCGAACCATCTTATTTTCTTCTTCTATTCATGGGGGGATATCGGTCTGGAAGTCAACGAATGTATCGATAGGAAATACAGACACGACACCCACTCAGTTATTGATTGGGATAATTCCGCAAGTGTATCTGGAGTCGTTAACAATTTCAGATGTTAGTTTCCAAAAGCTTGACAATAAATCATACCTTTTCTTAAGGGAATTTGTTCCTTATGCATACTGTAAGGTGAGTTAACTATCTATGTAACGGATAATTTAAGGTGGAGTAATTATGAAGGTTATTGTGATTTCTGATGATAGATACTTTTCAATGGGCGTATATTATATTTTAGAAGGCAGCCACAGTGTTTTCATTCACGATGAAAATAGTGCAAAATTAATTAATTTCAACTATGTGCATAATGCAGTTGTTTTAATATCTGTTAATTCAAGCATGTTATTTTTAGACATTGTGTGTAATATAAATCAACTGACAAACAGAGTTTTTGTGGTCACTGAGAATAACCGATGCACAAGAATGCAGTCTGCATCAATTTATCAATTAGTGAATAAACGGTTATCGGCTATAATGCTGAATGGAATGGTTAGTGAAGTTGATGTTCTATGTTTTCCAAAGATATCACTGTCTGAGAGAGAGAGAAAGATATTACACTTAATATTGAATGGGATGTCTAGTAATAGAATTTCTATCGAACTAGATATATCAATAAAAACAGTGAGCTCTCACAGAGTCAATGCATTAAGGAAGCTTGGGTTGAAAAAAATAAACCAAATAGGTGATTTGTCAAAAATTTATAACTGATAGTGGAATTTATTTTTAGATGTGAATTACGTTTTTTTTAAATTTACATTATGAATCTCGGAGATCGAAATCATATAACTCATATCCAGTCAGTATTTTTAAATAAGCTGTCAATTATTATGGCTATTTCTTTAAAAGCTTTGTTTTTTAATGAGCTTTTTTTAAATGTCATATAAAGACTAATGTTTGGCAGAGAAAAATTTCCGTCAAAATCGCGGGCTGTAATATTATAAGCATTTTTGAACCTTTCGTAAACTCGACTGGGAACCAATGCTAAAAGGTGGGTGTGTTCAATCACTGAGAAAAGAGTCATCAAAGATGAGGTAGAGAATGCATATGTTAATCCACCAGAATGGAATTCAATGTGCCCCTTTATTTTTCTTGCTTCAAGCGAATTGTTTTCTATAAATACGTACTTCTCATTTCCTAGCGTTTCTTGGTTTAGCGGACAATTGACACGAGGGTGGTTTTTGTTACAAATGAAAATAAGATGGTCGTTAAATACAGCTTCACTGATATAGGACGGATTGCTCGTTTTATTAATATCCAGGACGATGTCAGCATATTGCTGAGATAATATATCGCTGTCGGTACTAATCATATTATACTGACTAATATGTTTAATTTTATAATTTTTACTATTTTCATCGATGTAACTTAGAAGTTGTTGGAAGATACTCCAGGAGTAATAGTGAGAGCAAAAAATAATAAAAATAGGCTTGGTTTCTGAAATAGAGGCACTGGTGATATATTCCATAAGTGGTGAAAGCATGACTTCCATTTCGTTGTACAATTCACCGCCTAGTAAGGTAGGTCTAAGCTTGTTATTTTCTCTAATAAATAGAGGGTCGTTAAAAAAAACTCTCAATTTCTGCAACGCCTGACTTATTGCTGATAGGGTCACGTTTAAAAAGTTAGCCGCCTTGGTAACGCTTTCATACTTATAAACTATTTTAAAAATAATCAATAAATTCAAATCAAATTTTTTAACCAAACTGTACATTCTAGACTGGGTTGCGCTCATTGCAGCTACCTTAAGGAATGATGCATTGTGAGATTGTTTGAGAGCATTTACGAAAATTAAGTATAGCTCTACTATCCTATGTTTAATAAACAGTGGGTTATCATATCAAGTGTGCTGCTTTTGGGTTTCCTGACCCTATTTAGTTATAGCAGGAAAAGCTGATTTAGAGTACTGCAGTTTGTTGGTTTTGTTATGTTTTGAATTTATTCTGAAAAATTTTATTGACCCTACCTGCAAGATAACTGCGAACGGCGCAGTGCCGGCCCCCTAATCTGTCTCCATTCATTAGTTTTTTAGCTGAGTTTGGTCGCGTTACTTAATGTGAGTTTTCATTGGCGTTTGCTTTTCCAAAGCAAGCGTAACTCTGAGCGGGTGTCAGAGGTTAATTGTCATCGCTCATATCCAGCAAGAGAACTCAGCAGTTCTTTGCCGGAGCTGCATGGCATTGCGGTCATAATCTGTTTTGAATGGTTTCCTGGTGATTGACTTTTCTTTATCCGCGGTCGTTGATTAATTATTTGTAAAAATTCAATTTCATTACTGCTTGGTCGTGGTGACAGATTGTGATTTTTTTTGTTATAAATATCAATTAATTAGATCTTATCCTCTCACGTAATAACGGCAATTTTCTATGGTGAGTTTATGTAAGGGGGAATCGCTAGCAGCGGGAAAGGACGGTGAGTAGTATGTCTACACAAATTCCGAAAGTTCGCTAATAGCAACAAGCGATACAACGGAATGGTGTAACAGCGCTGCTTAATAACAGTTAGCTAAATAACAGGTAGTCGTAGTCGGATAGTAAACAACAAAGTAAACAACAAATAGCAATTAACAAACTCAACAATTAACAATCAAGGGTAAGTAAATGAAAATTAAATCATTGGCCGTCGCAGTAATGACAATCGTTTCTCTGGCTGGTGTAGCACACGCAGCGACTACAACTGTCAACGGTGGCACAGTTCACTTTAAAGGTGAGGTTGTAAATGCTGCTTGTGCGGTGGATGCAGGCTCTGTTGATCAGACAGTAACTCTGGGCCAGGTTAAATCCAGCACCTTAGCTACTGCTGGTGCCACCAGTTCAGCAGTAGGCTTTAAAATTCAGTTGGATGACTGTGATACCACCGTCGCTAACTCTGCCGCTGTAGCCTTCTCCGGCACTTCGGTTAGCAGCACTTACAATACTGCATTGGCTCTGCAAAGTTCAGCTGCCGGCAATGCAACTAACGTAGGTATTCAGATCCTGGATGCTACCAGCACCCCACTGGCGCTGGACGGCGCATCCTTCAGTGTTGCTACCACTCTGATTGATGGCACCAACGTTCTTCCATTCCAGGCTCGTTACATCGCTACAGGTACCGCTACTGCGGGTACTGCTGATGCCGATGCCAATTTCCAGGTTCAATACCAATAATAATAAATGGATCATCAAGGATGATTTTTCGGGCCAGGATGGCCTGTTTTTTCGTAGCCGGATGCAGGGGGAACTATGTGGCGAGTAGGGCCGGGAATAGTGCTAATGCTACTGGGACAGATGGCTATCGCAGGAAATCATTGGAAGGTTGAGCTTCCCGGCGGGGGAGTCCGTTTTCAGGGCGAATTAATCGCAGATGCCTGTACCGTGGAATTAGCAGATCAACACCTTACAGTAATTATGGGACAAGTTAGCAGCAACCGATTTCATTGGGTTGGTGATGAGGCTGATCCCGTTCCTTTTGATATTCACTTGGTTAACTGCAGCCCCAATGTTAGTCGCAATGTGGGTGTCATGTTCCAAGGGGTGGCTGATGGAAAAAATCCGGATGTGCTTTCTATTGGTGAAGGACCCGGTATCGCCAGCGGTATCGCCGTGGCTTTGTTTGACGCGAGCGGAAGCTTTATTCCTCTTAATACCATTCCGCAGCATTGGACACCATTGCAAAATGGGCCATTGAGTCTGCATTTTGTCGCGAAATATCGTGCAGTCGGCCATTCCGTGACTGGCGGGTTGGCTAATGCCCAGGCATGGTTTGCACTCACTTATCAGTAAGGTCCTACCCAAGTGGCATAGGGAAAACGTGAAGCCAGCAATTAAGCGAATCACTGCAAGATAACCAGGATTTAATAATGATGTTTAGAAAGATGATGGTCACGTTGATGACCTTGGCTGTTGCTGGGAGTATTGGCACGGCAACCGCAGGGGTTGGATTGGGAGCTACACGTGTAGTTTATCCTTCAAATCAAAAACAGGTAACTTTGAGCGTAAGCAATAATGATGCCAAAGGTACTTATCTTATTCAATCTTGGGTAGAAAATTCAGACGGTAAGAAAGATGGCCGCTTTGTTATCACACCTCCGCTTTTTTTAATGAGTGGAAAAAAAGAGAATACGCTGCGAATTATTGATGCGACTAACCAAAGCTTGCCGAAAGATCGTGAGAGCTTATTTTGGATGAATGTAAAAGCCATTCCTTCCATGGATAAATCACGGCAAAAAGAAAATACCTTGCAATTGGCTATTACCAGCCGAATAAAATTATTTTACCGCCCACTTGGGCTGAGTATGCCACCAGAAAAGGCGCCAGAACAGCTGCGCTTTAAACGTAGTAGTAATGAGCTGATGATTTCTAATGCTAGCCCCTACTATGTCACGGTAACCGCGCTGAATGCGGGTGCGCGGATCCTGGATAATACCATGGTGCCACCAATGGGAACTTCTAGTGTGAAATTACCTGCAGATGCTGGAGGGACCATCACTTATAGAACAATCAATGACTTTGGTGCTTTGACTCCGGTGATGAAAGGTGTAATGCAGTAAATTATGTAAACGGCATTCATTTCATAAAACACACTAAAAATAAGCGAGATTGCCGAGCTGCGTCTATTGAGTCGAGGGGAATATGTTATATCTAAAAAAACGTATGGATAGTCAAATAACTTTAAAATATAACAATAAAAACGTATCCATAAAGAAATCGGCATGGACGCCTTTAGCTGTCGTGATAACGGTTCTATGCAGTAGTCTGTCAGCTCAGGCAGATGACTATTTTAACCCTCGTTTTCTTTCAGATGATCCAAGTCAGGTTGCTGATTTATCCGGATTTGAAAAAGGGTTGGAGGCCCCACCAGGAACTTATCGTGTTGATATTTATTTGAATGACGGTTTTATGACTACCCGAGATGTTTCTTTTAAGGCTGATGCTGATAATAAGACATTAGTACCTTGCTTGACACGAGATCAATTATCTTCAATGGGGGTGAGCACTCGTGGGATCCCAGGGATTGCTGTGCTGGCGGCAGAGACTTGTGTGCCTTTCACCTCATTGATTAAAGATGCCTCCAGCCATTTTGATGTTGGACAGCAGCGGCTATCGATTAGCATCCCTCAGGCCTTTATGGGTAATTCGGCCCGTGGTTATATCCCCCCGGAACAGTGGGAAAATGGTATTACAGCGGGGCTGCTTAACTACAGTCTTTCCGGGAATAATGTTCATACCAATACCGGGGGCGTAAGCAATTATGCCTACCTTAATCTGCAAAGTGGATTAAATTTCGGCGCATGGCGATTGCGAGATAATAGTTCATGGAATTACAGCAGCGGCAGCGGGGCAACGGTAAGTCAGAATCAGTGGCAGCACATCAATACTTATTTGGAACGGGACATTGCGTCTGTACGCGGTAGATTGACTGTGGGGGATGGGTTCACATCAGGGGATATCTTTGACGGAACGAATTTCCGCGGTGCCCAAATAGCGTCGGTTGATAGCATGCTGCCAGATAGCCAGCGTGGGTTTGCGCCGGTGATTCATGGCATTGCCCGTGGTACGGCTAAGGTTTCCATTAAACAGAATGGGTATGAGGTTTACCAAACCACGGTGCCTCCTGGGCCTTTTACTATTAACGATATTTTTGCAGCGGGCAATAGTGGTGACCTACAGGTCACTATTCTGGAAGCTGATGGATCATCTCAGGTATTCTCTGTGCCTTATTCATCGGTGCCCGGTCTGTTACGCGAAGGGCAAGTAAGATATACGGCAACGGCAGGGCAGCTTAGAAGTGGCAACAGTCAAAAGGAAGAACCAAGTTTTGGCCAGGGAACCCTGCAGTGGGGTCTTCCTGGGGATTGGACGGTATCAGGAGGAGGGCAGTTTTCCGACCATTATCGAGCCTTAAACCTCGGTGTGGGGAAAAATTTAGGCAATTTTGGCGCGATGTCAATGGACATCACTCAAGCCCAGGCCACCTTGCCTGATGACAGCGATCATCAGGGGCAGTCTTTACGTTTTCTCTATAACAAGTCATTGAATGATTGGGGAACCAATCTCCAACTGGTGGGGTATCGTTACTCAACCAGTGGATATTTTACTCTGGCTGACACCTCCTGGCGCCAGATGAGTGGCTACAGCGTTGTCACTGATGATGGCGTTATTCAGGTTAAGCCAAAATTCACTGACTACTACAACCTGGCGTACAACAAACGTGGTCGGCTGCAAATGTCAGTAACTCAGCAAATCGGCCGTGGCTCGACGTTATATCTGACAGGCAGCCAGCAGTCTTATTGGGGAACCAATGGTGTAGATGAACAGCTTCAGGCCGGGTATAGCGGTGTTGTACAAGATATCAGCTACACATTGAGCTATAGCCTGACGAAAAATGCCTGGCAACCTGGCCAAGATAATATGCTGGCTTTCAGCATCAGTATTCCGTTTAGCCATTGGCTGCGTTCTGACAGTCAGTCTGCTTTCCGAAATGGCAACGTCAATTACACCATGTCTGATGATTTGAATGGGCGTATGACAAACCAGGCTGGTGTATATGGAACATTGTTGGCGGATAACAACCTGAGTTACAGCGTACAGACGGGTTATGCCGGCGGTGGCATGGGAACCTCCGGTGGGACAGGGAATGCTGCGCTTAATTATCGGGGTGGCTCGGGCAATGTCAACGTGGGATACAGCCAAAGCAATGGTTACGACCAACTGTATTACGGAGTGAGTGGTGGAGTGCTGGCTCATCAGTATGGTGTCACCTTGAGCCAACCGCTGAATGATACGACGGTACTTATCAGAGCGCCGGGCGCAGATCACGTGTCGGTGGAAAATCAGACCGGAGTGCGGACCGATGGGCGGGGTTATGCCGTGCTGCCGTTTGCCATGGACTATCGTGAAAATCGTGTTGCCTTGAATACCAATACTCTGGCAAACAACGTTGATCTGGATGATGCGGTTGTCAGTGTTGTGCCTACCCATGGTGCTGTGGTACTTGCGGACTTTAAGACGCACGTTGGCCTTAAGGTATTAATGACTCTGACACATAACGGGAAACCTTTACCGTTCGGGGCCGTGGTTTCCTTCGATAACGGTAAATCAGCAAGTATTGTTGCTGAAGGTGGGCAGGTGTATCTGACGGGATTACCGCCAAAAGGTGAAGTGAAAGCCAAGTGGGGTGATGGTGTGGCCGATCAGTGTAGTGTGACTTATCAGATACCGTCGAACAGCCAACAACAATCACTTAGTTATGTATCGGCAGTATGCCGGTGATACGGGCCAGGAGAAAGCATCAATGAGAAAACATCTATATATCCTGTGTCTGCTGTCACTTGTTACCCATCGAGTTGCGCTGGCAGCAGACAGTGCGATCACTATTATCGGAACCGTTAATGGTAATACTTGTTTTGTGTCATCCGGTTCCAGCAATTTTACGGTGGATTTGATGAGTAACTCGTCAAAACTGCTTTACCAACCAGGGGCGGTCACACCCTTGGTACCGTTCAGTATTGTGTTTGACCAATGCGGTAGTTCAGCAACCGGCGTTAAAGTGGGTTTCACTGGGCCGGCGGATAATAATAATACCTCATTACTGAAAATTAATGGTGGGGGTGGGGCTGCTGCGGGAGTAGGGATCCAGATCATGGACAATAACAAAAACGCTATTGATCTAAACTCGGCGCAAAGCGCACTGGATTGGTCGCCGCTCACTGGGAACCAGTCTAACACATTGTATTTTTATGCACGTTTGATGGCGACGTTGTCCCCTGTGACCGCTGGGGCCGTTAATGCTACAGCAGATTTCACCTTGGAATTTCAGTAACCGGAGATATGAGATATGAACACCATTGGCGCCGGGTTGGTTGCTGGAGTATTACTGATAACATTGGCATTTCAGGCAAATGCAACGGATGTCACTATCACGATTAATGGCAGAGTTGTCGCTCATCCTTGCACAGTGTCAACTCCAACAGCAACGGTTGATCTCGGTAACTTATATACAACAAACCTGGCGACGGCGGGCTCCGTTTCAGCATGGCTGCCTGTTACCTTAAACCTCACTAATTGCCCGGTAGGGACGTCAATGGTTACCGCAACGTTTTCCGGGACGGCGGACGCGACGGGTAATTATTACGCCAATCAAGGGTCTGCGGGCAATATTGCTCTGCAGCTGGAAGATAATGGCGGGGCAAGTTTACCTAACGGTAGCACAAAAACTGTTTCGGTAGATAATACATCGCAGGCAGCTAATTTTGTGTTGCAGGTGCGAGCCATTACACCCAGTGGTAATGCTACCCAAGGGAATATTCAATCTCTGATTAACGTGACATATACGTATTCATGATCGTAGGTGTATTCTAATGTTAAGATTAATATCTCTATTTTTAAAATATTTCACTGTTACTATGCTGTTTGCTTTTTACTCATCTGGAGCTAACGATTTTTCCTGTTGGGCTGGTGGGAATTTTATTGGTGTGCAGGGGGGGAGTGCAAATGTTTATGTGAATATGACTCCAACAATTGGGGTTGGCCAGAACCTGGTTGTTGATTTGAGTTCTCAGATAAAATGTTATAACCAAGATTCTGGTGCTACGGTAGATTATGCTAAATTGGCATCGGGTTCAGCTTTTGCTGGTGCACTGGTAAATTTTCAAGGGACTATTTACTATAATGGTTCAACGTACCCATTCCCAACAACCGGTCCGACAAATAATTTCGCTCTCAATACCGGTAACTATGTACCATTGCCAGCAAAACTTTATCTAACCCCGTTAGGGGGCGCTAGCGGGGTTGTGATAAAAGCAGGATCTCTAATTGCATCCTTCAATATGATTCAAAGTAACCAGGTGAGGAATCCACTTGGTCCAATAAATGAAGCTGCTGATTATGTATGGAATGTTTATGCCAATAATGATGTGGTGATACCGACCGGTGGTTGTGATGTCTCCGCTCGTAATGTTGTGGTGAATCTGCCGGATTATCCTGGAACGGCACAGGTGCCACTAACGGTGCATTGTGCTCAAAATCAGGCGCTTGCCTATTACTTAACTGGGCCTACGACAGACTCGGCATCCACCATTTTTACTAATTCGGCATCTTCTCCGGCTCAGGGCATTGGTGTCCAGCTCTCAAATAGTGGTGGTGTTATTGCAACTAACAATAATGTGGCCTTGGGAACTGTTGGCACTTCTCCAGTCGATCTGGGTTTAACTGCGACGTATGCAAGAAGCACCGGGCAAGTAACTGCAGGAAATGTCACGGCCGTAGTTGGGGTAACATTCTTGTACCCATAATCTCGTGTAAGGCGTTATGTGAGACTACCTGCCAAGACTGAATCAGTGCCAGACCAAAATAACGATGCCATTGCCCGGGTGAACTAAAACCGCACCGCAGGGCAATGGCGATCGACACGCGAGACGTTTGGCTCACTTGTTTTCAGACTTAGCGATAAAAATATTATTATTGTGCTTGTTCTATTTTATCGGGAATTTTTAAATACATCGAAAAACCCTCTAATTAGAACCACTGAATAAATATATTAAAAATTTTTAATCCTAAAGGTTTTTATAAATATGCTGTATCGTTATGCGTATTACTCCAGAAAAAATAATCGCATTCACTATTCCATCCTTTTAGTTATATTCTTTGTTCTTATCGTACATACGGCATTTTTGCTGAATACCGACAATGTCTGGCTGTTCTGTGGAATGGTTATATACCTGCCTGTTTTCATTACTTGTTTTAAAGTCTCAACAATACGGGAAAGGATTTCGGGCCGATAATGAATAATTATCGCAGACGGTTGTGCGGGAAGACCTACGGCACAGATAGTTTTAATAAATCATATTTGGATGGATAAACGGAAATGCATTATTTGGGAAAAATGACGCTTATAGCACTCTTGAGCCTGTCAGGGATTAGCATGGCCGCAGAAAAGCTGGCTGCACCAGCTTTTACCCCCGAGCAGGAGGCCCGCATTGGTGAAGTCTCAAAAGGCTACCTGTTGGCACATCCGGAAGTTCTGCTTGAAGTTAGCCAAAAGCTGCAAGCTTTACAGCAAGAAAAAAGGGTACAGGACATGACAGCCGCTGTTATCCACAACCAGACGGCGTTGCTGATGGATGGTGGGTCACCGTCCGTCGGTTCGAAAACGGCGAAAGTCACTATTGTGGAGTTCTTTGACTATCAGTGCATCTACTGCGCGCGTCTGGCCCCTGAGGTGGAGAGGGCGATTAAGGCGAACCCGGATGTACGGTTTGTGTTTAAGGAGTGGCCAATATTCGGACAGCGCTGGGAAGCTTCCTCGCAGGCGGCCAGAGTGGGTCTGCAGATTTGGCAGCAGAAGGGAGCAGATGCTTACCTTGTCTATCATAACGCACTGTTTTCCACCGGACATAATGAGGGCAAACTGACTGTGGGCGATATCAGTGAGGCTGCGAAAGCCGCTGCGTTTGACTGGACGAAAGCCGCAGATGTGCAGGGGACGCTGGAAGAGACAAATGGCCTGGCGCAACTACTGGGTTTCACCGGGACACCTGCTCTGGTGGTTATGCCATCCACGGGAGCTGATATGCAGAACGTGATTGTCATTCCAGGTATGGCTGGAGCCGAAGTTTTGCAGGTGGCGATTGAGAAAGCCGGCAAGAGCTCGGCTCACTGATGGGCATGCGGTGTTTGCGGTAAGACAGTGACAATGCTGGTTTCTTGCCGCTATGCTGATATTTCACCGGGGTCTTAATAGAGACTATCTCCCTGAATTTAGCCGCATAGCGGAAGGCGTCTGGCCAAAGTAACGGCGAAATTGGGTACTGAATTGCCCGGGCGAACTAAAACCGCACTGCAGGGCAATGGCGGTCAGGGTGAGAGTTGTTTGGGTGACTTGCTGGCGGGCCCGTTCCAGGCGTCGTGATAAAACATATTGGTACGGCGGCAGGCCAAAGTGTTGCCGAAAGGCACGAGAAAAATGAAAAATGCTCAGGTCGGCAATTTTCGCCAGGGCCTGCAAGGTAATATTCTCACCCAGGTTATCTTCTATATAACTGGCCAGACGCTCGCGTACCGGCCGGGAAAGTATTTCACGGTGTTGCTGTTCAGGAATGGTCGCGTGCTGGTAACGTGCGGTTTCAGCCAACATGGCGATCATCAACGACGCGGCGTGCAGCTCGCTGTCACTTTGCTGCAGGCCAAGGCATAACTGTTTAAGCACCGGGTTACGCAGATTGGCCCCAGGTTCAATGATCAGGCCTGCTTTTCCACCAGGCATTAACTCAATCAGCTGTGGCGAAATCGAGATCGCGGTGTAGCTTAAGGTGCCTTCGGCATAGCTCATGGCGTCAAAATCGCACCCTGATGGAATGATATCGGCGACCTGGCCTATAACCCGTGTTGCCGACGTACGCTTTTGGTCGAACCAGACGTCCCCGTTGATGGTGGTGCTGCCATCGACCGAGTGATAACCGTCATAGACGATCAAGGTATGGGCTGGACGAACCAAACGTGCTTCATGGGGACCGCTGACCCGCACGCGATCGACCCGGCCATACTCCCAACAACGTGAAGAACGCTCTAGTTCTTTTTCATCGGTATAAACTAATCCGTCAGATTTCATCCTTCGCCTTTTCAATCAATGAAAGTAAATACCCTGCTATTTATTATGATTGTCTGCTCATTCAATAGCCTAATGCGGCGATTATGCCTATTTTATTTACCGTATTAACAAATAGTCTCTGCTGAGATGATATTACGCAATAAGAATAGTGTTAATTTTAATTTCTTGCTATTGGGGTAATCTGTCTCGGGTTATATAGATTACATGATGTAATTTCACATTTGATCGGCGCTGTATTTACAGCATTTTTTTAAACTATAATTTATCTGCTGTGTAGGTGGTCGTACTTGTCGGAGTTTTCTTGCGGTGAAGGGACATCCCTGGCTCGAGAGGATTTAGATGAACTTAATTCGCAACAATGAGGAAACGAATCATGCACCATAACGAGTTAAAACATGCCGCTGAACTGATGAAAAAGATGTTGGATAACTTTGTCAATAATCCGGAAAAGATCATCGACTTGTTTGCTGAGGATGCTGTTATTGAGTTTCCTTACGCGCCAGGTGAAGCCTACGGGTTCCCTAAAAGAGTTGAAGGTAGGGCAGCGATTTTAAAATATGCCAAGGGCTTGCAGTCCGCATTACGTGATTACAAAATTAACCCTTTAAGTGATTGGGGTTGTTACTCACTGAGTGGATCTAAAAAGTTTCTTTTCGAATACACCGGGGATGCATTTACCGTACCGGAAAACAAACCCTACCATCAGGATATTCATGCATTTGTAGAAGTCCATCATGGAAAAATAACGTATTTCGAAGAGTACTGGGACGGATTTTACGCGATGATGGTGTTTGGCGCGATAACCGTAAAATCAGCCTGATAATCTAACGTAATTACATTTCGCGCGTTATGTTTTAAATGGCGCGCAATATTCATGATAAATAGCAATAATCATAAAGCATAGCATGGCTATTTTCTTTTAAACCCCAACATATCTTCCCACCGTTAACAAAACAAACCAAAAGTAACATATTGGAAAACAGGCACGCATAATCAAAAATAAAACTAACCATTTAGGGTTAAATGGTGCCAGGAATAATTAAATTAAGAAGACATATTATGTTTATCAAATTATTTACACCTGGCAAGATTGGCAATCTCAGGTTAGCAAACCGGATGATTGTAACCTCTATTTCAACCCTGACGGCCACCGATGAAGGTTATGCCACTGAGCAACTGATGGCCTATTTAGCGCGTAAAGCCCAAGGGGGATGGGCGATGATCATCACGGAGTATTATGCCATCGCGCCACACGTCGGTTATTTCCCCCGGGCACTGGGGATTTGGAACGACGATCTGATAAAAAACCATACGGAATTGACACGACGTGTACATCAAGCCGGTGCAAAGATTGCGGCGCAAATATCCCATGCCGGCAGAGAAATCTATCATGGCCATCCAAGAGAAAATGCCGTCAGCTCCTCAGCGCTAAAAGACGTCTACGGTGAGTTTAAACCGAGAGAGATGACCATCCCGGAAATCAAAAAAATCGTTTCTCAATTTGGTGATACGGCCAGGAACCTTAAAAAGGCCAATTTTGACGCAGTAGAAATTTATGCTGCGCATGGCTTCCTTATTTCAAACTTTTTGTCTAAATACACCAATCATCGAACTGATGAGTATGGCGGTAGTTTGAGAGATCGCATGCGGTTTCTGGAAGAGATTGTTAAGGACGTCAGAGCTAAGGTTGGGGAGGATTTTCCGGTATTGGTCAGGTTATCCACCAAGGAGTTTGTCCCCGGTGGGCTATCAATCGCAGAAACCCGGGTGATCGTCAAAAGGATGGAAGAGCTCGGTATTGATGCCATCAATTGCTCTCAGGGCATTGTCACCGTCTCAAACAATATTGTTGAACCTTTCCAGGTGGGGAACGCGCCTTTCGTCGATATTGCCGAGGAAATTAAAAAAATAGTCAGTATTCCGGTGATCACCACCGGACGGATTAATGATGCCGACCTGGCTGAAACCACTCTGTTGTCAGGGAAGAGCGATTTTGTCGGCATGGCGCGTGCCTCCCTTGCGGATCCCGACCTGCCCAATAAGGTGTTGGCAGGGCGCTGGGATGAAATCCGTCACTGCATTGGCTGTAATCAGGGCTGCATTGGTAACAATGTCCGTGGGGAAATCTGTCGTTGCATGGTCAATCCAGAAATCAATCGTGAATATCAGCTGGATCTGACTAAAGCCGTCGATAAGAAGAAAGTTATGATTATTGGCGGCGGCATTGCCGGTTGTGAAGCTGCTATTACGGCCGCGCGAAAAGGGCACGACGTTACCCTGTATGAGAAATCAGGCCGATTGGGGGGAACCTGGTTAATCGCCAGTTTACCTTTATCTAAAGGCGAATTGGTGTCGCTGGTTAAATGGCAAATCAGTGAAATGAAACGCCTGAATATAACCATAAAGCTGAATTCAGCCCCTGAGGTGGAAGAGATTGTGGCGTTATCTCCGGATAAGGTGATTATTGCTACCGGTAGCCAACCCTTCTTGCCGCCGGTGAGCGGGATTGAGAGTCAGAGTGTTGTGCAGGCAAATAAGATATTAACCCAGGACGCGCCGTTTGGTGAGAATGTCGTGGTGATCGGCGGTGGCTCTGTGGGGGTAGAAACTGCCGAGTACATGGCCTTTTGCGGCAGTTCTATTACCATTGTGGAAATGCGCAATGAGATCCTCCCGGGCCTGGAACGAGAAACTAAAATTGGCCTCAAAGAAGCTATTCGTCATTACCGTATGGATGTGATCAAATCGGCAAAAGTGGTCGGTATTGGCGATGACTATGTTGCCATTGAGAAAAACGGGAAACAGATCAGGCTGGATGATGTTGATACCGTAGTGGTGGCAGCAGGTTCCCGTTCGGTCAACAAACTGGAAGCCCCGCTGCATGAGGCGGGGATTTTAACCCAGGTCATTGGCGATGCTAAGCAGGTGCGCAATGGCCTGGCGGCCATGCACGAAGGTTATCTTGCCGGCTATGGAGCATAAAGGCGGCTCCCGTTGTTGACGGGCATTAAGCAAACCGGCGGAGGCTGACTAGGCTGAAGCCGGTTGCAGCGTCGCCACTAAAAAATCCATCAGGCTGCGCAGCGCCAGCGACTTATGCCGCTGGTGCGGGTAGACCATAATAAAGGGCCGCGTGGCTCCACCATATTCCGTCAGGATCTCCACCAGTTCGCCGCTCGCCAGCAACTCTTCTACGGTAAAACGGTATGTCTGAAATACTCCCATACCATGTTTCGCCAGCGTCAGTCCGCCCAAAAAATCCCCATTACAGCTCGCGTTACCGCGTGTGGCGACATCGATCAATTTGTTGTTGTGTTTAAGCGTCCAGGGGGCGCTTTTACCGGTGCTGGGCAGTTCAAACTGAATGCAGTTATGTTGGGCCAGATCTTCCGGTTGTTTAGGTTCACCGGCCCGCGCCAGATAACCGGGGGCGGCAACCACCACCAACTCGGCATCTTCCAGCTTACGGGCAATCAGGTTTGAGTCAGCGGGGTGATAACCGCGGATTGCCAGATCGTATCCGCCATCCGTCAGGTCAACGTTGTAGTTGTTAAGGTTCAGCGCCAACTGAATTTTAGGGTAGCGTTGGCTAAAGGCCGCCAGGACCGGTAACAGCCGAAAATGAGCGTAAGGCGTGGGGATACTGATGCGTAGTAACCCAGCGGGTTCCAGTTGCTGGCCTTGGATCTGCCGCTCTGCATTGTCGATTAATGCTATCGCCTCCCGGCATTGCTCTGCAAAGCTTTTGCCTGCATCGGTCAGGTGAATATGACGAGTGGAACGGACAAACAGCCGGACACCCAGGCGATCTTCCAGCCGGGCAATAGAACGACTGACCGCCGCCGGCGTGATGCCTGACGACACGGCCGCCGCTGAAAAACTGCCCACCTCAGCGACCAGGCAAAATAGCTCGAGCGTGCCCAATTGAAGATCGTCAAATTTTCGCTGCAATCTGTTACTCCATGTAATAAGCCCTGTGTTCTTTACCTTATTTATCATTCCGCAGGGGGGAAGTACAGTAGGTTTCTCTTAAGTAGCACTGGATATTATCAAGGAGATAACTGATGACTATTTTGGGTTATGAAACTGGCGAAATCTTTGCCAAAGCAGCAATGACTTCCGATTTTGAATTAGTTGGCGATATTCCAAATCAGGTGCTGGTTGATCAAATGGAAATAGAACGCCGCAGCATGGATATTCGTCCTGGCATGAACCGTAAATACTCGCCACTGGGCTTCCATGCTGCTACCGGCGCGCAAATTAATGGCGGCCGATATTTGTTTGATACCTGGGAGAATGTTAGCGATTACGCTCGTTTTACCAGTAAAGAACTGGAGTTTGAACCTGGGGTTAAATTCTGGGACCGCGATATTTTTGGCCCGGTAGACCGCCATATCTGGAAGGTGATCGGTGCCCACGATTTCACCCCATTAGCGACCACTCACCATGTGAACCGCTTCGAGCGTTGGACATTCAATGGCGATAACCCAGAGCAACTGCTGAGCCGTATCTGGCCGACCCTACGCAAGCAGGCCGAAAAGCAGGGGCTGGCGGCGGTGTGGTTAATGTACCAGCCGGATGAGAAACAAATCGCCATTCTGAGCGTTGCCAGCAAGGTTGATGGCGACCAGCCGAGTGACGTTGCGACACGCTCAATAGATCGTCTGGCGTTGCTTCCCTCTGCGGAGCCACTGCTGCCATTAGAGCTTAATGTACAGAAAGTGTTTGATCGCACTACGCCGATCCTGACGATGTGGTTACCGCTGTCACGGCACTTACATGGCGAGCCTTCGGCTTACCCTATGTCACCTCCTTTTGCCCAACCCCAGGTTGCACCACAGCGCGTGTAACCGAGACTGCTGCTTTGCGAGCTTCTCGCAAGGCCCAGCGTTAATCAGGGCCGCTGGTTGGTCAGCGGCCTGTAATTTTTCAGTATTACTGCTTCAGCGGTCAGGTTGTTATCCCCGGCAGAGTAGTCCTGATGATATTTGATAAGTAAGGAAATAGTATGTTTGCTAAAAAAACAGTATTGATCACTGGTGCATCCTCAGGACTGGGGAAAGCGATGGCAGAGCACTTTCTGGCTAAGGGCGCCAATGTTGTGATTAACGGTCGGACCGCGTCGAAACTAGAAAAGTTTCTGGCTGAACACCCTGCCGATAAAGATCGCATTGCATTGGCGCCCGGAGATATTAGTCTGAAAACCACCAGTGATAATATGGCCCGGGTGGCGATGGAAAAATTCGGTACGATAGATGTGCTGATCAATAATGCCGGTATCTTTGTTCCCAAGCCTTTCCTGGACGAAACCGAAGAGAATTTGGATCGTTATTACGCCAGTGGTGTAAAAGGACCTTACTTTGCGTCACAGGCGGTGATCCCTACCATGATCAAGCAAGGCGGCGGTTCTATCATTAATATCGGTTCAATGTGGGTAGAGCACCCGCTTGAAGCGACGCCGAGCTCCGCCTCACAGGTGGCCAAAGGGGGCATGCACACGCTGACCCGCCATCTGGCGATCGAGTTTGCCAAAGACAATATCCGGGTTAACACCATTGCACCGGGCGTGATCGAAACCCCGCTGTACGATGAACTGATGGATAAAGAGGCCTTCCGCGCGTTGGCGAACCTGCACCCATTACGCAAACTGGGTAAAATATCCGACATTGTCGCCTGGGCCGATATGCTGGCTGGCGAAGGTAGCCGGTTTGTGACCGGGCAAACCCTGCTTGTTGACGGCGGTATCACCGCGGGTAACCATGTCATTTAAGTTCGAAAATTTTCAGTTGTTTGAAAACGGTGCGGCCATGGCCTATTAGGCATGGCCAGATCAGCACCCCGGCGGGAATACCATGGCTGGCTGTTCTCTCCTGTCAGGGTGACTTTATATAATGGGAGCTTTATTGCTGCAGTCTCTTAAATAAAAAACAGATTGAGTTATTACTTGTGTTAATAATTGCCATTTGATTTATTCATAAATGAACAATAAGCGATCCATCTAATTAATTGTTAGCGATTAATAAAACCTTTTCTATAATTTGTTATCATGTTTTCGTGAGTGACAAATACTATGAAAAGCGTTTTCTTTACCCGGAAGCTATGCATTACCCCAGATCTTCAAGTGGCTGAATTAAAAGACCATGCGAATGGTTTTCTGCGCTATAACAATATCAACGATCTGGCACACAGCGGCCCCGAGGCCATTACATGGTTCTTGAACCGCGCAAATGCGTTGTTCAAGCGCAATTATCCCACAGCGTCGCCGACAGACTCATTGCAACTGTCTTATCTGTCGGTTTTTTGCCGTGCGGAGCATGAGACCGATAACCAGGCGTTACCGGTATATGATTTTCTGAAGGTCGATATCCAACCCAGCGGCAAAAGTGGCTACGGCGTGATGTTTTCTTCACAAATGCGGGAGTATTATCGTGATCGGCTAGAGAACGGTATGGATACTTCAAAAATCCCGGTCGATCAGACGCTATTCAAATGTATCTTTAAAAAAGACTCACCTGATACCGGTGTGCTGGAAAGCTACCCGGTGATCATGATCCCCCGTAGTGCCAACGAGCATGCCCCTTCGTTAACGCATATTTATCTCAGTAGTCTGGGGTTGGACTCCACACATTTCCAACCGCCTTCGTCGGCCCATCCTTTCCGGTTTTACTTCAAACAGGAACTCGCGACGCAAGATGCCGAAATAGTCGCGGCGATCGCGGCCTGTGGGCAGGCGATGTTTGAAATTGTGCGTCCACACCTTTACCCATTGGAGCAGCAGGATATGCCGCGTTTTGACATGGCACACCTGACGGACATCAAGTGGGAACAACACAAAACAGCACGCAAGTGGGTGGCCGATCATCAGCCTTGTGTCGATGCACTAATGGCGTTGCACGGTATGGCATGGGCAGATATACCGGCTGATGACTGATAATATCTCTATTCTCATCAGATTTAAGCCATTCGGTATAGATGACCGTCCCCATTGGTGTGCTTAATCTGCGCCGCCAGATGCTGTGGATAGCCTTTGGCGGTAATTCTAGTTATTTCATAAATGGTTATTTATCTAATTTTCTTTCTTGGGGTTTTATACTCTGGCTATGAGTCTGTTTGCTCTATATTTTTGGTTTAATGGCGAAGAGTTTAAATAACCGCGACCTCTTACCGCTTCGTTTTAATATTAAATTATACCCAGGCTCACACTGCCGGATAGGCTAAGCTGAATTTTTGGGGGGTTATCCGGAGGCTTCTACATGCATATTATCTTTTCTGATGTTATTTTACGGCAAACCGGATTTTGTCGGGCAGGAGTTGATCATCCTGCCCACAACGATGACTAATCTGCGCCGTTCAAACACTCTTTCTGAATGCTGCACCGGCTAAAAACATACTTACCGCATTGCTGACCATTTCCTTGATGCGTGACAGACCGACAGGCTGCAATTCGCGCTGGAACACCCGCATATCAATCTCTGCAGTGAGCAATGAGAGGAACTGTGTCGCTTTGAGATATGGATCGGCCAGCCGCAGCTCCTGACGATCCATCGCCGCAGACATCAACACCGAGAGTCTTTCCACACTCTCACGCGGGCCCGCCTCGTAAAACAGTGTGCCAATGTCAGAATGTCCAGACTCGGCAACGACCATGCGGTACACCGCCATCGCGCTGTTATCGTTGGTTAATATCAACAACATCTGTTCGCCGAAGCGTATCAGTGTTTGCTCCAACGTTTCCTTGTCTCGATTGTCATTGATCAACTCAGTGGCGGCTTCGGACAGGTGCTGAGTGGCATATTGACGAACCACAGCGGTAAACAATTCCTCCTTGGAAGGGAAATAGCCGTAAAGCGTCGCTTTTGAGCCGCCGACGCGTTTCGCCAGTTCGTTCATCGACGCCCGCTCATAACCCATTTCCTGAAATAGCGCTGCTGCCTCTTCCACAATGGCATCACGGCGCTGGTTGGTCCGTACTTTCATCATCTCTCCTGTCAGAAACCGGGAAATTACGCCAAGAAAGACATCTTCTTGACAACCGAAGAGTATCAATGCAAAACTCAACTGTACAGTTTTGTTTTGGCGCTTATTTGTACACATCCATCGGTTGGAGCCGTCAACTACAACGCTGTACAGACTGTAATAGTCGCATATTCGGGCGTACACAGCGGGCGAATGTTACCGCTGAAACAGCACGTTCTGACCGATGTTGATGGCGTTATCTTCTACAGGATCACCTAAATGTTCTCATACCTCAAGGTTTCTCGCCCGGCAGTGTTGGCACTTGCCATAGCGTTAGTAGGCTGCGCCGGGACCCCACCGACGCGCTACGCCAGTATTGATTCGTCAGCTCAATTAAAGCCAAACACTGACGATCAATCTGACCGTATTCCTTACCGTTATTCCACACCGGTGGACTGGAAAAAATACTCCAACATCATCATTGAGCCAGTTACCGTCTATCAGGGGGTAGACAACCAGTTTGGCGATATCTCAGACGAAGACCGTAAAGCGCTGGCGGACTACATGCACAGCAAGTTCAGCGAGGCATTGCGTCCACGCTTTCGTGAAGTCAGCGTACCGACCCCCGGCACCATCCGGCTGAAATTGACTCTGACCGGGGCAGACACAACCACGCCGTTTGTCGGCACCTTCACCAAGTTTGACCTGGCGGGTGGGCCTTACAACATCGTGCAGTCCATACGTGGCAAAGAAGGGATGCTCAGCGGATCGGTAAATTATGCCGTCGAAATTTATGACGCTTCCAGCCAGCAGTTACTCAATGCCTATGTCGCCAAGCAGTATCCGAACGCCATGAATGTTGGTGCCAGCATCGGATCCTTGAGTGCTGCAGAAGTAGGGATCGATAAGGGTGCTGAAGAGCTGACGGAAATCATAAAGTAACGGCAATAAGGGGCGAAAAAGTCAGCCACCACCAGGGGAAAACAGACGGCCAGATAGCGTCTGATAATAGAAACAGAGCTGGTAACCGGCGTTAAAAGTCGGTTATCGGCTTTCACTCCTTATCTGGAGTCTTGCTCCCATTAACATGATGAAAGCTTTACCTCATTGGGTGGTATGTCAGCACTGCGACAGCCTGTATCGGTACCGGCCACTCATGGCGGGGGATGAGGCGCGTTGCACGCGTTGCCGCAGCACTCTTTACCGAACTGAGCAGGTTAACACCGAACGGATGTTGGCGCTGGCACTGACTACCGGCGTTACCTTTGTAATGGCTAATGTTTTTCCGGTGATCAGCGTTAGTTTCCATGCGGTGCAAAATGTTGCCACTATTTGGCAGACCGCTGTCGCATTGGGTAATGACGGTACGATGCTGCCGCTGGCGGCATGCATGGTGTTTTTATTGATTGTGGCCCCTTTTCTGCAAATCACGGCGTTCGGTTGGGTGATGATATTTGCCCACACGGGCCGCTGTGCACCGGGTTTTATCACTGCCATCAGGTTGCTGAAATGGTTGCGGCCCTGGAGCATGATTGAGGTCGGCATGCTGGGTTTTCTGGTCGCGGCGATCAAACTATCCGGTTTTTTGCAGGTGGTTCCCGGTCCTGGTTGCTGGGCTATGGCGGTCTTAATGTTGCTGATAGTCATTATCGGCAGCCAGGATCTTCAACCTCTGTGGCGGCTGATGCCGATAACACCTGATGCGGGGGCTGAGGATCATGAATAGGCCACTCTATGCGCGGCAAATGAATGTAGTCGGTTGCCCGACTTGCAGATTAGTGTGCCGTAGTTTGCCCCGTTGCCCGCGTTGTCACACCCGACTGCATTACCGGCGGCCCAATAGTCTGGCACGCTCATGGGCTTTGCTGCTTGCCGCTCTCATCCTTTATATCCCGGCTAACCTGCTGCCGGTGATGTACACCAGCCTGTTCGGTAACGGCAGTGAAAGCACCATCATGGCCGGGGTGATCGACTTCTGGCATGGCGGTTCATACGGTATTGCCGTGCTGATCTTCACTGCCAGCGTGGTTATCCCTTGTATGAAATTTTTGACTATTGGCCTGCTGCTGGTTGCCTCTCGACACCAAAATACCTGGGCAATGCACGAAAGGGCAAAGTTGTACCGGATGACTGAAGGGATCGGTTATTGGTCAATGTTGGACGTGGTAGTGGTAGCGGCGGTATCTGCTCTGGTGCAGTTCCAAGCGTTGAGTGAGGTTGAACCGCGCAGCGGCATTCTTTTTTTTGGCCTGGTGGTCATCCTGACCATGTTGTCTGCCATGGCCTATGACCCCCGGCTGATCTGGGAAGGTGATAACAATTGAACCCGATACATCAACACCCCGGTGAGCCGGAAATGACTCGCCGTCATCGGTTTTCGTTGATTTGGCTGGTGCCAGCAGTTGCACTGCTGATTGGCGTTTCGATGCTGGTCCATACCTGGCTCTCCACCGGCCCGGAGATCACTATTACCTTTCAGACGGCCAGTGGCCTCGAGCCTGGTAAAACGGCGGTGAAATATAAAGACGTGACGGTGGGTACTGTCAAAGACATCAGGCTGCATGGCGATGATTCGCAGGTTTTAGTTACCGTTAGCTTCAACAAGAGTGCCGAAGACCTGGCCCGAGCCGACAGCCGTTTTTGGGTGGTACGCCCGCGTGTCGGTATCGAAGGGGTTACCGGCATCGATACCCTGTTGTCAGGTGCTTATATCGGTGTGGACAAGGGGAGTTCACCTCATGCCGGCAGCACCTTCGCCGGTTTGGAGTCCCCACCGGCGATTATCAACAATATGCCAGGCTCCCGCTTTGTGGTGAAGACCGATGACTTAGGTTCATTGGATATCGGTTCACCGGTCTACTATCGGCGAGTGCAAGTAGGGCGAGTTGCGTCTTATCAATTGAACGAGAACGGTAAGAGCGTCAGCCTGCAGATTTTTATTGATGCCCCCTACGATCACCTGGTGACGTCGAACTCACGTTTTTGGAATGCCAGTGGGCTGGATCTTTCCGTCGGTGCCAACGGCTTCCGGCTTAGAACGCAAACGGTCGCCGCCATCATGGCTGGTGGGATCGCCTTTGTGACTCCTGAAACCACCGCAGAGACGCCCTCTGTCAGTACGACGAGCGAATATGCCCTAGCGAAAGATCAGGAGTCCGCGCTGGCTGCGCCTGATGGCCCACCGATCCGGTTCAAATTGCGCTTTGAGCGTTCATTACATGGCCTGGAAGTGGGGGCGGCGGTTGAGTTTTCCAGCATTAAAATTGGCCGGGTAGTCTCGGTCGATCTGGATTACAGCCCAAAAGGCTACCGCTTTCCTTCCGTGGTTGGCATCGAGGTTTACCCTAATAGGCTGGGTAATGTCCTGAGCAAATTGCCGAAGCCAACTCAGGGACTGGAGCAAGAAACGGCGGCGTTTACCCGTGATCTGGTCGAGCATGGCCTGCGGGCACAAGCTACACCAAGTAATCTACTCACTGGACAGCTCTATATTTCGCTGGATTTTATGCCTAACGCGACAAAGGTGCCATTTGATATTCACGCTCGTCCTCTAATGCTGCCGACCATCAACGGGGGGTTAGACCGGTTGCAGGAGCAGATCGCCAGCATCGTCAACAAGGTTGATAAAATGCCACTGGAGTCGATAGCGCAGAACTTGAACGCCACGCTGGCCGGGGTAGATAAAACCCTCAAACAGGTTAATGGACAAACATTACCTGCGGCGAACCAGCTGCTCAGGCAGATGAATCAGACGGCCCAGACCGCACAGGATTTGTTGGCGGAAGATTCACCGTTGCTACTGACATTTAGCCAGTCCTTACAGGAAGCCCTACGTGCGATGCGAGCAGTACGTAACCTGGCTGATCAGCTTGATCGTCACCCTGAGTCGCTGTTGCAAGGTCGTTCTGAGGATCCGTCTCTGCCCAACGAAGGCAGCTATTATTCTTCCCAGCCAGGTACGAAAAAATGATCTCACTGTCACGGTTTTGTTTTCTAACGCTGATGGTTTCGCTGTCCGCCTGTTCCTCCCCATCGGTGCATTATCATACGCTGGTGGCGCCCATCGCTGAGGTGCCAACACCGGTGCAGCCGGCGCCGTTTCTCATTGCGGTATTGCCAGTCGGCATTCCGTCACAGATTGATGTGCCGCAATTGGTGGTTCGGCAGGGGGATAGCGGTGCCAGGGTGCTGGATAATGAACGCTGGTTAAGCCCGCTTGGCGACGAAATTCGGACGGCACTTTCTGTCGGGTTGATGCAACGCCTCGGCACGCAGGATGTTGCCGGTTTAGCCAAAACGGAGGAAACCCCGACGATCAAAATACAGCTCCAGGTACGGCGATTTGATACCTGGCCTGGACGCGTAGTCGAGTTCGACGTGGGGTGGAGCCTAAGTTCACAGGGCAAACGGCTGGTGTGCAGCAGTCGTTTTTCCCAGGCCACAGAGCCAGGCTACACCGCCATGCTACAGGCCCAGCAACAAATCATAGCCGGCCTGGCGACTCAGATTGCAGCCACTGCGCGACAATGGTCGCTTGATGACCAGAGTCGCTGTATTTCCGAACGATAAGATAAATCTGCTAAGCAGGTGGGAAACGATATTTTGTTGACGCCTGTCTTAAAATAGTGCAAAACTAAACTGTACGGTTCTTTATTGGTGTCAACTCATACCTATGTCATTGGAGAAGCCATGAAAAAGTTAGTCTTGCTGGGCTGCGGTATTGTTTCGGTATTTTTACTGAGTGGCTGTTTATCTATCGGTTGGTAAGGTTTTGGATAAGACGGTGGCCAGCAGTGATCTCACATGAATGAGGGCCACCACTTTTAACGTTTTTTATCGTTTATACCTAGGGAAAGACTATGAAGAAGATGATTGTATCAGGTTGTGTTGCTTCGACACTTCTATTAAGTGGTTGTATATCCCTTGGCAAGCAGAGCCATCATAACCGCCCGCATTACTACAGCTCGCAATATGAAAAAAATGCATCGTATCAATATGATCGGGAGCGAGGTAGTGATTATAGGAAAAATTAATGATGACGGTATGCCGCTCCTGAGCGGTATGAACTAACCCATTAGCCAACCTCCGTAGGGCGTAATTATGAAAACTGCGCTTCCTGAGTTGAATACCCTAATTGCCGCCTTTGCTGAGCGACCGTTCCAGGCCAATAGCGATGACAATCTTATTCGGGCGGCGAAAGCCGCGCAGCAGCTCCTGCCGTTTATGCAGCAAGCCGGTATCGTTGAAGCCGAACTGGGTATTGCCGCGTTTATCGCTGATTTACTGCATTTACAGCATTATCTGCACCTCAATCAACAGAGTGAACATACGATCGACAGGGTGGTTCAACTGGCGTTCCTGCACTTTGACGTAGATACGCAGTAGTCGTAGGCAAAACCCAGGCCCACGTTGCCGGATAGGTTAAGTGAGGGTTTATCCGGAGACTTCAGCATGCACACCATGCTGCCCCCACCAATCTGGAGTGAGACCTTTGTGGCCCGGTTATCTTCCCGGTGCCTGGTGTGCACCGCAGGCGCTCAGCTATCGATTTTTTCAGGCAGTGACACCAGCAATACATCGGTTTTAGCATGATTAATCAGATGCCTGGATGTCGGCATTAGCCGACTCAGAAAATTATGCCGATGTCCGCAGATCAGCAGCTCGATATGTTTTTCAAACAGGATTTTCTCGATCTCCCGATTAAAGTCGCCGACCACTTCCAGCGCTTCAACAATCGGTGAAGTGTCATAGCCGCCATCACTCAAAAACTGCTTTAACAGGTTAACGTCATCGTTAACCACCCGGGTTTGAAAGTTATCCAGGTGATTGATCACCACGCCGGAATAAAGCTCACCGACATCGACACCAACATGCACCACGTACAATTTAGCCTGAGTAGCGTTACTGAGGGAAAGGGCACGGTCGAGCAGTTTCTTGTTGTTATCTTTTAAATCCAATGCCACAAGTATATTTTTATAAAGCATACGACTCTCCTTTTCTTTGATGACTTTCTTGATAATAGAGTCTACCTAGAAGGCTTTAAAATCAAACCTGAATAACCGGTCATGATAACAACTTTTTTATATTAACCTGAGCGTTGAATTTAACGGTTAACAATGTTTATTATCAATCATCGAAAGCAAAGTAAGCGTAAAGCGTAAAATCAAAGGAGGTGGTTATCAGTTAATCCTAGGTAGCGATAGCGAAAGTATGCAATTTGTGAATCCAATTTTCTGGTTTTGGGGGAGTGATGATGTCCGGCTTTTGCTCCCTCACTTTTTTAACAAAAAAGTTAATTATTAACATGATGCAAACAACAGGCTGACGAGGAAATAAAATGAAAGATGTGCTGGATAAATGCAGTGACAAAGGATGTTCCATCGATATTGGCTCGGTGCTGGATAATGAAAACTGCACGGTGACTGTCACCAACCGGTTCGACAGCTATGAACAGGCCATGGAGTACTTTGAGGATATGGAAATCAGCGCCAACAATGTGGCATCCGAAAAGTATCCTTGTCATTTGGCTCATACCATTAAGATATTGAATAAAAAGTATATAGCCAGGATCGACATGACATTTTCCTGTCAGGCAGAAGCGATTATCTTTGAGTTGGAGATGCAACACCGTATCCACGACTAACACCTTTCCGTTTAATTTCTTAGGTTTGATATCATGAAAGATATGACAATAGCGATCGTCATTTGTGAGAGAGAGCTGACCCGTTTTATTCAGGGGCGTATTTGCGATATTAATCAGGGGACGGAAACTCCCCGTTTGGCGGTGGCTTTTATCCAAAAGTATGGCAGAGGGATGGCAGATGCATTGTCATCTGTCTACGGGACTGCGGTGGCGGGTGAAAGTATTATAAAGATCACTGAAGGGAAATTAAGCCTGATTGATCCTGACTGGTGTGAAAAGGACAAGGAGCGGTTCCGTGCGCGTCCAGCCGATCTTAAATTAACACCGCCTTGAATTAGGCCTAAGTTGTCAGGCCGGATAATGCCATGGATTATGCTGTTATTGGCTATTTTATTTGAGGTGACGGGTACCATTTTTATTAAGTATGCACAGATTTACCAGTGCGATAAACTTCACCTTATTACCTTCGTTGCAATATGTATTTCCTATTTTTTCTTTGCCAAAGCAATCAGAACCATTCCTCTGGGGGTTGCTTATGCGCTCTGGGAAGGCATTGGCATCCTGCTGATCGTCTCGCTGAGCTATCTGTTATTTCAAGAGTCGGTATCGGCCTTCAAGCTGTTGGGTTTTGTCTTCATTATCTGCGGTATCGCCTGTTTAAAATTTGGGGTAGTCAAACCTCCTCTGAGTGGCTAAGCCTTGTGCGTCGACAGCAGGATGCTGGTCTCGGTATTGGAAATACCGGCGATGCGCCGGATGCGACCCAAAATTTTATCGAAGTTCTCCAAGCTGTCGGTACGGATCTCCACCAGAATGTCCCATTTGCCGTTGGTCGTGTGCAGGGTGAAGACCGAAGGCTCACCGCGCAGCTGTTGCAACACGCTTTGCGCCTTGGTGCCTTCTACCGCCACAGACATCCAGGCACGGATGCGGTTATGTTCCACGCCCGGTTTGATACGGATGGTGTAGCCGGTGATGATCCCCTGTGCTTCCAGCGCCTCAATTCTTTTTTGTACCGTCGCGCGTGAGACTCGTACCTTGCCGGCGATCTCGGTGACGGAGGCTCGAGCGTTTTCGCGCAGCAGCGCGAGGATCTGGCGATCGGTATCGTTCATGGAGTCAAAGTGTCACAGTTGAGTGGCGATTAGTAAAAATATAGAGCAATTTAGTCATTTTTCACACTGTTTGGCTTCAAGTTGATTATCCATAATGGTGTCGTGCCAGCCCTTGGAAAATCCTGAACCCGGTGAGAAATATCATGCAAACCACCCAATCCGTTTTTATGATCAGGCCGTCTGGCTTTGCCGCCAATCAGGAAACCCTGCTCAGCAATTTTTTCCAGAAGATTACGCAGAAAAATGAAAATCACATGGCAGAGGCATTGGTTGCCTTTAACGGCTACGTCGCTGCATTACAGCAAGCCGGTGTCGATGTCAGGGTGATTGATGAGATTAGCGGACAGGAAACGCCAGACGCATTATTTCCCAATAACTGGATTGCCCTGTTGGGTGACGGCAGCCTGTTTACCTTTCCGATGGAAGCGCTCAACCGACGACGGGAACGCCGCCAGGATATTATCACGCAGCTCGCCAATGATTTTGTGATTGAGCGACGTATCGATCTTTCCGCTCACGAACTGGTCGGACGCTTTCTGGAAGGCACCGGCTCACTGATCCTGGATCACCAGCACAAGCTGGCTTACTGCTGCCTGTCTTCCCGCAGTTCGCCGGAGGTAGGCCACGAATTTGAACGTCACTCCGGCTATAAGATTGTCTGGTTTGACGCGGTGGATCGTAATAATCAACCGATCTATCACACCAACGTGATGATGAGCGTCGGTGCTCAGTTCGCCATTATTTGTCTTGAAAGCCTGAGTAATGAGGCGCAAAAAAACGCGCTGATCGCCACGCTGGAACGCAGCGGAAAAACCCTTATTGACGTCAGCTTCGCTCAGATGGAGGCGTTCGCCTGCAACGTATTGGAACTGTGCGCCGAAGACGGCAGCCCGGTTTACGCCATGTCGACCCGCGCCTGGGCCAGTTTTACCCCGCAGCAGCAGGGGCTGATAAGCGGTTATGCCCGGCTGGCGCTGGGGCCGATCGACATTATTGAAGATCTTGGCGGCGGTGGCGCACGCTGCATGCTGGCGGAGATCTTCCTGCAAAAGAAGCTGGCGGCAGCCTGATCCCTGCCGTCGTTTTAATTCAACCCCATCTGATTCAACAGCATTTTGTTCAGCTCGGTGTTTTTGTTTACGTTCAGCTTGCGCATCGCCGAGCGCTTATGGGCGCTGATGGTCTTCTGGCTGCGGTCTAACATGCCGGCGATGGTGCAGGCGGACATACCGGTGCTCATCAGCTTCAGCACTTTCTTTTCGCAACTGCTCAGGGCGGCGATGCGGCACTGCCGGCATTTCCAGATGCCGCTGGCGTGCATAGCCACCCAGGGTTGTTGGCAAAAGAGCTCCAGCGCCATCTGCAACTTGTTGCGAACCATGGCGCAGTCATCGCGCAGGTTAATGCTGAATAGTGCCGGATGGGCGTGCGAATATCGGGTATCACGATCATTGAGGACCAGCACGGTCATTTGCCGGTGGCGCATTGTCAGGTGCGGGCTTTGGTAGCAGCGGGCACAACCACAGGTATCTTCCAGAGTGCGGAACACGATTTCGATCGGCTCCAGATTTTGCAGATCGATCGGATATCTACGGCTGCTGCTGTTCAGGTCTTGCAGATACTCTTCCAGTAGCAGCCGTAAGCCGAATTGATAAAAGTTATCGCTGCCCAGCAGGGTGAACCGAATATTAAGCATGATTACTCCTCAAAGCGCATATCTTGCGGAAACAGTCGATGTGCCTGACGCTGCAGATCGGCGGCCCGCTGGGGTTGTTGCAGTAGGCGACTGACGGCTATCAGGTTGATATAGATATTGGCGTCCGGCCGCACAAGGATTTCGTTTTCTGCCCATTGCCGGTAACTCCACAGGGTGGTGGCATCGCGGGTTTGCGGATATTGCAGCAGCCGCTGTAACTGGACATCGTAGTCATATCGCACCTGCCAGGGCGTCGGCGTCAGCACCCGGCTCATGGGGCCAAATTGCCGCAAGCCGGTTTTTTCCACCGCGGTAATGATCAGCGCGCTGTGCAGGCCGTTAAGCAGATAGGGCAGCATCAGTGCAGCGGCGATGCCGGTCAGCAGGCGCAGCGTTTGCTGTGGGCGGTGGGGTAATCGCAAACGGCGGCGTACATCGCCTGAACGCAGGATCACCAGCAGCAGCACGGCATGGGCGGCGGAAAGATAAAGTGGGTACTCCACCATCATGTGCAGCAGGATTGGCAGCGCCGCTATCCAGGGGGCGGGGCGCAATGGCAGGGCCCGGGTGCGCTGCAGCAAACGCCATAATCCCCAGCAGACGATAGCGATGCCGCTCAGGCTGAGCAGGCCCCCTTCGATACCCCACAGCAAAATTTCGTTATGCGGGTGGCTGATCGCTACGCTTTCCATCCCGCTGCTATGGGTGGTGTAGAAATGATGCAGAAAATCGTGTTGAAAATGACCGTAACCCCAGCCAAACCACGGGCGCTCGGCGATCATGCGCAGCGCTTCTTGCCAGTAAGCCAACCGGTAGAAAATCGGCTCTGCCACGGTGACCGCCCGCGTCGCGCCGTTGATCAGCACCAGTAGCAGGCCAACACCCACCCCGGTAATCAGCAGTAACAAAGCGGCGGCGGCACGGCGGCGATTAATACGGAACAGCATCCACAGTTGCAGTGGTGACAGCAGCAGGGCGGCCAGCAGGCCGACGCGCGAGGCAATCACCACCAGCAACAGCGGTGCCAGCACCAGTATGCTGGTGCTTAGCCATTGCAGGCTGCGCGACAAGGGGCGGCGGTTGCTCAGCAGATACAGCGCCAACGCCAGGCCGGTGGCCATAAAGCTGGCCATCAGGTTCCACTGCTGGAAGATGCCGTAAGGGCGATTCTTCAGACTGTTGTAGCCGATCCAGTTGCCCGGTTGCAGCAGGCTGTATTGCACCAGGCCGAACAGGGCTTCGATCACCGTCGCCGCCAGCAGCAATGTCAGCAGCCTGCGCCGCCGTGAGCGGTCGAGTGGGATCTGCAGCAACGCGAAGTAGGCCATAATGCCCAATGCCAAACCCAGCAGGCGCGGCAAGGCTTCACTCAGCCAGGGCTGTTGTGCCCACAGCAGCGGCAAAGATAAAATCAGGCCACCCAGCGCCAGCCAGTTAAAAAAGCCGGAAACGGCTAACGGCGGTCGGCTGAACAGCATCGCGCCGAGGATAGCCAGGGCGATAAAAATCCCACCGACCAAATTCCATGGCAGATAAAAACCACTGCCGCCGCGATTGGGCCAGTAAATATGCATGGCGATCAGGCAATAAAACGCCGCCAGCCCGAATAACCAGGCCGCTTTGGGTTTGGAAATCATCACTTGTTCCTGCAAACGTCAGGCTTATTGGTAGGCCAGCACGAAATTGGCCACCGAGCTGAATTCGCCTTCGGTTATGGTTTTATTCTGTATCGCGCTGGGATGACCCTGCACATAGGCGGTGAAATTCAAAATATTGTCGCCATCCTGCAATGCCACCGCGCTGGAGATCTGGTTCAAATCAATATCCGCCCCCTGGTGGTCAAACAGGGCGATAGCGGCGCCGTTGGTGCCGTTATTAATCGCCAGCTTGCCCGGCAGCTCGCCGTCTTCGGTACCGCTGAAGGTCACGTTGACGGATTTGAACACTGCCGTTTTACAGTCGGTCAGCTTGATGCTGAAGGGAACCGGGTTGCTATGGCCGTAGCGGTACAGCGTTTTGACGATTACCGTGTCCATCTCCACCACCTGATCGGCCGATTTCGGTTCAATATTGCAGGGGCGGCTTACCACGGTGCCGAAAAAATCGATTTCTTTATTTTCTGCCGCCGCGGTGCAGGAAAATAAATAACTGATGCTGCACAAGGTGGTAATAACAGCGTATTTTTTCATTTCAGCCGCCATTAGATGTAGTTAATCAACAAAATAAGGGTTTTTTGAAAGTCGCCCTCCTTTCCTTCGGCGGTTGCCTGCAACGATGCGGTATAAGATTTCTGCACCTGATCGCGGTTAGTCATATCGGCAAAACTGTCGAATTGGTTGTATTTTATCCACTTGGGGTTGGTGTTGTCGTAAATGCGCAATGCCGAGCCGTTATCCATATCCAGGCCAGTGGCATCGACTAACGAACCGCTTTTCACCATAAAGTTAGCGTTCAGTGAGAATTTGTCGCTGCAGCCATTTTTACGGATCAATACGGTAAAATCTTTACTTGCTACCGTGCCGGCATTGGGTTTCCAGCTCGGGACATCACCAAAGTTGACGCCTTCCGGTGTGGTGAGCTCCACCGATGCGGAACATTGGATCACCTGGATCTTGTCCAGTCCGGTCAGAGTAAATCGGTAGTTTTTCCCCGGTTTATTATTGAGGCCCTTGACCCCATCCAGTTGAAAGATCGAAATCTGGCTGGAACCCCCCTGCGTGATGTCTCCGGTTTTTTGCAGATAGACTTGATAGTTGACGTGGCCCATTTCCTTTTGATTGGGTTTGCGGAACATATCTGTTTGGGCAGCGGTGGTGATCAGACCCAGGTCAGTGCCGTTATAAATGACGCCCATGGAAATGCCTGGGGCGAACAGTTTTTTATCCGGGTTCGGATAGAAATACACCCATTCCCCTTGCGGCACGTTGGAGTAGCCCCAGCAGACTACGTTGCGGCTCATCGGCTGCGAAGTCCAAAGCCGTTCGCCGATCGGCAGGGTCGCCGGGATCTTTAACTGACCGATATCTTCGCTTTCTTCTGTAATGCCATTGGCGCTATCCAGATGACATTCCAGAGCTTGTACGCTGAACGGCATCGTCAGACTGCTCAACAGCAGCAGGCGTTTATAAATAGACCAATTGAACATGCACCACTCCGTTGAATTGATTTGCCAGGGGATATTTCTGTGTGGACTCGACTTGAGCGCTGAACCACAGCGTATTGCTGCCGGGCTGCAGAATGTAGGGGCGGCTCTGCTGGTTAAGCGACAGCGCGCGGCCTTGCTGATCCTTCAACCGCAGGCCGACGCCCTGCACACCGCCGTTAAGCTTCAGCAGATCCGGGTTATTGACATCGCTGTCACCGAGAAACACCAGAGTAACGGCCTGTTCGCCCTTCAAATAAAGCTGTTCGGCGTCGCCATTGCGGGGGCCTGCCGGGTTATCTGCCAATGCTTTGGCTCCCAGCAGGCAGTTGCGAAAGGAGAGACGAAAACGCACCGGCGCGCTTTGATCTCCGGCATTTTGGAAATCACTTGCGTTGACGTCACCCAAATCAATCGCCTGATCCTGGCTGTCCGGCGTCAGACTGCAGGGGGAACTGAGCAGGCCACCATGAAAACTGACGGTGCCGGTGGTGCCTTGGATCACACCCAATGGCGTTGCCGCCGTCGCACTGCCGGTGAGCAGCAACGCGCCGAGCAACAGTGGCCGCAGACGGCCGCCGGTGAATTCAGCCATGTGCTATCTCCTTATTTTTTCGCATCGGGCACGACATTACAGACGCTGCCATTGCAGACGAAGCGCAGCTCCGGGTGACCGCCGTAGTCATTGATATAGCTGACGACAAAGCTGTTGAGCCCGTTGTCGCGCAGCTTGACGGATTCGCTGGACTTTGGTTTCAGCATCACCGCTTTAAACTCACCGAGCGCACCGCCGCCTTGTTTCTCGGTCTGGCGGGTCATACCGGTCAGGGTGATGTAAAACGGCGTAGGGTTCTCAATGGTGAAGCCGCCGTCATTTTTGCGGAACACCAGTTTCTCCTGCCACACTTCGCCTTTCGGCGCGACGATAGCCTTCGGCCGGTAAAACAGTTTGATCTGGGTTTGCAGCGCCAACTGCATCACATTGGTTTTGCTGCTTTTTGGCGGGATCTCTCGCAGGTTGAAATAGAACACCGATTCACGATCCTGCGGCAAGCGGTCGGCCTCTGGCGTCTTGGTGATGCGCACCACGCTGCGTTCATTGGCTTCAACCCTTTGCAATGGCGGCAGCACCACCAACGGCGAGGTGATTTTCTGGTGCTGCTCGTTTTCCAGCCAGGACTGAGCCAGGAAAGGCAGTTCCTTGTTTTCGTTGACGATATTCAGACTGATCGATTTCGCGTCGCTGAGGTAGACGGCACGGGTGCGATCCAGCGATATCGCCGCATTGGCAACAGGGGCTGCAGCGGTCAATACCAGGCCCAGCGCGGCCATTTTTACTAACGGGAAGTTGTTCATCATCATTAATTCTCTGTGTTACGGATTACAGTTTGGTGCAGGGCAGCAATAGCTGGTCCAGCGGCTTGGCGGCAGTCGGTATGACAATGCGGCACTGGCGTTGGCCTTCCCAGGCGACGTCCAACTGCTCTTGCGGCTGCACGCCGGTCAGGTAGACCGAACCACCGTCGTTCACTACCGCCACTTCACGGCCACGTTCGCTCAGCACCATGGCACCAAACGGCGGTTCACTGCCGTCAGCCAGTTTGATGGTGGCCAGCAGCTTGCTGCCTTTCACCACCTCAAAGTGACGGTAGCCGATGGCACCCTCGGTCAGCGTGCCCTGGACTACGGCCCGGGTAGCCTCCACGTCGTCCGCCAGAGTATTGACGTCGATGCGGGTGTCGGTGTTGTAGTAGCTGGTGATGTCGGAGATCACTGCCAGGCCGAAGCGGTTGCTGTAGGCGCGACCGTTATTGATCGGTACCCCGGCGATGCCGTCGGTATCCAGCATCATCCGGCTGCCGCCGTTGCTGGAGTTTTGGTGTGCGGCTACGCCATGTCGGGTAGCGGTAATGCCGCTGCGGAAGGTACCGCCTATCGACGAATAGCTGTCCTGTTGGTAAGAAGCACTGGCATTGAGTGTGCCGAACGAGGCGTTATGGCTGTAATAGCCGCTGGTCAGTGATTTGCCGGACTGATTAAAGCCGCCGCTGAGCTGCCAGGTGTTGTTCGGATCGCTGTAGTCGTTATAAGACGCGGTCTGTGTCACGTCGCTGTTGCTGGTTTGCAGCGAATAGCCCAGTTGCCGACGATCGCCAATAGGTACGCTGAAATTCACCATCGTGCTGTCATCGGTACGGCCGTGATAGGTGGTGCGATAGGCCGACAGCGATGCGGTGATGTTGCTGACATTGCCGACGTTGAATAATTTACTGGCGGACACCCCGTAACGATCCTGTGCCCTGGCATCCCAGTAGGTTTGGTGCGAATAAGTCAGGTAAGCGGTGATCGCTTTGGCGTTGTCTTCTGCCATAAAGGTTTTGCTGGCGGTGATGGTGTACAGCTCTTTCTGGCGGCCGTCGTAGCGTTCGTCGTAGTCGCTGTAGCGTTCTTGCAGGTACTGCGACATGTTCATGAACTTGCGCTGTGAGAAACGGTAGCCGGCAAAGGTGATTTGGCTGTTCATCTCATCAAAACGTTTGGCGTAGTTGACCTTGAATGACAGGCCGCTGGCGGTGGGCTCGTTGGGCAGGCGAGCGATGGATTGCGTCACGTCCACCGACATGGCACCCAATACGTTCAGGTCGCGGCCCAGGCCGAGCGCCCAGGCGTTGTAATCGCCGCTGAGCAGTGCGCCGCCGTACAGTGACCAGGCACTGGTTAGTCCCCAGGAGAAATCGCCGGTGGAGAACACCGGCCCTTGTGTACGGTGATCGTAAGCCGAGGGCTTACCTACGGCGACGTTGTAGCGAACATAGCCAGGGCGAGTCAGGTAAGGAATGGTGGCGGTATCTACCTGGAAGGTTGAAACGCTGCCGTCTTGTTCTTCCACCTTCACATCCAGCCGGCCGCGTACCGAACTGTTGAGATCCTGGATGGCGAACGGCCCGGCGGGCACGGTGGTTTCATACAGCGTACGGCCTTCTTGCGACACGGTGATCTTGGCGTTGCTTTTGGCGATGCCGCGGACTTCCGGCGCATAACCCTGCAGGTTTGGTGGCAGCATACGCTCGTCACTGGCCAGGTTAAGACCGGTGAAGCGGTAGGAGTCGAATATCCCCGAGTCAAGATAGATTTCGCCGAGGGTCAGCTTGGCGGCCTGCATCGGCAGCGCGCGATAGGCGTAAATCCGGTTCCAGTCGAAATTACTGTCACGCTCACCGGCCTGCTGGTTGTAGTTGGCCTGATAATCGGCACGCAGGCGCCAGGCGCTGAGGTTAGCGCCCATGGTCCCGTAGCTGCTGAGGTTTTGTGCGGTGTTATTATTGTGGCTCTGTTTGCCGATCTGGCCGCTGATGCTGTAGTCCAGCAACAAGCCGGGAATGCCGTCGTCCCATTGCTCCGGCGGCGTCCAGTCCGGATCGGAATACTTCATCCAGGCCTGCGGGATAGTAATCGCCAACACGCCGCTGCCGATGCGGTCGGAAATCGTGGCCCCTTTAATGCCGCTGATATCGGCGCAGCTGTTGTCGTGCCACAGGGTGATTTTTTTGACGACTTCTTCTTTCAACGCCATTTTCTCAACCAGATCCGGCGGCAGACAGACGCGAGAACGGTTGTTTTGGTCCGGTGACGAATAATACTGGATGCTGCGCTGCGGCAGGGTTTTTTGGTTGATCTTGATATCCAGCAAATAGGTACCGGGCATGACGTAATCGGCATCGGAAAAACGCGATAAATCCACTTTGCTGCGATCGGCAATATCTAATACGTCGGTATTAAATTCCGTGGCGGAAAAAGCCGGATGCACCCAGAGGAAAGATAGAATGACGGTGAGGGGTATTTTTTTCCGTGTCAGTAATGACGTCATAGAATAATCACTCATGGCAAATCCGCGCCCAATAGCAGGTCATCCTGTACGACCTGAAAACGTAATACGTGATGTCATTCAGTACCTGATGGCGGTACCCGCCTAACGAGGCGTTACAGATAAGACAGGGTGAATTTCGCCAGTGAGCTGAATCCGCCGGCTCGTGCCCTGTCAGGATGAATACGTAGCTGAGCGCCAAAGCGCAGCGTATTGTTGCCGGCGACAATTTGGTAATCCGCCGTGGTACTACCCAGCGGTATCGGGATGCCGTCGGCGGTCAGCAGCTCAATAGCCACGCCTTGCGCTTCGCCATAAACGGCCAATAAAGCAGGATCCCGACTGTCAGCCGTACCGTCGAAGGTGACGGTGGCTGCGCGGTAGATAAAATCGGGTTTTACGGTGCTGGCCAATTCACAATTCACCAGTTTGATCTCAAAGTTGCGGCGGCTGCCGATCAGAACCGGCTGTCCGTCCAACGCGGCATCGGTCATGGATATCAGCCCGAAATCAACGGTTTGATCCAGGCTTTCACTGGCAATCCCGCAGGGGGTTTCGACGATCTCGCCACCCAGGTTGAGTGTGCCGTGGCCCTGATTTTTTGCCGTCGCCTCTGTGCTGCAAACGCTGAGCGCAAGAAGCAATACACTCCAAATCTGGTTGGTCATGCCGGCGTCTCCCTGTTGCCGTTGGTCCCGTAACCCAATGTCCGTGCAGGCAAAGCGGGGATACCACAGGGGCATCCCCAGCCAGGGATTACAGGTAAGCCAGAGTGAAGTTTGCAACGCTGGTGAACTCGCCTGGAACCACTGCGCCAGAAGCGCTGCTACCTTGCAGGTAAGCGGCAAATTTCAGAGAGTTATTGCCTTCGGTCAGGCCCTGACCATCGGTCGCGGTGCCCAGTTCAACGTCTTTGGAGTGCAGGTTGTCGTAGATCATGATGCCAGCGCCGGTGGCGGTACCGCTCAGAGCCAGCAATTTGTTGTTATCTGAGTCCGGTGTACCGGTGAAGGTCACTTTGACGTTATTCATGGTCGATACAGAACAATCCTTCAGTTCAATGCTGAATGGCTCAGAGCTGGATTTACCCTCTTTGGCCAACAGACGGCTGCTGATTTGACCCATTGGCACGGTTTGCTCAACAGAACCCGGTGCTACGCTGCATGGCGCATCAATAATTTCACCGGTAAAAGTAACTTTACCGCTGCCCTGGTTAGATGCGGCGTGAGCAACAGATGCAGAAGCGAAAGCAATCATGGTTGCCAGCATTAATTTATTCAGTTTCATTTCTCAATTTCCTGTAGAGAGTATTTAAATAAAAAGAACAGCACATCTAAATCCCCCGCCACGGCGGCAACCTCATGTCGCCGACGTGGTAGTTGGAGCCAGATCCTTTTGCTCTGGGCAATACGCCACCACCCGTTATTTATGGGTAAATAACGAAAGGTTTGAGAAGTCGTATAGGCAAAATCTGTAAAATAAAAACAGGTAAATCGCCATAGCGTTTTGCTGGGATTATTCTTGCAAATAATAGGTGTGCTTGGAAATACCTTTTATTAATTTAAGTCAAATACAGAATATAAAACCAAAAGGAAAAAGAAATATATATTATTGAAAATCAATAGATCGTATACAAATATTATGCAGAATAAATGACTGTATAAATAGCAATATGCGAGATATTAGATCGGCAGAGTTGTCCATCACACTACAATTAACAATATTGTTTTGATAATATCACTCTCAAACAGCAGATGATGAATTCTGTCTGTTAATCATAAGTTAAAAGTTAACTCGTTGTTTTGAAAGGTTGGAATGCCGATGTTTTTGGCTTGGAATACGGCCTTTATTCATTATGACGATGGGGGTTTCATTTTTTAAATTAACAAAATTATAACAATGCCGATGGGGCGTGATTATTACCAAAATCCCCTGTTGTTGCGATTTTTTGTTATTTGGCTGGTTAGGATTAATCGTGGTCTGGCAGATCAAAAAAGGGCCGCGAAACATAATAATGGCCTAAGCGATAATTAAAGAATGATAAACGGAATGATTACCATAATTAATGATTCACTCGCCGTTCTGCAGTCGCTACGGTCGCGTTGATAATGATCTGCTTACTGTTGTCCAACTGCGTTGGAAAAATAGCACGGGTAACGTAGCTGTGAAAAAAGTTTCACAGAATAATCCTAAGGAAAAAGCTGAAGAGTAACGCATCTCGTTTTGTCAGCAACGCGTTAACTCGCTTAAGAATATTAATCCACCAAGCGACCAGAGTCGGTGGGTCTTATTTTAACGGGCCGCTGTCTAACGCCCCGGATATGCCGACATTCGCACTAATGTCGATGACAGCCCCCCGGCCATTCCACCGGGAGCCACCATGATTTACACCCTGCGGGTGGCCGACGTGCTGCCGCAGGACAGGAGCAGGCAAAAGTAACTCAAGGAGAACGCGATGGCCAAGGCGCCGATAACATATGAAATCAGGAAGTCACATATGCTAAACGTGTTACGAAAACTGTGTATGGAACGTGCGGCGGGGGCGGGCGGGCATCATCCACCGGAACCAGAACACTGGCCTAAAACCAGGGAGTTGGCAGACAAATGCGGCGAGAACATTTACACCACGCGGACGTTGTTATTGGCACTGGAAAAAGAGGGGAAAGTGAGTTGTACCCATCGCAGCATCAATAATTCGTTACGCTGGTATATTTGTGCATCACCCAAAAAACGGTAATTCCTTTCCTGTTTTGTGTTTTTGACTACCTTTCACAGTGAATCAATACAGGGCTGGTGGAGCGAAATGCTCCTCAGCCCGACGCCATTGTTACGATGCATGACCAACCATTGCCAGCGCATTTTTTTAAGCTCTATACTGGCGGCCTGAGTGCAAATATTTTCATGAGGGATGCGGGCTTAAATGAAGGAAAGCAAAGAAATACTTTTATTGGATGATATTCATTATCAAATAGGTGAGCAGGTTATTCTGGATTCAGTGTCTTTCAGCCTGCATTCAGGGGAATTTAAACTGATTACCGGGCCGTCCGGCTGTGGAAAAAGTACCCTGCTTAAAATCGTTTCCTCGCTGATCGATCCGACCCGTGGAAAAATTATCTTTGCCGGTAAGGCCATCACCGATATCGCGCCGGAAGAATATCGCCAACAGGTATCTTACTGTTTTCAAACGCCCTCGCTGTTTGGCGACAGCGTGTATGACAATATTGCGCTGCCTTACCAGATCCGTAAGCAAAAGCCGGACGAGCAAAAAATGCAGGCCGATCTGGTGCGTTTCGGGTTGCCGGGAAATATGCTGAAAAAAAGCGTTAACGAATTATCGGGCGGGGAGAAGCAGCGTATTTCCTTGATCCGCAATCTGCAGTTTATGCCCAAGGTGTTGTTATTGGATGAGATCACCAGCGCGTTGGATGAAGATAACAAACGTAACGTTAACGAGATTATTCATCAGCTGGTGGCGCAGCATGGCGTGGCGGTGTTGTGGGTCACGCATGATAAAGACGAAATCAAGCATGCGGATGATGTCATTACCCTGAGCGCGCAGGGTGCCCGGGCACAGGAGAAAACCAATGAACCAGCATAATATCAGCAATGAATCCCTGGCCCTGTCGATGGTGTTGGTGATTATCGCCATTTTAATCAGCCATAAAGAAAAGCTGGCGCTGGAAAAAGACATTATCTGGAGTATTTGCCGGGCGGTGGTGCAGCTGATTATTGTCGGCTACGTGCTGAAATATATTTTTGATGTGAACAACGCCATTCTGACGGTGTTGATGGTGCTGTTTATCTGCTTTAACGCGGCTTACAACGCGCAAAAACGCAGTAAATATATCGATCATGCGTTTATGACTTCGTTTATAGCCATCACCACCGGCGCGGTTTTAACCCTGGTGGTGCTGGTGCTGACCGGCTCGATAGAGTTTACCCCGATGCAGGTGATCCCGATTTCCGGCATGGTGGCCGGCAACGCGATGGTGGCGGTCGGGCTGTGTTACAACAACCTGGGGCAGCGTTTTAAAAGCGATCAGCAGAAAATTCAGGAGATGCTCAGCCTGGGGGCATCACCGAAGTTTGCCTCAGCGGCGTTGATCCGCGACAGCATCCGCGCTTCGTTGATCCCGACGGTGGATTCGGCCAAAACCGTTGGGCTGGTTAGCCTGCCGGGCATGATGTCCGGCCTGATCTTCGCCGGTATTGATCCGGTGAAGGCGATTAAGTACCAGATTATGGTGACTTTTATGCTGCTTTCCACCGCCAGCCTGTCGACCATTATCGCCTGCTACCTGGCCTACCGTAAGTTCTACAACGCCCGTCACCAACTGGTGGTGAGCACGCTGAAATAGCGTCATAAAAATAGGGGTAGGGCGCTGCACGCTGCGCCCGGTGAAATCAGGTCGAGCATGCTCGACCCCTACGCTGTGGCCATTACCCTTGCAGCAGAGCGATACTTTGGCGGATTTCACGTTCGATATCCGCCACTGTCCAACTATCCAACTGCGAAGAGAACGGCTCGAAGGCGTAAATGCCGGTGTAGCCCAGGCGCTCCAGGTTCTGCACCTGTTTTTTACTCTCCAGCCGATCCCGGTCACTCAGCATGATGCGTTCTTCGTCGCTTAGCGCACTTTTGTCTCGTGCATCTTCCACCCCGGAAAGGTGCACCAGGCCAATACCCTCGATCTGAATCTGCGCATCAAACTCAGGCTGTGCCACATCACTTAAATAATGGTGGAAGGTATCCAGCACGATTTTGTACGGCGCGCCTGAATCGCGGATCAGGGACTGCGTCAGCAAGGATGAGCGCAGTGAACTGATGCCGAACCCCAGCGGTTCGACATAGCCCTGCACGCCGTATTGCTTGAACAGCGGCGCCAGCAGCTTCAGGGCTGCCAGCGTGTCGGTTTTTTTCTGATCCTCACTGCGCCGATCGTCAGCACTGCAGTGCGGGCACAGCACCAATGCCTGGCTATGGATCGCCTGAGCTTGCGACAACAGCGCTTCGGCGTTCTTCAGCAACCCGGCCTGATCGTCCAGCAGGTTAAACCTGCCGAGGGCGTTAATGGTGATGATTTCGATACCGTATTTTGCCGCCAACGCATTTAATTGCTCGTTGCTCAGGTTATCGGTCACCTTGCCGCTCGGCATGTCGTTGCGCAGCTCAACTTTGCTGAGCCCGCATCTTTTCACCAGGCTGAAAAACGGCTCCAAATCCAGATTTGGCGCGATCTTGCGGTTGATGCAAAAACGGTCTGGCGCAATGGTCATGATGCATTACTCCTGAATAATGTGAGAAGCCTGAGTTTTGCCGACTTACAGCGGCGTTCTTTGTGTTTCGGGTTGCGGCTGGCGATAGCGTTTGGCCATCACCACGTCTTCCATTTTTTCCAGCGAGACGCCTTTGGTTTCAGGAATGTAGCGGCTGATAAACCAGTAGCTAAACAGGCAGCAGGCGGCGAAGACCCACATTGGGAAGGCACCGTGGAAGCTGGAGAACAGATAAGGGTTGTCGTTGATCATCGGGAAGCTCTGCGAAACGACAAAGTTGGCCAGCCACATGCAGCCGACGGCGATGCTCATGCCCTGTGCACGCATGCGGTTAGGGAAGATTTCTGATACCAGAACCCAGGCGCCGACGCCCCAGGACAGGGCATAAAACACCATAAAGAACAGCATGCCGAACAGGGCAAAGTAGCCGGTGGCCTGGGTGTAGAGGGCATAAGAGGTGATCAGCAACCCGGCGATGGCACCCAGGGTGCCGTAACGCATCAGTGGAATGCGGCCTATGCGATCCATCAGCATGGCGCCAATCACCGAACCGACCAGCTGCAACACACCAATCCAAATGGTCTGGAACAGCGCTTCCTGGGCGTTTTCGGTGACGGTTTTCAGCACCATTGGCGCGTAGTACATCATCACGTTGACGCCGGTGACCTGTTGCAGCATGGCGATCATGCAGCCGACAAACAGAATAAAACGCACCCGTACGTCGCCGAAATTCAGCTTTTGCCGGCTGTTTTGCTGGTCCTGCTGCAGTGAGTCTTTGATTTCCTGCAGCACGCTTTGTGCATGGGCGGCGTTGGAGACTTTGGTCAACATCGCCAAAGCCTGATCGTCACGGCCGACCATCACGCTCCAGCGCGGTGATTCCGGAATGATAAATACCAGCATCAGGAACAGCATGCAGGGGATCACTTCCGACCCTATCATCCAGCGCCAACCCATCTCCACCAGCCAGGCTTCGCTGGCGATGCTGGCGATTTTGAAGTTAACGTAGAAAATCACGATTTGGCCGAACACGATAGCGAACTGCTGCATGCTGAGCGCTCGACCGCGCATGTCTTTTGGCGAGACTTCCGACATGTACATGGGTGAGACGGTGGCGGCGATGCCCACGGCCAGACCGCCGATAATGCGGTAAATCACAAACCAGGTGAAGGTGGCGGCCAGGGCAGCACCCACCGCTGAAATGGTGAACAGCACCGCTGCCAGCATCAGAGCCTTTTTGCGGCCGTAACGTGCCGCCAGTGGCCCGGCGCCAAAAGCGCCGACCACACAGCCGATCACCACGTTGGAAACCGCCCAGCCGGTTTCCGCCGGGCTGAGGTCAAAATAGGTTTTCAGGGCATCGATGGCGCCGGAGATCACGGCGGTATCGTAACCGAACAGAATGCCGCCGAGTGCCGCAATGCCGCAAATTCGCAGTATGTACCCGGTATTATGCTTACGCTGATGTGACATGTGTTGCTCCGATTTTTATCCTGGCTTCCACCCGCGCAGTAGGTTGTAGGGAAGAGGGAGGCGGAAGGGTGTGAACCGTGCCTGTCATCAAGGCGGTGATATTCGAAATAATCTGGGCTAAACAAGGACATTTATTTCATAATTAGTGAATAATGAAATATTGATTTTTAGATCCAGTTCAAAAAAAACCGCAAACAGTCCACCCGTGTTACCCGGCGACCCCTTTGCCTCAGGCTTTGTCGTAGTGCCCGGTGGGCTACCTGTTTCTGTATAAAAGTCAGGGTTAATTCCCGCCGGTCGGCGGATGAGTGGCAGAGCGGCGTTTTTCCCGGTATGTAATGGCTTTGCACAAGGGCGTGGCAAAACTGCGACCTCCCGCACTAAAAACAAATTTTCTAAAATAATTTATTTGAAACTTTTTTTTCAATGAAATAGAGTTTGCTTCATCCGGTCAGGATTTAGCCTGCTTGTGGGCAGTTTCCGGCAAGCGGTGTGATGAAAACGCTACCCTGTGCGCCAGTACCGCACAGGCGGTCAGGCGACAGCGGACTTAAAAGAGGGTGAGACATGAAAACCGTGGGTAACTTTATTGGTGGGCAAGTGTGCCTGAGCAGCAGCAATCAAACCGTCGACGTGCATAACCCAGCCACCGGGCAGGTTGAACGGCGCGTCACGCAGAGCACCGCCGCCGAGGTGAAGCAGGCCATTGATGTGGCTCACCAGGCCTTTGCCGACTGGTCGCGTACTACACCGCTGCGCCGGGCGCGCATCATGTTCAATTTTAAGGCGCTGCTGGAACAGCATCGCGACGAGCTGGCGAAGCTTATCGTCAGTGAGCACGGCAAGGTTTACTCCGATGCGCTGGGCGAGCTGACCCGCGGTATTGAAGTAGTCGAGTTTGCCTGCGGCATTCCACATTTGATCAAGGGCGAGTATTCGGCGGACGTCGGCAGCGGCGTTGACAGCTTCTCACTGATGCAACCGCTGGGCGTGGTCGCAGGCATCACCCCGTTCAACTTCCCGGCGATGGTGCCGATGTGGATGTTCCCTATCGCGCTGGCCTGCGGTAACACCTTCGTGCTGAAGCCACCGGCATTGGTGCCTTCGGCGTCGGTACGGATGGCAGAATTACTTAAAGAAGCCGGTTTGCCGGACGGCGTATTCAACGTGGTGCACTGCGCTAACGAGGATGCCGCGCAGCTGTGCACCGACCCGCATATTCAGGCGGTGAGCTTTGTTGGCTCGTCCGCCGTGGCGGAACATATCTATACCACGGCCAGCGCCCAGGGTAAGCGGGTACAGGCCTTCGGCGCGGCGAAAAATCAGGCCATCATCATGCCGGATGCCGATCTGGACGCGACGGTAAATGCCCTGATGGGAGGTGCCTTTGGCTCTGCCGGTGAACGCTGTATGGCGCTGCCGGTGGCGGTGGTGGTGGGTGACGACACGGCGGATAAACTGATCGCCAGGCTGAAACCGCTGATCGCCCAATTGCGCGTTGGCCCTGGCATTCAGCAGGGCGGTGAAGAAAACGAAATGGGGCCGCTGGTTTCCTCGGCGCACCAGAAGAAAGTCTTGGGTTATATCGATCTGGGCGTGGAAGAAGGCGCCACGCTGGTGGCCGACGGCCGCAATTATCAGGTGTCGGGCTACCCGGACGGTTACTATGTTGGCGGCACGCTGTTTGACCACGTCAAACCGAATATGCGTATCTATCGTGAAGAGATCTTCGGACCGGTGTTGGGCATTGTCCGCGTGCCGGACTACCAGACCGCCATCGATACGGTAAACAGCCATGAGTTTGGCAACGGTAGCGCCATCTTTACCAGCAATGGCCACTACGCACGCCAGTTCGTGCAAGAAGTGCAGGCCGGTATGGTGGGGGTTAACGTGCCGGTGCCGGTTCCTATGGCATTCCACAGCTTCGGCGGCTGGAAGCGCTCGGTGTTCGGTGCGCTGAACGTCCATGGCACCGACGGTGTACGTTTCTACACCCGCATGAAAACCGCCACCGCTCGCTGGCCAACCGGGCAGCAGACGGTGTCGGAATACAGTATGCCGACGCTGGGTTAAGTCCCTTTAGGCAGCAGGGGCCGTTATTCCAATGGGGTAGCGGCCGTTGTCGTTTTACCGAATCGTCAGGTTACAGGAGGAATACTATGTCTTCATTGCTTGCCAAGTGTCAGCAGCCGGATGGCCAGGGTCGCATCCAGCATGTCACCCCAGAGAATGCCGACTGGCGCTTTGTCGGATTTGATGTCTATCACCTTGAGGCCGGTCAGTCGCTGCAGTTGGAAAGCGGCGACAAAGAGTTATGCCTGGTGTTGGTCGCCGGTATTGCCTCCGTCGCCACTCTGCGTGCGGAATACCCGAGCATCGGCAAACGTATGAGCCCGTTTGAGCGCACACCGCCTTACGCGGTTTATGTGCCGCATCACGACAAGATTGAAGTGCGGGCGGAAAGTGCCCTGGAATTAGCGGTCTGCAGCGCACCGGGTCACGGGCACCTGCCGTCGCGTTTGATCACCCCGGCGGAAGTGGGCGTCGAACGTCGTGGCAAAGGGCGAAACCAGCGTCTGGTACATAATATTCTGCCGGACAGTGAACCGGCCGACAGCCTGCTGGTGGTGGAAGTGTATACGGATGAGGGGAATACCAGTTCGTATCCCAGCCACAAACACGACCAGGAAGACTCGCCGGATGAAACCTATCTGGAAGAGACTTATTATCACCGGATCCAGCCGGAACAGGGTTTTTGCATGCAGCGGGTGTATACCGACGATCGCTCACTGGATGAGTGCATGCCGGTGTATAACCGTGACGTGGTCAAGGTGCCGCGTGGCTACCACCCGGTGGCGACGCTGGCCGGTTACGACAGCTACTATCTTAACGTGATGGCCGGGCCAGTACGCTTGTGGAAGTTTACCTGGGAAAAAGACCACGCCTGGATTAATACCGACGGCTATCCCGCAGCTAAATAATTGCATATTTACGACGTTGCTAAGATAAGCGTCACCCTCTCCCTTGGGAGAGGGCCGGGGTGAGGGGATTTCACGCCATTATGCCTGCCCTTTCCCAAGGGAGAGGGTAATTCTTCGTTACTCTTCTTTGGCGTTATTCAATGCCAGCGATACCGCCAGGGTTTGCGCCAGACACATTGAAGCTACCTGGGAGCGGAAACCATCTACCTGCGCTTCACGCACCACAAAACACACGTCGCTGAAGGCCGCCAGCGGGCTGACCTGGCTGTCGGTAATGGCGATCTGCTGCGCACCGCTTTTGGCACCCAATTCAACCAGTTCCAGTGCTTCCTGCGCATACGGCGAATAGCTGATGGCGATCACCACATCATTCGGTTTCACCATGCTCAGCTGTTCGGTAAACATGCCACCCAGCCCGTCGATCAGGAACGCCCGGCGCTCCAGATGACGCAACGCATAGGTGAGGTAGGAAGCGACGCTGAAAGAGCGGCGCAGACCAATCACGTAGATATTCTCGGCGTTATTCAGCAGCTCAACCGCCCGGTCCAACTGCTCGGAGCTGGTTTGCATTGCCAATTGTTGCAGCGCCTGGGAGTTGACCATGGTGAAAACGTTGAGGATTTCCGCCGGCTTTTCCGGTGCCACGTTACCGTCGGTCGAGGTCTGACGAAACAGACGCGCCCGCTCGGTGTAGTTGACCGTTTCTTCCATCAGGTGCTGGCGAAAAACCTGTTTCATTTCGTTGAAGCCGCTAAAGCCAAAGGCGTTGGCGAAGCGGATCAGGGTAGAGGGGGGGACGCTGGCCTGTGCGGCGATGGAGGCGACGGTATCGAAAGCAATGCTGTTACTGTTATCCAAAATGTAACGCGCCACCTGTTTCAAACGCTTACTCAGCGTTTCATAGCGGTGACGGATCTCGTCCTGTAACAGCGAAAGTTGAGTTGGGTTGTTCATCCATTCGGCTCGCAGTGTGGGCTAAGGCGTATCGGCCTGACGCCTGAGTAATTGACAGGTTATTCTAACAGATGGATTGGAAATTTCATTTCACCAAAAAGCGATTTATTCGATTGCAAGATGCGTTACTTCACAGAAAACAGGCAAAAAAATCCCCTTAAAGCGGCGAAAATCCGTTTAAGGGGAGGGTTCGGCAATTAATGCTGGTGAGGTGTCGGGCGGTATTGACGCCAGAAGCCAATCAACGTCAGGTATTTTTGTTTCACCTGCTCGATTAAAGCGGCGTCATCCAGCTCACCCTGCAGCCAGCGGCGTGAAGGCTGGCCAAAGATGGTGCGGCCGACGGCAAAACCTTTCACCCAGCGCGCATCCGCAGCCGCCGCGAAACCGGCCTTCAGCGTTTCTTCCGGCGAATCCAGCCCCAGGATCAATACCCCGCGGCAGTGCGGATCGTTAGCGTCGATCAACGCACCGACCTGCTGCCAGTGCTCGGCGCTCAACGGCGGCAATTTCCACCAGTCCGGCTTAATGCCCAGCTGATAAAAGTGCTGCAGCATCTCCAGGTAGTAGCTTTCATTCTTGTCAGCGTTACTTTCTGGCAGGATCACCTCCAGCAACAGTTCATGGCCGGACTTACAGCAGCCGCGATACACGTCGCTAATCAGTTCATCCTGCTCGCGGCGCAGTTCGACGGCGTCATGCGGATGGTAAAACACCAGACATTTCACTACGTGTTCCTGCGGCCAGTCGATCAGTTGCGAACCGATATTGCCATGCTCCAACCGCAACGGCCGTGAGCCGGGCAGCTCGACCGGTCGACCGATCCACCAGCCTTGGCCGGTGATCTCGTTCAATGCGGCCTGACCATAGGTGGTGTCGGCCAGAATGCCGCTGTTGCCTTGTAGCCCGGCGGCTTCTGCGGCCTGTTGTGCCGCCGTCAGCAGCAGGGTTTTCAGTTTGGGGATAAGTTCTTCGCTGACGTTGGCTTCTCGTGCCATGTCCGCCAGCTGTTTGCGGTGATCGAAGGCGAATACGCACAGTTCCGGCCATTGCTGTTTACGGGTGGTGACCCGGTGCAGATGGTTAAGCCGCTCATCGCGGTCCGGGCGTTTCACTTGCTGTTCGCGTTGCAGATAGTCATCCAGTTCCTGCTTGCTGGGCATCGCCGGGGCACAGCCATGGCGCGAAACCACCAAGGCTCCGCAGGCATTGGCATAGCGGCAGGCCTGATCCCAACCTTCATCGTTCAGGTAACCGCGCAGCAGGCCGGACATAAAGGCATCCCCCGCGCCCAGCACGTTCAGCACTTCAACCCGCACGCCGGAATGCAGTTTTACCTGCTGCCAGTCGGCGGCGATTTCTCCTTCGAATACTGAACAGCCTTGTGCACCGCGTTTGCAAACCAGTGTAGCCTGGGTCGCTTTACGCACGTTTTTCAATGCGGTCAGGGTATCGGTGCTGCCGCCGGCAATATGAAACTCTTCTTCGGTGCCGACGATCAAATCAAAGTGATGCAGCACTTCCTGCAGTTCGCGGGTCACTTTTTCTGACTCGACAAAACGGGTTTCGCCGTCACCCAGCGATGTCAGGCCCCACAGCACCGGCCGGTAGTCGATATCCAGTGCGGTGCGCAGGCCGTGTCGACGGGCGTATTCCAGCGCTTTCAATACTGCAGCACGGGTGTTCGGGTGAGAAAGGTGGGTGCCGGTAATGGCCAGTGCGCGCGAAGAGGCAATGTAGGACTCATCGATATCGTCCGGCGTCAGCGCCATATCGGCGCAGTTTTCACGGTAGAAAATCAGCGGGAAGGTTTCCTGATCCTTGATGCCGAGGATCACCAGGCCGGTCAGGCGCTGGGGGTCGGTGATCAGGCTCTGGGTGTCGGCACCGACGCGTTGCAGTTCTTCGCGCAGGAAACGGCCCATATGCTCGTCGCCGACGCGGGCCAGCATGCCGGACTTCAGACCCTGAATGGCGGTGCCGTAGGCCACGTTGCCGGAAGAGCCGCCGAGATATTTGGAGAATGTGCTGGCATCTTCCAGGCGTGCGCCGATCTGTTGTGCATAGAAATCGACGGCAATACGCCCGAGACAAATGACATCAAGCTGTTTTTCTTGTGTAGCCATACCCGTTTCCTTCTGTATTAAGCCAAACCCCGACTACGAAGCATTTTTGGAGTATGAGGAATAAAAATTTCAATTTCAAGATTGAATGAAATTTACACCCCAAAAATGTGATGCATTTAAAACCGCGCCAATACGCCAGCGAAAAGCACTAAAAACCGCGCCCTGCCTGAAGGGAAAACACCGGCAAACGGCAAGGGCATAGCGGGTGCCACAGGCCGACGGTATCAAGGGTTACAGCGAGTTAGGCTGCGGATGGGGCGGGACATCGGTGGGGGCAGGAGGGGCTAAGTCAGTGAATTCTAAAGGCATGGATGAAACGGTGTTTTCATCAATATGCGATCTTTATCGCAAAGTGAAATGTTTCTTCTGTAATGTGATTTTATGAAAAATATATTTGTTTATAATCGCTTCACGTTTCAGGTTGTCGGCTTAAGTAGCGCAGCGCGCTGAAAGACGGCGGATATCACACAGCTTCTCAGGTTCGGCATGCGGGTGGTGCCGGAACGGGCGTGACTACTCTAAAAGGGTGAGCAAATGGGCAAGATCCGGTTAACCATGGCACAGGCACTCGTCAGGTTCCTCGACAACCAGTATCTGCTGGTCGACGGTGTGGAAACCAAATTCGTTAAAGGCATCTTTGCTATTTTCGGCCACGGCAACGTGCTTGGCCTGGGGCAGGCGCTGGAGCAGGACAGCGGTGAGCTGGTGGTGCATCAGGGGCGTAATGAGCAGGGCATGGCCCACGCCGCGACCGGTTTTGCCAAGCAGAAACTGCGTCAACAGATCTACGCCTGCACCTCTTCCGTCGGCCCGGGTGCCGCCAATATGATCACCGCCGCCGCGACCGCCACCGCCAACCGTATTCCTTTATTACTGCTGCCGGGCGATGTTTACGCCTCACGCCAGCCGGATCCGGTGTTGCAGCAGATTGAACAGTCTTACGATCTCAGCATCAGCACCAACGACGCTTTCCGTGCAGTGAGCAAGTACTGGGATCGCATCGTGCGACCGGAACAGTTGATGAGCGCCTGTATCAACGCGATGCGCGTGCTGACCGATCCGGCAGAAACCGGTGCGGTGACGCTGAGTTTACCGCAGGACGTGCAGGGCGAAGCCTATGACTACCCTGACTACTTCTTCCAGAAACGCGTGCACCGTCTGGATCGCCGCCCGGCAACCGAAGGCATGCTGGCCGATGCGCTGGCGCTGTTGACCACCAAGCGTCAACCGCTGCTGGTGTGCGGCGGCGGGGTGAAATATTCCCAGGCTGGCCAGGCGCTGCGCGAGTTCGCCGAACGCTTCCAGATCCCGTTTGTGGAGACCCAGGCCGGCAAGGGCACGGTCCCGTCCAGCCACCCGTTTAACCTGGGTGGCATTGGCGAAACCGGCTGTCTGGCCGCCAATACCCTGGCCCGACAGGCCGATCTGGTGATTGGCGTGGGCACCCGTTATACCGACTTCACCACCTCGTCCAAATGGCTGTTTCAGAATCCCGACGTCGATTTTCTCAACGTCAACGTCAGCGCCTTTGACGCCGGCAAGCTCGACGGCCTGCAGGTGTTGGCCGATGCCCGCGAGGCACTGTCTGCCCTGGGGGCTCGGTTGGCGCAGGCCGATTACCGCGCCGGTTGGGGCGATGCCGTTGCCGAGGCACGTCGTGCGCAACAGCAGGAAACCGCCCGCGTTTATGCGGTGGAATACACCGGCGAAGGCTTTGTGCCGGAAATCGACGACCATCTCGATCGTGACAGCGTGTTTGCCGAATTTATCGAAAAGACCGATTCGCTGCTGACCCAAAGCCGGGTGCTGGGGGTGCTGAACCAGCATCTGCCGCAGGACAGTGTGATCGTGGCCGCCGCCGGTAGCCTGCCGGGGGATTTACAGCGCGTGTGGCAGAACCATGGCGAGCATGGTTATCACGTGGAATATGGCTACTCCTGCATGGGCTACGAGGTTAATGCCGCGCTGGGGGTCAAGCTGGCTGAACCGCAGCGCGAGGTGTACGCGATGGTTGGTGACGGTGCCTTTATGATGTTGCACTCCGAGCTGGTCACCTCGATTCAGGAAGGCTGCAAAATCAACGTGGTGCTGTTCGACAACATGACCAACGGCTGCATCAACAACCTGCAGATGGAACATGGCATGGACAGCTACACCACCGAATTCCGCTTCCGCAACCCGCAGGGCGGCAAACTCGACGGCAAGCTGGTACCGGTCAATTTCGCCATGCTGGCGGCGGCTTACGGCTGTAAAACCTACAGCGTGACCACCGAACAGCAGCTGATCGAGGCGCTGGCCGATGCGCGTCTGCAAAGCGTTTCTACCCTGCTGGACATCAAAGTGCTGCCAAAAACCATGGTGCACAAATATCTCAGCTGGTGGCGCGTGGGCGGTGCCCAGGTTGCCGACAGCGAAAAAATCGTCGCCGTAGCCCGCAAGCTGCAAGAGAACATCGATAAGGCTCGCGACTACTGATTAACACATGGCTTGATTACCCAGACCTTGCGTCTGCCGCAACTATTTGAAGAGGATAACGAAAATGACACTGAACATTGGGGTTATTGGCACCGGCGCAATCGGTCGGGATCACATTCGTCGCTGCAGCAAAGTGTTGCAGGGCAGCCGCGTGGTGGCGGTCAACGATATCAACCGTGATAACGCGGCCAAGGTAGTGAGCGACCTGAAGCTGGACGCCAAGGTGTATGACAACGGCCACGATCTGGTCAAGGCAGCGGACGTGCAGGCGGTGCTGGTCACCTCCTGGGGCCCGAGCCATGAAGAGTTCGTGTTGGCTGCGATTGCCGCCGGCAAGCCGGTATTCTGTGAGAAGCCGCTGGCGGTCACTGCACAGGGCTGTAAAAACATCGTTGAAGCCGAAGCCAAACACGGCAAACGGCTGGTGCAGGTCGGCTTTATGCGTCCTTACGATCAGGGCTATCGTGCGCTGAAGCAGGTGCTGACCAGCGGGCAAATCGGCGAGCCGTTGATGCTGCACTGCGCGCACCGCAACCCCACCGTTGGCGAAGCTTACACCACAGATATGGCGATCACTGACACCCTGATCCACGAGATCGACGTGCTGCGCTGGCTGCTGGATGACGACTATGTTTCGGTGCAGGTGGTGTTTCCACGCAAAAGCCCCAAAGCATTCCCGCACCTGAAAGATCCGCAGATTGTGCTGTTCGAAACCGCCAAGGGCACGCGCATCGATGTCGAAATCTTCGTTAACTGCCAGTACGGCTATGACATCCAGTGTGAAGTGGTGGGTGAAACCGGCATCGCCAAACTGCCAGAGCCCTCTTCAGTGCAGATGCGCAGCGGCGCCAAGCTCTCGACCGAAATTCTGACCGACTGGAAAGACCGCTTTATCGATGCCTATGACGTTGAGCTGCAAGGTTTTATCAATGACGTGCTGGCGGGTGCGCTGACCGGGCCTTCCGCCTGGGACGGCTACGCTGCCGCCGTGACTGCCGATGCCTGCGTGGCTGCGCAACTGAGCGGTGAGATTGTGCCGGTGACCCTGCCGCCGCGTCCGGCGTTCTACAACAAGTAGTGTGCCGAACGCCGTACTCACGTTAAAGAGGTATCACCATGAAGATCGCTTTTGATGTTGATGTCATCAGGGACCTGGGCATCACCAAAATGGTTCAGCAGGTGGCGGACTGGGGCTATCAGTATATTGAGCAGTCACCGCATCCGCAGATCAATCCGTTCTACAAGCACCCGAAAGCCGGGCGTGAAGTGATGGCGGAATACAAAAACGCGCTGAAGGCCACCGGCGTGGAGATTTCCTCATTTATCGTGGTGTACCGCTGGTCCGGCCCGGGAGAAGATCGCCGCCAGGCAGCGGTCAAAAACTGGCGCCGGATGATCGAAATCGCGGTGGAAATGGGTGTGCAGGTGATCAACACCGAGCTGGCGGGTAACCCCAATGAGCCGGAGATCTGTGAAGAGCTGTGGTATCGCTCCATGGAAGAGCTGTTGCCGATTATCGAGCGCGAGGGTATCCGCATGGAGATCCAGTCTCATCCTTGGGACTTCTGCGAACTGAGCAACGAAACCGCCGATATCGTCAAATCGTTGCGCAGCGATCACGTTAAGTACCTCTACAGCGTGCCGCACACCTTCTACTACGACAAAGGCCAGGGCGACGTGGCCGGCATGCTGAAATATGCCGGTGACGATCTCTCGCATGTGTTGATCGCCGACACCATGAACCATACCAAACACTGCCGCTATATCGTCAACCCGCCGGGTGTCGACGCTGCCGTGCACCAGCATATGGGCATCGGCGAAGGCGAAGTGGACTTCGACATCCTGTTCCAGACCCTGCGCGATATGGAGTTCGCCAATCGCAGCTTTAAGGTCGGCGGTGAGTCGATTATCTGCACCTCGCTGTTTGGTTATCCGGAAAGAATGAAGACCCAGGCGGTAGCGACCCGCGAGCGGATCGAAAAAGAGCTGTTGGGCAAATAAATTCCTGGCTGAGCGGGTGAAAATCACCGCCAGGCCGATCTGACTATTGAGGCTGACAATGAATAAAGACAACGTAAAACTGGCCATCGCCCCGATTGGCTGGACCAATGACGACATGCCCGACCTGGGCAAAGAGAACACTTTCCAGCAGTGCGTCAGTGAAATGGCGCTGGCCGGGTTCACCGGCAGCGAAGTGGGCAGCAAGTACCCGCGCGATCCGGCGGTGCTGAAGCCGATGCTGGATATCCGCGGCATTCAGATCTGCAATGCCTGGTTCAGCACCTTCTTCGCCGATGGCCTGAAAGAAAAAACCATCGATGAATTTATTAACCATATGAATTTCCTGCATGCGATGGGGGCCAAAGTGATTGGCTGTTCCGAGCAGAGCAAGAGTATTCAGGGCACCACCAAAGGGGTGTTTGAAGAGAAGCCGTATTTTACTGATGAAGAGTGGCAGCGGGTGGCCGAGGGCTACAATGAGCTGGCTAAAATTGCCGCGGGTAAGGGAATGCAGGTCTGCTTGCACCACCATATGGGCACCGGCATCCAGACTACCGCCGAGATCGACCGTTACATGAGCATGGTGAACGACGACGTCTACCTGCTGTTTGATACCGGCCACGCCTACTACTCCGAAGGCAGCCAACAGGCGATGATGGCAATCCTGGAAAAATACCTGCCGCGCATCAACCACGTGCACTTGAAGGACGTGCGTGACGAAGTGGTAGCAGAAGTGAAGGCCAACAAACTGAGCTTCCTCGACGGCGTGAAGAAAGGCACCTTCACCGTGCCAGGGGACGGGGTGATCGACTTCCTGCCGGTATTTAAACTGCTGGATGAGCGCGGTTACAAAGGCTGGATGGTGGTGGAGGCTGAGCAGGATCCGGCGTTGGCCAACCCGTTTGAGTATGCGGTGAAGGCACGCCGTTATATCAAAGAGACCGCCGGTATTTAATCCGGTAGAGGTCTGCGAGGGGCGCTTGAGCAATCAATGCGCCCCTTTTTATTACTGATGGGGGTCAGGCGAGGGTTTTCCAGGTGGTGACGCAAGCGCCACGGGTGAAGGCCTTGTGGCGTTCGCCTTTAGAATTTATACGCATTGGAAAACGAGTTTTGCGACGCCATTAATCAAAAGATGCGAATCGGTTTCTGATTTAACTTCTTTCATCGCTTTGTTCTGCTGCTTACAAAAATCCGTAGCGTCCTTTGCGACCAGAGCCTCTGCGCCAGTCACTCTTCCGCGGCCAGGCGAAGCCTCCACCGCTGCCGTATAGTTTCCATCCGGAAGTTTCTCTATGTTGGAGTGATAAGATAAACCAATAAATCCAACCCGGGTATTGTCATTTTTTACTGCGCAGCCCGATAAAATAAGTGCAGCGCCTAACAGTAAAGTACAGAAATGTTTTGCCATTGAATAATTACTCCGTTTATGTAGTGTTGTTGCTCCCAATCTAAAGACAGCGACTAATAACTGGAGTTCTTATTCATTCACTGCAAGTCAATGCTGTTTAGGCTTCATTTAAAATATATAGTAAAATATTGCTATCGGTATGAATCCAGCGGCTATGCGCTTTCCAGTGCGGCTTTGTCGGTTGCATAGCCATGGCTGCCCAGTATTTTAAAGTAAGTGAAAATTTTAAACATTACGTTCATGATGTGTTTATTTATTGACAGATAAAGATGTGATTTTTATTTATGCCTCACCTTTGCTGTAATAGTTTTTGCAATTAAATAATTAACCACAATCTTAATAGAAAATATAAATTTAGAAAGTGTGAGGCTTTTGTTTTGACTGGTATTTCCGTATAAACCCTCAGTGAGATCAAAGAGACCGCCGGCATTTAATCCGGCTGAAGGCAGTGAAGGGCGCGGCGGAGTCATCCATACGCCCCTTTTGTTCTTGGCAGGTGTCAGGCGAGGGTTTTCCAGGTGGTGACCTGCCCGCCGGGCCACGGGGTCGCCGCGTAAACGCCACGGGCGATCGCTCGTGTCAGGGTGTCCGCCGCCAGCGCGCCAATTTGCAGCACCGCCAGTTCTCTGCTGCCTTCGACTTCACGCTGGCCGGTGGATAGGGCAAACACCACATCACCGTCGAACGGGCTGTGCAGCGGACGAATGGCGCGCGCCATGCCGTCCTGCGCCATAATCGCCACGCGTTTGAGTTCTACCCGGGTCAAAGCCAAATCGGTGGCGATGCAGGCCAGGGTGGTGTTCTTCCTGCCGCCTGTCGGTTCTTCAGGCATCCAGTCTTCGCCCTGTCCGTGCAGTTGTGCCAGCGCCGCGGCACCGCCGTTGCCAAACTCACCGTTGATTTCATAGGGCGTGGCCCAGAAGGCGCGAGTGCCGGGAGCCACCACCGAACCCAGGCTGTTGACCGCTACTAGCGCACCGACGGTCGCGCCATTAGCCGCTATGATCGAAGCCGAGCCCAGTCCGCCTTTCAGCTTGCTCATGCCGGTCATGGCGCCATAACCTGCGCCTACGGTACCGAGTGGGAAATCATGGCCTGCCTTGCTCGCGGCTTCTATCCCCAGTTGGCGATAAGGTGGGTTCAACTGCCAGTCTTTGTCGCCCGCGTTGCTGAGATCGTACAGGCAGGCGGTGGGCACTATCGGAGAAACCGGTACGCCCGGAGCCGGGCGCAGCGCATAGCCTTTGCCCTGTTGCCCCAGCCAGGCGGCCACGCCGTCGGCTGCGGCCAGGCCATACACCGAACCACCGCTCAGCACTAACGCATCGATGGTCTGCACCAGGTTATCTCCCCCCAGCGCGTCGGTTTCCCGGGTTGCCGGGCCGCCGCCGCGCACGTCAACTGCGGCGATCGCCGGGCGATCCGGCAGGATCACCGTGGTGCCGGTGCGCACCCGGCTGTCCTGGGCGACACCGACCCGCAGGCCGGGCACGTCGGTAATCAGGTTACGGGTGCCGGTACGTACAGCAGGAGAAGTTGGCATCGCGGCCCCCAGGAAGGTGGTGGGAGAAAGGATGCCGATAGCACCCGTTACGCAGGCCAGCGTTTGCACAAAGGTGCGGCGGCTGACGGTTAAAGGGCGGTCTTCCGCCCCTGTTCCACTTTTGCTTTCACTCATAATGAGGGGTTTTTCTGCTGTTCGCTGCGAAAACGCGCCATGTGATGGGAGTCGACCAGTTCGCCGTCGCGTATGGCATAGGCGCGGCTGGTACCTTCGATTTCAAAACCGAACTTGCGGTAGAGCGCAATGGCGGCCTGATTGTCGGTAAACACCGTCAGTTCGATGCGTTCGATGGCCGCCCAGTTGTCGCAAAGCTCGATCATCGCCTTCATCAGGCTGCTGCCGACGCCTTTGCCGTGATGGTGGTCATCGACGCCAATACCAAAGGTTGCCACATGACGACGGCGCACGCGTTGATTGAGCATCAGGCCCAACTGGCCGACGATCTGCCCATCGATACAGGCCACCAGGTTATGGCTGCCCGGTTCGAGGTTGGCGAGACGCTTATGCCACAACTCGATTGACGGTAGCGGAAGCTGTAGTGTGTCGCGGTAAGCCTTCGGCTGAGAGTAAAGCTGATGAAGGGCTTGGGCATCTGCCGTTTCCACGTGACGAACCACTATTTCGCTCATTGCGCTGCTCCTTTGGCTTACCGGTTGAATAACCTCTGAATTTATCCGTTTATTGTGTCGAGTCAATATTATTACGTATTGGTTAAAAAAACGCTTTACAGGTGCGAATGATAATGATTATTATTGCGATGCGTTCCGGGGAGAGTATCAACCTTTGGTACCCTCGCTGCGAAGGCACGACATTGCTCACATTGCTTCCAAGTATTACTTAGCCAGCTCGGGTGCTGGCTTTTTTTTTGCCTGTTTTCCGCCCCTGCCAGTCTTCAACAAATCCACTGCCCATCGCTTCAAAACTCCATCTAATTTTTTGAACAGAGCGAAGAATTTTTTGCGCTTTCATATTCTGCTGTCAGGACTAGACTGTAAAAAACATTGAGGAGAGTTGAATATGATTTACTTACGCAAGGCGGAAGATCGTGGTCATGCCAATCATGGTTGGCTGGATAGCTGGCACACCTTCTCATTCGCCAACTATCACGACCCTGATTTTATGGGCTTCTCGGCGCTGCGGGTGATCAACGAAGACATGATCGATGCAGGGCAGGGGTTCGGTACCCATCCGCATAAAGACATGGAAATCCTGACCTACGTGCTGAGCGGCACGGTAGAGCATCAGGACAGCATGGGTAATAAAGAGCAGATCCAGGCCGGTGAATTCCAGATCATGAGTGCTGGCACCGGGGTGCGTCACTCCGAGTACAACGGCAATAAAGATCGTCCGTTGCACCTGTACCAGATTTGGATCATTCCCGATCAGGTCGGGCTGGCGCCGCGTTATGAGCAACGCATGTTTGATGCGCCACAGGGCCGTCAACTGGTGCTGTCACCGGATGCACGTGAGGGTTCGCTGAAGGTGTTCCAGGACATGACGCTGTCTCGTTGGGCGTTAAACAAAGACGAACAGGCGGAGTGCCCGATTGAAGCCGGACGTCGCGTCTGGATCCAGGTGGTACGCGGCAAGGTGGTGGTCAACGGTCAGCAGGCCGGCACCAGCGATGCTTTCGCGGTGTGGGATGAAACTGCACTGTCGATTAAGGCCGATGAAGACAGTGAAGTCTTACTGTTCGATCTGCCGCCAGTCTGATTAAGCGGTAAATATCAAGGGCTCACGTGGTGAGCCCTTTTTGCGTTTGGTCTTCCCATAACCAACAATATCGGCCCCGGTTTTTTTTTGCTAAAATGAGCGCCCATTCACGGTTAGCCAGTTCATTGATAATGAAGAAAAAACGGCCGGTACTCCAAGATGTTGCAGACAAGGTTGGCGTGACCAAGATGACGGTGAGCCGTTATCTGCGTAATCCCGATCAGGTTTCTGCCGTCTTGCAGCAAAAAATTGCCGTCGCGCTTGATGAGCTGGGCTACATTCCCAACCGTGCGCCGGATATCCTTTCCAACTCCACCAGCCGCGCCATTGGCGTCTTGCTGCCGTCGTTGACTAACCAGGTGTTTGCCGAAGTGTTGCGCGGCATTGAGAGTGTCACCGATGCGCACAATTACCAGACCATGCTGGCGCACTACGGTTATTTGCCGGAGCGTGAAGAACAGCGGCTGACCTCGCTGCTGTCTTACAATATTGATGGACTGATCCTGTCTGAACGCCACCATACGGCGCGCACCATGAAGATGATCGAGGTGGCGGGGATCCCTGTAGTGGAACTGATGGACTGCGTTTCGCCGTGCATCGATCTGGCGGTCGGCTTCAATAACTTTGAGGCAGCGCGCCAGATGACCCAGCAAATCATCGCGCATGGCCATCGCCACGTGGTGTATTTCGGTGCGCGTCAGGATGAACGTACCATTATCAAACAGCAGGGCTATGAACAGGCGATGCGCGAATCTGGCCTGCAGCCCTACAGCGTGATGACTGCACGTTCGTCGTCCTATTCCGCCGGGGGGGAGTTACTGCGCCAGGCGCAGCGCGACTACCCGCAAATTGACAGTATTTTCTGCACCAACGATGACCTGGCAATCGGGGCGACCTTCGAGTGCCAGCGGCAGGGGTTGTCGATTCCTAAAGATATGGCAATTGCCGGTTTCCACGGCCACGATATCGGCCAGGTGATGGTGCCGAAGCTGGCGAGCGTGTTGACGCCGCGTGAACGCATGGGGCAAATCGGCGCCGAACGTCTGCTGGCCCGACTGCGGGGCGAAACGGTCAGCCCACGCATGGTTGACGTCGGTTTCACCGTGATCCCCGGTGGCAGTATCTGATCGGTTTTAAGCCTTGGTTTGAGTCATTTTAATTCTGGAACCGCGCCGCTCGGCGCGTTTTCATCTCCCTCTGTAAGCTTGTCGCCTGTTACCCCCATAAGTTTGATCTCTATCCCAGAACGCGAATTTTAGCCCGTTACCCGGTTCCGGCGATCGGGTTGTTACCGGTATCATGATACCGGTAACAATGAGCGAGCGGTGATATTGATAGAGATAGAACCTCTGCCTCAGCACCACCTACAGCTCGTCTTCTAACACCGGGAAGAGCCTAAAAATAAAACAAACGCGCGCTTTACGGCCTATCGTAAAGAGGTCTGCGATAAAAAGGTTGGAGAAAAATTATGCCATTAGTGATTGTTGCAGGCGGCGTAGCGCTGCTGCTGCTGCTGATGATTCGCTTTAAGTTGAACGGCTTTATCTCTCTGATTCTGGTTGCTCTGGCGGTCGGGATCACCCAGGGGATGCCAGTCGATAAAGTAATCGGCTCCATCAAGGCCGGCGTCGGCGGCACGCTGGGCAGCCTGGCGCTGATCATGGGCTTCGGTGCCATGCTCGGCAAGCTGCTGGCGGACTGCGGCGGTGCCCAGCGCATCGCCACTACGCTTATCGACAAGTTCGGTAAAAAACACATTCAGTGGGCAGTGGTGCTGACCGGTTTTACCGTCGGCTTTGCCCTGTTCTATGAAGTCGGCTTTGTGCTGCTGTTGCCGCTGGTATTCAGTATCGCCGCTTCTGCCCGCGTGCCACTGTTGTATGTCGGTGTGCCGATGGCGGCTGCGCTGTCGGTAACCCACGGTTTCCTGCCGCCGCACCCTGGCCCAACGGCGATCGCCACCATTTTCCATGCCGATATGGGCAAAACGCTACTGTACGGCACGCTGTTGGCTATTCCAACGGTGATCCTGGCTGGGCCGGTTTACGCCCGCTTCCTGAAAGGCATCGACAAGCCGGTACCGGAAGGCCTGTATAACCCAAAAATCTTCACCGAAGCGGAAATGCCAAGCTTTGGTATCAGCGTTGCGACTTCTCTGGTACCGGTGATCCTGATGGCGCTGCGTGCAGTAGCCGAAATGGTGCTGCCGAAGGGCCACAGCGTACTGCGCTTTGCCGAGTTCTTCGGTGATCCGGTGATGGCGACGCTGATTGCGGTGCTGATCGCTATTTTCACCTTTGGTTTGAACCGTGGCCGTACCATGGATGAAGTGATGGGGACCATCACCGACTCGATCAAAATTATCGCCATGATGCTGTTGATCATCGGCGGTGGCGGTGCGTTCAAGCAGGTGCTGGTCGACAGCGGCGTAGAGAAATACATTGCCGCGCTGATGGAAGGCAGTAACGTCTCGCCAATTCTGATGGCATGGTCAATTGCTGCCGCGCTGCGTCTGGCGTTGGGCTCGGCTACCGTGGCGGCAATCACCGCGGGGGGCATCGTAGCTCCGCTGATCGCCACTACCGGCGTCAGCCCGGAACTGATGGTGATTGCGGTCGGCTCCGGCAGCGTGATTTTCTCTCACGTCAACGACCCGGGTTTCTGGTTGTTCAAGGAGTACTTCAACCTGAGCATCATGGAAACCATCAAGTCCTGGTCGGTGCTGGAAACCATCATTTCAGTCTGTGGTTTGGTGGGCTGTCTATTGCTGGCGACGGTCGTCTAATATACCCGTCGCCTTTCAAGCCGCAGCGTTGTTACCTGCACTCGCTCACCCCAGTTACTTACTCAAGTAAGCGCCTGGGGATGAGCGAGCTGGTCGCCTAGCTGCAACTTGAAATTCATAGGGTATAAATTGATCGGGTAGGTTTCTGGTGCCCCGGCGGTGCCGGAAACCATTTTGAGTTTGGGGCGCTTTTGATGACGCTGTCAGCGTCATCTGATCCCATAAGGGCATGACATATGAGTAATCCACAGCACCACGTATTTATTTTGATGGGCGTTTCAGGCAGCGGTAAGTCCGCGGTGGCCAGCGCAGTGGCTCATGAAGCCAGTGCTGCGATGCTGGACGGTGACTACCTGCATCCGCGTGCCAATATTAATAAAATGGCCGCCGGGCATGCGTTGGACGATAACGATCGTGCTCCGTGGCTGGCGGCGTTGAATGACGCCATCTTTGCCATGGAACGCACCAACGACGTTTCTTTGCTGGTGTGTTCGGCGTTGAAAAAAAGCTATCGCGACCGTCTGCGTGAAGGCAATCGCAATCTGCATTTCATCTATCTGAAAGGTGACAAGGCGGTGATTGAAGAGCGTCTGAAGCAGCGCAAGGGCCATTTCTTCAAGCCGCAGATGCTGGTTTCCCAATTCGCTACCCTGGAAGAGCCGGGTACGCAGGAGCCGGATGTGCAGGCGATCGAGATTGACCAGCCGCTGGACGGCGTGGTGGCCGATACCCTGGCTTATATTCGGCGCGTTGCAGCCCAGTAACCCGGGCTGCCGCGACTTCTTGGCGCCGTACTGGCGCCAGTAGCCTCACTACAACTTCATGTAAGCGCGCACACCGTCCAGGAACATCTGGGTCGACAGCATCACCAGTATCAGTCCCATCAGCCTTTCCAGCGCGCTAACGCCTTTGCTGCCCAGCAGGCGCAGGAACAGGTTCGACATCAGCAGAATGGCGGCGGAAATCCCCCAGGCAATCAGCAGTGCCACCACCAGAGATGACATCTGGTTTGGATACTGGTGCGAAAGCAGCATCAGCGAGGCCAGAATCGAAGGGCCGGCGACCAACGGGATGGCCAGTGGAACCAGGAAGGGTTCTTCACCGGCGGAAAGCCCGCTGCTGTCACCTTCCTGCGAAGGGAAAATCATCTTGATGGCGATCAGGAACAAAATGATCCCACCGGAAATCGACACGGTCTCGGTGCGCAAGTTAAGGAACGCCAGAATTTTCTCACCGGCAAACAAGAAAATCAGCATCAGCAACAGGGCGATCAGCAGTTCGCGGATCAGCACCACCCGGCGGCGGCGCGGCTCCAGGTGCTTGAGTACCGACATAAAAATCGGTAAATTGCCCAGTGGATCCATGATTAAAAACAGCAATACCGTGACCGAAACCATCTCTATCATCATTACCTCTGAATCTGAAAAACGCGTCGGCCATCCCGACCGTTTAATAACCTATACCCTATGGCTTTCAAGTTACAGTCAAGCGACTCGTTGGCTCATCTCTCAGGTATATAAGAAGGATTGCTGAGAATCGCTCTCCCATCGAATAAATTCACTTTGCGCCTGCGCCGACATTTTGTAAGGTGGGGAGATAGTGCACACAACTTATAGCAGTCATCCTCCAAGGCAGGACAGTCATTATGAAAAACGTTGGTTTCATCGGTTGGCGCGGAATGGTCGGCTCCGTACTCATGCAACGCATGACGGAAGAGCACGATTTTGACGCCATTCGCCCGGTCTTTTTCTCCACCTCGCAACACGGCTTAGCGGCGCCAACCTTCGGCGGCCAGCAGGGCACGCTGCAGGATGCTTACGATGTTGATGCGCTGAGCGCGCTCGACATTATTATTACCTGCCAGGGCGGCGATTATACCAACGAAATCTACCCGAAGCTGCGTGAAAGCGGCTGGCAAGGGTACTGGATCGACGCCGCTTCTTCTCTGCGTATGCAGGATGACGCGATTATCATCCTGGATCCGGTCAACCGTGCGCTGATCCAGCAAGGCCTGGATAAAGGCATCAAGACCTTTGTCGGCGGTAACTGCACCGTCAGCCTGATGCTGATGTCGTTGGGCGGCCTGTTCGCCAATGATCTGGTGGAGTGGGCGTCCGTGGCGACCTATCAGGCGGCTTCCGGCGGTGGCGCACGTCACATGCGTGAACTGCTGACCCAAATGGGCATGCTGCACGCCGACGTGGCGAAAGAGCTGCAGGATCCAGCTTCGGCAATTCTGGACATCGAACGTAAAGTCACGGCGGCCACCCGCAGCGGCAAACTGCCGACCGATAACTTTGGTGTGCCGCTGGCCGGCAGCCTGATCCCGTGGATCGACAAGCAGCTCGATAACGGCCAGAGCCGTGAAGAGTGGAAAGGCCAGGCGGAAACCAACAAAATTCTCAACAGCGGCCTGGTGATCCCGGTCGATGGTCTGTGCGTGCGCGTTGGCGCGCTGCGCTGCCATAGCCAGGTGTTTACCCTGAAGTTGAAAAAAGACGTTCCACTGCCGGAAATCGAACAGATGCTGGCGACCCACAATGACTGGGTGCGGGTGATCCCGAACGACCGTGAGCTGACCATGCGTGAACTGACGCCGGCAGCGGTTACCGGGACACTGAATACGCCGGTCGGTCGCCTGCGCAAGCTGAATATGGGGCCGGAATACCTGTCTGCGTTCACTGTAGGTGACCAGCTGCTGTGGGGTGCGGCCGAGCCGCTGCGCCGCATGCTGCGCATCCTGCTGTAAACCTGAACCGTACTTCCCGGGGGCTGAGCTCTTTCAGCCCCCAAAAGCCTTATTTTCTTCCGTTTTCTCCGTTTCGGCGCGCTATGGACTAATTGGCTGCCAACCAGAGAAAGCATACAAGTCATCAGCACTCCTCCGTACGGGCAGCAGCGCAAAGACGCTGTCAGGCTGGCAGTTTTCTTAATGAAGCGTTTTCCTTGGTAATGCGGCAATGTTTTAACCCACATTAGCTATGCTTAAAGGGCTGGCGGATAAATTTCCACCAGCGCTAAAAATAAGCATAAAGAGCGGAATTCGGGCCGGGAAGGTGAGAATTGATCAATAACCGACCGCAATCACGCTTTAGATACCGAATGAATTGCATGATAACCAAAACGGCTATGGATTAAGCGTTACGTCCTGTGGATCTCAAGGTGCGGCCAATTTTGCTGCAACCTGAAAGGCTATGGGCTACGCGGCCTCTTATAAATCATGCTCTTAATCTTAGGAAGAAGACTATGCCTGTACTTCCCGATCGTGACGTGATTGATCAGCTTTTCTCCGGCAACTCTGCCGACCCCTTTTCCCTGCTGGGTATGCATGCGGCCGATAACGGCCTGCAAGTGCGTGCGCTGTTGCCTGACGCCAGCGAAGTCTGGTTGCTGGAGCAGCAAACCGGCCGCCGCCTTGTGCAGCTTGACTGCGATGATCCGCGCGGTTTTTTCAGCGCGACGGTACCGCGTCGCAAAACCCCGTTCCGCTATCAATTCGAGGTTCGCTGGCAAGACAGTCAGCAGACCGTCGAAGATCCTTACCGTTTCGGCACTCTGCTGCAGGATATCGACAGTTGGCTGCTGGCCGAAGGCACCCATTTACGTCCGTATGAGCGGTTGGGGGCCCACCTCACCACGCTGGATGACGTCGAAGGCGTCAGCTTTGCCGTCTGGGCACCGAATGCCCAGCGGGTCTCGGTAGTGGGTGAGTTCAACTTTTGGGACGGCCGCCGCCATCCGATGCGCCTGCGGCGTGAAAACGGCATTTGGGAGCTGTTCCTGCCGGGGGTGAAAGCCGGGCAGTTGTACAAATACGAAATCATCGACTGTTACGGCAATACCCAGTTGAAGGCCGATCCTTACGCCTTTGAGGCGCAAATGCGGCCGGATACGGCGTCGCTGGTAACGCCGCTGCCGGAGGTGGTGAAAAACACCCCGGAACGTCAGCGTGCCAATGATTTTGACCGACCGATCTCGATTTACGAAGTACACCTTGGTTCGTGGCGACGTCACACCGACGATAATTTCTGGCTCAGCTATGGCGAACTGGCAGAGCAGTTAATTGGCTACGTGAAAGACATGGGGTTCACCCATATTGAGCTGCTGCCGATTAACGAGCATCCGTTTGACGGTAGCTGGGGTTATCAACCGTTAGGGCTGTACGCCCCGACCCGGCGTTTCGGCACCCCGGCCGACTTCAAAGATTTTGTGGCGGCGGCGCACCGGGCGGGCATCAACGTGATCCTGGACTGGGTGCCGGGGCATTTCCCCAGCGATGCCTATGGCCTGGCGAATTTCGACGGCACTGCGCTGTATGAATACGCCGACCCGCGCGAAGGTTTCCATCAGGACTGGAATACCCTGATCTACAACTATGGCCGCCATGAGGTGCGTAACTATCTGGCGGGCAACGCCCTTTACTGGCTGGAGCGCTATGGCATTGACGCGCTGCGTGTCGATGCGGTGGCCTCGATGATTTACCGCGACTACAGCCGTGCCGACGGTGAATGGGTACCGAATTACTACGGCGGCAACGAGAATCTGGAGGCCATTGCCTTCCTGCGTTACACCAACCACAGCGTTGGCAAAGAGCGGCCCGGTGCGGTGACCCTGGCGGAAGAGTCCACCGACTACCCGGGGGTGACGTTGCCGCCGGAATCCAATGGCCTGGGGTTCCATTACAAGTGGAATCTGGGCTGGATGCACGACACGCTCAACTACATGCAATGCGACCCGGTACACCGCAAGTATCATCACAATCAGATGACCTTCGGCATGCTGTACGCCTACACCGAGAACTTCGTGCTGCCGATTTCCCATGACGAAGTGGTGCACGGCAAAAAATCGATTCTCGACCGCATGCCCGGCGACGCCTGGCAGAAGTTCGCCAACCTGCGCGCCTACTACGGCTTTATGTGGGCGCACCCGGGTAAGAAGCTGCTGTTTATGGGCTGCGAATTTGCCCAGGGGCGCGAATGGAACTTCGACAGCAGCCTCGACTGGCATCTGCTGGAAGGGCTGGATAACTGGCACCACGGCGTGCAGCGGCTGGTGCGCGATCTTAACCATTGCTATCAACAGCAGGCACCGTTGTATGAACGTGACTACCGTCCGGATGGTTTTGAGTGGCTGGTGGTGGACGATCACGACAACTCGGTATTTGCCTTTGCCCGCTACGATGCGCATGGCAATGAGCTGATCGCCGTCAGCAACTTTACCCCGGTGCCGCGCCACCATTATCGCATCGGTATTTCCCGCCCCGGCGAGTACCGGGAAATTCTCAATACCGACTCGCACCACTATCACGGCAGCAATACCGGTAACCAGGGCCGCGTGGTGTCCGAGCAGATAGGCAACCACGGCCGCGAGCATTCGATTAGCGTCACCGTGCCGCCGCTGGCGACCATCTACCTGCTGCGGGAGGTGCAATGACTGAGCTGACGCCCGGTATCGCCGCGCCTCTCGGGGCGCATTATGACGGTAATGGCATCAACTTTAGCCTGTATTCCGCCCATGCTACCGGGGTGGAGCTGTGCCTGTTTGACGAACAGCATCGTGAAGTGCGCCTGCCGCTGGCGGCGCGCAGCGGTGATATTTGGCACGGTTATCTGCCGAGCGGTAAACCGGGCCAGCGTTATGGTTTCCGGGTGCATGGCCCGTTTGATCCTGCGCAGGGACTGCGTTTTAACCCCAATAAGCTGCTGTTGGATCCCGCCGCCCGTGCGGTTGAGGGGCCGGTGGCCGATGATCCCTATTTGCATGGTGGCTATGACCAACCGGACACGCAAGACAGCGCGGAGCTGATGCCCAAGTGCGTGGTGATCGACGAAGCCTATGACTGGCAGGATGATTGCCCACCGGCAACGCCGTGGGGCAAAACGGTGATCTACGAGGCGCATGTGCGTGGCCTGACGCTGCAACACCCGGATATCCCGCAGGTGTTGCGTGGCAGTTTCGCCGCGCTGGGTCATCCGGTGATGATCGCCTACTTTAAACGTCTTGGCATTACCGCGCTGGAACTGCTGCCGGTGCAGCAACACAGCTCCGAGCCACGCTTGCAGCGCCTGGGGTTGATTAACTACTGGGGCTATAACGTGCTGGCGCATTATGCGCCGGATAACCGCTACTCCAGCCTGCGCACTGATATGACGCCGTTGCGTGAATTCCGCGATGCGGTGAAGGCACTGCATAAGGCCGGGATTGAGGTGATCCTTGACGTGGTGTTCAACCACAGCGCCGAACTGGATATGGATGGGCCGACGCTATCGCTGCGGGGGATCGATAACCCGGGTTATTACTGGCTCACGCCCGAGGGTGGCTACGTGAATGATACCGGCTGCGGCAACACGTTGCGGTTGGATCAGCCGGCGGGCGTGGCCTGGGTGATGGATTGTCTGCGTTTCTGGGTGGGGGAATGTCATGTAGACGGCTTCCGCTTTGATCTGGGCAGCGTGCTCGGTCGCACGCCGGCGTTCGATCGTGACGCGCCGCTGTTCCAGGCGATGCTGGCGGACGATCTTCTGTCACGTTGCAAGCTGATTGCCGAACCCTGGGACATTGGCCCCGGTGGCTATCAGGTGGGGGAGTTTCCCGGGCGTTTTGCCGAGTGGAACGACCATTACCGGGACGATATGCGTCGCTTCTGGCTGCAGGGCGATATCTCACTGGGCCAGTTCGCCCAACGTTTTGCCGCCTCCAGCGACCTGTTCAACCAACGCGGGCGTGCGCCGTACGCCAGCATCAACATGCTGACCGCTCATGACGGCTTTACCCTGCAGGATCTGGTCAGTTTTAACCGTAAACACAACCAACTGAACGGTGAAGGTAACCGTGACGGCAGCGACCGAAACTTTAGCAACAACCACGGTGTTGAAGGCCCGATTGCCGACGACGCTATTGTGCAACGCCGTAGGGCCAGCCGGCAGGCACTGCTTGCCACGCTATTGCTGTCCCAGGGAACGCCGATGCTGCTGGCCGGCGATGAACATGGACACAGCCAGCAGGGCAACAACAATGCCTATTGTCAGGACAACGCTATCACCTGGCTCGACTGGGCCACGGCAGATGACTCCCTCACCGCTTACACCGCCGCACTGATCCACCTGCGCCAACAAATTCCCGCCCTGCAGCATGACCGCTGGTGGCTGGAGGGCGACGGTAACGTGCAGTGGCTGAACGCGCAGGGGCAATCCCCCAGTGCGCAACAGTGGGAGCAGGGTGCACTGCAATTGCAGATCCTCCTGTCGCAACGCTGGCTGGTGGTGGTGAACGCCACGCAGCAGGCGGTGGAGATGACGTTGCCCGCCGGCGATTGGCAGCTTGTCGCCCCCTTTACTCAGGAAGATTCGCGGGCGGCCTTACCCGCCTGGAACCAGGCTGCGCACTCGATTTGCGTGCTGGTAAAGAAAAAATAAAAGGAGTCAGCTATGGTTAGGTTTGAAAATAAAGACCCCCTGATGTTGGCACGCCAACTGCCGATTAAGTCCGTCGCCCTGATTTTGGCCGGTGGCCGCGGTTCGCGTTTGAAAGATTTAACCTCAACCCGTGCCAAGCCGGCCGTCCACTTTGGCGGAAAATTCCGCATCATTGATTTTGCCCTGTCGAACTGCCTGAACTCGGGGATCCGTCGCATCGGTGTGATCACCCAATATCAGTCTCATACGCTGGTGCAGCATATTCAGCGCGGCTGGTCGTTCCTCAACGAAGAGATGAACGAATTTGTCGATCTGCTGCCGGCCCAGCAACGCCTCAGTACCGAACACTGGTACAAGGGCACGGCGGATGCGGTGTACCAGAACCTGGACATCATTCGCCGTTACGAGGCCGAATACGTGGTGATCCTGGCGGGTGATCATATCTACAAGATGGATTACTCGCGCATGCTGATAGACCACGTGGAGAAAGGCGCGCAGTGTACCGTTGCCTGCTTGCCGGTACCGCGTGACGAGGCCAGCGAGTTCGGCGTGATGGAAGTGGATGAGAACGATCTGATCCTCGAGTTCCTGGAAAAACCCAGCAATCCACCGCCGATGCCGGGTAACCCGGAGATGTCGCTGGCCAGCATGGGGATCTACATCTTTAACGCCGACTACCTGTTCCAGCTACTGGAGGAGGATATGTCGACGCCGGGCTCAACCCATGACTTCGGCAAGGATCTGATCCCGAAAATCACCGCGCAGAAAGCGGCCTGGGCGCACCCGTTTACGCTGTCCTGTGTGACCTCCAACCCCGAGTTGCCACCGTATTGGCGCGATGTGGGGACGCTGGAAGCTTACTGGCGCGCCAACCTCGATCTGGCATCGGTGACGCCGGAGCTGGATATGTATGACCGCGCCTGGCCGATCCGTACCCATATGGAGCCGCTGCCGCCGGCCAAGTTCGTTCAGGACCGTTCCGGTAGCCACGGCATGACCATGAACTCGCTGGTGTCCGGCGGCTGTATTGTCTCCGGTTCGGTGGTGGTGCATTCGGTGCTGTTCCCGCGCGTGCGGGTGAACTCGTTCTGTACCATCGACTCTACTGTATTGCTGCCGGACGTTAACGTCGGCCGCTCCTGCCGTCTGCGACGCTGCATCATCGACCGCGCCTGCCATATCCCCGAGGGCATGGTGATTGGCGAAAACGCCGATGAGGACAGCAAACGCTTTTATCGCTCGGAAGGCGGCATTGTGTTGGTCACGCGCGAAATGTTGTCAAAGTTGTGAGTTAAGGTATCCGGCAGAACGATAGCCTGCCGCCATATAAACGGACTGACTGATGGCTTGCACAACGCGGGAAGAACAACAGCGGCAAGCCTGCTTTTCCAGAGTTATTTTGCCGATTCTCAGGAGTGATAATGCAGGTTTTACACGTATGTTCTGAAATGTTCCCTTTGCTGAAAACCGGGGGGCTCGCAGACGTGGTTGGCGCATTACCGGCAGCTCAGATCGCCGAGGGCGGCGATGTTCGGGTGCTATTGCCCGCTTTTCCTGACGTGCGCAACGGCATACCGGACTCTGTGCTGGTGGCGGAAATCGATTCGTTCGCCGGCCGGGTCGGTCTGCGCTACGGTACCTATCACGGTGTGGGCATCTACCTGATTGATGCTCCCTGGTTGTACGATCGACCGGGTAGCCCGTACCACGACCAATCGATGAATGCCTATTCCGATAACCACCGACGCTTTGCCCTGTTGGGCTGGATGGCCTGTGAGCTGGCCAAAGGGCTGGATCGCTACTGGCGACCGCAGGTGGTGCACGCCCATGACTGGCATGCCGGGCTGGCCTGCGCCTATCTGGCGGCCAATGGTCATCCGGCACGTTCAGTTTTCACCGTGCATAATCTGGCCTATCAGGGATTGTTCTCCCCCCATCACGTAGCGGAACTGTGGTTGCCGCCGTCGTTCTACAACATTTATGGCCTGGAGTTTTACGGCCAGATGTCATTCCTGAAAGCCGGTTTGTTCTACGCCGACCATATCACCGCCGTCAGCCCGACCTATGCGCGTGAGATCACCCGACCGGAGTTTGGCTACGGCATGGAAGGGCTATTGCAGGAACGCCAGCGACAGGGGCGGTTGAGCGGCATTCTTAACGGGGTGGATGACAAAATTTGGGATCCGTCCCACGATCCGCGGCTGACCGCCCGTTATGACGCGGACGATCTGAAGAGCAAGGCCAAGAACAAGCTGCACCTGCAAAAAGCCATGGGGTTGAAGGTGGATGAGTCGCTGCCGGTGTTTGCGGTAGTCAGCCGTCTGACCAGCCAGAAAGGTCTGGATTTGGTGCTGGAAGCACTGCCGGCGCTGCTGGAGCAGGGCGGCCAACTGGCGCTGTTAGGGGCCGGCGATGCGGTGCTGCAGCAGGCGTTTCTGGCCGCGGCTGCCGACTATCCGGAACAGGTTGGCGTGCAGATTGGTTACCACGAGGCCTTCTCGCACCGCATTATCGGCGGGGCGGATGTGATTATGGTGCCGAGCCGCTTTGAACCCTGTGGGCTAACTCAACTCTATGGCCTGAAATACGGCACGCTGCCGCTGGTGCGCCGCACCGGTGGGTTGGCGGACACGGTAGTGGACTGCGCGCTGGAGAATCTGGCCGACGGCAGCGCCAGCGGATTTGTTTTTGATGATTGTGACGCCGCTGCACTGGGTAACGCCATCCGGCGTGCCATGGTGCTGTGGAGCAGACCTAAGCATTGGCGTCACGTCCAGCGCCACGCCATGAGCGTGGATTTTGGCTGGCAGGTCGCGGCACAGGAATATCTGTCGCTTTATCAACGCTTATGATCGGCGTCATGATGTGCAGCGGCACCCACGATGGTCGGTTGTAGGGGCGCAGCATGCTGCGCCCATGTTCAGTGGGACGAATATATTCCGGGCGAATATATGCGTCCCCTTCAGGGGATCGAAAAGCTATGACGTTACCGATTAGTTACACCTCACCCACGGTCAGTGTTGAAGCACTGAAACACTCCATCGCCTATAAATTGATGTTTATTGTCGGCAAGGACCCGGCTATCGCTACCGAGCATGACTGGCTGAACGCCGTGCTGTTTGCGGTACGCGACCGCATGGTGGAGCGCTGGCTGCGTTCTAACCGTGCACAACTTTCACAGGATGTGCGCCAGGTGTATTACCTGTCGATGGAGTTTCTGATCGGCCGTACGCTGTCCAACGCCTTGCTCTCTATGGGCATTTATCAGGATATTGATGACGCGTTGAATGAGATGGGCATGAGTCTGGCTGAGCTACTGGAGGAAGAGAACGATCCGGGGTTGGGTAACGGCGGCCTGGGGCGACTGGCCGCCTGTTTCCTTGATTCGCTGGCGACGCTGGCGCTGCCGGGACGTGGCTACGGCATTCGCTACGAATACGGCATGTTTAAACAAAATATCGTCAACGGTCAGCAGATGGAGTCACCAGACTACTGGCTGGAATACGGCAACCCGTGGGAGTTCCCGCGCCACAACACCCGTTATAAGGTACGTTTTGGCGGACGGATCCAACAGGAGGGCGCCAAGGCGCGCTGGGTAGAAACCGAAGAGATCATTGCCACCGCTTACGATCAGGTGATCCCCGGTTTTGATACCGACGCCACCAACACGCTGCGGTTGTGGAGCGCCCAGGCCAGTAATGAGATCAACCTGGGTAAATTCAACCAGGGCGATTACTTTGCGGCCGTTGAGGATAAAAACCACTCTGAAAACGTTTCGCGCGTGCTGTACCCGGATGACTCAACCTCTTCCGGGCGCGAACTTCGCCTGCGGCAGGAGTATTTCCTGGTGTCGGCCACGGTGCAGGATATCCTCAACCGCCACTGGACGATGCATAAGACCTTCGACAACCTGGTGGACAAGATTGCTATTCACCTGAATGACACCCACCCGGTGCTGTCGATCCCGGAGCTGATGCACCGCTTAATCGACGAGCATAAATTCAGCTGGCTGGATGCCTGGGCGGTGGTGGAACAGGTGTTCTCCTACACCAACCACACGTTGATGAGCGAAGCGTTGGAAACCTGGCCGCTGGATATGATCGGCCGGATCCTGCCGCGTCACCTGCAGCTGATTTTCGAGATCAACGATCACTTCCTCAAACATGTGCAAGAGGTTGCGCCGGGCGATAACGACCTGCTGGCGCGAGTGTCGATCATTGATGAAACCAATGGCCGCCGGGTACGCATGGCCTGGCTGGCTGTGGTAGCCAGCCACAAGGTTAATGGCGTTTCCGCGTTGCATTCCGAGCTGATGGTGCAATCGCTGTTTGCCGATTTTGCCCATATCTTCCCCGATCGCTTCTGCAATAAAACCAACGGGGTGACGCCGCGCCGCTGGCTGGGGCTGGCTAACCGGCCGCTCTCCGCCGTGCTGGATGACAGCATCGGACAGACCTGGCGCACCGATCTCAGCCAACTGAGCGAGATCAAGGCCAATGTTGATTACCCGAGCTTCTTGCAGGCGGTGCAGGCCGCCAAACGGCAGAACAAGGAGCGACTGGCTACCTATATCGCCAAAACGCTGAATGTGGTGGTCAACCCGGACGCGCTGTTCGACGTACAAATCAAGCGTATCCACGAGTACAAACGGCAGTTGCTCAACGTACTGCACGTGATCACGCTGTATAACCGTCTGCTGCAGGATCCGGAAACCGAGCGGGTGCCAAGGGTGGTGATCTTTGCCGGCAAGGCGGCCTCGGCTTATTACGCCGCCAAGCAGATCATCCGCTTGATCAACGATGTCGCCAAGGTGATCAACAACGATCCGCGAGTGCATACGCAACTGAAAGTGGTGTTTATCCCGAACTACGGCGTCAGCCTGGCGCAGATGATCATTCCGGCGGCGGATCTCTCCGAGCAGATCTCACTGGCGGGCACCGAGGCGTCCGGCACCAGTAACATGAAGTTTGCTCTTAACGGTGCGCTGACCATCGGCACGCTGGACGGTGCTAACGTCGAGATGCTGGAGCACGTGGGGGAGGAGAACATCTTTATCTTCGGTAATACCGCCGAGCAGGTAGAAGAGCTGCGACGCAACGGTTACAACCCGCATCTTTACTATGAGCAGGATCCCGAGTTGCATCAGGCGTTGACCCAGATCGCCACCGGGGTTTTCAGCCCTGAGGAGCCAAAACGCTACAGCAACCTGTTTGATTCACTGGTTAACCTGGGCGATCACTACCAACTGCTGGCCGATTACCGCAGCTATGTGGATACGCAGGACAAGGTGGATGAGGTGTACCGTAATCAGGATGACTGGACGCGGCGGGCAATATTGAATATCGCCAATATGGGGTACTTCTCTTCCGACCGTACCATTCAGGAGTATGCGGACGAAATCTGGCACATCAAACCTATCAAGCTGTAAATGCAAAAGGGCCGGATATCCGGCCCTTTTCAGCTTTGGCAAATTACGATGCCAGAGACAAGGTTTTCGCTTTCACGTGTTCTGCCAGCCAGGTTTTCACCCGCGCCTGCTGCGCTTCGTCCAACCACATGCCCAGCTTGGTACGGCGCCAGATTGCGTCATCCAGTTCCACCACCCATTCTTTGTCGATCAGGTAGCGCAACTCGGCTTCATGCAGGCCATGACCGAAATCTTCGCCCAGATCGCTGAGGCTATTGGCATTGGCCAGGATCAGCTCGCTGTGGCTGCCGTAAGTGCGTGCAAAGCGACGTGCCAGTGATTCCGGCAACCAGCTGTGCTCACGGCGCAGTTTTGCGGCGTAGCTGTCGCGATCGCCACCGATATCGCCACCTGGCAGCGAACCGTTTTTGGTCCACGCCGGGCCGCAGCCAGGGTAGTAGTGCGCCAGTTTTTCCATCGCATGCTCAGCCAGCTTGCGGTAGGTGGTCAACTTGCCGCCGAACACCGACAGCAGCGGCGCTTTGCCCTGTTCGTCATGCACGTCCAGCGTGTAGTCACGGGTTACCGCCTGCGGTGAGTCTGACTCGTCGTCGCACAGCGGACGGACACCAGAGTAAGTCCAGACGATATCGTCGCGGCCTCGCTGCTTCTTGAAGTGATCGTTATACACTTTCAGCAGGTAGTTGATTTCGTTATCGTCGATCTTCACGTCTTTCGGATCGCCGTGATACTCCACGTCGGTGGTGCCGATGATCGAGAATTCGTCATTCCATGGGATCACGAAGACGATACGGTGGTCTTCGTTCTGCAGAATGTAGGACTGCGGCTGATCGTGTACACGTGGCACCACGATGTGGCTGCCCTTGATCAGGCGAATACCATAAGGGGATTTCAGCTTCAGGCCGTCGTCGAAGAAGTGTTTCACCCACGGGCCGGTAGCGTTCACCAGGCCCTTGGCGCGCCAGGTAAAGGTTTTGCCGCTGTCGACGTCGACCGCTTCCACCATCCACAGGCCGTTTTCACGCCATGCGCGGGTCACTTTGGTGCGGGTGCGCACTTCGCCACCGCGCTTTTCCACTTCCTGGGCGTTCAGTACCACCAGGCGAGCATCGTCGACCCAGCAGTCAGAATATTCGAAACCGCGCTTTAACTCAGGCTTCAGTACCGATTCTGGTCCAAAGCGCAAGCCCTTGCTGCCTGGCAGGCTGGTGCGTTTGCCCAGGTGATCGTACAGGAACAGGCCGATACGGATCATCCAGGCCGGGCGCAGGTGTGGCTGATGCGGCAGGCGGAAGCGCATAGGGAAGGCAATGTGTGGTGCCAGTCTCAGCAGCACTTCACGTTCGGCCAGTGCTTCGCTCACCAGACGGAATTCGTAGTGTTCCAGGTAGCGCAGGCCACCGTGGATCAGTTTGGAACTGGCGGAAGACGTAGCACAGGCCAAGTCTTGCGCTTCCAGTAGCAGAACGGACAGCCCGCGCCCGGCAGCATCGGCCGCGATGCCGGCACCGTTGATGCCGCCACCGATAACGATCAAGTCTTTGGTTTCCACGTCAACTTCCTCCAGATGTTCGAAATAGCTCTTTCATGTTCGTTTTCGCTCATGATTGTAATCAAAAACCAACAAACAAGCCAAGACTTAACCAAACAAAAACATTTAGGCGTGATAGAGGTAACAGTTTGATGATAGTAGTTATACAAAGAGAAGGGATATTGGCGTCAGGAATTACGGGGTTCAGCAGGCTGAACCCCGTAATAAAATGGCAGGCATGAAGGGCGCAATGGGCGGCGCCATTGGGTTTAACAGCGGTGGGAAAGACTTAGCAAAGCTCGAGTTGTACGTCGTACTGTTCGATGATTTTCATCACGCTCGGTGGCGGCAGCTGGTCGGTAAACAGGTAGTCGATCAGGTTCATATTACCGAGGTTTACCATCGCGTTGCGACCAAATTTGGAATGGTCGGTAACCAGCATCACACAGCGTGAGTTTTCGATAATTGCGCGTTTGGTGCGTACTTCGTGATAGTCGAATTCGAGCAGCGAACCATCCATATCGATGCCGCTGATGCCCAGAATGCCGTAATCGAGGCGGAACTGGGAGATAAAGTCCAGCGTGGCCTCACCCATGATACCGCCGTCGCGGGTGCGAACTTCACCGCCGGCCAGGATCAGACGAAAGTCTTCTTTGGCGGTCAGCAGGGTGGCGACGTTCAGGTTATTGGTCACCACGCGCAGGTTCTTGTGGTTCATCAGCGCATGGGCGACGGCTTCCGGTGTGGTACCGATATCGATAAACAGCGTGGCACCATCCGGGATCTGGCTGGCGACACGTTGGGCGATACGCGCTTTCTGTTCCGACCACATCACTTTACGATCGTTGTATGCGGCGTTGACCGAACTGGAAGGCAAGGCTGCGCCACCATGGTGGCGTTGGATTTTGTTCTGATCGGCCAAGTCATTTAAATCACGGCGAATCGTTTGCGGACTAACGTCAAAATGTTCGACCAGTTCTTCCGTACTGACATAACCCTGCAGGCGCACCAGCTCGATAATAGCGTCATGACGCTGTGTTTGCTTCACGGTAATCCCCTAAAACGCCTGGCTTGTACCTGGCTGTTATTGTTCGTTGTGCGCGCGATGACGCGTGTCCCAAAATGCCATCAATAACCCTAACACTAAACCGGCCACGTGTGCCGCGTTAGCGATCGACATTCCTAAAATATCGAAATATCCCGCTACCAGCCACAGAACTGAAAACACCATCAGGCCGCGCGGTAGCATCAGGCCGCGTTCCGGCGCTCTTTCACCGCTGAGCCAGCAGTAACCCATCAGCGCGTAGACTACGCCGGACAGGCCGCCGAACAGGGCACCGCTAAACAGTGACTGCGCCCAGCCGCTGAAGAAGGCCGAGACCACCGCCAGCACGAACAGTTTGCCGGCGCCGAGGCGTTTTTCCAGCGGGCCGCCGAGATACCACCACCACAGCAGGTTAAAGGTGATATGCAGCAGGGAGAAATGCAGGAAAGCGTGGCTGACCCAGCGCCACAGTTGCAGGTATTGGCTGCTGTTTTGCGGCCAGGAGAGCCAGTACATCACCGTGTCGTCGCCCAGCGCCTGCATCAGGATATAGACCGCAATGCACAGCACCATCACGCCCAGCGTCAGCGGCCCGGCTTTGCTGCGCAGGGTTTGCAGGTAGGAAAAGCCCTGGTAGTGCAGATCGGCGTCGGTATTACCGGCCTGCCAGCTGGCGGCGCGATAGCGACTGTTGAGCGGGTCGATCAGGAACTGCTGCAGCTCGTGCTGAACCTGCTCCAGATGATGGTCGTCTGCCAGCCAGATTTCCGCCGTCTCGCCGGTATTGTGCACCTTTAGCTCAATGCCCTGTGTCGTCATGTAGTCGACAAAGGCCTGCGCCAGGCGGGGATTGGATACGGCGATTACTCTAACCATTGCTCTTCCGTCTAAGTGAATGATTTTAGCCGCCGGTGACCCGACGGCGTTGACGGCCGATTATACCGTCGAAATCCTGAGCGCAGGCAAAGGATCTGCGAAAAACCAGTAAAAACACTCACTAACGGCGCGAGAAAGGAACCCGTCGCAGGGACGGAAAAGGATTATACGGAGGTTTCAACGTCCTGCGGATACTGGCGCGCCCAGGCCTCAAAGCCGCCGTCGATGCTGTACACCGCGTCAAACCCCTGATGCAGCAGGTATTGCGCCGCGCTGCGGCTGCTGTTGCCGTGGTAGCACATCACCATCACCGGCCGCTCGAAGTCATTCTGCTGCATAAAAGTTTGCAGGCTGGCGTTGGTAAGGTGAAAAGCGCCCGGCGTATGCCCGGCTTCAAAACTCTGTGGATCGCGGATATCGACCAGGGCGGCACTGCCGTCTTTCCAACGGCTGTACGCCTGCTCAACGTTGATCGCTTCAAACTGTTCCATGACTTCCGACTGCCTCGTAATTAGTAATGTCGCTATTGTAACCAACTCCGAGGCAATTAAGACCAGAGCAATATTATGGTTTTTAGGCGGCGTATCGGCTTCATACCTTAAACTGCATTTTTGAAGCTTATCCTGCGGGCTGACAGCCATGTTCTTAGGGACAGAAACAAAAAAACCGCCGAGATGGCGGTTTTTTTGTGCTAGTCCGGTAAGCGGCCATTCCAGCAGGTTTGATACTGATGTAGTGCAAGCACGATCCGGTGTTCATATTTTGTTCTGCTTAACATGCAGTGTCAAGTGTCAGGCCAGCATAAAAGGCATATAGTATTTGTGGGCTTTTCCGTCACCTTAAGCAAGTGGGCATCGGTTTTGGGGAAAGGATTCCAATAGCCGTAAATGCAAGCACGGTTCGGTGCTTGCTTTTCACGGTGGTATCACCGGTGGTGCTGACGTGAAGCGGTTTGAGCATGGACCGCACAATGAAACGATACTTTTGTGTTGTGCTCGTTGTATCTGGTGTGATGTTGTCGACTGGAAAGGGAAGTTGGAATCTCTCCGACAACGTTATTTCGGTAACAATCTATCACCAGAGCAAGTAAGCCAGATGGCCGCTTTGCGGCCATCTTTTACCTCAACAGCCCTTCCACGCGCTGTTGAGGTGGTCTTTTAAGCGCCGTAGCCCATCATCTTCAGCAACTGCTGAGCTTGCTGTACCGCTTCCTGTCGGTGGGCGACGCCCAGCTTTTGGTACAGGTTGCGGATGTGGGTTTTGATGGTGGTGGCCGCCACCGCCAGCTCGCCGGCGATCTGGTCATTGCTGTAACCGGAGTAAATCAGCCCCAGCACCTGCCATTCGCGCTGCGTCAGCGGGCTGGTGCGGATCAGTTCCGGCACCTGCGGGTGCGTTAATAGCTTATCGACGAAATTCTCGTCAAAATGCGCGAACTTATGCCGATGATGTTGATTGATGTCGCGCAGAATACGTTGGGCGCGGTGGTTTTCCAGCTCCGGCAGCGTATTGAGCTGGATCAGTTGGCGCAACTGCTGCGCCATCGCTTCGCCTTCAATGACAAAGTGGCTGATAAATCCGGTGCGGCTGGCCAGTGACAGCGCCTCCATCAGTACCTTTTGTGCGTCGCTTTTGCGTTCCATCTGCCAGTAAAGTTGGTTGCTGAGCAGCAGGTTACGGTTCAGATCGCTGACCAGTCGCAGACGGCGGGCGTTTTCGTTGAGTTCGTCCAACACCACCCCGGCCTCTTCATACTGGCCCAGCATGATTTGCACCCGGGCAATGTTGCGCCACTGGCCCTGCATAAAGTGGTTGTCCGCCATGCCGGGTTTTTCGGTCTGACGCAACCATTGGGCCGCCGCCGCGGTGTCGCCGGTCATCTGCCAGTGGATCACCCGCGGTTTATCGGCGTTGGTTAGCCAGTCGCGATGGTACTGGGTGCCGTGCAACAGCACTTCGCAACGTTGCATGTGCGCGTTGGCATTATCCAAATCGCCACGCGCCAGTGAACATTTTGCCAGCATGGCAATGCATTGCAGCTGCTGCTGAGGTTGGTAGTTGGCCAGGATTTTCAGGCCTTCGCGGGCCGCATCTTCCGCTTCGTCCAGCCGCGACCATGACCACAGGATCTGCGAACGGATGCGCAGCAGGAACTCATGCATCGGCAACTGTTCCAGGTGCTGTTCACGCACCAACTCAAAAGCTTTGTCCTGAGTTTCGTAGGCGGCCTGCAGGAAACCCTGTGCAATCAGAATTTCGCTCTGCTGCAACAGCGCCCACAGCGCATAGTGGTATGCCTGATGACGCCGGGCCATTTGCTCGGTTTGCTGCATCATCGGCAGCGCCCGGGCCAGTTCGCCCTTGCAGTGATGGACTTCGCCGGTCACCGAAGTGGCGACAATACGGCTGTAATAGCTGGAAAGTGGCAGGAACTTCAGCGCTTCGGTGGCCAGACGCTCGGCTTCTTCCGGTTTACCGGCGTTGATCGCCACCTGGGCGCGCAGGGCGTCAAATTCGGCCTGCAAGGTGCGGTCAACCTCAATTTTTTGCTCGCGCATCGCCTGTTCGGCCCGCTCCAGCAGGGTGTTCACTTCGCTGTAGCGATGTTGACTCTGTGCCAGCCAGGCCTGCAGCAGTGCCAGCTTGGGATTTTGAATCAGCCGTTCATAGGGGAGTGCATTCAGACACTCTTCCAGCAGGGCCAATTCGCTGTGATGGAACAGTGACCAGGCGTGCTGCAGCAGGATGTCGCGCAGCATGCTGACGTCGCTGGCCGCCAGTGCGTGATGAATGGCCTCTGCCGGGTAACCCAATGCCAGCCAGCCTTCGGCGGCGGCGCGGTGCAAGCCGGGCAGTTCCAGGGCCAGCTCCCATTGGCAGCGTTGACGCAGGAAAGTGGCGAACAGTGGGTGGAAGCAGAACCACTCACCGCTGTCGTCCATGCGATGGATAAACAACCCCTGGCGCTCCAGCTCTTCCAGCCGTTGCTGGCCGTTGTCTTCGCCGGTCAGGCGTACGATCAGCGCATCGTTCATGGAACGCAATACCGAGCAGCGCAGCAGGAAGGCGCGTGCCTCGGCGTCGACGTGATCCAGCACTTCGTCCACCAGATAATCCGACAGGTGGCTGGCGTTCAGCCCGGCCAGGCGTTTGGCCGACTGTTGGGCGGAAGAGGTAGACTGCCGGGCAGACAGGGCGATCAACTGCAGCGCGGTGGCCCAACCTTCGACCTCATCGCACAGGCGGCTGCTGTCTTGCTGCTCCATTGGCGCGACCAGGCGGCAGTCGAAGAATTGTTTGGCTTCCTGATGGGTAAATGCCAGTTGTTGTGTGCCCATTTCCAGTAACTGGTCGCGTACGCGCAGGTTGGCGATGCCCAGCGGGGGCAGGGTACGGGACAGCAGGATCAGCGTCAGGTTTTCCGGCTGGTGGCGCAGGAAAAAGCGCATGGCTTCGTGAATGACATCATTGGTGATCAGGTGGTAGTCATCAATCACCAGGTATAGCGGCTGGTGCCAGTCAGACAGTTCGATAAACAACTGGGCAAACAGCGCCGACAGGCTGGCGTACTGATGCTTTTGGCTCAGTGCTTCGCTCTTCACGCAGTGACCGCCGCTGGCGAGTTGCAAGGCGGCGATCAAATAGCTGGCGAAACGCTCGGGCTGGTTGTCGCTCTCATCCAGCGAGTACCAGCCTAAGTCTGATTTACCGGCCGCCCACTGTGCGACCAGCGTTGTTTTTCCGTATCCCGCAGGGCAATTGACCAATGTCAGACGATAGTTGGCCGCGCTGGCTAATTTGGCCAACAGGCGATCGCGGATCACGGTATTTTGCAGCCGTACCGGGCGGCTCAGTTTTGATGGGATCAGCATAGTATTCCAGAGTGAAAAGCGCGGTTCCCGCCGCCGTAGGCCTGCCCGATGGCGTTTTTTTCATCGTGACGCCTGCCGGGATCGGAGTGAGGCTAATTATTTTATGGCTCGTAATTAATCCCCCTCCTAACTTCTGACAACGTTAAACGTATTGCAACAAGGTTCAGCATTGGCTTGGAGTTAAATTGCTATTGATCACACTTTTTTACGTTTGCAGGCAATTCCTTGTGGAATAGCCGTGGTGTGGCACGGTTTGGTGACGCAGATACAGAAAAGCATTTCTGGCAATCTACGCCACTATAGCCGGCGCAATAACTATGCTAACGTCATTGAACAAGTTTTCAGCGTATTCTCAGTGCTCGCTGCCTTCGTCGGTGGGCTTTTTTGCATGATGCAAGGGAGTCAAAAAGTGCCTGAGATCACAATTTTAACTACGCCCCAATCCTCCTCCCCAGCTAATCCCCAGGCGGGATGATGCCTTCACTGCTTCGCCCCGGCACGATAACGGTAATTTGACCCACTTACTGGATAGAGAGTTTTCCTTATGTCACAGCCTACGCTTAAAAAGGATGCTTTTCTGGCGGCACTGACCCGTCAGTGGCAACAGTTTGGCCTCAGTTCTGCACAACAGATGACCCAGCACCAATGGTGGGAAGCGGTAAGCCGCGCACTGGCCGAGCAGCTTGCTGCACAGCCTGCGCCGCGTAAAAGCAGTAAGCCGCTGCGCCATGTGAACTACATTTCGATGGAGTTTTTGATTGGTCGCCTGACGGCCAACAACCTGATTAACCTGGGCTGGTACGACACCGTCGAGCAGGCATTGGCGGAACAGGATATCAAGCTGGCAGACCTGCTGGAGCAGGAAACCGATCCGGCGTTGGGCAATGGCGGGCTGGGGCGTTTGGCGGCCTGTTTCCTGGATTCGATGGCGACGGTGGAACAACCGGCCACCGGCTACGGGCTGAATTACCAGTATGGGCTGTTCCGTCAGTCGTTTAGCGGCGGCCAGCAGCAAGAGGCCCCGGATAACTGGCAGCGCGAGAGCTACCCGTGGTTCCGCCACAATGCGGCGCTGTCTGTGGATGTCGGCATTGGTGGGAAACTGGAAAAACTGGCCGATGGCCGCGAACTGTGGCGTCCTGAGTTTACCCTGCGCGGCGAAGCCTGGGACTTGCCGGTGCTGGGCTTCCGTAATGGCGTGACCCAGCCGCTGCGCCTGTGGCAGGCGACCCACCAGCATCCGTTTGACCTGAGCGATTTCAACGACGGAAAATTCCTGCAGGCGGAGAAGCAGGGCGTAGAAGCGGCCAAGTTGACCAAGGTGCTGTACCCGAATGATAACCACCAGGCGGGCAAGCGCCTGCGCCTGATGCAACAATACTTCCAGTGCGCCTGCTCGGTGGCCGATATTCTGCGTAAGCACCATCTGGCAGGGCGCAAGATTGAAGATCTGCCGAAGTACGAAGTGATCCAGTTGAACGACACCCATCCGACCATCGCCATTCCGGAAATGCTGCGCATTCTGCTGGATGAACATCAGTTGGACTGGGATGCCGCCTGGGCGATTACCAGTAAAACTTTCGCCTACACCAACCATACCCTGATGCCGGAAGCGCTGGAGTGCTGGGATGAGAAACTGGTGCGCAGCCTGCTGCCGCGTCATTTCTCCATCATCAAGCAGATCAACGCCAACTTCAAAAAGCTGGTGGATAAACACTGGCCGGGCGACGACGCGGTATGGGCCAAACTGGCGGTACACCATGACAAACAGGTGCGCATGGCTAATCTGTGCGTGGTCAGCGGCTTTGCGGTCAACGGCGTGGCCCAGCTGCACTCCGATCTGGTGGTGAAGGACCTGTTCCCGGAATATCACCAACTGTGGCCAAACAAATTCCATAACGTCACCAACGGCATCACGCCACGTCGCTGGCTGAAGCAATGCAACCCGGCGCTGTCAGGGCTGATTGATGAAACGCTGAAGGTGGAGTGGGCGAACGATCTCGATGCCCTGAAAGGGCTGGAGAAATACGCCGATGATGCGGCATTCCGCCAGCGTTATCAGCAAATTAAACGCGATAACAAAGTCATATTAGCCAACTACGTGCACGACGTGATGGGGCTGACGCTGAACCTGGACGCGATTTTCGACGTGCAGATCAAACGCCTGCACGAATACAAACGCCAGCATTTGAACCTGCTGCACATTCTGTCGCTGTATCGCCAACTGCGCGATAACCCGCAGCTGGATATCGTGCCGCGGGTCTTCCTGTTCGGCGCTAAAGCGGCACCGGGCTACTATCTGGCGAAGAACATCATTTATGCGATCAACCAGGCAGCGGAAAAGATCAACAACGATCCGCTGGTGAAGGATCGACTGAAAGTGGCGTTTATTCCTGACTACCGTGTGTCCGTCGCTGAACTGATGATCCCGGCGGCGGATATCTCCGAGCAGATCTCGACCGCAGGCAAAGAGGCTTCCGGCACCGGCAACATGAAGCTGGCGTTGAACGGCGCGCTGACCGTCGGCACCCTGGATGGCGCTAATGTGGAGATCGCCGAGCAGGTGGGCGAAGACAATATCTTTATCTTCGGCAATACCGTGGATCAGGTAAAGGCGCTGCTGGCGAAAGGCTATGATCCGCTCAGCTACCGCAAGAAAGACAAGCACCTGAAGGCGATCCTGGACGAGCTGGCAAGTGGTGCGTTCAGCCATGGCGACAAGCATGCTTTCGACATGATGCTGCACAGCCTGCTGGAAGGGGGCGACCCTTACCTGGTGCTGGCGGACTTTGCTTCTTACTGCAAAGCTCAACAGCAGGTAGACGAACTCTATCGTGACCGTGATGAATGGACGCGTCGTACTATTCTTAACACCGCGCGTGTCGGTATGTTCAGTTCGGATCGTTCGATCCGCGACTACCAGCAGCGTATCTGGCAAGCCAAGCGTTAAGGAGAGCGAATGGATCGCAAGGTCATCGATCAGGCGGCCGCTCAGGCGGGTATCGCTGCCGATTATATTAATGCCCACGGTCAACAGCAGGCGATCGCTGAGGACACCAAACGCCGATTGCTGGACGCCATGGGGCGCGGCACTACCCCGCAGGAGGTGGCAGTGACGCCGCTTCCGGCGGTGAAGGTCTTCTATCAGGGTACGCCGGTGGCGTTGCCATTGGCGGGTAGCGGTGAGTATCTGTGGACGTTGCAGCGCGAGGACGGCGGCCAGCAGCAGGGGCGCGCCAGCGCACGTAAAACCTTTACCCTGCCAGGCGAGTTGCCGCCGGGGTATCACCAACTGACGCTGAAGCAGGGCGAGCAGCAGTGGCCGTGTCGGCTGATCGTGGCGCCGAAACGCTGCTATGAACCGGATGCCTTGCTGACCGGAAAGAAGCTGTGGGGCGCTTGCGTCCAGCTTTACACCCTGCGTTCCGATCGTAACTGGGGCATCGGTGACTTTGGCGATCTGCGCCAGATGGTGGAGCAGGTCGGTGAACGAGGCGGCGCTTTTGTCGGGCTGAACCCGATCCACGCGCTGTATCCGGCTAATCCGGAAAGCGCCAGCCCGTACAGTCCGTCATCGCGCCGCTGGCTGAACGTGATTTATATCGATGTGAACGCGGTGGAAGATTTCCAGCGCAATGACGCCGCGCAGCAATGGTGGCTGAAACCGGCCACGCAAAAGAAGCTGGCCGCGGCGCGTAGCAGCGAGCAGGTGGATTACAGCACGGTGACGCAGCTGAAGCTGGCGGCGCTAAAGCTGGCGTTCCCGCTGTTCCAGGCACGTAAAGCGAGTGACGCGCAACGTCAGGCATTTGAGCAGTTTGTTCTCGACGGTGGCGACAGCTTGTATCAGCAGGCTGCTTTTGATGCACTGCATGCCCATCTGGCTGCCAAAGACAGCAGCCTGTGGGGTTGGCCGGCCTGGCCTGAGCAATATCAACAGGGCGACAGCGCTGCGGTGCAGCAATTTTGTCAGCAACAGCAGGATCAGGTGACGTTTTACCTGTGGCTGCAGTGGTTGGCGGCCAGCCAGTTCGCCGATTGTTTCCGCCAGAGCCAACAACAACAGATGCCGATCGGCCTGTACCGCGATTTGGCGGTCGGCGTAGCGGAAGGGGGCTCGGAAACCTGGTGCGAGCGCGAGCTTTATTGTCTGAAAGCTTCGGTAGGCGCACCGCCGGATATTCTGGGCCCGTTGGGGCAAAACTGGGGCCTGCCGCCGGTGGACCCCCATGTGATGGCGGCACGGGGCTACCAGCCGTTTATCGATCTGCTGCGCGCCAATATGACCAGCTGCGGCGCGCTGCGTATTGACCACGTGATGGCGTTGCTGCGTCTGTGGTGGATCCCCTACGGTGAAACCGCGGTTCATGGCGCCTATGTGAAATACCCGGTGGACGATCTGCTGGCGGTACTGGCGCTGGAAAGCCAACGCCACCGCTGTATGGTGATTGGCGAAGACCTCGGTACCGTTCCGGTCGAGATTGTCGGCAAGCTCCGCGACAGCGGCGTCTACTCCTATAAGGTGCTGTATTTTGAACGTGATGGGGAGAACCATTTCCGCGCACCGCAGGCCTATCCGGTGCAGGCCATGGCGACCATCACCACCCACGATCTGCCGACGCTGCGCGGCTATTGGCAAAGTGGTGACCTGCAGTTGGGCAACCAACTGGGATTGTATCCGGATGCGGAGATCCTGAAAGGGCTGTTTGCCGACCGTGAACGAGCCAAGCAGGGGTTGCTGGACGGGCTGCATCACTATGGTTGTGTGCCGCAGAAGGTAGGAAAAAAGGCGGCGTTGTTGAATATGAGCCCGTTGCTTAATCGGGGCTTACAGCGTTATGTCGCCGACAGCGCCAGCGCGTTGCTGGGTCTGCAGCCGGAAGATTGGCTGGATATGGCGGATCCGGTCAATATTCCCGGCACCAGCGATCAGTACCCGAACTGGCGACGTAAACTGACCCACACGCTGGAGGAGATGTTTGCCGATCAGCAGGTCAACCGGTTACTGAAGGATTTGGACAAGCGGCGACGCAAGGTCTCGGTAGGGTAATTGACGTAAAAATGCCGGATTGGGCGAACCGAATCCGGCATTTTTTTTATCCGCTGTGGGGCATCTGGCCCTAAAACAGGGGATTAATAATAGGAGTGCTCACCGCGCTGGTGCTCGGTCAAATCGCGCACGCCTTTCAGTTCAGGGAACTTCTGCAGCAGCTCTTTCTCGATGCCTTCCTTCAGGGTCACATCGACCATTGAACACCCGTTACAACCGCCGCCGAACTGCAGGATCGCCAGGCTGTCATCAGTGATTTCCATCAGCGTAACACGGCCGCCGTGGCCTGCCAGCTGTGGGTTGATCTGTGACTGCAGTACGTATTCAACACGCTCCATCAGCGGTGCGTTGTCGTCCACTTTACGCATTTTGGCGTTTGGCGCTTTCAGCGTCAGCTGCGAGCCCAGTTGGTCGGTGACGAAGTCGATCTCGGCATCGTCCAGATAAGGTTTGCTCAGTTCGTCGATATAGGCGGACAGCTTTTCGAACTTCAGCTCGGTGTCTGTCGCTTCAACCGCGTCCGGCGGGCAATAAGAGACACCGCATTCGGCCGTAGGCGTACCCGGGTTGATCACGAATACGCGGATTTGGGTGCCTTCCTCTTGATTTGCCAGCAGTTTGGCAAAGTGTTCCTGTGCAGTATCTGTTATACGAATCATGGCATTAGCTCGTTAGTTCAAATAGTTGACTTCTATACTAGGTTATAATACGCCCATTGCCTTGGCACTACAACGTGCGGCAAACGCACCAAATCTGTATTGATGCGACTCCCTGCCGCTGCAACAACCTGGAAATTTCTGCCACCGTACTGCCCGTCGTCACCACATCGTCCAGCAGGGCGACGTGTCGACCCGCCAAAGGTTCATGACAGCGAAATGCACCGCGTAAATTACGCCGTCGCATACGGGCCGGCAACCGTTGCTGTGGGGCGGTTTTTCGCACCCGGCTCAGGGCGGCTGGGCGGTAGTCGCAGCCCAGCCAGTACGCCAGCGGCCGCGCTAGCAAATCGCTTTGGTTATAGCCGCGACGCCAGCAACGTTTAGCCTGTAAGGGTACTGCTAAAATCACATCGGGTCTGTTCAGATATTGCTCTCGGTGCGCTCGCTGCCAGTTTAGCAAAATTAACCGTGCCAGCAGCGGTGCCAACTCTGGCGTGTGCTGAAACTTGAATTTTTTGATCAGTTGGCGCAACGGGGCTTGGTAGTCGCTGACAAACACCAGCGCCTGCCAGGGGGGCGGCTGTTGCAGGCAGCGGCCACAGGGTAATGCAGCATCCCCGGCAGGCAGGCCGCAGCGGGGGCAGCACAGCGGTTTTGTGGCCATTTGGCGCAGGCAGTAGCTGCAGATACCCTGACGGCTAAGATGTAATGACTGTCGGCATAGCCAACAGCGGCTGCGGATTGATAGCATAGCCGTCCTCCCTGATGGATGAGAATGAAAGGACAATAACGGATGACAGCGTTGTACTGGCAAACAATAGGTGAAGGCGATCGCGATCTTGTGCTGCTGCACGGCTGGGGACTGAATGCGGAAGTGTGGAGTTGCATGCTTGAGCGACTGACGCCGCATTTTCGCCTGCATTTGGTCGATCTGCCGGGCTATGGCCGCAGCCAGGGGTTTGCTGCGATGTCGCTCGAGCAAATGGCGGAAATCGTATTGGATGCCGCACCGGCGCAGGCCTGGTGGCTAGGTTGGTCGCTCGGCGGGCTGGTGGCCAGTCAGGTTGCGCTGATGCAACCGCAGCGGGTACGTGGGCTGATCACCGTGGCCTCTTCGCCCTGCTTTACGGCGCAGGATGACTGGCCGGGGATCCGTCCGGAAGTGCTGAGCGGTTTTCAGCATCAGTTGAGCCAGGATTTTCAGCGCACCGTAGAGCGTTTTCTGGCATTACAGACGCTGGGAACGGAAAGCGCACGGCAGGACGCCCGTCTGCTGAAATCGGTGGTGCTTAACCAGCCGACGCCGAGTGTTGAAGTCCTGAACGGTGGGCTTGAAATACTGCGGACGGCGGACTTGCGTCAGCCGTTGGCGCAGCTGCCGCTGCCCCTGTTGCGGGTTTACGGTTATCTGGACGGATTAGTGCCGCGTAAGGTCGCCGGATTGCTCGACGTCAGTTGGCCACACTCGCCGTCAATCATCATTGCGAAAGCGGCTCACGCGCCATTTATTTCCCAGCCTGATGAATTCGCTGAAATTATCTGCACCTTTGTGGCAAAAAGTGGGATCCGCCGCTAAAACGCACAATAAAGCGTTAAAAAAAGAGCAACTTAGTGGATAAAAAATAAACCTGTCCGATACTTAAGGGGGTAGCTGCGTTGGCTGGGAAATGAAAAAACCGTTCACGGTTTTTTTACTTTGGCGTTTCGTCTCTGGGAAAACGGCTCTCGTCAGGGATAGCAACGAGGTCAGAAGATGTCACGGCAGTCGGTGTTATTACGTATTTACCCTGGACAGTTTTCATAATAAATAAATTATCCATTGAGAGGTATTGTAATGAAATCTTTGAAAATGATTATTGCCGCGTTAGTTGTAGGTTCAGTGTCTTTCAGCACCATGGCAGCAACTTTACTGACCAAAGAAGACGTCGCCAAGAACCCTGAGAAATACACCAAAATTGATACCATCCATACTACTGGTGAAACTGCACCAATGGATGTTAAAGCCGCGCTGTCAAAGCAGGCGGATGAAAAAGGCGGTCAGTATTACGTGATTATCGCCGGTCGCGAACACGGTAAGTTCAGCGCTACTGCTGACGTGTATAAAGATAAGAAATAACGACTGATTAAACAGGGGCGCGCCTGTGCCGCGCCCCGATCCTTACGACTTCAAACGATAGACCACCGTAATGCAACCCTGGCCCTCAGGGCAGCTTTTGCAACTGCCGCTCAGGCAGGCGCTGTTATCCTGCTCGATACGCTCTACTTTCCCCATCGCGATTAAACGCTCCAGCATTGCCTGTACTAACGGCAGTGGGGCCGCCAGCTGACGGCTGAGTTGAAGCGCCTGCACGTTACCGTGCAGCGCCAATGCATCACGGATCTGCAGCAGGCCGGCCATCAGTGACAGTCCCCCTTGGCTCCCTGGCAACAGGTTGTCGGCGTGGCATTGCCCAGACGCACCGTTACCCGGCTGCGCGCCCGACGCAGGCCGAACAGGATCAACAGATTGAACAGCACCACGATGGCGATTGCCGTCAGGCTATACTGCGGATGCTGGCTGAAGGTGGCGACCTGATAAAACAGCGTGGCCAACGAGTAAGCGACATTCAGCCCCCAGAGAATGGAGAAGGTCATCCAGCCACGGCTGGATTCACGGGCGATAGCCCCCATGACCGAGACGCAGGGGACGTACAGCAACACGAAGATCAGGTAGCTGTAGGCAGAAACCCCAGAGCCGAATTTGCTGCTCATCACACCCATTGAACCGACGTCCATTTCCCCGTCGCCCTTGCTGGCCTCAATCGGGTTGGACAGCACGCTCAGGCTAAAGGTGTCTTTCAGACCTTGCCAGGTGGTTGCCAGTGCCCCGCCCAGTTCGTCCAGCAGGTTAAAGTTGGCGGCATCAAATTCGGTGTTATTGATATGTTCGGCGGTGTACAGCGTGTTCAGCGTGCCGACCACCACTTCTTTCGCCATGGCGCCGGTCACCAGACCGACGGTGGCCTGCCAGTTATCATTGTGCACACCCATAGGCTGCAGCAGCGGTGTCAGCACCTTGGACACCGACGCCAGTGCGGAATCATTGATGTTATCCACCGGCTTGCCGCTGAACGAAAAGCTGTTCAGGCCGCCAATGAAGATGCTGGCAATCACGATCACTTTACCGGCACGCAGGACGAAGCCTTTCAGTCGCTGCCAGGTTTGCAGCAGCAGACTTTTCAGGTGCGGCACATGGTAGACCGGCAGCTCCATCACGAAGGGCGAGGCTTCGCCGCGCATGATGGTGTACTTCAGCACCAGTCCGGTGAGGATCGCCACCACAATGCCGAGCATATACAAAGAGAACACCACGCCCGCTCCGTCCTGACCGAAGAAGGCAGCGGCAAAGACGGCGAAGATGGCCAACCGGGCACCGCAGGACATGAAGGGGGCCATCATGATGGTAATCAGGCGCTCGCGCTGAGCATCCAGCGTGCGTGCGCCCATGATGGAGGGCACGTTGCAGCCAAAGCCGACAATCAGCGGCACGAAAGATTTACCGGGCAGCCCGAGTGCCTGCATCAGGCGATCCATCACGAAGGCCGCCCGTGCCATGTAGCCGGAGTCTTCGAGGAACGACAGAAACAGGTACATCATGCCGATTTGCGGCACCAGCGGCAGCACGGTATTGATACCGCCACCGACCCCCTGCGCCAGGAAAATAGTCAGCCATTCAGGGAAATGCAGGGTGTAGCCAATCCATTGAATGCCCTGGATAAAGATCGCCGCCGAACCGATATCGAAAATCGGCTGCAGTGCACCGCCGAGGTTGATTGCCAGCAGGAACATCAGATACATCACCAGCAGGAAGATTGGCACCCCCAGCCAGCGATTGAGGATCACTTTATCCAATGCTTCGGTCAGGCGGTTTGGCATCGCCTGCTGAGAATTACTGACGGCGTCACACAGGGTGGCGATCGACTGGTAGCGTGCATCGGCGATCACCAGTGCCGGGTCGTCCTGCTGCTGTTGTCGCAGAGCTTCCCTGGCTGCCGGCAGCAGGGCCGCCGCCGGACCGGCTAAAGTATGGCTGTAGATATCGCCTTCCAGCATCTGCAGTGCCAGCCAGCGACGCTGTTCGCTCGGCAGGCTCTGTGGCATGGCGTCGCTCAGCGTGGTCATTTCTTTGAGTAGCACCGGTGGGTAGAGCACCAGCGCTTTCAATTCGTTGAACTGATGATTGTCGATCATCTGCTTTAGTACGCCAATACCGTCGGCCTTGGTGGAGATCAGCGGCACCACCGGACAGCCGAGGCGTGCGGACAGGGCAGCGATATCAATATCAATTTTTTGGCTTCTGGCGATATCCAGCATGTTCAGCGCGACGATGCAGGGAATACCCAGCTCCAGCAGTTGCAGCGTCAGGTACAGATTGCGTTCCAGGTTGGACGCATCGACCACGTTGATCAGCAGATCGGCGTCGCCGCTCAGAATGTAGTGGCAGGCGATCTGCTCGTCGAGAGAGGTTTGCTCCGAGATGGTGGTCAGGGAGTAGGTGCCGGGTAAATCGACCAGTTTGACCTGGGATTGCGGCGTGGTGAACAGGCCTTCTTTACGCTCTACCGTTACGCCCGCCCAGTTACCAACCCGCTGGCGCGCTCCGGTCAGCTGGTTAAACAGCGTAGTCTTACCGGAATTAGGATTTCCTATTAAGCCAATAGTGAGTTTTTTCATAATTTTGCGTGATATCAGTCAAGGGAAATGGGGCCAGGCGATGCGCGTGGCCAAGGCAAGGCGACTCAGCGTCAGGATGGGTCGTCGAGCAGGATCAGGGCCAGATCTTTCCTGCGCAGCACCAGGCTGACGCGGCGGGTTTTAATTTCTATGGGATCACCCAGCGGCGCGACGCGCACCACTTCAAACGACGAACCCGGCAGCATGCCGAGTGATAACAGTTTCTGGCGGTAGGCTGGGCCGATTTCATTGGCGAAGCCGGCGATCTTATACGACCGTTTAGGCAGAAGATGCATGTAACCTTCCCTGAGCCCAGCTTATTGGGCCGATGATGATAAAAGAACGTTCCAAAGGAAGCGCCGCGGTAAACATGGCGGGCTGCCGACGTTTTCAATCCATGAGGTAATGCAGTGAACACGCAAAATAATAATAGTGAGAATCATTATCGTATTCAATACAAAAAATAGGGGTATTGGTAACCAAAAGTTGTGGCGATCACATTTAACCATCGAGACTGCCTGACGGGACTAGTTTTATCACCCGGTTTGGCAGGGTGCAAATGCGAATGGCGAGTTAAATCAGTTACGCGATTGTAGTGATTTTTTCCAGTTTGAAAAAATTAGCGGCAGATTTGGCCGCTTTGATCGGGTGGCACCAATATCGGTATTTATCTGGCAACATCTCGCCGGCTGAATACGAGCGGTAACTATTTGTGTTTCGCTGGGAAATGGCGAAATGAGAATATGATGTTAATAGCGGTGTTAATCGATGGTTAGGTAGCGTTATTTTCAGGCCTATAACATCGGGTCATTATGGCCGTTGGTAAGATTGGAGAAAAATGCAGGTTTATTGAGGCGGGTCAAAAATCACGGGGATATTTCGGTAGGAAAGGGCGGAGTGAACTCCGCCCTGCATCCTACTAGCCGGGTTAGGGCCTGATTAAGATTTTTTGCCGAATGCCGCTGCCAACGCATCACCCATAGCGCTGTTACCTGCCGAGGTGTTGTTGTTGCCGCCGCGCGGTTTACCCTTATTGGCCGGTGCCCGGTTTGCATTATCCTTGGCCGGGGCGGAATTGTTGCCACGGCGCGGTGAACCTTCACCCGGTTGCTCGTCCAGACGCATGCTCAGCGCGATGCGTTTGCGCTGAAGGTCCACTTCCATCACCTTCACTTTGACGACGTCGCCGGCTTTCACCACGGTGTGTGGATCTTCGACAAACTTGTCCGCCAGCGAGGAGATATGTACCAGGCCGTCCTGATGTACGCCGATATCCACAAAGGCACCGAAGTTGGTGACGTTGGTCACCGAACCTTCCAGGATCATCCCCGGCTGCAGGTCATTGAGGGTTTCAACGCCTTCAGCGAAGGTGGCGGTTTTGAATTCCGGACGCGGATCGCGGCCGGGTTTCTCCAGCTCCTTCAGGATGTCGGTCACCGTTGGCATACCGAACTTCTCGTCGGTGAAATCGCTGGCCTTCAGGCTGCGTACCGCGGCCGGGTTACCCATCAGATCCTGCAGGGCCTGGTGGGTGGCAGCCAGAATGCGTTCGACCACCGGGTAGGTTTCCGGGTGAACGGTCGAGGCATCCAGCGGGTTTTCGCCGTGGTTGATGCGCAGGAAGCCGGCACACTGCTCAAAGGCTTTTGGCCCCAGGCGGCTGACTTTCAACAGTTGTTCACGGTTGCTGAAACGGCCGTTCTCATCACGCCAGGTGACGATATTCTGCGCCATCATGCGCGTCAGGCCGGCCACGCGGGTCAGCAGTGGCACTGAAGCGGTGTTCAAATCGACCCCAACGGCATTCACGCAGTCTTCAACCACCGAATCCAGCTTTTTCGCCAGTTGGCTTTGGCTGACATCGTGCTGGTACTGACCGACGCCAATGGATTTCGGATCGATTTTTACCAGTTCGGCCAGCGGATCTTGCAGGCGGCGGGCGATGGAGACGGCACCACGCAGCGAGACGTCGAGGTTAGGGAACTCCAGTGCCGCCAGTTCGGAGGCGGAATACACCGAGGCACCGGCTTCGCTGACGATCACTTTCTGCGCTTTGACTTCGCCGAACTGCTGCTGCAAATCAAGGTAAAAACGCTCGGTTTCACGCGATGCGGTCCCGTTGCCGATGGCGACCAGTTCCACTTTATGTTTGATACACAGTGCCGCGACGATGGCAGAGGCTTTGGCGGTCTGTCCGGTGTGCGGATAGACGGTGTCGGTGGCGACCAGTTTGCCGGTGGAATCCACCACTGCCACTTTTACCCCGGTACGCAAGCCCGGATCCAGCCCCATGGTCGCGCGCATACCGGCCGGTGCGGCCATCATCAGATCGTGCATGTTACGGGCAAAGACGTTGATTGCTTCGTCTTCCGCACGTTCACGCACGGTACTCATCAGTTCGGTTTCCAGATGCAGCAGCACCTTGATACGCCAGGTCCAGTTGACCACCGCTTTGCGCCAGGCATCGGCCGGGGCGTTATTCAGGCGCAGATCGAGATGGCTGATGATGATCTGTTCCGCCTGGCTTTCACGCGGGGCTTCTTCAAACTGTGGGTCGGCGTTCAGCGCCAGTTGCAGCACGCCTTCGTTGCGGCCACGGAACATGGCCAGCGCACGGTGTGAAGGCACCTGGGCAATAGGTTCATGGTGATCGAAGTAGTCGCGGAATTTCGCGCCGGCTTCTTCTTTGCCTTCCACCACTTTGGAGACCAGATGCGCGTGCTTCCACAGGTAATTACGAACCTTGGCCAGCAGCGCGGCGTCTTCAGCGAAGCGCTCCATCAGAATGTAACGCGCGCCGTCGAGGGCGGCTTTCACGTCCGCTACGCCTTTGTCGGCGTCAACGTAGCGTTCGGCCAGCGTTTCCGGCTGCTGCTGAGGATCCTGCCACAGGCTGTCCGCCAGGGGCTCCAGACCGGCTTCGATGGCGATCTGTCCACGGGTACGGCGCTTGGGTTTGTAAGGCAGGTAGAGGTCTTCGAGTTCGGTTTTGCTTTGCGTGGCGGTGATCGCCCCCGCCAGCTGTTCGGTCAGTTTGCCCTGCTCGTCGATCGATTTAAGGATGGTCTGACGGCGGTCTTCCAGTTCACGCAGATAACCCAGGCGGGTTTCCAGCTGGCGCAGTTGGGTATCGTCCAAACCCCCGGTGACTTCCTTACGATAGCGTGCAATAAAGGGCACGGTATTACCTTCATCCAGCAGACGGATGGCGGAGTCAACTTGCTCCGGCCGGGCCTGCAGTTCTGTTGCAATAATGCGGCTCAGTGGGTCATTCATAGGTCTGGTATCTGTTGATAATGGTGAGTAAACAGGGGGACAGTTATACGGATTGCGCGCGGAAAATGCCAGTGAAGCGGGCCGCCTCTCGGCAGCCAGGGCACGTAAAGCGGCCTGTACCGCGGCGGCGGACGCCCGCTAGGAAAAAGCCGAAATCTTATTTTACGTACTCGATCTCATTCACATACCACAGCGCATCACCCGCCGGGGTGTTGACGGTGGCGGCATCACCCACTTCTTTTTTCAGCAGGGCGCGGGCCATCGGTGAATCGATGGAGATGTAGTCTCGACGGCCAAAAATCTCGTCATAGCCGACGATGCGAAAGCGTTTAATCTCACCGTCTTCATTTTCCACCGCTACCCAGGCACCGAAGAACACTTTGCCTTCTTGTTGCGGCGAGTGGTCGACGATTTTCAACTGTTCGAGGCATTTGGTCAGGTAGCGCACGCGGCGATCGATCTCCCGCAGCCGTTTTTTGTTGTACTGATAATCGGCATTTTCACTTCTGTCGCCAAGGCTGGCCGCCCAGGTCACTTTTTTGGTGACCTCTGGCCGATCTTCACGCCAGAGGTAATCCAGTTCTTGTTTCAGTTTGTCGTACCCTTCACGGGTGATCAGCGGTGTTCTCATACAACCTGTTACCGTGGCAATAGTGGAACCTATAGCGCGAAGTGTACGACAGATACGGGGCCAGAGGCATCGAAAATAGGGCTTGTCAGGGTGCGCTGTCGGCTATCGTGACCGACATCGCACCGATGCGTTCGATACTGACGTCGATGCGGTCGCCTGCCTGTATCGCGGAGACACCTGACGGCGTACCGGTATAAATCACGTCCCCCGGCCACAGGGTAAACATCGCCGAGGCATAGGCGATCAGGCGTTGTACGTTATAAATCAGGTGGCGGGTGTTGGAGTGCTGCCTGAGCTGGCCGTTGACCCGAATACTGAGATCCAGCGCGTTCGGATCGCCGATTTCGTCAGGGGTGACAATCCACGGGCCCAACACCGAAAATCCATCGGCCGATTTACGAAAAGAGGGAAATTCCGAACCGCGTACGGTCATGTCTATGCCGATAGCGTAGCCGAACACCACCTCCAGGGCCTGTTCGACGGGCAGATTCCGGGCGCGTTGGCCAATGATCACCGCCAGTTCGACCTCTGGATCGGTACGTCGATCAGGAATGGGCAAGTTGATGATCTCGTTTGGTCCACACAGCGAACTGTTGGCTTTGAGAAACAGGCCGTATTCGCTGATATCGGTATAGACCTTGCCATGGTTGATTTCCTGGTCGGCATTGGCTTCGGCGATGTGATCACGGTAATTGATCGGCGCGGCGACAAGTTTGCCTGGGTTGGCCACCGGCGAGTTCAGGTTCACCTGCTCCAGCGAATAACTCTCCAGCCGTTCCCAGTTTGCGTCCAACTGCGGGGCAATGCTGGCGAAATGACTAATCATCCAGTCGGCGGGCGGCGCGGGCCAGTGGGCGGGAGGGATGGCGTGAAACATTGGCGTGATGTCGTACACCCTTTGTTGCCGGATGATCCCTATCCGATCCTGGTTAAAACGGCAGATCTTCATGATATAGGCCCTCTGAAAGCAAAAATGTGATGGTGTTGGCCGCTGAATGGACCGATTAAGCCGGTGAGATCAGCCCTCTGGCAGGGTCTCATGACGCCAGATCCCCAGTTTTTCCAGCACCGGGCGATCGGAAAAACTGAAACAGACCGTATCGCCGTCCGGTGCCGACAGGCGATAGCTGAGCCATGAAGGCAGCGCAAAGATATCTTTCGGTTTTAACCGGAAGTGAATCCCCCCCGTCAGCCGTATTTCCAGTTCCCCCTCCATCACCACCAGCACCTGGCTGGCATTACCGCGCTGGTAGAGGCTGGTAAACCCACGGGGCAGCAGCGTGATGACGGTACCGAGGGTAGGAATGGCCCAATCGCCGTTGGCCGGGTTGATGTAACGCAGACTGATGGCGTTGGCTGGGTCGATCTCGCTGTGACGCTGCAGTTGTTCCAGCGCTTCACGGGTGCGTTGATACGGGTAGTTAAATATCGGGGAGGGCTGGCTCTGTCCCGTCGGGCGGTACTCCAGCGGCATCAGGCCAGCACCGTAGCGGGCCAGGGCATCGCCCTCCGGACGCGGTTCCAGCGTTTGGCCTGCGGGCAGGCGGTCTTGTCGAAACCCGGCCTTGAGAAAGTGCAGCAGCGGGGCATCCAGGCCATCGAGCCAGAATATCGGTTTATCGGTGTCATTTTGATGCTGGTGCCAACGCCATGAGGGGGTAATGATAAAATCCCCTGGGTGCAGCGTGGTCTGCTCGCCGTCTACCGTGGTGTTGCCGCCCTCGGCTTCCAGAATAAAGCGCAGGGCGGTGGGTGTGTGGCGATGCAGTGGGGCAATTTCCCCCGGCAGTACCATTTGCATGCCGGCATACAGCGTGTCGGTGATGCGTGATGAGCCTGGTGGCAACGACGGATTTTCCATCACCAGTACGCGGCGCTCGGCACGTTCGATGTCGATCTTGGAACCGATATCCAGCAGCGCGTCTTTAACCTCGGCATAATGCCATTGATAAGGTGTAGCCTGAGGTTCTGGTTGTTCGGGAACCAGACCATGCAGTGACTCCCATAACGGGAACAGATGCTTTTTTTGCAGTTGCTGAATATCGATGCTCATTTAGTCCTTCCTTTGTGGGTCAGTGACCCCCACATTTTGATAGACGTGTTTGTATTCGATAAAGCTGTCCAGTGAGGCGATGCCGTTCAAACGGCCCAGGCCGCTCTGCTTGCATCCCCCCTCTTCGAACTCATCGTGAATTTGCGCCCAGTCGTTGATCCACACGCTGCCGGCCTGAATTTCCCGCGCGACCCGGTGCGGTCGGTTAGCATCCATTGACCAAATACTGGCGGCCAATCCGTAGTCGCTATGATTGGCGGAGACGATCGCTTGCGCTTCGTCGTCAAACATCTCCAGCGTGAGCACCGGCCCGAAAACCTCCTGCTGCACAATGTCCATATCGCTGTTAGGCACTTCCAGCAGGGTGGGGCGATAGAACGCGCCTTTGGCTAAGGGGCCATCCACTACCGGTCCACCGCGAACCACGGCAGTGGCACCCTGGGCCAGTGCGGCAGTGACCATGGCATCGACCCGCTGGACGCTTTGTTGGTCAATCAACGGCCCCAGTTCAACGCCTGGTGCCAGCGACGGCCCGATTTTTACCGCTTCCAGCAACGCCGCCATGCGGGCACGAACCTGCGGATAGATCGCGCGCTGTACCAGTAAACGGCTGCCGGTTACGCAGAACTGACCGCCGAAGGTGGTGAGTGAACGCACGATCATTGGCAAGGCACGGTCCAGATCGGCGTCTTCGAACAGTAAATGCGGCGTTTTCCCGCCCAGCTCCAGTGAGATACGTTTGATCCGCTGCATGGCATTGGCCGCCAGGGTGCGCCCGGTGCGGGTGCTGCCGGTAAAGCTGATGACCGGTACCGCCGGACTGCTGACCAGCAGCATGGCACCGTCGCTGCCACTTTCGGTAAACAGGTTCACCACGCCCTGCGGCAGGCTGTCGACTTCGGCCAGAATGCGGGCGAATGCGGCGTTAACCTGTGCGGTCTGAGCCGGGAGCTTAATGACGGCGGTGTTGCCAGCGGCCAACGCTGGAGCCAGCGATCGGATAGTTAAAATGGCAGGCGAGTTCCATGGTGTGATCACCCCAACCACGCCTAGCGGTTCGTACAGCACCCTGGATAAGGCACCGGGCTCAATTTCCATGGCGCGCCCATAGGTTGTCAGGGCCAGTGCGGCGGCGTAGCGCAGTTTGCTGGGAATGAACTTAACCTCAAAGCGGGCTTCGTTCAGCGGCTTGCCATTGTCTTGCGCCAGGATCTGGGCCAGGGTTTCCGCGTGTTGTTCAAACCGATCGGCCATTTGGTTCAGGCAGCGTGCCCGCAGGTGCCGATCACGGCTCCATGCCGGCACAAATGCGCGTTGGGCGGCGGCTATCGCCATCGCGGCTTCCTCTGCGCCACCGTCGGCAAATTCCCCCAGTTCAGCGCCATCCGCCGGGCTGATGCTGATACCCTGTTTGGCCGAGTCCTGCCATTGGCCGTCGATCCAGTGCAGTGCCTTGGGCCTGGCTGAGAGGGTCTGGTCACCTGTCTGCATAACTTCTCCCGTGATGCATTTTTGTTAATAAAATGAAAATTTCTATGTGCCGAAAGAATATCTGCTGCTTACAATCAATCAATCGAATGTGATTTATTGGCCGAATAACAAAAATGAATTTGAAGAACGTCGATTTGAATCTGTTGGTGGTATTCGACGCCATCTTTCGCCAACGTAGCGTCGGTCTGGCAGGGCAGATGTTGGGTATTAGCCAGCCGGCGGTGAGCCACGCGTTGGCTCGCTTACGCCAACTGTTTGACGACCCGATGTTTGTGCGGATTAATAATGAGATGTGCCCGACCGACCGGGCCAGCGAACTGATGCCGTCGGTCGAACGGGTGCTGCTGATGATCCGCGACGATGTGTTGCAACCGGCGGGCTTTGATCCGGCGGCCAGTCGCAGAACGCTGACGCTTTGTATGCCGGATATCGGGGAGCAGTATTTCCTGCCGCCATTAATTAATCATCTGGCGAAGGTAGCTCCCGGGATGTCGGTGGTCAGTCATGAGCTGGCACCGGCGCAATTGGAAGAGGCGCTGGAAAACGGACGGGTCGATCTGGCTATCGGTTATTTTCCCGATCTGCGTCGCGCCGTTTTTTATCAGCAGCGGTTATTCTACAGTGGGTTTTGCTGTGCGGTACGGCAGGGGCATCCGCAGATTGGCGAAACGTTGTCGTTGCCGCAGTTCTTACAGGCAGAGCACGTTACCGCCCGTTTGCGCATTCGCAGTCAGGAAATTGCCGAGCAGGCGATGAGAGAGCAGGGAATTGCGCGCAACGTCAAACTGCAGACCAGCCATTTTCTGAGCCTGACCCATATTATTGCCCAAACGGATCTGCTCGCCACAGTGACACATCAAGCGGCGCAATTGCTGCAGGCCGCGGGTAAGGTGAATATTTACCCGGTCCCTTTCCCCATACCGTATTTCCCGGTGATGCAGTATTGGCATGAACGCGCTCATCATGATCGCGGCAATCAGTGGCTACGGGGGGAAATACGCGAGTTATTCCAACGCGATGATGAGAATACCGCTGATGAATGCGCGGCAGAACATTAGGTGCATTGTCACTCCCGGCTTAGACTGACGGAACGATAGCCGGAGTCGGGGTAAATCGGGTTATAAATACGTCGTTAATTAGAGGGGCAGCCCCCGCAGTCCACGACGGTGACGCTATTTTGCCGAGTGGCTGAAGGCACTTTTTCCGGTGAAATGAGGCAATATCGAGAGGATTAATTGGCTTGTTGAATGAAAGATATTGATAACTCGGTAAAAGAATAAGCTTTGTAACAATTTAGACTAGAATATATACCAATAATCGCTGTCCGAATTGGCATGGTTTTTTAACAATATTCACGTCAGGCAATACAGCCTTTGGGAGTAATACAATGCAAGAGAATCATAAGATTCTGGTCGTCGATGATGACATGCGCTTGCGCGCGCTTTTAGAGCGTTATTTAACCGAACAGGGTTTTCAGGTTCGCAGCGTGGCTAACGCTGAGCAAATGGATCGCTTGCTGACACGTGAATCCTTCCACCTGATGGTGTTGGACCTGATGTTGCCGGGCGAAGACGGGCTTTCTATCTGCCGCCGTCTACGCAGCCAAAGCAACCCTATGCCGATCATCATGGTGACCGCCAAAGGTGAAGAAGTCGACCGTATCGTCGGCCTGGAAATCGGCGCTGATGATTACATCCCAAAACCGTTCAACCCGCGTGAACTGCTGGCCCGTATCCGTGCGGTATTGCGCCGCCAGGCCAATGAACTGCCGGGCGCCCCTTCGCAAGAAGAGGCGGTGATTGCCTTTGGTAAATTCAAACTGAACCTGGGTACCCGTGAAATGTTCCGCGAAGACGAGCCTATGCCGTTGACCAGCGGTGAGTTCGCGGTACTGAAGGCGTTGGTGAGCCATCCGCGTGAACCGCTTTCGCGTGACAAGCTGATGAACCTGGCTCGCGGCCGTGAATACAGTGCAATGGAACGTTCCATCGACGTGCAGATTTCTCGTCTGCGCCGTATGGTTGAGGAAGATCCTGCGCATCCACGTTATATCCAGACCGTTTGGGGTCTTGGCTACGTCTTCGTCCCGGACGGCAGCAAGGCATGAGACGATTGCGCTTTTCACCGCGTAGCTCGTTTGCCCGAACCCTGCTATTGATCGTCACCTTGCTGTTCGTCAGCCTGGTGACGACCTATCTGGTGGTGCTGAACTTCGCCATCCTGCCCAGTTTGCAGCAGTTCAACAAGGTATTGGCCTACGAAGTTCGTATGCTGATGACCGATAAGCTGCAACTGGAGGATGGTACCTTGTTGGAGGTGCCACCGGCGTTCCGTCGTGAAATCTATCGCGAACTGGGGATTTCTCTCTACACCAATTCGGCGGCGGAGGAGAGCGGTCTGCGCTGGGCGCAGCACTATCAATTCCTCAGCCAGCAAATGGCTCAGCAGCTTGGTGGGCCCACCGATGTCCGGGTAGAAGTGAACAAAAACTCACCGGTGGTGTGGCTGAAAACCTGGCTGCAGCCGGATATTTGGGTGCGTGTCCCGCTGACTGAAATTCACCAGGGCGATTTCTCGCCGCTGTTCCGCTATACCCTGGCGATTATGTTGCTGGCGATAGGCGGTGCCTGGCTGTTTATTCGTATCCAAAACCGCCCGCTGGTGGAGCTGGAACATGCTGCTTTGCAGGTCGGCAAGGGTATTATTCCACCGCCGCTGCGCGAGTATGGTGCATCCGAAGTGCGTTCGGTAACGCGGGCCTTTAATCAGATGGCATCGGGCGTTAAGCAACTGGCGGACGACCGCACGCTGCTGATGGCCGGCGTCAGCCACGATCTGCGTACGCCGTTGACGCGCATCCGTCTGGCGACCGAGATGATGAGTGCTGAAGACGGCTACCTGGCGGAGTCGATCAATAAAGATATTGAAGAGTGCAACGCCATCATTGAGCAGTTTATTGACTATCTGCGCACCGGCCAGGAGATGCAGACCGAGTTAAGCGATCTGAATAGCATCCTGGGTGAAGTGGTGGCTGCCGAGAGTGGTTATGAGCGGGTTATCGAAACCGCTTTGGCACCGGGTGAACTGATGATGAATGTGCATCCGCTGTCGATTAAGCGTGCGGCGGCGAACATGGTGGTGAATGCGGCGCGTTATGGCAACGGCTGGATCAAAGTCAGCAGCGGACGTGAGCTGCAGCGCGGCTGGTTCCAGGTAGAAGACGACGGTCCGGGGATTAAACCGGAAGAGTTAAAGCATCTGTTGCAGCCGTTCGTCCGTGGCGACAGTGCGCGTAGCACCAGCGGGACCGGACTGGGTCTGGCGATTGTACAGCGCATTATCGATGGTCATCACGGTGCTTTGGATATTGGCACCAGCGAACGCGGCGGGTTGTTGATCAGGGCTTATATTCCGTTACCGATGGAAAAGAAAGAGTCGGCCAATGGGAATCAGACAGCAAAAGATAACGCCTGACATCCCTGACAGTGACGCTGTCCTGTCAGGGTTTTCTGCTCATGACGTAGTATTCTGCCGCTTCTTCATGCAAACGTCGACCGGTGCTGGCTTGCCAGGGGTCGATTAATTCAATCCCGCAATGGATAAAGTCCTTGGTATTACGCGTGGCTAGGGTGGCACCGTAATGCAGGCAGGTGGCGGCGATTTGGGTGTCCGCCATGCTCATCAGCCGGCCCTGACGCTGATTTTTCCCCATAAGTTCTGCGTATTGCAGCGCGCAGAGTGTATCAAATGGCAGGGTTTGCTCATCAAATCTAATCTGCACTGCCTCCGCCAGCTTATGTTTGAATTCGCGCTGCCGTTTCCCATCAGGCATACAGGCAACCCCGCTGAACAACTCGGCGAGAACTATCGCACTCAGATAAAGCTCATCGTTGTCTTTTTCATTCAGCCATGTAAGGACGTTGTAGTGCGGGTTTGGGCGCAACGTTTCTGAAACCACATTGGTATCGAGAATAATCATAATTGGTCATCGTCGTCGTCAAAGGTGACAATCCGCGGCGGTGTTTTATCACGCGGCGGGATCTCCAGTTCAACGCCACCCAACTCAGCAAAGTGTTGATGCATCCAAGTGCCTAAGCCATAACGCGGCGGTTTTTTCACTAATGCCTGTTTCAAAATCATTCGAGCTTCCTCCTCCATGGAATGGCCGTTTTTTGCTGCCGAGACGCGCAGCAACTCCTTTACTTCGTCGTCCAGATTTCTGACGGTTATGGTAGCCATTGAAACCTCCTTTGCTATCAATGATTGCACTGCATTATTATCTCTTTGCGCTGATTAAAAAACAACCGATAAAAATAAAAAAAGGCGTGGGATCCACGCCTTAGCTGAAGCTGTAAAAAGAAGGTATTACAGTTTTGGACCGGCGCTGACCAGTGCGGCACCTGCCGGGGTGTCGGTGTATTTGTCAAAGTTGGTGACAAAACGCTCGGCCAGATCCTGTGCCTTCTCTTGCCATTGCTCAAGGCTGGCGTAAGTGGCACGTGGATCCAGAATGTCCGGGTTAACGCCTGGTAGTGAGGTTGGCATCGCCAAGTCGAAGATCGGCAGAGTAATGGTTTCCGCCTTATCGATTTCACCGCTGAGGATCGCGTCGATAATACCGCGGGTATCCTTGATGGAGATGCGTTTGCCCGTGCCGTTCCAGCCGGTATTCACCAGATAGGCCTGTGCGCCAGCCGCTTGCATGCGTTTCACCAGCACTTCGGCGTACTGCGTTGGGTGCAGCGACAGGAAGGCTGCGCCGAAGCAGGCGGAGAAGGTTGGCGTTGGCTCGGTCACACCGCGCTCGGTACCGGCCAGTTTGGCGGTAAAGCCAGACAGGAAGTGGTACTGGGTCTGGTTTGCGGTCAGGCGAGATACCGGCGGCAGCACGCCGAAGGCGTCTGCGGTCAGGAAGATCACCTTGGTGGCATGACCCGCTTTGGATACCGGCTTCACGATATTCTGGATGTGATAGATCGGGTAGGAAACGCGGGTGTTCTCGGTTTTCGAACCGTCGTTGAAATCTATCGTGCCGTCAGCCAGCACGGTGACGTTTTCCAGCAGCGCATCGCGTTTGATGGCGTGATAGATATCCGGCTCGGCTTCTTCAGAAAGCTTGATGGTTTTGGCGTAGCAGCCGCCTTCGAAGTTAAACACGCCGTCGTCGTCCCAACCGTGCTCGTCATCGCCAATCAGCTGGCGTTTTGGATCGGTGGACAGGGTGGTTTTGCCGGTGCCGGACAGGCCGAAGAATACCGCCACGTCGCCTTTCTCGCCCACGTTGGCCGAGCAGTGCATTGAGGCGATGCCTTTCAGCGGCAGCAGGTAGTTCATGATGGAGAACATACCCTTTTTCATTTCGCCGCCGTACCAGGTGCCGCCAATCAGTTGCATGCGTTCGGTCAGGTTGAAAGCGACAAAGTTTTCCGAGTTCAGGCCCTGTTGCTGCCAGTTAGGGTTGGTGCATTTGGCGCCGTTCATGACGACGAAGTCCGGTTCGAAATCCTGCAGTTCTTCGTCAGTCGGACGAATGAACATGTTTTTAACAAAGTGCGCCTGCCAGGCGACCTCGGTAATAAAGCGGACTTTCAGGCGGGAGTCGGCGTTGGCGCCGCAGAAGGTATCGACCACAAACAGGCGTTTGCCGGAGAGTTGCGTGGTGACCAGCTGTTTCAGGTCTGCCCAGATTTCCGGGCTGAGGGGTTTGTTGTCGTTTTTGCCTTTACCCTGATCGGCCCACCAGACGGTGTCGCGGGTGATGTCGTCACGGACGATATATTTATCTTTCGGGGAACGGCCGGTAAAAATACCGGTGTCGACGGATACAGCACCCAGCTTGGTTACGACCCCACGCTCAAAACCTTCCAGAGATGGGTCTGTTTCTTCCTTAAACAGCAAGTCATAACTTGGGTTGTGAACGATTTCGCCGACGTTATGAATCCCATAAGCGGCCAGATCCTGAGGGGTTATACCTTTAACACGCATGTCACTACTCCTTGGTCACAGAATTTCTGGCGCCAATTGTAGGGATTCAGCAGCGAGTAACCGCGATAGGTATCAAATATTTAACGTTTTAGTCGGTTTTTCGTTACGTTCTGAGAGATAGCACACGGAAAAAAGCAAACGTGCAAACGGAGTAAACAGGCAGGCGCAGGGCGCGCCCGCCGTTATGGGGTACTACTTAGTGCGACTGCTCGCTTTCATCGGTGTTACCGGTGTACAACGCGGCAACGTCCACGGCGTCAAACACATAGTGATTGCCGCAGTAATCGCAGTGCATATCAATATTGCCATCCTGCTCGAGCATTTGAGCCACTTCTTCCGCCGGCAGGGTGATCAGCGCATCAGCGCAACGCTGGCGTGAGCAGGTGCAACGGAAGATCACGTCCTGTGGTTCATACAGGGTGACTTCTTCCTGGTGGTACAGGCGATACAGCACTTCGTTGGCCGGCAGGCCGAACAGCTCTTCGCTTTTCACCGTATTGGTCAGTTGCACCAGATGATCGAAATCATCGGCGTTACCGTCCTGCGCCGGCAGGACCTGCAGCAGCATGCCGCCCGCCGCCGGTTGGCCTTCAGACTCACCGGTACGGATGAACAGGCGGGTTGGCAACTGCTCGGACTGGCGGAAGTAAGCCTCGAGGCATTCGGCCAGCGTCTCGCCCTCCAGTGCCACCACGCCCTGATAGCGCTCGCCTTCGGATGGGGCGATGGTGATCACCATAACGCCATTGCCGATCATCTGATGCAGCGTGCTGTCATCAGCGATTTCGCTCTGTACGCGCGCTACGCCACGCATTTCCTGGCGGTTGTTGCCGTTAATCACCGCCAGCTTCAGCGGACCGTCGCCTTGCAACTGCACGGTGATGTCGCCGTCGAACTTCAACGTTGCGGTCAGCAAGCTGGTGGCAACCAGCAGTTCACCCAACAGTTTCTTTACCGGTGCCGGATAGTCGTGATTGTTCAGAACCTGCTGATAGGTTTCGCTGACGGTAACCAGCTCACCGCGCACCGCGTAGTTTTCAAACAGGTAACGGTGCAATTGGTCATGGTTAGACATAGTTTTCTCTCATTGCGGTGAGGGTTTATTCCTGCTCACCAAATTTAAATTTAATCAGGTCGCGCCGCTCTTTCTTGTCCGGACGGCGGTCCGGATGCGGCATGGTCAGCGCATTCATCTTGCGTGCGAGCGCCACTTTCTCTCGGTTGACGATGCTGGCCTTAGTTTCCTGATACATTTGCTGCGCCTCGTCGGCGCCGCGCCGTTGGCTGGTCAAAGCCAGCACGATCACCGTGCGTTCTTCATTTCCCTGACGCAGTTTGATCTCGGCGTTAAGCTCGACAATCTTGCTCGGCTTGCCGCGCTGTCCGTTGTAATGCACCTTGCCGCCGTCGATCATGTCCCGGGCCAGTGCTCGGGTCTTATAGAACCGTGCCGCCCAAAGCCACTTGTCCAGCCGAACGGCTTCGTCGTCCGTTGCTTTTCCTTTCCCTTTCATCAATTCCCCCTGGCCAGCGCCGGTATCAACAGGCGGTAATCACGCATCGATGGGTAATGCTGGAAGGTTTTCTCCGCCATGCTGGAGTCCGGGTTCTGCACGCCCAGGCAGTAGCGAATACCGAAGGTACGGGCGGCATCCAGAATAGGTTCACCGTCGTCGACAAACAGCGTGCGCTGCGGATCAAAACCGGTATGTTGCTGCACTGCCTGCCACAAACGCTGATCTTCTTTCGGATAACCAAATGTGTGGGTGGAAAGTAATAAATCAAGGTGCCGATCCAAACCGGTATGCTCAATTTTTACCGCCAGGCTGTGTGGATGGGCGTTGGTCAACAAAATAGTCCGGTGGCCCGCCGCACGTAATGCCTGTAAAAACGGCTCGGTATCTTCACGCAGACGGGCGCGGTTGCCTACTTCGCTGGTCATGCGGTAAATATCCATATCCAGCCGTTCGCTCCAGTAATCGAAGCAGTACCAGTTCATGGTGTGCTGTACCGCCAGATATTCCTGGTGAATAATTTCACGCGCTTTATCAAGGGAATAGCACGTTGCTCGCTCAAAGCTTGTGGCACCAGGCTGAGCCAAAAGTGGCTGTCGAACTCCAGATCGAGCAGGGTACCGTCCATATCCAGCAGCACGGTATCAATTTCACGCCAGTCAAACTCGGGAACCATGAAAACTCCATAGGCGAACCGTCGGCGGTCCGCAGGATAAGGATAATAGCGTTAGCGTAGCATAAGCAGATGACAGGGCGCAGGCCGGCGAATGACTCAGGGCATCGGCCGCAATGACATCGGGGCGAACTGCGGGTTAAAGCAACTTTCGTAGTAGCGCTGGATATCGGCGATCCGGTGCTGATTGCTGCGACGACGTTGCACCAGTCGCCAGGTGTTGTAACCCAAAACCACGGCGACCGTCAGCAGCAGCAGGCTGGTGCCGAGATAACGCCACAGGGTGATGATATCCGGTTCGCTGTGCAGAGAAATATGACGGGTGCCGTTGGCATCGACGCTGATACTGGTGATCACTCCCTGTGCCTCGAACGGCGTATGCAGCAGCATGCCGGCAAGGCGTTGCAGCTCATTCCACTGGTCAAGCGCGTTGTATTCGTTTAGCGGCACCGTCGGTTGCGGGTGATTCACCAGCTGTTTACCTTCATCGCTGCTGATCAGGAATCCGCCGGGCGGTGGGCTGTTGAGCGCGGCGGCAGCCTGCCGGGTTTCACTGTAGACGAACGAGGATGCGGCCACCTTGGTCAGGCTTTCCAGCGATTCGGCACTTACCGGGCGCAATAACACGTTCACCCCTTGCAGCGAGCCAGATTTGGCGCGTTTCACCAGAGTGCCCCAGTTTTTGACGTTACCCAGGTTAACCAGTGCGTTCTTCAGCCGGACACAGTCATTGTCTGCCTGACACAAATCTTGCGTTTTCAGCACAATATCCGAAAAATCATCCAGCAGGATCATGCCGGATTTTTCGATCGCGCTGGCTAACTGCGGGTTGAGCTTTTGTTCGGTGCCGTCAGGGTGCAACTGGGCATTGACCGTCGCCAGCAGGGCAGAGGCCTTGTCGATGACTTCGGATTCCGGCTGCGGTAGGGGGGCCGCGTTGTTCCAGTAAATGCCTGAGCAGTCGAATGGCATAAAGCTGGAAGAGCGTGTGCCACTGGTTAACGGCGGCACATAGCACATACCCGTGCCCTGAGCCTTCAGGGTGTCCCCGATGCGCAGCGTTGCGCCTTCCAGTGCTTGTACGTTGGTCACTTCTATTTTTTGTGCACCCTGCAACCAGGCCATGCTCAGCTTGAGCGGCAGGCTCAGTGGGATATAGGTCAGCAACAGCAGCAGTACCAGAAGCGAACTGGCCATCAGCACCGCATTTCGGCCCCATTGCTGCAGCGGGAAGTTCTTCACCTCGTCGTGCAGCGAAAGGTAGCGCCCCTGGCGCAGTACCTGACGGTTAAGGTAAATATCCACGTCGGTGGTTTTACCCAGATCCTGGGTAACGTAAGGCTGCCAGTGTGGCGGGTAAATCAGATCGATGATGCCGAGTGAAATGTTGCTGATTTGCCCCTGATTGGATTCGCCAAACAGTCCCCAACGCTTGGGGGTGCCCCGCAGGCAGTGCACTTCTTTCAGTTCGCGTGTAGCAGGGCGGCGGAACAGGTTCCAGCAGCCCCAGGCGATCATCAGCACGGCAACGACAATCATCCAGGGGATCACCACCACCGGGCTGATCAGGCTGAAGAACAGCAGCAGCAGGGCGGCCGAGATGATGGCGGCTTCCTTGATACCGTTCGGACGATTGAGTGCGTGTTCTTCCGGCGTTTCCTTGCGGATGTTCACCAGCTCGACGTGCTCGCTCTCTTCCTTGCGAATAGAGGCGTTTTGGCTAGAGCTCGCTTTCACCACCGGCGGCAGCGGCCGATCGTGAATATGGTCTTTCAGCGAATGCCCGTTGAGTGAGATCACCAGCGGCAGCGTCTGGGTTTTAATCACTTCCACATGGTTATCGGCGCTGATGTACTGCTCCCAGAATGGCGGCAGATGCACCTCTTCGGCGTCCAGGTAATAGCGCCATTTATTAGGTTCATCGCTGGCCAGCCCGTAGCGGGTGATCGCGTGGGTGATCGGGTAGACGTTGTCGCTTTGTGGGGTCAGCGCCAGCTTGGCAGAAGGTAATGAGCTGCTGCCGGGCAACAGTTTGTTGCTCAGCTTGTTTTGTTGGCCGAGATAGTGCTCAACGGCGGCGCGTTCTTCGCCGGTCAGCTTACGATGTGTGGGTTTGATAAAGGGCAGCGTACGCGTCAGCAGCGGCTGATTGCGGGCTTTGAACCAAAGATACAGGCCGGCGGCAATCAGGCAGGCAAGCACTAAGGCCAATATCAACACTATTGTGCTCATGCTATCCCCATCCTGTACCCGTGAACCTCACCAACCTGATGAATCGTGGAGTATTATACGCAGTCCAATCACCAAGAGACACCCTGAACCGTGACGGGAAAGCAGATTCTCCGTCGGGATCTCATTTATTGATAAAAAATATCTGTCTTACTGCCCCGTCTTACCTGCGTGATAATAGCAACCTGGTTGCACTGTCGATATCGGCATTATCTTATTTTAATGCGTTCTTTTTGCTGGATGAGAACAGAAAAGCGGCGGGTGCTGGCTACGCTTGTTAAAAAAAAGTAAATTACTGCTTGTGCTCGTTGCGACAAAGGTTCTCATTAACGCACAATGTGATCAAGATCGGATTTGGTCAGCGTTTGCACGTATGTGGACTGCGCGTCACGCCAATCATTATTCTGGTTATTCGCGTCATCACGCCTGATGCTGTGGCCTGCCGCTGGATAACTCATTTGAGGCAATCATGGATAAACACCTGCAAAAACCTAAAATTCTGAAAGTGGAAACGGTCGCGCGTTCGCGTTTATTTAACGTTGAGTCGGTCGATCTGGAATTCAGTAACGGTGTACGGCGGGTGTATGAGCGGATGCGGCCCTCAGATCGCGAGGCCGTAATGATTGTGCCGGTGATTGGCGACGATTTACTGCTGATCCGTGAGTATGCCGTGGGCACCGAATCTTATGAGCTTGGCTTCCCCAAAGGGTTGATTGACCCGGGTGAGGGCGTGTTGGAAGCGGCTAACCGTGAGCTGATGGAAGAGGTCGGCTTTGGTGCCGGTCGTTTTGATTTTCTTAGCAAGCTGACAATGGCGCCGTCGTACTTTTCCAGCAAAATGAATATCGTGCTGGCGCACGATCTTTACCCGCAGAGCCTGGAGGGGGATGAGCCGGAACCCTTGCCGCAGGTGCGTTGGCCGATAGCCGACATGATGGCGTTACTGGCAGAGCCTGATTTCCGCGAGGCGCGTAACGTTAGCGCATTGTTCCTCACCGAGGCGTTTTTGCGCGGTTCACGTTAGACACTGATGACTCAAAAAAGAAAGGGCCAGAATCTCTCTGGCCCTTTTTGTTAGAACAATTCGTGGCTCTCGCCACCGGGGTCGGTCAGCGTTGTACCGGTATCCCGTGATGGGTAGTCCGTCGGCTGAGTCCCTTCGATAAAGTACTCGGAACGACTACCGCCGCCACCGCCGGAAAGCTTACCGCTGCTCTTGTCGATGGTGACGCTGATAATGCCCGGTGGTGGGGTAACCTTCTGCTCCGGAATGCCTTCCAGGGCCGTTTTCATAAAGTCATCCCAGGCCGGCTGTGCACTCTTCGCACCGCCTTCACCGCCGGAAACCTGATCCGGGATCGCACCGGATACCGTTGCACGGCCAAGGTCACGCCGATGATCATCGAAGCCAATCCATACCGACGTCACGGTATCCGGGCCATAGCCAGAGAACCAGGCGTCTTTTGAACTGTTGGTGGTCCCGGTTTTGCCGCCGATATCACGACGTTTCAGATCGCGGCCTGCACGCCAGGCGGTGCCCATCCAGCCCGGTTCACCGTAGATGTTGCTGTTCAGCGCATCGTGCATCAGGAACGCCAGCGGGGTGCTGATAACGTGTGGCGCATACTGTTGGTCGCCATCCTGCTGAACCTGAGCCGGGGTCACCTGCTCCAGCTGCGGCATTGGCACGTTGCCATTCTTACCTTCCTGCGACGTCGCGACATTTTCAATGTTGTCTTCGGAAAGTACGGCAGAGCGGTGGGTATCGCCATAAATCACCGGCAGATTACAGCTGCTGCAGACAATCTTCGGCTTGGTTTCGAACACCGTGTTGCCGTTATCGTCTTCAATCTTGGTGATGAAGTACGGATCCACCAGATAACCGCCGTTGGCCAGCACTGCGTAACCGCGTACCAGCTGCATTGGGGTGAATGACGCCGAACCCAGAGCCAGTGATTCGGTGTGTACGATGTTTTGTGCCGGGAAGCCGAAACGCTGCAGATATTCTGCCGCGTAGTCGACGCCCATCGCACGCATCGCACGGACCATCACCACGTTCTTCGATTGTCCCAGCCCCTGACGCAGGCGAATCGGGCCGTCGTAGGTTGGCGGTGAGTTCTTCGGTCGCCAGTCGGTGCCGGCACCTGGATCCCAGCGGGTGATCGGCAGGTCATTCAGGATGGTGGCCAGGGTCAGGCCCTTGTCCATCGCAGCGGTATACAGGAAGGGTTTGATATTGGAACCGACCTGACGCAGTGCCTGAGTGACGCGGTTGAACTTGCTCTGGTTGAAGTCGAACCCGCCGACCAGGGCTTTTACAGCACCGTCATTCGGGTTGATCGAAACCAGGGCCGAGTTGACGTCCGGCACCTGTGACAGCCACCAGTTTTCGCCCACCTTGCGGACCCAAACCTGTTGACCGGCCTGCACCACATCGGTGACGCGTTTCGGCGTTGAGCCCTGCTGCGTGTCGGACCGGTAAGGCCGTGCCCAGCGCATGGTGGACATCGGCAGCGCGACATGACTGCCGTCTGCCATCATGGCCGTGGCCTCTTCGGCGCTGGTTGCGATAATCACCGCCGGCGACAATGGACCGTAGTTAGGCAGGTTCTTCAACGAATCGACGATCTGCTTTTGGTCCCAGGCCGCTTCCCCCACTTTCCACAGCACGTTGGACGGGCCGCGGTAGCCGTGGCGCATGTCATACGCCAGCACGTTGTTACGTACCGATTCCTGCGCCGCCAACTGCAACTTCCTGGTGACGGTGGTGTAGACCTTGTAGCCGTCGGTATAAGCATTTTCGCCATAACGCTTGATCATCTCCTGACGAACCATCTCAGAGAGATAAGGCGCGGAGAAGCTGATTTCCGGCGCATGGTAATTGGCTACCAGCTCTTCACTGCGCGCCTGATCGTACTGCGATTGGGTGATGTAATGCTCATCCAGCATGCGCGACAGCACCACGTTGCGGCGAGCGACGGCGCGATCGTGGGAGTAGAGCGGGTTGAAGGTTGACGGGGCTTTCGGCAAGCCGGCGATGGTCGCCATTTCGCTTAAGCTGAGCTGACTGACGTCTTTACCGAAGTAAACCTGCGCCGCAGCACCCACGCCATAGGCGCGATACCCCAGATAGATTTTGTTCAGATACAGCTCGAGGATTTCGTCTTTGGTCAGCATCTGTTCGATGCGTATTGCCAGGAAGGCTTCCTTGATTTTGCGCATCAGGGTGCGTTCCGGGCTTAAGAAGAAGTTTCTCGCCAACTGCTGGGTAATGGTACTCGCCCCCTGTGACGCATGGCCGGAGACCAGCGCAATAGAGGCTGCACGGAAGATACCGATCGGATCGACGCCATGATGCTCATAGAAGCGGCTGTCTTCGGTGGCGATAAACGCATGCACCATAACCGGCGGAATTTGGTTCAGTTTTAGCGGAATACGGCGTTTCTCACCGTATTGGGCGATCAGCTCGCCATCGGCGCTGTAAACCTGCATCGGTATTTGCAGCCGCACATCTTTCAGCGTTGCAACGTCAGGCAGCTGTGGCTCGACATATTTGTACAAGCCAAAGATCGAGGCTGCCCCCAACACGATGCAACACACTGCAAGGATTAGTAAATACTTTACGAACTTCACCTGAGATTTCCCATTTTCATGTCATTTGGGCAGTTTATAAACAACCGCGCGGTAGTATAAAGGCAAGCCTGCAACATGGATATGTTCTTTTGTTATCTGACGATATGGAGGTCGGGCGAAATATGTTCACTCAAGCATGGCAGGTGGGGCTGGATATACAAAGTCACTGCGTTCGTGCCCTGGCAGCACAGCGTCGCCGCAATGGCTGGCAACTGCGTCACTGGTGGCAACAAACGCTGCCGCAACCGGTGCTGCGTGAGGGCTGTCTGGAACAGACCGACGCACTGATTCAGGCGTTACGGCAATGGCGAGTTCAGTTACCAAGACATATTTCCTTACGCATTGCTCTGCCTGCGCAGCGGGTTTTACAGCACCGGATGCCGCTGCCGGACGCCAGGCTGAAAGAGCCGGTACGCGGCGACTACATCACCAACCAGGGGCTGAAACAGTTTCCTCTGGATAGCCAAACATTGGCGCTGGACTACCGCCAACCACTGCCCGAACACGCGACTCTGCTGCTCACCGCCGCACGTCAGCAAGAACTGCAACAGTGGCTAAACTGCCTGCGCCAGGCCAATTTACAGCCGCAGGTGGTTGATATTACCCCTTGTGCACTGCGCGTCATGGCGGAGGCAGCAGGCGTGTCGGCCGAAGCCGGTTTGCTGCATCGCCTCGATGACGAATGGCTATGGGTGGCCCCGCATCGAGCGGTTTTTGCCTATGGCATCGTACCGATAAGGGAAGCGGCTGGGGCAAGTCAGGCGCTGGCGGCGATGAATGCTGCTTGTCCCTCACTCAATGAAGACCAGATTTACTATAGCAGCGTGATGGATGAGCCGCCGCCGCCAGGCAGCCTGCCATGGTTACCCTTTAGCGCTTTCAGCCAACTTCGTCCCCCGTTACCCGTATTACCGGCGGCGTTTGTCTTGGCTGGCGGCCTGGCGCTGCGCGCTGAGGATCGCTGATGTATCAGGTTAATCTCTTGCCATGGCGCACACGAGGTCAGCGTCGCCGCTGCGCCTTCTGGCTGCGTATGTTCGTATTGCAACTGGTGCTGGTGCTGGCGGTACTGATGGTCGTTTTTGGCTTGCTGAGTCAGCAGCAGGTACAGCGGCATGAGGCGCTGTTAGCGCTGATCGATCAGCAAACAAAACTGACCGATCGTTATCAACAGCTGCAACAGGCGATGGCGCGTCTGGCGCATTTAACCGCGCTGGCGCAGCAGCATGACAACAACCGGGAGCATAACCGACGTTATCTGCAACTGTTACAACAACTCCCCGTCCTGTTACCCGACCCGCTGTGGCTGATCGCGCTGGAAAGCCACGCACAAAGTATCACCTTACGGGGCCTTAGCCGGCGCTATGAAGCCGTGCTTCAGTTGGAGCAACAGCTGACGGTGTTACCCCTGTTACAGCGCTACCGACTGGCAGAAGTTGCGCAGCGTCAGGATGGTCTGTTCTCGTTTACGTTGGTGGCGCAATGGGGGCAGGGTGGATAAGCCATTGCCGTTTTGGCTGGCAAGGGGGTTGGGGCTGCCGGGGTGGAAGCTGCTGGCCATCCAGTGGCTGGTGTTGGGTGGCCTGATCCTGCTGCTTGGCCTGTTACTGTTGCAAGGGAAATGGCAGCAACTGGCACAGACCGAGGCTGAACAGCAACACCTGACGCAACAAATGAACCCGTTGTGGGAGCAACTCGCCCGCATGCCGACGCTGGAGCAGGTGAATCAAGACTTGCAGCAGGTTGCACGCCAGCCTGTCGCCGAGGGGGGCCTGGCGGTTGCCTTACAACAGGCAAATGCCGGGCTGCAACGCTGGCAGCAGGATAACTCACCACGGCAAACCCTGCGGCTGCATCTCAATTACGGCAGTTTATTAACGTTGTTGGAGACTCTACCTGCCAACTTGCGCATTGAACAAATGACCGTTGAAGCGCAGGCGGAAGGGCTGATGGCAAATTTCACGCTCCAGGCAGCTTTGGCAGAGGCCGCGGCGGTAAACCCCAATGAATAAAAGCTACGGGTTCTGGTTGCTGTGGTTGCCTCTGACGCTGATGGCCCAGCCGCAGCCACGCGATCCTTTCAAGCCATTACCCTTGCCTGACTGCCCGAGCGTGGCGGAGTCACCGGTGAACTGGCAATTGAAAGGTACTATCGGGCAGGCGGCGCTACACCATGCTTGGGTTATCACCACCGCCGGACAGTGGCTGCGATTAAAGCCTCAACAAACCTTATTAGCGGGCCGTTGGCGGGTGGAACAGGTCCTGGAGGGGCAATTAACGCTGAAGGAGAAACAGGGCGATCCGGCGTGTCCGGTCGCTGAGGATGTCGTGGTATTGACCCTGGGAAACCATAAGGAAGAAAAATGAAAGGATGCCGTTGGCTGGGTGTGTTGCTCTGGGGGGCCGCTATTGCCGGAGCCGCGCAGGACCAGGATCCCATTTCGCTGGAGTTTCAGGATGCGCCAGTTGCCCTGGTGTTGCAGGCACTGGCGGATTATCAACAACTGAATGTGGTCACCGCCGCAGGCGTGGGCGGCAACCTGACGCTGAGGTTGGATAATGTGCCCTGGCGCCAGGCGCTGACGGTGATCCTGCGCATGGGGAAGCTGTCCATGACGCTGGAGGGGAATGTGATGATGGTCTCTCCTGAACCCAATGAGCAGGAAAAGCAGCGGCAAAAATTGGCGTTGGCGCAAAAACAACCGCTGCACAGCGTGACCCTGCCGCTGAGCCATGCCGATGCGCAAGAGATTGCTGAAAATCTCAATGCTCAGGGCAGTCTGTTACTGAGTGAGCGTGGCAGCGTGGTCGCGGATAAGCGCACCAACGCTGTTCTGATCCGCGACACTGCACCGGTAGTGGCGCTATTAACCCAACGGATTGCGGAGATGGACACGCCGTTGGCGCAGGTACAATTGGCGGCGCATATCGTCACCATCAACAGCGAAAGTTTACGCGAGCTGGGTGTGCGTTGGGGGCTGGCATCGGATGAGCGGCCGGCAAAGTCATGGCAGATGGACGGTTTTAATGTGGGGTTGCCGTTGGATCGCAGCGCAGTCAGCGCGGGTTTTCACCTGGCGCGTATCGGCGGGCGATTACTGGATCTGGAACTGATGGCGCTGGAACAGGAGAACCGGGTGGAAATCATCGCCAGTCCGCGCCTGCTGACCGCGAACCTGCAAACCGCCAGCATTAAACAGGGGACCGAAATTCCCTATGAGGTGAACAGCGGCTCCAGCGGGGCGACGTCGATGGAATTCAAGGAAGCGGTGCTGGGCATGGAGGTGACGCCGAAAGTTTTGCCCAATGGCCGTATCACCCTGACGCTGCAAATCAGCCAGAACATGCCCGGGCGTTCAATCAGCCGTGCGGCAGGCGAAACCTTGGCGATAGATAAGCAGGAGATCAAAACCCAGGTAACGGTCAAAGATGGCGAAACCGTTGTTTTAGGTGGTGTATTTCAGCGTCATAGCGCCGAGGGCGCAGACAAGGTACCCGGGATCAGCGACGTGCCGTTGCTGGGATCCTTGTTCAAACAGAGCAGCAAACAGCATAAACGACGCGAGCTGGTGATATTCATTACTCCGACATTGATTAAGGCCTGAGCAACCGGGAGTGCGGTTCGTGGGAAATCACCTAAAGTTGATGAGCAGATGCACTTTTTTATCACCTTCGGGGCATCTGCGTTTGACGCTGCGACCGATTTAGCTTACAAGGGTTACCGAATTGAGCACCGAGGTTTTTTTGTTAGCGCCAAGACGCCGTTAAAAACGTATGGTTTCCCTCCTGCGGCGTGGATTGCGATTTATTCGGTTGCCAAACTACCAAGAGTGTTGAGATAATTTTCCGTCTGATCTCGCACTATCGTTCATGAGGTTTCAGTTTAGGTCCCGCCGCTGATTTGATTGGCGGGGCGGGTTAACATTAACGAATTGTCTTAGTAATACCGAAAAACATGGCAGAGAAACGCAATATCTTTCTGGTTGGGCCTATGGGTGCCGGCAAAAGCACTATTGGCCGTCAGTTAGCTCAGCAACTCAATATGGAGTTTTTCGACTCCGATCAAGAAATTGAGCGACGTACCGGAGCTGACGTGGGCTGGGTATTCGACGTGGAAGGTGAAGAAGGTTTCCGCGATCGTGAAGAAAAAGTCATTAATGAACTGACGGAAAAGCAAGGCATCGTGCTGGCTACCGGCGGCGGTTCGGTTAAATCGCGTGAAACGCGTAACCGTCTGTCGGCGCGTGGCGTAGTGGTGTACCTGGAAACCACTATCGAGAAGCAATTGGCCCGTACCCAGCGCGACAAAAAGCGTCCGCTGCTGCAGGTTGATTCTCCTCCGCGTGAAGTGCTTGAAGCGCTGGCGAAAGAGCGCAATCCGTTATACGAAGAAATTGCAGATGTCACCATCCGCACCGACGATCAAAGCGCCAAAGTGGTTGCCAACCAGATTATCAACATGCTGGAAAGTAACTGATTGCGGTTTCCGTGTTCGCCACGGCAAATGCGGAAGACTGATTGTGTTCCCCGCAGTAGCGGGGATAAACCACATTGAGAACTGAGCGCGACATGGAGAGAATTACCGTAACGCTTGGGGAGCGCAGCTACCCGATAACCATAGCCGCCGGATTGTTTAACGATCCGGCTTCTTTTATGCCGCTGAAGGCGGGTGAACAGGTCATGCTGGTCACCAACCAAACCCTGGCGCCACTCTATCTGGACCACGTCCGGAAGGTGCTGGAGCAGGCAGGCGTCATGGTGGATCAGGTGATTTTACCTGATGGCGAACAGTATAAATCCCTTGCCGTGCTTGAGCAGGTGTTCTCGGCACTGTTGGAAAAGCCGCACGGTCGTGATACCACGCTGATTGCCCTCGGGGGCGGCGTGGTAGGCGATCTTACCGGCTTTGCCGCCGCTTGTTATCAGCGTGGTGTCCGCTTTATTCAGGTTCCTACCACACTGCTGTCGCAGGTGGACTCTTCCGTTGGCGGTAAAACCGCCGTCAATCATCCGCTCGGTAAAAACATGATCGGCGCTTTCTATCAACCTGCTTCGGTGGTGGTTGATCTGGATTGCCTGAAAACCTTGCCTGCGCGTGAACTCTCCTCTGGTTTGGCTGAAGTGATCAAGTACGGGATTATTCTCGATCGCGATTTCTTCGTCTGGCTGGAAAACAATATCGATGCCTTGATGGCGTTGGATATGCAGGCCCTGGCCTACTGTATCCGCCGCTGCTGCGAGCTGAAGGCTGAGGTGGTTGCTGCTGATGAACGCGAAAGCGGTCTGCGTGCGCTGCTGAATCTGGGCCATACTTACGGCCATGCGATCGAAGCCGAAATGGGCTATGGTGTATGGTTGCATGGTGAAGCCGTTGCTGCGGGTATGGTGATGGCGGCAGAAACTGCGCACCGTCTCGGTCAGTTCTCCAGCGAAGATATTGAGCGTATTAAAGCACTGTTGTTGCGCGCCGGTTTACCGGTGTGTGGCCCGCAGGAAATGGCTCCGGGATCTTATCTGCCGCATATGATGCGCGATAAGAAAGTACTGGCCGGTGAATTGCGCCTGGTACTGCCGACGGCCATTGGCCAGGCGGAGGTCCGTGGCGGAGTGGGGCACGATATGGTGCTTGCTTCGATCGCAGCTTGCCTTCCCGAACGGAATGCCTAAGTAAATCGGACGAAGTAACAGTGGCTTAGCCGCCGTTTACATCTATATTAATAATGTGCAAAGCCTGACTGGCGTCGCTTTGCCATCATCGGGTTAATCTGCTCGTGCCACGGTAGGTCTACCGTGGTGGGCTTTTGCCTCTAGTTGGAGGGTTTCAGATGGATGAGTTTAAACCGGAAGACGATCTCAGACCTGATAGCAGCGATCGTCGTCCTGCACGTTCGCGTAAACCGGCTCCGGGACCGCGTTTTGCCGTTTCGCGTCAGCATTTAATGATTGGTATTGGTATTTTGGTGTTGTTGCTGCTGATTATCGGCATTGGCTCGGCGTTGAAGGCGCCAACCAAGCATGAAGCAGCACAGGACAGCGCGCAGAATGGCGCAGCCAAGGACATTAACCTGTCCGGTTCTTCGTCGCTGACCGCCGGTAATACCGGTGTTCCGGGCGGAACCACGGATGCCAATGACAATAACGGCGTGAGCAGCAGCTCGCAGCCGCAGACCGTCAGCGTTCCACCGATCTCCAGCACCCCGACGGAAGCGCAACCGCAGCCAGCACAGGGCGGCGCGCAACAGCGTGTCGATCTGCCGGGCAATATGTCGGATGCACTGTCGGCGCAGCAGGGTCAGGTTGATGCGGCAACGCAGGGCATGAGTGGTCCAGCTTCAACGCTGCCAACGGCACCGGCTACCCTGATGAACGGCGCAGCGGCGAAAGAAGCCGTACGTCCGGTTCAGGGCACCGCGCCACAGCAACATAAAACACCGGCAAAAACCGTCAGCAAGCCGGCGGCCACGGCCACACAGCATAAAACGCCAACCACGGTGTATACCCCGGCGCCTGCCTCTTCCGCTAAAGCGGGAGCAGCAAGTACCAAGGCGGAAGCCGTTAGCGGCAGCGGCGGTTCGCTGCAGTCTGCACCGGCAAGCCATTACACTCTGCAACTGAGCAGCGCCTCGCGTTCCGATACGTTGAACGCCTACGCCAAGCAGCAGAAATTACAGCATTATCTGGTGTATTCGACTAAACGTGACGGCAAACCTTGGTACGTGCTGGTGAGTGGCAACTATGCTTCCTCAGCAGAAGCCAAGCGCGCAATTGCGACGCTGCCGGCGGATGTTCAGGCGAAAAAACCATGGGTCCGACCTGTACGTCAGGTACAGCAGGATCTGAAAAAGTAATCCGATAGATTTCAAGCTGCATTCAGGCATTGTAGGGGCGCACATGCTGCGCCCCTGTTACTCAGGGCGAACAGAGCCGCCCGTGACCGATGACTGGAGTGGCCTGCGGACAGGCCGAATAACTGTGCGCGGCCAGGGGTGTTGCGGCTTGAAGGATGAAGGGTATCAATCACTTAAATTTGTGCGCTGATGTGCTGTCTGAAACAGAGTACAATCCGCCGCTCTGAATTGTATAATAAGTAGCTAATTGACGGCATGAAGAAAAACCGCGCTTTTTTAAAATGGGCTGGTGGAAAATACCCGCTGGTGGACGAGATCCGTCGTCACCTACCAGCAGGCGACTGCTTAATCGAGCCCTTCGTGGGTGCGGGTTCAGTCTTCCTGAACACGGAATACGACGCCTATATTCTCGCCGACATCAACAGCGATCTTATTAACCTGTATAACATCGTTAAACTGCGTACGGATGACTTCGTGCGTGATGCCCGCCTGCTTTTCACCGATGAATTCAATAAGTCAGAACAGTTTTACCTGCTGCGCGAAGAGTTTAATACTAGTGCCGATGCCTATCGTCGCGCGCTGCTGTTTCTTTATCTGAACCGCCACTGTTATAACGGCCTATGCCGATATAACCTGCGTGGAGAGTTCAACGTCCCGTTTGGACGTTACAAGAAACCGTACTTCCCGGAGGACGAGCTGTACTGGTTCGCAGAAAAATCCCGCAACGCCACTTTTGTCTGTGAGCATTACCGCGATACCATGGCAAAAGCCGAGCGCGGTACCGTGGTGTATTGCGATCCACCGTATGCGCCTTTATCGGCGACGGCGAATTTTACCGCCTACCACACCAACAGCTTTAGCATGGCCGACCAGCAGAGCCTGGCGCTGATGGCGCATCAGCTTTCGGTAGAAAGCCAGGTGCCGGTATTGATTTCCAACCATGATACCGAGCTGACGCGCGACTGGTACCAGCACGCGTCGCTGTACGTGGTGAAAGCGCGCCGCACCATCAGCCGTAATATTCTTGGTCGCAGCAAAGTGAATGAGCTTTTGGCGCTGTATCGTTAAACCGGGGTTACGCCCCGGCGTATAACAATTCGAACCCTACGTTTGGAGATAGCGGATGAAAAAATTTTTGATTGCCCCGTCCATTTTGTCAGCAGACTTTGCCCGTCTGGGTGAAGACACTGCCAACGTATTGGCCGCAGGCGGCGACGTAGTGCATTTTGACGTAATGGATAACCACTACGTTCCTAATCTGACCATCGGGCCGATGGTTTGTCAGGCGCTGCGTAATTACGGCATCACCGCGCCGATTGACGTACACCTGATGGTGAAACCAGTCGACCGTATTGTGCCGGACTTCGCTGCAGCGGGTGCCAGTTACATCTCTTTCCATCCAGAAGCCTCCGAACACGTCGATCGCACCATTCAACTGATTAAAGAGCACGGCTGTAAAGCCGGTCTGGTGTTCAATCCGGCAACGCCGCTGAGCTACCTCGATTACGTGATGGATAAAGTCGACGTGATCCTGCTGATGTCGGTTAACCCCGGCTTTGGCGGCCAGTCGTTTATCCACGGCACTCTGGATAAGCTGCGCCAGGTGCGCAAACTGATCGACGAAAGTGGTCGTGATATCCGTCTGGAAGTGGATGGTGGCGTTAAGGTCGACAATATTGCCGAGATCGCTGCCGCGGGTGCAGACATGTTTGTCGCCGGTTCAGCCATTTTCAGCAAGCCGGATTATCGTCGGGTGATTGACGAAATGCGCAGCGAGTTGGCGAAGGTGACGCATGGCTGATTTCAGCGCGATCCGCGCTCTGGCCTTTGATCTCGATGGCACGCTGGTCGACAGTGCGCCAGGGCTGGCCGCCGCGATCGATCTGGCGCTGGCAGAAATGGGCCTGCCGCAGGCCGGTGAGGCCCGGGTGGGCACCTGGATTGGTAATGGTGCCGACGTGCTGGTGCAGCGTGCGCTGCGCTGGGCCGAAGTGGAAGCCACGCCGGAACATTGCCAACAGCTTCGCGAGCGCTTCGATCATTTCTATGCGCAAACCGTCGACAGCGGCAGTCGCCTGTTTCCACAGGTGAAAGAAACCCTGACTCAGCTGGCTGCGCAAAATTACCCGATGGCCCTGGTGACCAACAAGCCAACGCCGTTTGTGGCACCGTTACTGGCCGCATTGGGCATTATTGATTACTTCTCGCTGATTATCGGCGGTGACGACGTGGTGGAAAAGAAACCGCACCCGGCGCCACTGTATCTGGTTCTCGGCAAGCTTGGCCTGCGTGCCAACGAGTTGCTGTTTGTCGGCGACTCCCGCAATGATATTCAGGCGGCACAGGGGGCAGGTTGCCCAAGCGCCGCGCTGACCTACGGTTATAACTACGGCGAGGCGATTGCCCTGAGCCATCCCGACCGCGTGTTGGAGCGCTTTGCCGACTTGTTGCCCGCTCTTGGGCTGTCATCTTTAGAGAATCAGGAAATTTAAACATGAGTAAGCCCATCGTATTTAGCGGCGCGCAACCGTCCGGTGAACTGACCATTGGCAACTACATGGGTGCGCTGCGTCAGTGGGAGAAAATGCAGGATGATTACGACTGCATCTACTGCATCGTTGACTTGCATGCGATCACCGTACGTCAGGACGCAGATAAATTGCGCAAAGCCACGCTGGATACGCTGGCGCTGTACCTGGCCTGCGGCATCGATGCGCAAAAAAGCACCATCTTCGTGCAGTCGCACGTGCCGGAGCACACGCAACTGAGCTGGGTGCTGAACTGCTACACCTATTTCGGCGAACTGAGCCGTATGACCCAGTTCAAGGACAAGTCCACCCGTTACGCGGAAAACATCAACGCCGGCCTGTTCAGCTACCCGGTGTTGATGGCGGCAGATATCTTGCTGTACCAGACCAACCAGGTGCCGGTCGGCGAAGACCAGAAACAGCATCTGGAGTTGAGCCGTGACATCGGTCAGCGTTTCAACGCGCTGTACGGTGACGTGTTCAAAGTGCCCGAGCCGTTTATTCCCAAGTCCGGTGCCCGCGTGATGTCGCTGCAAGAGCCGACCAAGAAGATGTCCAAGTCGGACGATAACCGCAATAACGTGATTGGCCTGCTGGAAGATCCGAAAGCGGTGGCCAAGAAGATCAAACGTGCGATGACCGATTCCGAAGAGCCGCCAGTGGTGCGTTACGACGTGGCGAACAAGGCGGGGGTGTCCAACCTGTTGGATATTCTCTCTGGCGTGACCGGCAAGAGCATTGCTCAACTGGAAGCCGAGTTTGAAGGCCAGATGTATGGCCACCTGAAAGGTGCCGTTGCTGAGGCGGTATCCGGCATGCTGAGTGAGCTGCAGGAACGCTATCATCGTTTCCGCAATGACGAGGCCTTGCTGCAGCAAGTGATGCGTGATGGCGCTGCCAAGGCCCGCGCACGCGCTCAGGAAACCCTGGCGAAGGTTTACCAGGCTGTGGGCTTTGTTTCACCGCAGTAAGTCTCTGAGCAAAAAGAAAAGCGGCCATTGGCCGCTTTTTTTACGTCTGAATCAGGCCATTTTGGCCAGCGGTTGCGGTGGTTGCTGGCTGGAGAACCAGTTCAGTTTGCTACGCAGGCTCACCACGCTGCCGACAATAATTAAACTTGGGCTGGCGGCCTGCAAAGCCAGTTCCCCCAACTGGTTTAATTCGCCTTCTATGACCCGCTGGCGACAGGACGTGCCGTTTTCTACCAGTGCCACCGGGGTTGTGGCAGGCATGCCGTGCGCGATCAGTTGGCGCTGGATCTCTGCCGCCTGTGTCAGACCCATGTAGAACACCAGAGTTTGTTGCCCTGCTGCCAGCGTTGACCAGTCCAGCCCGCCGTCACTCTTGGCATGGCCGGTCACCAGCCGCACGCTCTGCGCATGGTCGCGGTGGGTGAGGGGAATGCCGCTGTAGGCCGAACAACCAGAGGCGGCGGTAATGCCCGGCACCACCGAGAATGGGATATTGGCCGCGGCCAACGTTTCCAGTTCTTCACCACCGCGGCCGAAGATAAACGGATCACCGCCTTTCAGGCGTACCACGCGTTTACCCAACTGGGCTTGTTGCAACAGGATTTGATTGATTTCCTCCTGCGGTACGCAGTGATGGCCCGCGCGTTTGCCGACGAAAATGCGCTCGGCATCGCGGCGTACCAGCGCCATGACCTCATCGGATACCAGTCGGTCGTAAACCACCACGTCAGCCTGCTGGATCTGCTGCAGGCCTTTCAGCGTCAGCAAACCGGCATCGCCCGGCCCGGCCCCCACTAACACCACTTCGCCGCAATCTTGCGGTTGGTAGCTAAACAACTGTTCGATCTGCTGTTCCGCCAGCACCTGGTCATTATTGGCCAGCGACTGTGCCAGCCGATCATGGGCAAACAACTTTTCCCAAAAACGACGGCGTGAGCCGATATCGCTGAAGTGTTTTTTCACCCGCTGACGCAATGAACCGCCCAGTTGTGCCAACTTGCCAAGATGTTGGGGCAGCACGGCCTCCAGCTTTTCACGCAGCAGCCGTGCCAACACCGGGGCTTTCCCTCCGGAGGACACCGCGACCATAATCGGCGAACGATCGATAATCGACGGCATGATAAAGCTGGCGCGCTTTGGATCATCGACCACGTTGCAAAACACCCGCTGTTGGTTGGCGCACTGATACACCAGCGCATTGACCTCGAGGCGATCGGTAGCGGCGATCACCAGCCACTTTTCCGCCAGTAACTCTGCACTGAATTCACCTTCCGCCAGTGTGACCCGGCCCTGAGCCGCCCACTCGTGGAACTGCGGGTTGAAGGCACAGGCATTGACGGTCAACATCGCGCCGGCATCCAGCAGCAGGCGAGCTTTGCGCTCGGCAATCTCACCGCCACCGACCAGCAGGCAGGCTTTGTGTTGCAGTTGGCAGAAAATCGGCAGGTAATCCATCGGCACTCCTCGGGGCAATCAGCAGTGGGGCGCAAGGCGCCCCTGAATATTATGCAGTCTGACGCGCAGCGGCTTTCTCAGCCTGTGGCCGTTCGGCGCGTGGCGTGGCGTACCAATAACCCAGGCCCATCAGCACGGCACCGGACAGGATATTGCCCAACGTCACCCACAGCAGGTTATGGCCGATCCCGCTCAGGGTATAGGCCTCGCTATGATGACCGAACCAGGACAGGGCGAACAGCGTCATGTTGGCGACCGAGTGTTCATAGCCGGACGCGATAAAGGCCAGCAGGCACCACCAGATGGCGATGAATTTGGCAGCACCCTCAACGCGGATGGCCATCCAAATTGCCAGACAGACCAACCAGTTACACAGTACACCCTTGAAGAACAGCACCTCTGCCGGTGCGGTGGTTTTTGCCAGCGCCGCGGTGTGCACCAGGCTGGTGTCCACCGACAGCAGGCTGCCGCCACCGTAATAGTACATCAGTGCGACCAGCACCGAGCCCAGCAGGTTGCCCAGCCAGGTTTGCGGCAAGACTGTCCACATCTGGCCCTGCGTGATGGTGCCGGCTTTGACGCCGAGCGTCAGGAACATGGTGTGGCCGGTGAACAGCTCCGAACCGGCAATGATCACCAACGTCAGCGCGATGCCGAAGGTGGCGCCCATGACCAGCGGACGAAGGGACGGATCGACCAGATTGCCGAGGGTGAAGATCAAAATGATGCCGAGGCCGACGTAGGCCCCGGCCATCGCCGAGCTGATCCAAAAGCCCAGCGGGCTGTGCTTCGCCAGCCTGACGATGCGCGCCGCGTTGGCGGCACATTTGTTGATGGTATCGGTGAACATGCTGCTTCCCCTGAGGTTAAAGTAAAAATATCAGGCCGCGACCTGCACCATGCCGTCCAGAACCCGGCTGGTAAAATGCGCGACGGAACGGCTGTCATCTTCCAGGCAGTAGCCGTCGTGCAGGCGGAAATGTTGTTTTTTTAGCGGGCTGGCGACCCACAGTTCACCCTGATGTTCGGCGATCAGGCCGCGTGATAACACGCTGGCCTGGGCGAAGGGATCAATATTGCTGATGGCAAACACCTGTTCGTCGGCATAAGGGCGGAATATCGCCACCTGTTGCTCGCCGATCAGGGCACACACGCCGGTGCCGGGCAGAATATCGGTGATGGGGCAAAGGGTTGTCCACTGGCTCATACGTTGTTCTCCTCAGCTTCCAGCAGGGTGACAGGGATGCGTTCATCCGGACGCGCCGGCCGATGCTGTTCGCGTTCGGCGACCACCTGGACGTTAGGATCGCGCTGGCTGCTGTTGATAAAGTGGGCGAAACGCACCTGGGACTCAGGGTGCTCAAGGGTTTCTTTCCACTCGCAGACCACCGCGTCGCGCAGGCGGGCAATGTCGACTTCTAACTGGTCGTTAATCCCCAGTTTGTCGTCAATGATCACCTTACGCAGATAATCGATGCCGCCTTCCAGGCTTTCCAGCCATACCGAAGTACGCTGCAGCTTATCGGCGGTGCGGATATAGAACATCATAAAGCGATCGAGATAGTGCTCCAGCGTCTCGCGGTCGAGATCCGCTGCCAGCAGGTCGGCATGGCGTGGTTTCATCCCGCCGTTACCGCACACGTACAGGTTCCAGCCGTTTTCGGTGGCGATAATGCCGACGTCTTTGCCCTGGGCTTCGGAGCATTCACGGGTGCAGCCGGAAACGCCAAACTTCATTTTGTGCGGGGTGCGGATCCCTTTGTAGCGATGTTCCAGCTTGACGCCAAAGCCGACGCTGTCGCCGACGCCAAAGCGGCACCAGGTGCTGCCGACGCAGGTTTTGGACATGCGCAGCGCCTTGGCGTAGGCGTGACCGGTTTCAAAGCCGGCGGCAATCAGCTTGCTCCAGATGGCCGGCAGGTCGTCTTTCTGCGCGCCGAACATGCCGATGCGCTGGGAGCCGGTCAGCTTGGTGTACAGGTTGTATTCCTTGGCGATTTGGCCGACTACCATCAGCCCTTCCGGCGTGATTTCGCCGCCAGGGGAGCGTGGGATCACCGAGTAGGTACCGTCTTTCTGGATATTGCCGAGGAAGTTGTCGTTGGTGTCCTGCAGTGGCGTGTGCTGCGGTTTGAGAATGTATTCATTCCAGCAGGAGGCCAACAGTGAACCGACGGTAGGTTTACAGACTTCACAACCGTAGCCCTTGCCGTATTTGGTCAGCAGTTCGTCGAAGGATTTGATGCCTTCAACGCGGATCAGGTGGTACAGCTCCTGACGTGAATAAGCGAAGTGTTCGCACAGGTGGTGATTGACCTCGATACCCTGTTTGCTCAGTTCGGCGTTCAATACCTGAGTGATCAGCGGGATACAGCCGCCACAGCCGGTGCCGGCTTTGGTTTCTGACTTGATCGCCGCGACGGTATGACAACCCATGCTGACCGCTTTGATGATGTCGCCTTTGCTGACGTCGAAGCAGGAACAGATTTGCGCGGTTTCCGGCAGTGAGTCGACGCCGATGGCCGGTTTGCTGCCCGCATGTGCCGGCAGGATCAGGCCGTCCGGGTTTTCCGGCAGTTCGATGGCGTTCAGTGCCAGCTGCAGCAGGTTGCCGTAGTCGCTGGTGTCACCGACCAGTACAGCACCCAACAGGGTTTTGTTGTCGGCGCTGACCACGATGCGTTTATAAACTTCTTTGCTCTCGTCCAGATAGACGTAGCTGCGTGCGCCTTCGGTGCGGCCGTGGGCATCACCGATACCGCCAACGTCGACGCCCAGCAATTTCAGCTTGGCGCTCATGTCGGCACCCATGAAGGTGTTTTCACGGCCCAGCAGATGATCGGCGGTGACCTGCGCCATTTTATAGCCCGGCGCTACCAGGCCGAAGGTGCGTTCACGCCATGAGGCACATTCACCGATGGCATAAACGTCAGGATCGGAGGTCTGGCAGCTGTCGTTAATCACGATACCGCCGCGGCGGGCGGTGGCCAGACCGCACTGGTGAGCCAGCTTATCCTGGGCGCGGATGCCGGTGGAGAAGACGATAAAGTCCACTTCCAGCGCGGTCCCGTCGGCGAACTGCATGGTTTTGCGCGCCTGTTCCCCGCCGTTGACGATTTCCTGGGTATTTTTACCGGTATGGACTTTGACGCCCATGCGTTCGATCTTGCGACGCAGTTGATCGCCGCCCATCGGGTCGAGCTGTTCGGCCATCAGTACCGGCGCGAATTCGATGACGTGAGTTTCAACGCCGAGGCTTTTCAGCGCCCCGGCAGCTTCCAAACCCAGCAGGCCACCGCCGACCACCGCACCGCGTTTGCTGCGGCGTGCGCAGGCTTCGATGGCGTTCAGATCTTCAATGGTACGGTAGACGAAACAGTCCTGGCTTTCGGAGCCTTTAATCGGTGGGATCCACGGATAAGAGCCGGTGGCCATGATCAGTTTGTCGTAATAGATGGTACGGCCGGTATTGGAGTGAATGACTTTCTCACTGCGGTTGATGGTGATGGCGCGTTCGCCAACCAAAACCTTCACGCCCTGCTTCTCGTAAAAGCCTTCGCGTACCAGCGAAAGTTCTTCAGCAGTGTGGTGGGAGAAATAAGAAGAAAGGTGTACGCGATCGTAGGCGATGCGCGGTTCTTCGCAAAATACGGTGATGTCGAACTGGTCTTTGTCTGCTTTTTCCAGCAGATCTTCGATAAACCGGTGGCCGACCATGCCATTACCGATGACAGCAAGTTTGACTCTGCTCATTATTGCCTCAAAATTCTGGTTTCCTAGCGTTACCTTATTCCTCCCTGTGGGCAATTTATTGATGCAAATCAATCGCCCCTCCATATACCTCTAATGTGGTATATAGATGATTTTTATCGTTATTTGATAAGTTGCGGTTTTTATTCACCTTTAGCTGAAACGAGCCAGTTAATGCGAATTCTACCCATTCGGGAGTAATCGACGGTGGAATAAATCCTTGGCGGCTTTGTCAGTATGATCCGCTGCCAGTATGATGAATAAAACAGGCTGGAACAGCAGAGGTGAAGGGTGGCCAAGAGTCCATTGAAGTTTATCGATAACCTGCGTCTGAGCGGGCATGAAGGGCTGTGGCAACTGGCCATTGAGCAAGGCCGCATCGCCCATATCGTGCCGCAACCGGAAGGGCAGGAATGGCGCAGCGATGTGCTGGATGCGCAGGGCGGGCTGGCGATGCCGGCGTTTATTGAGCCGCATATCCATCTGGATACCACCCAAACCGCCGGACAACCGGCCTGGAACCAGTCAGGTACCCTGTTTGAAGGGATTGAGCGCTGGGCAGAGCGCAAGGCGTTGCTGACCCATGAGGACGTTAAGCAGCGCGCCTGGCAGACGCTGAAATGGCAAATCGCCAACGGCGTGCAGTACGTGCGTACCCACGTTGACGTTTCCGACCCGACCCTGACTGCGCTGCGTGCAATGCTGGAGGTGAAACAGGAAGTCGCCCCCTGGGTCACGTTGCAAATCGTCGCTTTTCCGCAGGAAGGCATTATGTCCTATCCCAACGGTGAGGCGCTGTTGGAAGAAGCGCTGCGACTTGGGGCCGACGTGGTGGGGGCCATTCCGCACTTTGAGTTTACGCGCGAGTACGGCGTGGAGTCGCTGCACAAGGCATTCGCTTTGGCGCAGAAATACGATCGGCTGGTGGATGTCCATTGCGATGAAATAGACGACGAGCAGTCGCGCTTTGTCGAAACCGTGGCGGCGCTGGCGCTGAAGCTGGATATGGGGGCCAGAGTCACCGCCAGCCACACCACGGCGATGCACTCTTACAATGGCGCTTATACGTCACGGCTGTTCCGCTTGCTGAAAATGTCCGGCATCAACTTTGTCGCCAACCCGCTGGTGAATATTCATCTGCAGGGGCGCTTCGACAGTTACCCGAAACGGCGCGGCATCACCCGGGTGAAGGAGATGCTGGAGGCGGAAATCAACGTCTGCTTTGGTCACGATGATGTGTTCGATCCCTGGTATCCGCTGGGCACCGCCAACATGCTGCAGGTACTGCATATGGGGCTACATGTGTGCCAACTGATGGGATACGGCCAGATTGATGACGGGTTGAAACTGATCACCAGCCACAGCGCGCGCACCCTGAACCTGACCGACTACGGCCTGACGGCGGGCAACAGTGCCAATCTGGTGATATTGCCTGCGGATAGCGGCTTTGATGCGGTGCGCCGACAGACGCCGGTGCGTTACTCGATACGTCAGGGAGTGGTGATTGCCGAGACCCAGCCGGCGGAAACCACGCTGTATCTGGCGCAGGATGAGAAAGTGGATTTCCGGCGTTAAGAGCGTATTTGTTAGTATAAAAAAGGGCGCCGAGGCGCCCTTTTCATATCACGATATAGACGGCAGATCAGTTGGTCACGTGGCCGTGGCTGCGGTGCTTGGTCACGAAGCCGAGCAGCAGACACATCACGAACACCGCCAGGTACAGGCCGTTGGCGGTTGTCAGCGCCGCGTGTGCGCCGCCTTTGGCTACGATCGGGCCGGTGACCACGAAGGTCAGCATGGTGCCGATGGTGCCGCAGGTCAGGATGAAGTTAACCAGTTTCGGTGAGGAAACCTTGGTCTGCAGCGAACCCAGAGTGATCAGCGTGGTGTAGATCGCGCTGGAAACGAAGCCCAGAGCCATAATGTAGTAGCCCAGGTGTTCCGGATTATCGGTGCTGACAAACAGGTACATCGCGCCGGTCGCCAAAGCGGCCAGAATAGTGACGATGCGCTGCAAATCGAAGAAGCGCAGGATAAAGCTGAATACCCACATGCCGATCATGTACGAGGTCCAGAAATCACTCACCAGCTTACCAGCCTGGCTGATATCCATCCCGAACGACTTGGTAGCGTATTCCGGCACCCACTGAATGAAGCCCAACTGGCCGAGGATATAGCACAGTGCGGCGATCGACAGGAACAGCACGCCGATACCCCATTTTTCTTTGACTACCGGCTGGCTGGCGTCGGCGCCTTTGTTGCCCAGCACCGGGAATTCGGAGAACAGGGTCAGCACAAAGATACCTACGTACAGCAGGCCGATGCAGGCATACACCCAGTACCAGCCAATCTGACGTGCCAGCAGCATCGCGGCGACAATCGGGAAGATCATCCCGGCCATGCTGAAGAAGGAGTCAGTGAACAGCAGGCGCGAACCGCGCTGGCGGCCGGCGTACATATGGGTGATCAGGAAGGTGCCTATCGACATGGTGATACCGCTGACCACGCCAAGGATAAACATGCACAACGAGAACATGGTCAGGCTTTTGCTCAGCATCAGTCCGGCAACCGCCAGCAGCATTAGCACAAAGCCAAACATCAGTTGACGTTTCAGCGGGATAATTTCCATCAGCCAGGCATTGAGGAAGATCGAAATCAAAATACCGGCGTTAAGAAAGGTAAAAGTATTGCTCATGCTGGAAACCGGCAGATTAAAGTACTCTGCAATGTTTCCCATCACCATCCCTGTGACGATAACTAAAGCACCGGTCAGCGCATAAGAAAAGTAGCTGATCCAGGTAAGCCGTAGACGGTTGCTGTCATTCATTATATAGGCCTGATTATGTCTGTTAAGATTATTCCCGTCGCCTTTCAAACCGCAGCGTTGTTACCTGCACTAACTCCCCCCACTCACTTACCTAAGTAAGCTCCAGGGGATGAGTGAGCTGGGCGCCTAGCTGCAATTTGAAATTCATAGGGTATAACGCTGGATTAAGGCCGCTGGCTTTTCCTGGCAAAAGCAGAAAAAAGTCCCGATCAGGCCACCAGGGAGCGGATCCTAGCACAGACAACGGGAGTTTTTGTGATGGCGATCTTCTTTTTGATGCAATCAATGAGAGAGTTTGAAATATTTTGTGATCTATTTTTTCACCGTCGCGATCGAGTCGCGGCTGATGACGATCGGCGCGAAGCTTACCTGCGGGGTGGCTGGGTCGATCAACAAGCGGGCGGCGTATTGCGCCATTTCGGTAATCGGGAAATGTACGCTGCTCAGTGCCGGACGAACGAAGGGCGCGCGCTCGCCACTGTCATAACAAATCAGTGATATGTCCTGCGGCACCCGCAGACGGTGTTCGTTAATCGCCAGCAGTGCGCCGATGGCCATCTCTTCGTTGCAGCAATAGATAGCCGTGGGCGTGGTTTTCATTTTTAGCAGTTGATCGGCGCAGCGATAGCCGCTTTCCAGATCGTAGAGCCCTTCGGCGCAGGCCACCGGTTTGATATGCGCCGCCTGCATTGCCTGTTCAAAACCCTGCAGTCGCAAATGGCTGGAAGGGCGGTCGCGCGGGCCGCTGATGCAGGCAATGTGGCGGTGGCCGGCATCAATCAACTGTTGTGTCGCCATGCGACTGGCGTAGGGATGATCGAAGGTGACGCAGTGCGCTTCCAGGCCGGGCACCAGACGATCGAGTAGCACAAAACGGTGTTGCTCCGTCGCTAGCTGGCGCAGTTGGTCATCGCTGAGGCAACGGACATGCAGGATCACCCCGTCGCAGCGCAGGTTGAACAACCGCTGGATCGCCTGCCATTCGTTCTCTGAACTGTTGCGCCCCTGAGTCACCAACAACTGCTTGCCGTGGGATTCGGCTTCGGTTTGCACAAAGTCCATCAGTGCACCGAAGAAGCCGCCGCGATAGGAGGTGGTGACCAATCCCAGGGTATTGCTGTGGCTGGAGGCTAACGCGCGGGCGGCCGGATTGGGTGTGTAACCCAGCTGGGCCACGGCTTTTTCGACCTTCTCGCGGGTTTGGCCTTTAACGTTGGTATCGCCATTCACAACGCGTGACACGGTGGCGCGGGACACGCCCGCCAGGGCTGCGACATCTTCCAGTGTCACCATCATCCGACTCCTGATTACGATAAAAATGGGGCCGACATATCGACCCCTGTACATTAGTTATAGCAATGTATCAGCAACCCTGGCTGGCCCGGCGGTTATTTGAACTGAGGCAGGTAAGGTGCATTCACCGCCAGCACTTCATCCAGCAGCGGTTGTGCCACATTGGCATTGCCGACCAGCGGGTTGGTGACCAAGGCCAGCAGGCCACTGCGGCGATCGCCATGCACCGCGGCTTCGATGGTCAGGCGCTCATAAGCTTTTACCTGTTGGGTCAGCGCATGCATAGAATCCGGCAGCGTGCCGAAGGTCAGCGGATGGGCACCCTGAGCATCGATGATACAGTTGGTTTCTATCACAGCGTCGTCCGGTAAACCGCGAATAGCGCCACGGTTTGCGGTATTGACGACTAATTGCGTTCCGAGATTATTATGGATCGCACGGATTAGCTCCAGCGCCACTTCTGAATAATATGATCCACCGCGGAAACTTAACTGTTCCGGTTTGCTGTCGAGATGCGGATCGGCATACAGCTCAAACAGCTCTTTCTCTACCTTCATTACCTGCTCGGCGCGGGTACCGCGTTCGGCTGCTGCGGCAATTTCCTCGGCCAGCATCTCTTTGGTTTGGTAGAAATAGCGGTGATAGGGGCAAGGGATCGCCCCTACGGCGCGCAGGAAGTCCGGCTGCCAAGGTTCTTCCTTGATGTTATTCATGGTCAGCGCCGCACCATCACACAGCATGTCGATCACCTTGGCGGTGACGTCATGGCCGTTTTGCAGCACCTGATGCACCCACACCATGTGGTTCAGCCCGGCGAACTGCAGTTGCACCTCCTGGTAAGGGCTTTTCAGCATATTGGCGATCATGTGATGCATGCTGATCGGCACGTTACACAGGCCGATGATTTTTGCTTTGGTGTAACGGGAGACCGCTTCGGTGACGATGCCTGCCGGGTTGGTGAAGTTGATGATCCAGGCGTCTGGCGCCAGTTTTTCCACTCTGCGTGCAATATCCAGCATCACCGGAATGGTGCGCAGCGCCTTGGCGAAGCCGCCAACGCCGGTAGTTTCCTGGCCTATCAAATCGTATTTCAGCCCCAGGCGCTCGTCGGCGGCGCGCGCCGGCAACTGGCCAACGCGGAACTGAGTCAGCACGAAGTTGGCGTCGCGGATAGCCTCATCCAACTCGAAGTGCACGCTGACCTTCACCTGCTCCAGCCCGTGACGTGCCAGCATGCGTTCGGTCAGTGCGGCGATGATCTCGACCTTTTCGCGGCCAGGCTCAACGTCCACCAGCGCCAGTTCGGTCACCGGCAGCTCTTCGATACGTTGGATCAAACCATCGACCAATTCTGGCGTGTAGCTGCTGCCGCCGCCAATCACGGCTATTTTCAACGATTTCATGCGCGGACCTCCAACTGGGCCTGACGGCGATAAAGCTCAATCATGTCATCCGCCAGATCCTGGATCACCATGGCGTTCATCAGATGGTCCTGGGCATGAACGGTAATCAGGTTGATGGTCAGTTTGCCGCAGCCTTCGTCCAGACCGATCAGTTGGGTCTGAATAAGATGGGCCTTTTTTACCGACTGTTTGGACTCGGCCATGTGCTTGGCTGAAGCGGTAAAGTCGCCGGCGCGTGCTTGCTGCAGCGCCATCAGCGCACTGCTACGGGCGCCACCGGAGAACACCAGCAGCTCCATGATGGTGCTTTCAAAATCGGCGCTGATTTCAGTCATCAATTCACTCACATTATTTCTCCTGTTATTGCGCGGCAGCAGTGCCGGCGGATATTCATTATTTTTGTCGTTGCGCTCAAATGAGAGCGCTCTCATTTGTCTAGAGTAACGGGAATGGGAAACGAAACCGGGAGTTGTGTCGCAAAAAGCGACGAAGGCGTAAAAAGGGCAAAAAATGCGTGATGCATTTGGCAAAAAGGTCTAAGGCGATCATACTTTTGGCAGTAAAATCCGGTGCCGACTGAGATATGTCCCACTATTACGTAAATATAGGTAAATGGCTGGCACTCGCAGGTTCAGCTCTTTAGAATCAAGGCGCTTTTCCGTTGTTTGTCTCTCAGAGAAAGGACCCGTTAATGTTCAAACGTACTTTAGTGACCTTCGTTGCGCTGTGTTCCCTGACAGCAATGGCACCCGCCGCGCTCGCCGCCGGTGAAACTCATGTCATGCTGACCACTTCAGCAGGGAATATCGAATTGGCGCTCGACAGTCAGAAGGCTCCGGTTTCCACCAAGAACTTCGTTGACTACGTGAACAGCGGCTATTACAACAACACCGTTTTCCACCGCGTGATCCCGGGCTTTATGGTTCAGGGCGGTGGCTTTACTGCAGACATGCAGCAAAAATCCACTCAGGCGCCGATCAAGAACGAAGCGGATAACGGCTTGCGCAACCTGCGCGGCACCATTTCGATGGCGCGCACCGCCGACAAAGACAGCGCCACCAGCCAGTTCTTCCTCAACGTGGCGGATAACGCCTTCCTGGATCACGGCCAGCGCGACTTCGGTTACGCGGTATTCGGCAAAGTGGTCAAAGGGATGGACGTGGTAGATAAAATCTCCCAGGCGCCGACCGGCAACGTGGGCCCGTACCAGAATGTTCCGAGCAAACCTATCGTCATCCTGTCAGCGAAAGTGCTGCCATAATGATTTTGCGCCGGCCCCAGGTGGGCCGGCTGCGTTGCTTTCCCCGGAAGCCTTGCCTGCATCACTGTTTTTTCCCCCGCCACATGCTTTAATCGCCAGCTTATAATCAGACCGGAAACCCGGCGTTTTGCATCTGTTTTCTTAAGGGATGAGCTGCTGCCATGTTCGAATTTAGCCAGGTGCTGTTGCTGTTGCAGCAGATGTGCGTTTACCTTGTCATTGCTTATTTACTGAGCAAAACCCCGCTGTTCATTCCGCTGACGCAGGTGACCATCCGTCTACCGCACAAGCTGCTGTGCTACGTCATTTTCTCGGTGTTCTGCATCATGGGCACCTATTTCGGTCTGCATGTCGAAGGCTCAATTGCTAACACCCGTGCTATCGGTGCGGTGTTAGGCGGCCTGCTGGGCGGGCCTTCGGTGGGGCTGTTGGTGGGGCTGACCGGCGGCCTGCACCGTTATACCCTGGGGGGCATGACCGATATCGCCTGTGCGGTTTCAACCGTGGCAGAAGGGCTGGTAGGCGGGTTGGTGCATAGCATTGCCATGCGTCACCGGCGTATCGACTTGCTGTTTAATCCGTTGTTTGTTGCCGGGGTCGCGCTGGTGACCGAAGTGCTGCAAATGGTGATTATCCTGGCGATTGCGCGCCCATTCGACGAGGCGCTGCGGCTGGTGGAACACATCGCTTTGCCGATGTTGATCGCCAATACGGTGGGGGCCGCAATGTTCATGCAAATCCTGCTGGATCGGCGAGCGATGTTCGAAAAATACACCGGTGCGTTTTCCGCCAAGGCGCTGAAAATTGCCGAACGTACCGAAGGGATCCTGCGACAAGGATTTGATCAGGAAAACAGCATGAAGGTGGCGCGAGTGATTTATCAGGAACTGGGTATTGGCGCCGTAGCCATAACCGACCGCGATAAACTGCTGGCGTTTATCGGCATCGGTGACGACCACCACCTGCCGGGCACGCCGATCTCATCAAAGCACTCGCACCGCGCGATCGACAATAACGAAGTGGTTTACGCTGACGGCAATGAGCATTCCTACTGCTGCTCGATTAACTCCAGTTGCAAACTGGGCTCGACGCTGGTGATCCCGCTGCGCGGTGAGAATCAGCGGGTGATCGGCACCATCAAGTTGTATGAGCCGAAGAGCCGGTTGTTCAGCACCATCAACCGTACGCTGGGTGAAGGTATCGCCAGCCTGTTATCCGCACAGATTATGGCCGGCCAGTATGAGCGCCATAAGCAACTGCTGGCGCAGTCAGAAATCAAATTACTGCATGCGCAGGTCAATCCCCACTTCCTGTTTAACGCCCTGAATACGCTGGTGGCGGTGATCCGACGTGACGGCGACCGGGCCTGTGAGTTAGTGCAAAACCTTTCGACCTTTTTCCGTAAGAACCTCAAGCGTTCCGGCGATGAAGTTAGCCTGGCGGACGAGCTCGAACACGTGAATGCCTACCTGCAAATTGAACTGGCGCGTTTTGCCGATCGGCTGGAGGTGGTCGTTGCGTTACCGCAAGAGTTGTTGGCAGTACGGTTGCCGGCATTTTCACTGCAGCCGATTGTTGAGAATGCCATCAAGCATGGCACTTCGCAGTTGCTGGGCGTGGGGCGGATTGATATTGGCGCACGGCTTGAAGGCGGCTGTCTGTTGCTACAGGTCACCGACAATGCCGGATTATTCCAATCGCAGCCGAACAACAGTGGACTGGGGATGAATCTGGTGGATAAACGTATTCGCGTGCGTTACGGCGACGCCTATGGGGTACAGGTGGCCTGCGAGCCGCAAGCATTCACTCGCATTACGATCAATGTCCCGTTGGCGAGGGCTGCCTGATGTTAAACGTACTGATTGTCGATGACGAACCTTCCGCGCGCGATAACCTGCGGCATTTACTGGAGGCTGAAGAAGGCATCTCTATTGTCGGCGAATGCGCCAATGCGATAGAGGCCATCAGCGGGATCCATCGTTTGCAGCCGGACGTGGTGTTTTTGGATATCCAGATGCCGCGTATCACCGGGCTGGAGATGGTCGGCATGCTCGATCCCAACCGTATGCCGCATATTGTGTTTCTGACCGCCTATGATGAATACGCGGTGCAGGCCTTTGAAGAGCATGCGTTTGACTACTTGCTGAAACCGGCGGAACCGAAGCGGCTGAGCAAAACGCTGCAGCGCCTGCAGCAGCAACGCGAGCCGCAGAATATCGCCGCGCTGGACGAAAGCGCCGGCTACCTGAAATACATTCCCTGCACCGGCCACAGCCGCATCTATTTGCTGCGCTTTGATGAGGTGGTGGCCATCCGTTCACGGCTGAGTGGCGTGTTCGTGGTCCGCAATGACGGCATGGAGTGCTTTACCGAGCTGACACTGCGTACGCTGGAAATGCGAACGCCGCTGGTGCGTTGTCACCGACAATACTTGGTTAACCTGGAGCTGGTGCGCGAGATCCGCTTTGATGACGGTGGCGCGGCGGAAATGATCATGCCGGTCGGCGAACCGGTGCCGGTCAGCCGTCGTTACCTGAAAGCGCTAAAAGAAGAGCTGGGGCTGCGTGGTTAGGGCGATTCTGAAAGTATTGGCTTTTGCGGGCGTCTTGATGACGCCCTTTTTGTTTGTCCTTGACGGGGTTACGCCACGCTTATAGCTTTATTGACATCAACTGGCGCTTTTCGCGCCACGTCAGCGTCCAAGGAAAAGAAAATGAGTGAAGCACGGATTATTGCCAAAGCGATGAAAGACGGGAAACCGGAACAGGATCTGGTGATCTTGCCCGCGTTGGCCAACCGCCATGGACTGATCACCGGCGCGACCGGGACCGGTAAAACCGTGACGCTGCAAAAAATGGCTGAGCAATTCTCGCGTATCGGCATTCCGGTATTTTTGTCCGACGTGAAAGGTGACCTGTCGGGGATTGGCGCCGAAGCCGTGCCCTCCGAAAAACTGCAGGCGCGCCTGACGGCGATTGGCGTCACCGACTGGCAGCCGCAGGCCTGTACCCTTATTCCGTGGGATATCTACGGTGAGAAGGGCCACCCGATCCGCGCCACCGTGTCTGACCTGGGCCCGCTGCTGCTGGGCCGCTTGCTGGATCTGAACGAGGTACAAAGCGGCGTGCTGCAGTTGGTGTTCAAAATTGCCGACGATAATGCGCTGCTGCTGTTGGATATGAAAGATCTGCGCGCCATGGTGCAGTACGTGGGCGACAACGCCAAGCAGTTCCAGACCCAATACGGCAATATTTCTTCGGCTTCGGTGGGCGCTATCCAGCGTGGGCTGCTGACGCTGGAAGAGCAGGGTGCCAACCAGTTCTTCGGCGAGCCGATGCTCGACATCAATGACCTGATGAAAACCGACGCCAACGGCCACGGTATTATTAACCTGCTGGCGGCGGACAAGCTGATTAACCAGCCGAAGCTGTATTCGGTGTTCCTGCTGTGGCTGCTGGCCGAGCTGTTTGAACACCTGCCTGAGGTGGGTGACCCGGAACAGCCGAAGTTGGTGTTCTTCTTCGATGAGGCGCACCTGTTGTTCAACGATGCACCGGCGGCACTGCTGACCAAAATCGAGCAGGTAGTGCGCCTGATCCGCTCCAAAGGCGTCGGCATCTATTTTGTGACCCAGAACCCGCTGGATATCCCGGACAGCGTGCTGGGCCAATTAGGTAACCGTGTACAGCATGCGTTGCGTGCCTTTACCCCTCGCGATCAGAAAGCGGTGAAAGCCGCGGCGCAAACCATGCGTGCCAACCCGGCCTTCGACGCCGAAACGGCGATCACCGAACTGGGCGTGGGTGAGGCGCTGGTGTCGTTCCTGGATGAAAAAGGGCGACCTAACGTGGTGGAGCGAGCGATGGTGATCGCACCGGAATCCAAAATGGGCATGCTGGGGGCGGAAGGGCTGAACAGTGCGATCAATAAATCGCCGCTGTATGGTCGCTATGAGGATATGGTCGACCGCGAGTCCGCTTATGAGAAGTTGTCGTCGGCAGGGTTTGCTACCGTCGGCACGCCGCAACCGGGTCAGCCGGCACAGCAACCGCAGGCACAGCAGCCGGCGGGTGGTGGTTTGATGGGGGGCCTGAACGATATCCTGTTCGGTTCTACCGGCCCACGTGGCGGCAAGCATGACGGCATCGTCCAGACCGCGGCCAAGAGCATGGCGCGTGACCTTGGCCGCCAGATCCTGCGCGGCGTGCTGGGCTCGATTATGGGTGGCCGCAAAAAGTAAGCTGAAATTATCGCTGGCGGCAGTGTTGTAGGGGCGTTGTATAATGCGCCGGTGTCAATCGGGGCGAACCCCTTACAATGCTGTCCGTTGGAACCCTTATGCTGCTGTTGATCGATAACTACGACTCATTTACCTATAACCTTTACCAGTACTTCTGCCAATTAGGCGCCGAAGTGCTGGTGAAGCGTAACGACGAATTGCAACTGGCCGATATCGAAAGGCTGGCACCGCAGCGTCTGGTGATCTCTCCGGGCCCCTGTACCCCAAATGAAGCCGGTATCTCGCTGGCAGCTATTCGGCATTTTGCCGGCAAGCTGCCGATCCTCGGCGTTTGCCTGGGGCATCAGGCACTGGGACAGGCCTTTGGCGCCAACGTCGTGCGCGCCCGTGAGGTGATGCACGGCAAGACCTCGGCGATCCGCCATCTCGACAGCGGCGTTTTTCACGGGTTGAATAATCCGTTGACCGTCACCCGCTACCACTCGCTGGTGCTTGAAGCCGCTACCTTGCCGGACTGTTTTGAAGTGACCGCCTGGAGCGAGCGCGACGGCGTACACGATGAGATTATGGGCATTCGCCACCGTCAACTGGCGCTGGAAGGGGTACAGTTCCATCCGGAGAGCATCCTCAGTGAGCAGGGTCATCAGTTGTTGGATAATTTCCTTAAAAGTTAGTTGGTTAGGTTTTTTTTAACCGCGAAGACGATTTGCGTTTGCCCTTTATTGGTTTTTTATGCATATTTTGTGATTATATTTTCACTCAATCGCAACAAAAAGACTGAGTCACATTCAGGGTGGACCCTATAATGACCGAAAAGCTCGAAGTCAACCGCAGCACCTTTGATCAGGTTATCTTGCCTGTTTATGCACCTGCCCAGTTTGTCCCGGTCAGGGGCAAAGGCAGCCGCGTGTGGGACCAGCAGGGGAAAGAGTACATCGATTTCTCTGGCGGCATTGCGGTGACGGCGTTGGGGCATTGCCACCCGGCCCTGGTTGAGGCATTGAAACAGCAGGGCGAAACCCTGTGGCATACCAGCAACGTTTTCACCAACGAACCGGCGCTGCGTCTGGCCACCAAGTTGATCAACGCCACCTTTGCCGACCGGGTGTTTTTCGCCAACTCCGGTGCGGAAGCCAATGAAGCGGCCTTCAAACTGGCACGCCATTACGCGATTACCCGTCACAGCCCGTACAAAACCAAAATCATCGCTTTTTATAACGCTTTCCACGGCCGCACGCTGTTCACCGTCTCGGTGGGCGGGCAGGCCAAGTATTCTGATGGTTTTGGGCCCAAGCCGGCCGACATCGTGCACGTGCCGTTCAACGATCTGGCGGCGGTGAAGGCGGTGATGGACGACCATACCTGTGCGGTGGTGATGGAGCCGATCCAGGGGGAAGGGGGCATTACCCCGGTCAATGCCGAATTCCTCAAGGGCGTGCGTGAACTGTGCGACAAGCATCAGGCGCTGCTGGTGTTCGATGAAGTGCAAAGCGGCATGGGGCGCAGTGGCAAGTTGTTCGCCTACATGCACTATGGCGTGACGCCGGACATCCTCACCACCGCCAAAGCGCTCGGCGGCGGTTTCCCGGTTAGCGCCATGCTGACTACCGAAGAGATTGCTTCGGCGATGCAGGTGGGCACCCATGGCACCACTTATGGCGGTAATCCGCTGGCCTGCGCGGTGGCGGAGGCGGCACTGGACGTGATCAATACGCCGGAAGTGCTGAGTGGTATTGAGTTACGTCATGGGCTGTACGTGCAGGCGTTAAAGAAAATTGGCGAGCAGTACGGCATTTTCAGCGACATTCGCGGCATGGGCCTGTTGATTGGCGCCGAACTGACGGCCCCGTACCACGGTAAGGCGCGTGATTTCCTGACGGCGGCTGCTGCACGTGGGCTGATGATCCTTAACGCCGGGCCAAATGTGATCCGCTTTGCGCCTTCGCTGGTGGTGGAAATCCAGGATATCGACCAAGGTATGGCGCTGTTTGAATTGGCGGTGCAGGACGTGATTAACGCTTAATTTTTTGCATCGATAACCGGGGCGCCACAGGGCGCTCTTATTGATCGCGCAGTTTGCGTTTCAGCCAGATACCATGATGCGGGCGTTGGCTCCAGGCCAATGACGAGATGGTATGCATTACGCTCAGGTGCGACAGAATACGCCGCAGGTGGCGCTCCATTTCGGTCACCGGCATATCCGGGTGCAAATCCGGCGGCTGCATAATGCCGTTGCCACTGCTCGGCCCGTCGTATTCCAGCCGCTGCTGACAGCTCTGCAGCGCGATCTCACAAGATTGCAGATACTCCTCCGCCAGTTTTGGCGTCAGCATATAGTGCTCGCGCGCCAGGATGGTCATCGCGTTCAGATGTTCGACAATAAACTGGCTGTGCGTCACCCACAGGCGCATATCCGCCAGATAGTTTGATTCAAACCCCGGCTCCTGCATCGCCTGATTCAGCGAGGTGAATAACGCATTGTGCGCCTGATTGACCTGCATGCGGGCATAGGCCAGTGCGCTGGGGTCGGGTTCCTGTTCTTCCAGCAGCAAACGCAGCGCCTGCTGATCGTTCTCCAGCGCCTGATGGGCGTTCTTGCGCAGCAGCCCGCTTTGCCACTGTGGCCACAGCCAGATGGTGCTGCCGAATACCAGCACGCAGCCAATCAGGGTGTCGATCAGCCGTGGTACCAGGAAATTGGTGCCGTTTAGCGCCAGCAATTGCAGGGTGTATACCGCCGTCACCGTAAAGCCAATCACCGCTAGCCCATAGTTTTTACGCGATACCAGATAGGCCAGCAGCGTGATCACCAGCATTACGCTTAGGGTCTCGGCTTCAGGCAGTTGTAATTGCAGCAGACCGGCGGCGATCACCAGCCCGGCCAGGGTACCGAGCGCACGGTGCTGGATGCGTACCCGGGTGGCGTTGTAGCCGTTCTGGCTCACCAGCATGATGGTCAGCAGGATCCAGTAGGGCTTCGGCAGGTTGAAAATCATTCCCAGACTGCTGCCCGCCGCCAGCGTGACGCCCAGCCGTGCCGCATTGCGCAGGGCGTTGGACTTGAACGACAGATAACTGACCAGCGCGGGCCAAAACGGCAGGCGGTTTTGGTTGGCCATCAGATCGCGGCGATAGAGCGGGTGCTGGGTACGCAGCAGACGAGCGATGCGGCTGAAGTGGTAGTAGCAGAACTGGCCAACCGGGTTGTCCGGGTGCTGCACTGCGATTTTTTCCAATGCCGCCAGCTCATGGTCCATTTTGAAGCGCTGAGAATGCTGATGGTAGAGAATATCGTGCGCCACCGTGCGTAGTCGGCCGGCAATCACCTGCGCGTTGCGGCGTATAATCGCTTCGGCCTGGCTCTGCTCCACCAGTTTTTGGACTTCTTCCGGCAGATGCAGGCTGACGGTGATGTGTTCCTGTAAATCCAGCGCGACCTGAAAGGTACGTTGCAGGCGTTTTTGCTCAAGGTTATCGGCGTGCGGCAAAAAATTAAGCTGCTGATACAGCAGGGTGATCAGATCCATCACCTTTTGCTGGCGTACCAACAATGGCGGGAGCGCGGTTTGCGGATCGGTATGCTGGGTCAGTAGCGAGTATTTGGCTTCGAAGTAGTCTGCCAGCTCCAGATAGAGCTGATTGAGTGACTCGCGCATCGGCTGCTCTTTCCACAACTTGAACCAGAACCAGGTGAACAGCCCGTACCAGGCCGTGCCGACCACGTATAACAGCGGTGCGTGCCAAAGCGGGACTCTGCCGACCATGCTGAGAGAGAAGATGGCGGCCACCAGTGCGGCAGGCAGCAGGCGAGCGTGTAACGGGCTGATTTCACCGCTGACGCCGAGCAACAGGGCCAGGCCGAGCATCATTAACGGCAGCGGCAACTGCCAAAGCAGGGCTTGCTGCAGCAACAGGCTGCTGAAGGCAAACAGGGAACCGCCGACGATCAGGCGTTTGAAGAAGCGTTTGTGGGGTGTGTCCAGCCCGGCGATGTTACAGCAGGCGGGGACCAGGGAAAATAACAGGCCGTATTGCAGTTGGCCAATCAGCAGGCCAAGCAGTACCGGCAGGCAAAGCACCAGCGTTTGCCGCAGTGCGTAATTGACTTCCGGGTGGTAAATCAGTCGGCGCCACATGATGATTCAGGGCATAAAAAAACGGCGCGAGTTATCGCGCCGTTTTTTCAGTAATTAACGCGTGCCGTAAACGACAATAGTTTTGCCGTGGGCGGAGATCAGGTTTTGATCTTCCAGCATTTTCAGAATACGACCAACGGTTTCACGTGAACAACCGACGATCTGGCCAATTTCCTGGCGAGTAATTTTAATCTGCATACCATCCGGGTGGGTCATGGCATCAGGCTGTTTCGCCAGGTTCAGCAGGGTTTGCGCGATGCGGCCCGTCACGTCCAGGAAAGCAAGGTTACCCACTTTCTCAGAGGTGATCTGCAGACGGTTTGCCATCTGCGCTGACAGGCGCATCAGGATGTCCGGGTTAACCTGAATCAACTGGCGGAATTTCTTATAGGAAATTTCAGCCACTTCACAGGCGGTTTTCGCCCTAACCCAGGCGCTACGCTCCTGACCTTCCTCAAATAATCCAAGCTCGCCGATGAAATCCCCCTGGTTAAGGTAGGACAGGATCATCTCTTTACCTTCTTCATCCTTAATCAGCACCGCGACGGAGCCTTTGACGATGTAGTAAAGCGTTTCGGCCTTTTCACCTTGGTGAATCAGCGTACTTTTGGATGGATATTTGTGGATATGGCAATGAGACAGGAACCATTCGAGAGTAGGGTCTGTTTGCGGTTTGCCGAGAACCATTCGCTGTTATCCTCTGTTGTTATCGCTGCCTTGTGTCACAGGGGTCAGAGTTCCCTGTAAAACGTGCTGTCGCCGTTTTTTTAATGGTGGCTATCAGCAGGTTTTGAGGCGTGTCATAAATATACGCTGTCGCCCTAGCATATTAACTTGCCGGGAGAGCTGCAAGCTACATTCTGTTAACATACCGGTAAAGGAGCCTTTCCCTGGGAGTTTCCCTGAAATCAGTGTCCCGGAAAGATTTATTGCGGCTCTGTTTGTAGCACAGAGTGAGGCGGGTGTCTTGTGTTGTCTCGCTTCAGCATGATTAGCATCAGGTTCCGTTGCCAGTTTCTATGCGAAAGCGTAGTCTGATTTTAAGAAATTAACCGGAGTGACCAGTATGCAGGCAAGAGTTAAGTGGGTGGAAGGGCTGACGTTTCTGGGTGAATCCGCGTCTGGCCATCAGGTGTTGATGGACGGTAACGCCGGTGATAAAGCCCCGAGCCCGATGGAAATGGTGCTGATGTCGGTGGGAGGCTGCAGCGCGATAGATGTGGTGTCGATCCTGCAAAAAGGACGTAACGATGTGCGCGACTGCGAGGTGAAATTGACCTCCGAACGGCGTGAAGAAGCGCCACGCTTGTTCACCCATATCAACCTGCATTTTATCGTCACCGGTAAAGATTTAAGTGACAAGATTGTTGAGCGGGCGGTGAATCTTTCCGCCGAGAAGTACTGCTCGGTCTCGCTGATGTTGAGTCAGGCGGCCAGCGTGACCCACAGCTTTGAAATCCGCGCAGTGTCCTGACGGATAGAGGGGCGCGGCCTGTCGCCGCGCTCCGGTAAGTTACTCGATTTTTTTGCCTTCCAGCAGTCGCTGCACCAGCGGCGCCATAATCAGCTCCATCGCCAGCCCCATTTTACCTCCCGGCACCACCAGCGTATTGATATGCGAGATAAAAGATCCCTGCAGCATGGCCAGCAAGTAAGGGAAGTCGATCTGGTCCAGACCGCGGAAGTGGATCACCACAAAGCTCTCGTCCAGCGAGGGGATCGCCTTGGCGGCAAACGGGTTGGAGGTATCTACCGTTGGCACCCGTTGGAAGTTGATGTGGGTGCGGGAGAACTGCGGCGTGATGTAGTTGATGTAGTCCTCCATCGAACGGACCACCGAGTCCATCACCGCTTCGCGGGAGTGGCCGCGTTCACCGGTATCGCGGATCAGCTTCTGGATCCACTCCAGGTTAACGATAGGCACCACGCCGACCAATAAATCGACATGTTTGGCCACGTCGTTGTGTTCGGTCACTACGCCGCCGTGCAACCCTTCATAGAACAGCACGTCGGTCGGTGCCGGTAAGGCTTCCCACGGCGTAAAGGTGCCGGGGACCTGGTTATAGGGCACCGCTTCATCGTAGGTATGCAGATATTTGCGAGAACGGCCGGTGCCGTTGGTGCCGTACTCACTAAAGCTTTGTTGCAGCAGGCCGAAGTCGTTGGCCTCAGGGCCGAAATAGCTGATATGACGGCCGAGATCGCGCGCTTTGCGGATTGCCGCGTCCATTTCCGGCCGGGTATAGCGGTGGAAACTGTCGCCTTCCAGCTCTGCGGCACGGATGTTCAGCTGCTGAAAGATTTTACGGAACGCCACGCTGGTGGTGGTAGTGCCGGCGCCGCTGGAGCCGGTCACTGCGATAACGGGATGTTTGGCGGACATGGTGGTGGGTCACTCCGTGTTAAATGCGCAGGCGTCAGATAAAATTATACCCGTCATCTTTCAAGCTGCAGCGTTGTTACCTGCACTCGCTCACCCCGGTTACTTACTCGAGTAAGCGCCCGGGGATGAGCGAGTTGGGCGCCTAGCTGCAGCTTGAAAGCTATAGGCTATATTGGTGTGTTTGACGCCCTTTCGCCAAGGGCAAAATTCCGCGCGTTGGTTTGCAATCCCTCATTGTTACCTGATTTTTTCCGTCAGTCATAGAACCGAACGGCACTAAATTTCTTCTTGTCCGGCGCGGAACTGTCCTCGTGGCATGATGTTGATGGTCTCATGAAGTTCTGACCACACCAGCAGCACCTCGCCGCTTTTCAACTGGCGGCGCACGTCTTCTACCTTCTGTTCCAGCGAGCGCTCGTGCTCGCCGTAGTCGGTCCCTTCGCGCAGCACAAAGGACTCGATCAGGCCGTTCAGGGTTTCAGCTTCCAGTTCTTTCCAGGGGATAATCACTTGGTTGTTTCCAGATAAGGGGCAAGCCAGGATGGAATACGGTATTCCAGCCACATATGGGGTTTTTTCAATGTGCCGCCGACAAAGCCGACGTGGCCGCCAAACTCGGTCAGCTGATACTCAATGTTGTGCGGCAGCTTGGCGACCTCGGGGATCACTTCGTCGGTCATAAAAGGATCGTCCTTGGCATGGATGATCAACAACGGCGTTTGGATCGATGGTAACAGCGGCAGGGCGCTGCAGCGGCGGTAATAATCGGTGGCGTCGCTGAAACCGTGGATGCGTGAGGTAATGGCATCGTCAAAGTCGCGGATCCGCCGCAACGCCTTGAGCTGCGGTAGTTTCAGCGGCAGGGTGTCAGGATAGTGCAGCAGTTTGCGGGTGGCGTTTTGTTTTAACTGGCCGAGCAGATAGTGCTGATAAACCCGCGAGAAGCCCTGATCCATCCGCCATGAGCAGGGTTCCAGCATCAGTGGCGCAGAGACCACCACCGCCGCCTGCAGCAGGCTGTCGGTGCCCTGTTGCGCCAGATAGCAGGCCAGCATGTTGCCGCCGAGCGAGACACCTACGGCGGCGGTTGGCGCTTCCCCGTAGGTGATACGCAGCCATTGCAGGAAGAAGCGCGCGTCTTCCGTTTCGCCGGAATGATAGATGCGTTGCTTACGGTTCGGCACGCCGCTGCAGCCGCGAAAATGCATCACCACCCCGAGCCAGCCTTTTTCGCGCCAGGCGCTGAGCTGGCCATGGGCATAGGGGCTGTAGAAGTTACCTTCCAGGCCGTGGAACAGCACCACCCGCGGCTTGTCGGTAGCCTGAGTCGGGTCTTCGCTCCAGGCGAGATCGACAAAGTCGCCGTCGGGCAACTCCAGCCGTTGCCAATGAGGTTTCAGCTGTACACGCCGGCGCACCAGCCGTGGCAGCAGTGTCTGCAGATGGGGATTACTGGCCCCGGTCAGCGGGCGAAAGGATTCATGCATAGCTTGAGTAAAAATCTTTTTGGCAACTATTGTGGGATGATTAGTGCGCTGTTAGCTTCACTACCCTGAGTTAACAATAATACTGCAAAAATCCCCCTGGGTGAGGAGCACCCGCCTGATGGAAGCGAGTTTATTTCTTTCGATGTTAGGCTTTCTGTGGGTTGCCGCGATCACCCCCGGCCCCAACAATATGTTATTGACCACTTCCGGCGCCAACTTTGGCTTTATGCGTTCACTGCTGCTGATGATGGGCATCATGCTCGGCATGCAAAGCATTTTGCTGCTGGTGGCGTTCGGTGTTGGCAGCCTGATTCTGGTTTATCCGGCGCTGCATCTGGTGCTGAAAATTCTCGGCAGCCTGTACCTGCTGTGGCTGGCGTGGAAAGTGGCCACCGCCGCCTATGAAAAGCTGGAAACCGACGTGGCACCGCCCAAACCGATACGGCTGTATCAGGGCTGGCTGCTGCAATTCCTTAACCCCAAGGCCTGGCTGATGGCGCTGGGGGCGGTGGCAAGCTTTAGCCTGGCAGGCGATAAATACAACAGCTCGATTCTGGCGATCTCGCTGGGTATTTTCGTGGTGAACATGGTTGCCGGCGTGATTTGGCTGGGATTTGGCACGGTGATTGGCCGCCTGCTGCGCAGCAAAAAAGCCTGGATCATCTTTAACGTTTCTATGGGGCTGCTCACCGCGGCCTGTGTGTTACTCATCTGGCATTAAGGAGTTGCGGATGGCAGAAAATTACTTCCACATTGCGGCCTTCACCGGCGAAGGATTTCGTGGCAACCCGGCCGGTGTCTGCCTGCTGAAACAGCCACTGTCGACTGCCGAGATGCAGGCCATCGCCAATGAGCTGAGCCTGCCGGAAACTGTAGTGGCACACTGAATTTGGCCACCTGAATAGAGGTGATATCATCGCCTCATAGTCAAAAAAGGTGACATTATGACCGGACGTAACAGACGTAATTTTAGCCCCGAGTTTCGCCTCGAAGCTGCCCAGCTTGTACTCGATCAGCATTACACCGTTGCCGCCGCTGCTACAGCAATGAATGTCGGCAAATCCACGATGGATAAGTGGGTTCGGCAGTTGAAAGAAGGACGAGGAGGGAAATCATCCGTAGCGTCCCCCATGACACCGGAGCAGATTGAAATACGCGAGCTGAAGAAAAGACTTCAACGCGTTGAAATGGAAAGGGATATATTAAAAAAGGCTACCGCGCTCTTGATGTCAGACTCCCTGAACAGTTCTCATTAGTTGAGAAACTCAGGGCGCGGTTTCCTGTTGCCGTTATGTGCAACGTGTTTGGGGTTCATCGCAGCAGTTATAAATACTGGCGGCAGCCAAAAAAGCCCGATGCCACGCGAGTGACATTACTCAGTCTTGTTCGTGAAAGTTATCGCGAAAGTAACGGCTCCGCAGGCGCACGTAATATTGCAGCAATGGTCACGAACAAAGGTGTAAAACTTAGCCGCTGGCGAGCATCAAAACTGATGAAAGAGCTTCGTCTCATCAGCTGTCAGCAGCCAGGTCATCGATATAAAAAGGCGTCTAAGGAACACGTTGAGATCCCCAATTATCTGGAACGCCAGTTTGCTGTAACTGAGCCTAATCAGGTCTGGTGCGGTGATGTGACTTATATCTGGACGGGTAAACGCTGGGCTTATTTGGCCGTAGTGCTTGATCTGTTTTCCCGTAAACCAGTTGGCTGGGCTATGTCATTTTTCCCGGATTCTGCGTTGACAGCTAAAGCGCTGTCAATGGCCTGGGAAGCGCGAGGAAAGCCGACTAATTTACTGTATCACTCGGATCAAGGCAGCCACTATACCAGCAGGAATTTCAGGCAGTTACTGTGGCGGTATCAGATAAAGCAAAGCCTGAGTCGCCGGGGGAATTGCTGGGATAATAGCCCAATGGAACGGTTCTTCAGAAGCCTGAAAACAGAGTGGGTGCCGGATAATGGCTACGTGAATTTTAGCGAAGCCAGCACGGCAATAACGAATTACATCACAGGGTATTACAGCCAGCTCAGACCTCATCAATATAATGGTGGTTTGACGCCGAATGAATCAGAACGATTGTTCTGGAAAAACTCTAAAGCCGTGGCCAGTTTTGCTTGACCACTACA
>NZ_CAMISV010000010.1:0-200913 GCF_946227095.1 Serratia proteamaculans
GACCTCATCAATATAATGGTGGTTTGACGCCGAATGAATCAGAACGATTGTTCTGGAAAAACTCTAAAGCCGTGGCCAGTTTTGCTTGACCACTACAGTGCCACCTTCCTGTTACTCGGGTCTGGTACATACTGAATACAGGACATCAATTCTTCCATCAGCGGCTTGGCATCCTCTGGGTTCATTTTGGAGAGTAGAGAGAAACCAAATGTGGCTAACCCCACCAGCCCCATATCCTTCAGATTATCAGGCACCTCAAAACCACTTTTTGACATACCCATAAACGCCCTGACAGCCCACCACTCGCCCTGAGAGGAAGTCATCTCCTGGATATAGAACACTTTGCCTTCATCGCGCCCCTTCGTACCACTAATGGTGTAGAACAATTCTTTGCGTGCCATGTTGTCGTCTCTCCGTAATCGGCTTTACTGTTGCCTATTTGACGCTGTTGTAATCGCTCAGGTAGTTCTCTGGCTCTTCCAGGCAATTCCTGTAGTAAGGCATGATGAAATCAACGTCGCCTGTATCTCTGAAAAGGCGGCGGAAATTCTTATCCTTGTAGACTCGGTCAATAACGCTTTGAGCAAAGCGTTTACCCGCTTCAGGTGGGTTGGTTTCTGGCGCATAGGGCAGCAATTGCTGCTCTGACATTTCCTTATTGGGGTAAAAACCTGCCGCAGTGTTAGCAATGATGTGGAATGCCCGCGCATGCGACATGCAATCCTGCTGAATTTCAACCTGCCCGGCATGAGCCAAGGCAGGGAGAGTTAACATGAATACGCAAAGTAGCTTTTTCATTGTAATAACCCCACCAACTCCTTCACCGCAGCATCTAACTGAGCTTTACCGCCCTGCCCCAATACAGCTTTCTCGACAGTTGTCGCAACCTTGGTGACCGCTGCCGGGATTTGCTTCTTAATAGAGGCAATTGCCGCGTTCACTTCATCGAGAGTGGCATCTGACGTCCCTGCGCGGCCACCGTCCTGCGTAATGAGATTGGGGGATTTGGAATTCTGACTCGGATCAACCTTATTTGACTTGGCAGTGACCTGGACAGCCTGAAAAACCAAGTTCACCGTCAATAGCGTAATGCCATCTTGAGAGTTGACCTTATAGTCGTATCGCGACAAGTCGTAGCTCTCGTAAGTGGTATCCGGAGTCTCTATGTCATAGATTTCAGTGCTGGATATCATCTTATCCAAAGTCGTTAAAAACTCAGTCCGGCTGCTGGTGGTGAAATTAGTAAGGTTAGGGACCGAGCCACTGAATCCCGTCCAGCCTTCAAACACGACAATGGCGTTAATCTCAGCAGGCCGCTGGACCTTGTTGTAACTCTCATAATCCCCCTTCTCAAGCGGAGCCGTCGTGATGGACGCCTCTTTCACGCGTGAAACGTCGATAAAACTGGTTGGTTCCAGAGCGTAGGAGCTTGCCTTGGATTTTGTCTTCGTCAACGGGCTGTAGTAGATGCCATAACTCGGAGACAAAGAGCTATTGATAACGGACAACAGGCCGCCACCATTGATAGCGTTGAGTAACGTTGTTTCGTTTAACGATATGGCCATAAGGTTCTTAGCTCCTCTGCTCGCCGACAGGGAAGACGAGCATGGAAGTTAACCATGCGCCCCCAGGCGTTTTAGTTGAAATGTTATGTTCCATCGTTATGATGGAGAAAAGACCGTTGGCAGCCTTGTTGCCGCTCTTAATATTGACGCGATTCAATCGACGCAATTTGGGGCTGAACACCATGTTCACCAACACTCCCGAATTAGTTACCGTGGGGTATCCAATGAGACCTGTCTCTGGAGAGATTTCAGTTACGACATCACTGAGGAAATCCCCCTTCCAGGATATTTCTACCACCCCGTTATGGATGGTACAGCCAATGTCAGCCGCATCGACGCAATCCATAATCTGTTCAACGGCGCTACCACACAGGTACATATCTTTCAAAATCACACTTACACCGTGATTCACGAATGTGTAGTTACATGCCTTGGCCAACACCTTGATCACCTCAGCAACGTCAACACCGTTGATATAGCTGTTGGGAGCCGCAGGCTTGACCCGGTAAAAATAAGTGCTGGTGGATTTGATGCGTAAAGGCACGTCCGGCATCTGGTTGTAATCGACAAAGGCATCGTAAATTGTCCCTTGATAAATCTGAGTTTGCTCGTTCTCCGCCCCCGCCAGTACAGAAACAACAGCATTGGTAATTCTTGGCGTACTGAACCCCTGGCCGACTATCATCTGAGTCAGATCCTGGTTAACGTTGAAAATCGAAAGGTCGATTTGGCTTTGACTCCTACCGCCAGCATTACTCATTGACAGGGCACAACGATAATCAGAAAGGCGAACCGGCTCCTTCTGGTTATAGAGTTTAAACTCGACGGTGATCAGCTTTTCAGAGTATGTGTTCATTGCCATTCCTCTTAAGCCACCGGCTTCCCAGTATTAGAACCACCAGACTCCACACCACCATGTTCATGATCAGACAGTGGGATCCCCTTACCCGTCACTTCGCCAATAGCGGTAACATCACCACTCACACTTAAATTGCCCACCAGCTCGACCTCAGGAGCCTCAATGGTGACTTTTGATGGAGAGTGAATGACGATCCCCCCATTTTTGAACCATAGGTATTGAGACGGCGCACCATTGAGGAAGCCGCCAACATACAGCCCATCAGAGAAGTGATTACGGCGCTTTGAACCAGGCGCACCAGCTTGACGGGTTTCTTTCACAACCGAGATATCCCGATCGGCGAATATCGCCATACCGATATCACCGACAACCGGATCAATCACCACCGCATTAACCCCGCCCTGCAGGCGAAAATATGGAAGGTTGTAGATTTTGTTATGAGGCATCACTACCCCATCAGCCTGGACCTGATGGACCATAGGTTTAACTGTCACCATACCGACTGGCGACAGGGTATCTGTAGCAGAAACCGACGCCACCTCTACCAACCCTGAAAAGCACTTCTGGTCGATGAAGCGCCGCATCATGGCAAAAAGTACGTTCTCTTCGGTGGCCATATCTTCAACGCTCAACTCACCTTGGAAACTTTCCTGATCACTCATGATTGCCCCCCGTTCATCGCGCCAATTAGCGGATTCTTACCCAGTTCCCGACGAGCATCGTGAACAATGCCTTGGGCGTCTGTAGCCTGGGTGTAGATATTCAGATTGAATCGCCACAGGTTTAACAGACACCTCAGAGTCATTTAAGATGGCTTAAAGAGAGGTGCCCATGAGCGGTAAGCGTTATCCCGAAGAGTTTAAAATTGAAGCAGTCAAACAGGTTGTTGATCGTGGTCATTCTGTTTCCAGCGTTGCAACACGTCTCGATATCACCACCCACAGCCTTTACGCCTGGATAAAGAAGTACGGTCCGGATTCTTCCACTAATAAAGAACAGTCAGATGCTCAGGCCGAGATCCGCCGTCTCCAAAAAGAGCTGAAGCGGGTTACCGACGAACGGGACATATTAAAAAAAGCCGCGGCGTACTTCGCAAAGCTGTCCGACTGAGGTACGCCTTTATCCGTGACAACACCTGTTGCTGGCCTGTTCGCCTGCTCTGTCGGGTGCTGGATGTTCATCCCAGTGGCTTTTACGCCTGGCTTCAGCAGCCGCATTCACAACGCCATCAGGTAGACCTGAGACTGACAGGGCAGATTAAACAGTTCTGGCTGGAATCGGGATGCGTCTATGGTTATCGCAAGATCCATCTGGATCTGCGGGATAGCGGGCAACAGTGCGGAGTCAACAGAGTCTGGCGACTGATGAAACGTGCCGGGATAAAGGCTCAGGTCGGGTACCGGAGCCCGCGGGCACGTAAAGGCGAGGCCAGTATAGTGTCGCCCAACAGGCTCCAGCGACAGTTCAATCCGGATGCTCCGGATGAGCGTTGGGTAACGGACATAACCTACATCAGGACCCACGAAGGCTGGCTGTATCTTGCCGTGGTTGTTGATCTGTTCTCACGCAAAATTATCGGCTGGTCAATGCAATCCCGGATGACAAAGGACATTGTCCTGAACGCATTGCTGATGGCTGTATGGCGGCGTAATCCCCAAAAACAGGTGCTGGTTCACTCGGATCAGGGCAGTCAGTACACAAGCCATGAGTGGCAGTCGTTCCTGAAATCACACGGCCTGGAGGGCAGTATGAGCCGTCGCGGTAACTGCCACGATAATGCGGTTGCAGAAAGCTTTTTCCAGTTGCTGAAACGTGAACGAATAAAGAAAAAGATCTACGGAACGCGGGAAGATGCCCGCAGCGATATTTTTGATTACATCGAAATGTTTTATAACAGTAAGCGTCGGCATAGTTCTAGCGATCAGATGTCACCGGCAGAATATGAAAACCAGTATTATCAACGGCTCGGAAGTGTCTAGATTATTCGTGGCGATTCACCCATTACCATCAGATTTCCCCTCGAAACGCTCCCCGTTTTTTATCCAGGTACGTATCTGTATATCAGTTAGTTTTGGCATTCGTGGATACCTGAATATTAGAAGGTGTACCCAAAGAAGCGCCTATGTCATGGGTACACCTTTGGGTACACCCTAAACGTGCGCTGTAGTGATGCTTCATGCTACCTGATGGTAGTGTAAAATCCAGATAAAAGTGTGTGTGGCGTGATTTTTAGATGCTAATGGTTTTCCGTGAGGCTTAACTCAATGAGCAGAGAGTGCTCCTAGAGGTTTGACTGGCAGGCATTGCTGTTCCTGTGGTGGGATATTTTTTTAACTTATTGCTCCCCGGCGCAAACCTGGGCTTCAAGCGTATGGTTGTACCATGCCGGCCATTTGCCATCCAGCTATCACTGTAGAATCATTCAGATATTCCGCAGCTAACCTCGGCAGCCAGATCGAAACGGGAGAATAGCCGCGACCAAAACAGCGTAAAGCCGTATGAACCCTCAGCAACTCAAGCGAATGCTCACACAATTCTTGCTGGGAAGTGGCAAATAAAACGGGAAGTGGTCATGCTGTACGGCAAGTCCATTATCATATCTGTCCAAGGGGAATTTATGTCAGTATCAGCCCGTAACCAACTATCCGGTACCGTGTCTGCGGTCGCTAAAGGCGCCGTTAATGATGAGGTAGAAATCACCCTGCCGGGTGGCGAGAAACTGGTCGCCATTGTGACAGTGCAGAGCCAGCAATCGCTTGGCCTGGTCACCGGCAAAGAAGCCGTAGCCTTAATCAAAGCACCTTGGGTGATCCTGGCATCTGAAGATTGTGGGCTGCGTTTTTCCGCGCGTAATCAGTTTGCCGGAGAAGTAAGTGCAGTGGAGCAAGGGGCCGTGAACAGCACCGTACATATCAAAACGGATGCGGGCTTTACCCTGACCTCAGTGATTACCAACGAAAGCCTGCAGGAAATGGCATTGAAAAACGGATCTCGGGTGATTGCGCTGATCAAAGCCTCCTCCGTGCTGCTTGCCGTCAGAGCCTAACGGCATCCCTCCCTTGATATATCCGCTATCATGTCGGCGGATATATCCTCTCTATTTGAGCGCTTGCTCGGCTAACAAGGCGACGGCGATGATCACCATCGCGGCTCCGGAGATGCGGCTGACAACCCGCGCCGCCTGTGGACGGGTCTGCAAGACAGACTGCGAGCCAAACCCCACCAGCAGATAAACCAACCCACAACTGACCAGATGCAACAGGCCGAGTGCCAGGATCTGCATCGGTATCGACCAAACGGCATGCGGATCGGTGAATTGCGGCAGCAGGGCCAGAAACAGCAGGAATACCTTGGGGTTCATACCACTGATGCAAACCCCTTTGCCCGCCCAGCGCATCCATGAGTCTGAGCTCTGTTTCTCCGCAGAATTGGGTACAGGCGGGCTCATCAGCAGATTGATGCCAATCCACAACAGATAGGCCGCTCCCGCGACGGTGAGTACCGTCAAGATCAAGGGGCTACCGGCAACCAACACCCCCACGCCAGCCGCCACAACCACAATCGCCAGCAGGTGGCCAAACAGCAACCCGGCGACGGCGGGGACCACGACCCTGCCACGTATACCTGCCGAGATGACGTATGCCCAGTCCATACCCGGCGTGATGACAAACAGCATAGAGACCGCCCAGAAGGCCGCAAAAATGGCGAGCGTCATAATGGCTTGAGCCTCTGCCGAGATTGCTGTGTTATCCGTATGTTCACCTGACTTTCCTCATTATAAGACCCTGAGCGCCGCTGCAAAAACGCGCAGTCCCGAGCGGTTAATTATTGGAAAGAATATCTTTAGGGCGTTAAAATGTGCTGCCAATTACTTGCCTGAAACCTACGAATTTGGGGAAAATTTTCTAAATGGATAAGATTGACCGCAAAATTCTTGCTGAACTACAGACCGATGGGCGACTTTCGGTCACCGACCTGGCCGAACGGATCGGGCTTAGCGTTTCTCCCTGCCATCGTCGTGTCCGGGCTCTGGAAGAGTCGGGAGTGATCCGGGGTTATCGCGCCCAGCTTGATCCCACCAGCCTGGGGTATAACTTCTCTGCGCTGGTTTTCGTTACCATGAGGGAAGGCGATCGCCATGCCGTGGCGGCCTTTGAGGATGCGATGGTGGATATTCCTCAGGTGGTGCAGGCGCAAAGACTGTTCGGTGATCCAGACTACCTGCTGCATGTGATCTCGCGCGATCTGCCCGCTTTCCAGCAGCTGTATGACGAGAAGCTTTCCGCCCTGCCCGGCGTTCAACGCCTCAGTTCCACGCTGGTGATGAAAACCGTGGTACCTGAGCGCTCTTTTTTGCCGATGGGGAAATAACAACGGGAGCGTCTCCGCTCCCGTCGGGGACTTAAGGCTTAAGGCACAATCACAAAGTCTGGATTGGCGACGGCGAACAGCGCATCGCGATCCGCTGCCGGTGGATAGATCCACTGGGTGTTGATTTCCTGTTTGATCTTTTTGCCCTCTGCACGCGTGAAGCGTACCTGACGATCCCAGCCTTCGGTGTAGAGCGCCCCCCAGGCACCGAGATCGAGGCAGGTCACGTACTTGGGCTGGCTGTAAGGATGCACCGGCAAACCGACCAGTTCCGCCGCAGCATTATGTCCAGCTACGCGCCCCAGGCTCATCGCATGCTGGCAGGTCATCAGGTTATGATTTCCCTGCCCGTCAGTCGCGGCCTTGACCGTATCCCCGGTAACAAACACGCCATCCACCGCCGGTGCATGCAGGAAGGCATCGCCGACAATGCGTCCGGAACCGTCACGCTCACCCGGAATTTGTGCGACCAACGGATGCGCCCGCACGCCGGCGGCCAATATCACCGTGTCGGTTGCAATGCGTTCACCGCTCGACAAGGTAACGCTGCCGGCATCGATCGCCGTAACGCGCAGCCCGGCCCGTGACTCAACGCCGCATTCATCCAACGCTTGTCGGATCACCACGCCAGGTTCGGCCCCCATACCCGCCCCCACTTCTGCCGCGGTATCAACAATCACCACACGGATGTTCGCTTCGCTGCCCAGAATCTCACGCAAACGCATCGGCATTTCGGCCGCGCTTTCCAGCCCGGTTAGCCCACCGCCAACGACCACTACGGTGTTACGCGCCGGAGTTTCTGGCTGACTCGCTAATGCTTTTAAATGGACGTCCAATCGCTGCGCGCTTTGCAGCGTATCCACGTTGAATCCGTGCTCGGCAAAGCCAGCCACCGGCGGAATAAACAGTTGGCTGCCGGTCGCCAATACCAGGCGATCGTAATTCAGTTGCAGCCTTTGTCCTTCTGCGCTCTCCACCACCAGCGTCTGGTTCTCACTGTCTATCTGCTCAACCAAACCGGCCAAATGACGAACGCCAATAGCGGCAAGCTGTGCCGAGATATCCGGGCTCATGTTTTCCAACACCGCTTCATACAGCCGTGGACGAATGGTGACATTCGGCGTCGGTGAAACCATCGTTACTTCGATATCCCCTTCCTTGCCGGCCAGCGAGATTGCCCGCATGGCGGAAACGGCCGCCCAAAAGCCTGCAAAACCAGAACCGGCGATCACTATTTTCTGCGTCATGGAATAACTCCTTCATACACGTTTATCGGGGTGCCCGTACTGTTTTCCAGGCGAGTGGCGCCGTTCCGCCACCTGTCAAAAGGGTGCAGAAGGGCTACCGCCTATGGCACACAGGCGGGGAAAAAAGAATCAGGGAAAATACTGAGGCGTTATTGAGGCTTGGCGCGAGCCGGCTTGCCGCTGCGCGTGGTGCGCTCGCTCATCCGCTCATCGATCCAGATGTTAACCTCACCAAAAAAACCTTCTGGTGCTTTGCGCCCGAAGCGAGTGGCAACATCCCCCAGAGTTTGTACCGCCAGCGCATCACGCATGGCCTTTTCGGCCTGCAGCATCACCGCATGGATCGCACACTTGCCCGACACAGCCCAGTCTGGCGGGCTGTCGTCAAACACCGCACAGCGGCCGCGCACCTCCTGGCAATCGAACAGCGGCTTGTGGCCTTCGATGGCGTCAATGATTTCAAGAAAAGTGATTTCATCTGCCGGGCGGGCCAACCGATAGCCACCACGCACGCCTTCGCTAGCGGCGACAATGCCCGCTTTCTCCAGCTTGGGAAAGATTTTGGCCAGGAAGCTGGGGGAAATGCCCTGCAGCTCGGCAAGTTCGCGGCTGCTAAGAGCACGTTGATTATCGCCGACTAGCCAAAGCAGACAATGGATGCCGTATTCAACGCTGGTAGTGATGTAAGCCATAGTGGGTTTGCGGTGCGCCTGTGGACTCAATAACACAGACTATATTAGTCCACGTTTATCCTGTCAATTAAAACACGGACCAAACTTGTCCTCGTTTTTTAGTTAGCATCCTCAGAGCGCCACTCCTTCGACCGCCATGGCGGTATTCAGAAATGAAAAATAAAGCCTTTCTGTCCGATTATTGCCGAACATCAGTTTCATTGTCGCTTTCGGCTGACTATGATGTTAACTGCCAACAGGCCGCCGCAACGCGTGCATTTTTGTGAGCCAACACGCTTTCGCACTGATTGTTTTGGCGAGTCCGGTAGGGAACAAGAACTCTTAGGTGATGCTGACGTCTTAGAAATGACTATTTAAGGGAAAGGCCTGACTATGACCACCCGGTTGACCAAAACAGCGATTGCAGTACTGTTGCTTGGCACGCTCAACGCCACCGCGATGGCGCCGGTGCAGGCGGAAACCCAGGATCAACTGCCGGATATGGGCACCTCTGCGGGCGGCACCCTGAGCATTGGCCAGGAATTGGCCATGGGGGATTTCTATGTGCGTCAGCTTCGCGCCAGCGCACCGCTGATCAACGACCCACTGCTGACTCAATACATTAACCAGTTGGGTAACCGGCTGGTGGCAAGCGCCTATTCGGTGCGTACGCCATTCCATTTTTATCTGGTGCGTAACGACGAAATCAACGCCTTCGCCTTCTTCGGTGGCAACGTGGTGTTGCACTCTGCCCTGTTTCGCGAAACCGACAACGAAAGTCAGCTCGCCTCGGTGCTGGCGCATGAAATCTCTCACGTGACCCAACGCCATCTGGCACGCGCGATGGAAGATCAGCAACGCAATGCTCCCCTGACCTGGGTTGGCGCCCTTGGCTCCATCCTGCTGGCGATGGCTAACCCTACGATGGGCATGGCGGCGCTAAGCGGTACCCTGGCCGGTACGCAACAGGGCATGATCAGCTTTACCCAATCGAACGAGCAGGAAGCCGATCGCATCGGCATTCAGGTATTGCAGCGTGCCGGGTTTGATCCGGAGGCGATGCCTGATTTCTTGCAAAAGCTGGCTGACCAGTCGCGTTACGCCTCGAAACCGCCGGAAATGTTGCTGACCCACCCATTACCCGACAGTCGCCTGTCTGACGCACGCAACCGCGCCAACCAGATGCCCAAGCATTTGGTGCAGTCCACCCAGGATTACCTGATGGCCAAGGTGCGTTCTTTGGGGATGTACAGCTCCGAAGGTTACGGCCTGCGCGAAGAACTGCTCGATACTTACAGCAAAGGCAATATACGTGAACAGACCGCCGCCAAGTACGGCCGCGCCATTCTGTTCTATGAGGCGAAAAAATACGATGACGCCCGTAACATCATTCAGCCGTTGCTAACGAAAGATCCGAAAAACGTCTGGCTGCTCGATTTGATGACCGATATCGATCTCGGTCAGAAGCGTGCGCCGCAGGCCATCGCCCGCCTGCAGGCTGCCAATGCCGCCCAAAGTAACAACCCGGTGCTGCAGCTCAACCTGGCCAATGCCTATGTTGAAGGCAACCAGCCAGCCCAGGCATCCAAAATACTTAACCGTTATACCTTTGCCCATCCGGACGATCCCAACGCCTGGGATCTGCTGGCCCAGGCCAGTGCCGCTCAGGGACTGCGCGATGAAGAGCTTTCTGCCCGTGCCGAAAGCCTGGCACTGACCGGCCGTCTCGATCAGGCCATCGGCCTGCTCAGCAACGCCAGTTCGTTGCAAAAACTCGGCAGTCTGAAACAGGCGCGCTATGATGCGCGCATCGACCAGTTGCGCCAGTTGCAAGAGCGTTTCCGCCAGTACCAGCGCAGCTGATTTTGATAAGGATGATTTAAATGAAGAACGTCACGATTTACCACAACCCGCGCTGTTCCAAGAGCCGTGAAACCCTGGCGCTGCTGGAACAGCATGGCGTAACACCTGAAGTGGTGCTGTATCTGGAAACGCCGCCGTCGGTGGAGCAGTTGAAAAAACTACTGAAGGAGCTGGGCTTCAGCTCAGCACGCGAACTGATGCGTAAGAAAGAAGATCTGTACAAGGAATTGAAGTTGGCAGATGAAAACCTGAGTGAGGCCCAGTTGTTAGCGGAGATGGTGGCGAATCCGAAGCTGATTGAGCGCCCTATTGTGGTCAACGGCAGCAAAGCGCGTATCGGCCGACCGCCGGAGCAGGTGCTGGAGATTTTGTAAACGCCTCCTGTTCAGCTATCTATTGATCAATAAAATGGAAATAGCCCTCAATAGGGCTATTTTTAATTGCTTGTTATATAAATACTTTTCATCATCCCGCCTCGTTTTGACTGATATCATCCCAGTGACGTGTTGATTAAATACACCACCTTACAGGGAAAAGGGGAATTACGATGACAGTTTACAATTTCTCATTGGCGCTCACCGGTGTGACCGCAGAAACCCCGGATCTTGAGGATGCGTTATACCGCAGTGGCTGTGATGACGGGTTGATTTGTTTCTACGGCAAAGCGGTCCACGTGGAATTCGATCGGGAAAGTGACAGTTTTGCCAACGCCATTCTCAGTGCAATCTCCGATATCGAGGCTGCTGGCATTGGTGCGCAGGTAACGTCGGTCGATTCACAACTGGTAGACTTAAACAACATTGCACAACCCACCGGAATGGCTGGCAGAGAATGGTAAAATGGGCCAAGAACTGGCAGATAATGCGCAATGTCTGGAAAATATCAATTTGGCATTACAGCTCCGGGCCAGCAAGCAACGCGTTCAGATCGAACGCTTCTTCACCTTGCTGGAACACGCCGTAGATTAAGTGGGGTAAACCAACTCTCAAACCTTCGGTTACAGCCCCAGGATCTCTTTCACAAACGGGATGGTCAGCTTGCGCTGGGCGGTGATCGAAGCGTGATCGAGTTGATCCAGCGTCATAAACAGCGTGCGCATTTCGCGATCCAGGCGTTTGAGCAGGAAACGTCCTACATCTTCCGGTAATTCAAATCCGCGCAGTTTGCCACGCAGTTGCAGAGCCAACAGTTTCTCTTCATCCGACAACGGTTGCAGCTTGTAGATTTGCCCCCAGTCCAGGCGTGAAGCCAGATCGGGCAGGTGAAGATTGAGTTGGCGTGGCGGACGATCCCCGGTAATAAACAGGCGCGTACGGCCGGTTTCCAGGATGCGGTTATAAAGATTGAAGATGGCCATTTCCCAGGCTTCGTCACCGGCGATGCACTCAATATTATCGATACACACCAGCGCCAACTGCTCCATGCCATCCAGAACCTCAGGCACGAAATAGGCTCGCTTATCCAGCGGCACATAGCCTACGGCTTCACCGCGCTGCGAAAGCTCTGCGCAGGCCGCATGTAACAAGTGACTGCGCCCACCGCCCTCGCGTGACCAGAAATAGATATAGTTGCCATGTTCCTGACGAACGGCGGACTGGATCGCGCTCAATAGGGATGGGTTCTCCCCCGGATAAAAACTGGCAAAAGTTTCATCATCGGGAAGATAAAGTGGCAGTGAAAGCTGTGCCGGCGTATTCAGAAAAGCACCTCAACCAAAACTGGCAGGAAAACGCGGTAAGTCTACCACAGAAAACGGGCTCTGTTGAACCGGCAGGATTTTATGCCGTAATAGTGAACAACGGTGGACGACGCAGACAAACCGACCGACGGCCATAGCCAGTGAAATTTGTATTTCATCCAATTGTATTTCAGCCAAGTCTTATCCTAGTATAGATAAGCGAAACGCAATCACCATAAACAAGGTTCTACAAGGATATAGACAATGAAAGTATGGAATAAAGTGCTTTTGGCCTCACTCATTGGGCTAGTACTTGCCGGCTGTGATGACTCATCCAAAGTCGATGCCAATCTTGAAAAAGCCAAAGACAGCGCAGAGCAGATGAAAGACGCCGCTCAGAAAAAAGCGGACGATCTGACCGATCAAGCCGCAGCCGTGGCCAAGGACATCAAGAAAGAGGCCACCACTCAGGCTGACCAGCTTAAAGACAAGGCCTCGGCGATTAAAGACGATGCCAGCAAGCAGGCCGAAGCCATCACCAATGATGCGAAGGCCAAGGCCAACGCCATCAAAGATGACGCCAGCAAACAAAGCCAGCAATTGGTCGATCAGGCTAAAACCATTAAGAACGACGCCATTAATGGTGCCAACGATCTGACCGAACAGGCCAAAGCGAAAACCGAAGCAATTAAAAACAGTGCTGAGAATAAAGCGGAAGAATTAAAAAGTGATGCCGATGCGGCAGGGGCAAACAACACCCAGCCGGCGACACAGCAGTAATTTAGTTGATATCAAAGAAAGGAGCAGTCAATGGGAATTATTTCCTGGATCATCTTCGGCCTGATCGCCGGTATTTTAGCCAAGTGGATCATGCCAGGTAAAGACGGCGGCGGTTTTATCCTGACCGTCGTATTGGGTATTGTCGGCGCCGTGGTCGGGGGTTATATCAGCACCTTCTTTGGCTATGGCAGAGTGGACGGTTTCAACTTCGGCAGCTTCGTGGTAGCGGTGATTGGTGCCATCGTAGTGCTGTTTATTTACCGTAAAATCCGCAGCTAATTTGTTGCGTATTAATAAAACGGGCAGCTTATGGGCTGCCCGTTTTCATTCATCACTTCTGTTCGGCCGACTCATCCGGCGCTTCGATCACTTCCTCTTCCTTACGGTACAGGCTAATGACCTTGAACAGCAGGCTGAGGCCAATGCCCACGATGGTTGCCAGCGCCATGCCTTTCAGCTCGGCAGCACCGATATGCACCTTGGCACCGCTGACGCCGATAATCAGGATCACCGAAGTCAGAATCAAGTTTTGCGCCTTGTTGTAATCCACTTTGGATTCAATCAACACGCGAATACCAGACGCGCCAATCACCCCGTACAGCAGCAGGGATACGCCGCCCATCACCGGTACCGGCACCGCCTGAATGGCCGCTGCCAACTTACCGACGCAGGAAAGCAGGATCGCCAGAACCGCCGCACCGCCGATCACCCAGGTGCTGTAAACCTTGGTGATGGCCATCACGCCGATATTTTCACCGTAGGTGGTGTTTGGGGTTGAACCAAAGAAGCCGGAGATCACCGTCGAGATGCCGTTGGCAAACATGGAACGGTGCAGACCCGGGTCACGCAGCAGGTCTTTTTTCACGATATTGGCTGTTACTACCAGGTGGCCGACGTGCTCGGCGATCACTACCAGCGCCGCGGGCAGGATGGTGAAGATGGCAAACCATTCAAAACGTGGGGTGTAGAAAGTCGGCAGTGCGAACCAGTGCGCCTCACGGATCGGGGTTAAATCCACCACGCCCATAAAGAACGACAGCGCATACCCCACCAGTACGCCGATCAGAATTGGGATAATCGCCAGAAAACCACGGAACAACACGGAGCCCAGAATCGTCACACCCAGCGTTACCAGCGAAATGGTCACGGTAGTGGTATCTGCGCTAACGCCGTCGGCTGGCAGCAGCCCCGCCATATTGGCCGCCACACCTGCCAGTTCCAGACCGATGACCGCGACAATCGCCCCCATCGCCGCCGGTGGGAAGATGACGTCCAGCCAGCCGGTACCGGCTTTTTTGACAATCAGCCCCACCAGGCAGAACAGCACCCCACACATGATAAAACCGCCCAGCGCCACTTCATAACCCAGTGGCAGCAACAACAGCACCGGAGAGATAAAAGCAAAGCTGGAACCGAGATAGGCCGGGATCTTGCCCTTGCAAATAAACAGATACAGCAGCGTCCCGATGCCGTTAAACAGCAACACCGTCGCCGGGTTGATCTTGAACAGAATAGGTACCAGCACGGTAGCGCCAAACATGGCGAACAGATGCTGGAAGCTGAGTGGAATGGTCTGCAGTAGCGGCGGGCGTTCACTGACGCCGATGACGCGACGGGTCATGTTTTTTCCTCAATCATTTTCCGGTCAAAAAAAAGCCGACTCACGTCGGCTTCAATTTTATTTGGTACCAAATATCTTATCGCCCGCATCACCCAGGCCCGGCACGATGTAGCCCTTGTCATTCAGGCATTGATCGATAGAAGCGGTGTACAGCTCGACGTCCGGGTGCGCTTTCTCCAGCGCGGCGATACCTTCCGGTGCCGCTACCAGTACCAGCACCTTGATGCTGTTGCAGCCGGCTTTCTTCAGCAGATCGATAGTGGCGATCATCGAGCCGCCGGTCGCCAGCATCGGGTCAACAACCAGTGCCAAACGCTCTTCGATATTGGAAACCAACTTTTGGAAATAAGGTACCGGCTCCAGGGTTTCTTCGTCACGGTAAACGCCAACCACGCTGATGCGTGCGCTAGGGACGTTTTCCAGTACCCCTTCCATCATGCCCAGACCGGCACGCAGGATAGGCACAACGGTAATTTTTTTCCCTTTAATCTGGTCTATTTCAACCGGACCACACCAGCCATCGATGGTCACTTTCTCTGTTTCCAGATCGGCGGTCGCTTCATAGGTCAGCAAACTACCCACTTCCGAAGCCAGCTCACGGAAGCGTTTGGTGCTGATGTCATTTTCACGCATCAGGCCAAGCTTGTGTTTCACCAGCGGGTGTTTCACCTCAACGATCTTCATCATTTTTCTCCTATTAAGGTGGTTGACGGCCAAAAAAATCGCCGGATTATACCTCCTTTTGCCGACTGCGCCACCCACAATAGCCCGATCGGGATCAACAAAAGATTGAATAACAGTATAGATGACGAAAAAGCGGAGCTGGTTCACAAGCCACTCGCAAACGTTTGCCTGCGCTGTTAGAATTGCCGCGCCTTAGTCCGGAATCAATGCCGGATGCACAGTTTTCAAACCGCAAACCGTCGTGGGGATCGCGCAGTGACCGACAAAACCTCTCTCAGCTATAAAGACGCAGGTGTCGATATCGATGCTGGCAATGCATTGGTAGACCGCATCAAAGGTGTAGTTAAACAGACCCGCCGCCCTGAAGTGATGGGTGGTCTGGGCGGTTTTGGCGCCCTGTGTGCGTTGCCGCAGAAATACCGCGAGCCGATTCTGGTGTCCGGTACCGACGGCGTAGGCACCAAGCTGCGTCTGGCGATGGACCTGAAACGACACGACACCATCGGCATCGATCTGGTTGCAATGTGTGTGAACGATTTGGTGGTACAGGGCGCCGAGCCGCTGTTCTTCCTGGATTACTTCGCGACCGGCAAACTGGACGTGGACACCGCGGCCAGCGTGATTACCGGTATCGCCGAAGGCTGCAAGCAGTCTGGTTGTGCGCTGGTCGGGGGTGAAACCGCCGAAATGCCGGGCATGTACCATGGCGAAGATTACGACGTGGCCGGCTTCTGCGTCGGCGTGGTTGAGAAATCCGAAATTATCGACGGCAGCAAGGTTCAGTCTGGCGATGCCTTGATCGCCCTGGGCGCTTCTGGCCCGCACTCCAACGGCTACTCGCTGGTGCGCAAAATCCTGGAAGTCAGCAATACCGACCCAACCACCACCGATCTGGAAGGCCAAACGCTGGCTGACCATCTGCTGGCCCCAACCAAGATTTATGTGAAGTCCGTGCTGGAGTTGATCGAGAAAATCGACGTCCATGCTATCGCTCACCTGACCGGTGGCGGCTTCTGGGAAAACATCCCGCGCGTGCTGCCGGAAGGTATGCAGGCGGTGATCGACGAATCCAGCTGGCAGTGGCCGGCCGTCTTCACCTGGCTGCAGCAGACCGGTAATGTCAGCCGTCACGAAATGTACCGCACCTTTAACTGTGGCGTGGGCATGGTGATCGCACTGCCGGAGGAATTGGTTGAATCCGCCATCGCATTGTTGACCGCAGCCGGTGAAAAAGCCTGGAAGATTGGTAAACTGACCGCTTCTTCTGACGAACAACAAGTGGTCATCAACTGATGAAAAAGATCGTGGTGTTGGTCTCCGGCCAGGGGAGTAATCTCCAGTCACTGATCGACGCCTGCCAGCAGGGCCGGATTGCCGCCAAGATTGTGGCGGTATTCAGCAACCGGGCGCAGGCTTATGGCCTGCAACGTGCAGCAGCGGCAGGCATTGCCGCCCATGCGCTGGATGCCAAGGCCTTTGCCGACCGTGCGGCGTTTGACGTCGCACTGGCGGAAGCCATCGACCAATACCAACCCGATCTGGTGGTGCTGGCCGGCTACATGCGCATTCTCAGCCCGCAGTTCGTACAGCGCTTTACCGGGCGCATGCTGAACATTCACCCTTCCCTGCTACCGAAATACCCGGGGTTGCATACCCATCGGCAAGCCATAGACAACGGCGACAGCGAACACGGCACCTCGGTGCATTTCGTGACCGAACAGCTCGACGGCGGCCCGGTGATTTTGCAGGCCAAGGTGCCGATCTTCCCCGGTGACGAGGAAGATGAGGTGGTTGAACGGGTACAGGTCCAGGAACACCAGATTTATCCGCTGGTGGTGAACTGGTTTGCCGAAGGTCGGTTGGCGATGCGTGATAACGCTGCCTGGCTGGACGGTGAACGCTTGCCCGAACAGGGGCATGCGGCGGACTAAAGTGCATCTTGAGTTTCTTCAAACCCTGGCTTTCAGCCGGGGTTTTTTATTCAGGGATATTCACGTTTGGCATGAATAACACTCAGAACTTCTATATGCCCGATGATTCTATAAACAACCAGATAGTTGGGATGGACGACAATTTCTCGCGTATTATCCACCCTACCCAAGCGGTACATTAAAGGGTTTAACGGCAGGGAAAGGACCACCGCTTCGATTTCCCGGTGCAATTTTCGCGCCGCCTGCGGGTTTCTGTCATCGATATAATCAATAATGCTCCATAGCTCTTCCTGAGCCTCACTGCTCCATTCTATCCGCATTGATCATCCCATTTTGCGCAATTTTTTCTTTGCCGCTAGACGAGTTTGCATTTCAGTCATCACTTGTTCGTGTGAAATTCTCGGTTGTTCACTGTTAATTGCGCTCTCAACCTTGGCCCGGTACCAACGATCGTAACTCTCTGTTTGCTCAGCCGAGCCCAGCACCGGCAAAGTGGAGAGTGGAGGTTTTATCGCCATGGAATACGCCCTCTCTGGGTTGTCTATATTTCAGGCAGTATAACGGCTTTGTTTACGAAAAAATACGCGACTCAGAGCTTCATCCTGACCATAATGTATTGTCCGGTATTATCATTGGTACCCATCCACGACATTAAGGAACCCCCATGTCCAGCCCTACCAACGTCAAGCTACGCCCACTGGAACGGGATGATTTGACGTTCGTCCACCAGATGGACAACAACGCCAGCGTGATGCGCTATTGGTTCGAAGAACCCTACGAGGCCTTCGTGGAGCTTTCCGACCTGTACGACAAGCACATCCACGACCAGAGCGAACGCCGCTTTATTATCGAACACCAGGGTGCCAAAGTCGGCCTGGTGGAGCTGGTAGAGATTGACCATATTCACCGCCGCGCAGAGTTCCAGATCATTATCGATCCTACTCATCAGGGTAAGGGCTACGCCACTATCGCCGCCAAGCTGGCGATGGAGTACGGCTTCTCGGTGCTGAACCTGTATAAGCTGTATCTGATCGTCGACAAAGAGAACCCGAAGGCGATCCATATTTACAGTAAGCTGGGCTTCGAGGTAGAAGGCGAGTTGATCGACGAGTTCTTCGTTTACGGTGAATACCGCACCGTGCTGCGCATGTGTATTTTCCAGCCGCAGTACATGGCGAAGTTCAAAACCGCTGCCAGCGATAAGCCTCTGGTGAAGTAAACAAAAAACCCGCGGAAGCGGGTTTTGGCATGCTAAAGACCTGAGTTCTATTTCACCGGCAGAAAGCGATGCGGCGCCTTAACCATAGCGCCCGGTAATGTAATCCTCGGTACGGCGCTGGCGCGGCGAGGTGAAGATGTCGTCGGTGTCGTTATATTCCACCAATCGGCCCTGGTGAATAAACGCCGTGTAGTCCGATACTCGCGCCGCCTGCTGCATGTTGTGCGTTACCAGCACCACGCTGTAGTGTTGTTTCAGCGCGGAAATCAGCTCTTCGATGGTGAGCGTAGAGATTGGATCCAGTGCCGAGGTCGGCTCATCCAGCAGCAGCACTTCCGGCTCTATGGCGATCGCTCGCGCAATCACCAACCGCTGCTGCTGGCCACTGGAAAGGCGAAACGCGTTCTCACGCAGCCGATCTTTCACTTCGTGCCAAAGCGCTGCCGCACGCAGCGAGCGCTCTACCGCTTCGTCCAGGATCCGTCGGTCACGCACGCCCTGCAGGCGCAGGCCATACACCACATTTTCATAAATCGACTTGGGGAACGGGTTCGGGCGCTGGAACACCATACCGACCCGCCGTCTCAGTGCCGCGACATCGATTTGTGTACCGCTGATGCCCTGGCCGTTAAGCTGCAGGTCACCTTCAATTCGGCAGTTATCCACCAAATCATTCATCCGGTTGAAACAACGCAGCAGTGTCGATTTACCGCAGCCAGAGGGGCCGATCAGCGCCGTCACCCGATGTTTCGGAATTCGCAGTGAAATATCGTGCAGCACCTGCTTCTCACCATAAAACAGGTTGAGATCCTTTACCGACAGCGCGGTATCTTCATCACCAAGATGCTGGACATCCAGCCGGGGCAAACTGCCTGGCGTCATCAAACTCATTAGGCACTCCCCAGGAATAGCTTCATTGTTACTGCGACCATGCTCTGTACCGCTCCCTTAGCGAATGTCGAATACCCATCGCCGCCAGATTCAACCCCACCACAATCGCCACCAGCAGGAAGGCGGTGGCAAAGACCAGCGGCCGGGCAGCTTCCACACTCGGGCTCTGGAAGGCCATATCGTAAATCTGGAAGCTCAAGTGCATAAACTTCCGCTCCAGATGCAGATACGGGAAAATATCATCCACCGGCAGTACCGGCACGGATTTCACCACGCCCACCAGCATCAGCGGCGCGGTCTCACCCGCGGCGCGCGCTACCGCCAGGATCAGGCCAGTCATCATTGCCGGTGCGGCCATGGGCAAAACAATGCGCCACAGAGTTTCCGCCCGGCTGGCCCCCAGGGCCAACGATCCCTGACGCAGGGAGGCAGGAATACGCGACAGCCCCTCTTCGGTAGCAACGATCACCACCGGCAACGTCAACAGTGCCAGCGTCAATGCCGCCCATAGCACGCCCGGCGTACCAAAGGTCGGGTTGGGCAGCGATTCCGGATAGAACAACTGATCGAGCGTGCCACCAATCATATAAACAAAGAAGCCGAGACCAAACACCCCGTAGACGATCGACGGCACGCCGGCCAGATTCACCACCGCAATACGGATCAGCCGTGTCAGCAGATTATTCCCGGCGTATTCGTGCAGATAGACGGCGGCAATGACACCAAACGGCATCACCACGATCGACATCAGGATCACCATCAATACCGTACCGAAAATGGCCGGAAATACGCCGCCTTCGGTGTTGGCCTCACGTGGGCTGTCACTGAGGAACTTCTTCACCTGCTCGCCCCAGTGCACCAACTTCTGTGTGGTATTCATCGCATTGGGATACCAGGCATCGCGCACCTGGCTGAGAGAAATAGTATGGACCTGGCCATGCATATCACGCAGCAGCAGCGCATCACGCTGGCGATCGCGGTTCAAGCCTTCCAGTCGGTCAGACAGCAAGCGATACTGGCGCTGCAGCTCCAGCCTCTCTGCCTTGATGGATGCCTGCGCACGGGCGTCGAGCTGGTCGTCATGCAGCAGACTTTTCTCCCGCAGCCGCAACGCGTCAAACCGTTGGTTGATGCGCGCCATATCGCGGAACTGAATATCATGTGCCTGCCGCGAAAGTGCGGCAATTTGCGGCAAACGCTGTAGCAACGCCTGGCTGAGGTTACGCCCGGTCAACGGCTGGCCGTCCTCCAGCATGCCCGCCAGATAACCATAGGCGGTGCCATTGCTGTTGCGTTCCAGTACCAGCAAATTGCGCGGCGTGCTTTGGCTTAGAATGTCACCGGCCAGCAGTGTGCGGAAGTCCTGCCCTTCGCTCTCTCGGTTGCCCACTTTAATCAGGTAACGTTCAAAACTCTGCGCATCCCCCGGCGGCAAGGTAACGCCAGACTCCTGCAATTGACGGCGCGGAATACTCTGCTGCTGATACAACTCGCCGATCATCGTCACCGGCCCGGCAGCGCTCTGATTGAGCTCAAACTGGTAGACCGGGCTGGGCCAGAAATAGCGCATCCCCTGCCCGGCCAGCAACAGCATAATGCCGATCAACGCCAGCAGGCTGACGGCCACCGATCCGGCGGTCAGCCAGATCCACGGCGAACCGCTCTTTGCCCAAAGCCTCATGGCGCCTCCTGATTCAGGGTATAGCGTTTACGCAGGCGCAAACGGACTGCCTCCGCCAGCGTGTTGAACACAAAGGTGAAAATAAACAGCACCAGCGCGGTCAGGAACAGCACCCGGTAATGGCTGCTGTCAGCCACCGCCTCCGGCATCTCGATAGCGATATTGGCCGCCAGGGCGCGCAGCCCCTGGAACAGGCTGCCGTCGATTACCGGCGTATTGCCGGTCGCCATCAGCACAATCATGGTTTCCCCCACCGCTCGGCCAAAACCGATCATCAGAGCAGAGAAAATACCGGCGCTGGCCGAAGGCAAGACCACCCGCATCACGGTTTGCCACTGGGTCGCGCCCAGCGCCAACGAGCCCTGGCTCAGCGTCGCCGGCACGCTGAACAAGGCGTCTTCCGCCAACGAGAAGATGATCGGCACCAGCGCAAACCCCATCGCCACACCGACCACCAGCGCATTACGCTGGTCATAGTCATCGCCCAGCCAGAAATGCAGCGGTTCGCCAAACAGTTTGACCTCCAGCCACGGCCCCACGCTGAACGCCAGCCAAACGGTGAGTATCATCAACGGCAGCAGGATCAGCAGATCCATGCCCGGTGGCAAGCGACGCGGTGCCAGCTTGTTCAGCAGAGCGCCGCAGGCCAGCACCACTACCGCCAACAGCAGCGGCAGCGACAGCACCGCCAACAGATAATGTTCAATCACCGGCGCCAGCCAGATACCTGCCACCAGCCCAATCACTACCGTTGGCAGCGCGCCCATCACCTCGATCGCCGGCTTAATCACCCGTCGCAGCCCGGCCGACATGAAATAGGCGGTATAAATCGCCCCGGCCAATGCCAGCGGGATGGCGAACAGCATGGCGTAAGCCGCTGCCTTGAAGGTGCCAAAAATGACCGGCATCAGGCTAAATTTGGCCTGATAGCTATCCTCACCTGAGGTAGATTGCCAAACATAGGCCGGTTCGGGGTAATTCTCATACCACACCTTGTGCCACAGCGAGCGCCAGGTGACGTCGGGATAAGGGTTATCGATTGGATAATGCTGCCAGCCCTGCGCCGTTTCCAGCAGCAGACCGTCACCGCGTGGGGCGAATGCCATTTGCTGTACGCCGGTGCTCAACCTGCCGTTCAGCAGCGGCTGCGGCTGAATGCTGGAGAACAGAGAGAAGCCACCGTCAGGTCTCAGGGTGGCAAACACCCGACGATAGGGCTCGGCCACCAGCAAATCCTGTGGCTCGGACTGGTGGTCGAAATGCTGCACCGGGGTCAATTGCCAGCGCTGATCCTTTTCAACATCGAACCATTCACGTATGCCACCGTCAGCCGCTTCGATCAATAACGCGCTACCGCCGGGCAAGGCCGTCAGTTGATAAGGCGTGTGATCGCCGAGGATGCGCGTTTCTTTAAGCTGTAACTGGGTGTCGTTAATTTGATAGCGCGCCAGTCGGTTACCCGACAGCAGATACAATTGACGGCCGTCCGGCGTCAGCACCAACTGCTGCACCGCGCTCTCCAGCGGGCTTTCGCTCAACTGCGGCGCTTGATCGCTGCCAAAACGGCCAAATACCAAACGGTGGTCATCAGTGACACCAGCCAGCAGATAGTGACCGTGTCGCACCTCGGACAGTGCCAGCAACGCCAAAGGCCGTCCCTGCTTATCCAGCGCTAGCGGCCGTTGCCCCAGTGGAAATAGCCACTGCGGTGCGGAGGTGCTCGCGGCGGCAAAATCCGCGCTGGCAACGATAAAGCGGCCATCGGCCTGCGCCAAAGCAAACAGATCGCGTTCACCGGCCGCCTGGGTCAACAACGTCGGTTTGGTCAGCAATGGTTGCTGCGACAACGGCGTGCCCGCTGCGGCGGCGTCCTGCGGTACCAATCGGTAGAACTGCCCCAGCCCCTGCGCATCAATGCGGTACCCGATACGCTGCTGCACATCCATGCCCAGCGCCAGCGCAGGCGCGGTGGCGCTGATCGGCAAAGGCTTGGCCTGCCCCATCGTTGCCGGTTTAAACAGCGGCAGCACGGCAAACAGCAGGTAAACGAAGATCAGCATTAGCGTCATCAGCACCAGTAGCCCGCTGACGGTCACGGCCGCCTGCACGCTACGGTCGATGCGCGCACGCAGCCGATCCCGGGGATGTTGGTTTACCGTAGTCTGTGCCATGTCTCTCGCTGTCGCTGATGTAAGCAGGCTTGCGCCATAGAATAACCGGGCATCTTATGTCAGTTTTATGACGTTTGCATGACAAAGTTACCCGCCAGGCGCAGCGCATTTTGCGCTACCCATCAGCATTATTAATGCTATATATTGCTGAAAAATGATGATAAACCCGATCACATCTATAAATATAAAGCATGAAACACGCCATTTTATGCCAGTTGGTGATGACCAACAGTTCCCACGCCGCAGAAAATATATTTACCGCTCAAAATGCCTCACACCAAGGTAATGGATGTGTTGGACTTTCCTGTCAATCTCTCGCAATAATGATGAAGGACACTAGAGCGGCATCCGGGCTGCGTCCCGGATCCTTTTCTAAAATTGAACTGGAGTGGCAATGGGTCAGGAAAAGCTCTACATCGAAAAAGAACTAAGCTGGTTATCCTTTAATGAACGCGTATTGCAGGAAGCCGCAGATAAGAGCAATCCCCTGATTGAGCGCATGCGTTTTCTGGGCATTTACTCCAATAACCTTGATGAGTTCTATAAGGTCCGCTTTGCCGATCTCAAACGACGTATCCTGATCAGTGAAGAACAGGGTTCTGGTGGCGCTTCACGTCATCTGCTGAAAAAGATCCAGGCCAAGGTATTAAAAACCGATCAAGAATTCGACAGCCTGTATAACGATTTGCTGCTGGAAATGGCGCGGAATCAAATCTTCCTGATCAACGAGCGTCAGGTGTCGGAGAACCAGCAAATCTGGCTGCGACAATACTTCAAGCAGCATCTGCGTCAGCACATCACGCCCATCCTGATCAACCACGAAACCAATCTGGTGCAGTTCCTGAAAGACGATTACACCTATCTGGCGGTGGAGATTATTCGCGGCACACGCATCGATTATGCGCTGCTGGAGATCCCGTCGGATAAAGTGCCACGCTTCGTCAATCTGCCACCGGAAGCACCACGCCGGCGCAAGCCCATGATCCTGCTGGACAACATTCTGCGCTACTGCCTGGATGATATCTTCAAGGGCTTCTTCGACTACGACGTACTCAACGCCTATTCGATGAAAATGACCCGCGACGCGGAATACGATCTGGTCACCGAAATGGAATCCAGCCTGCTGGAACTGATGTCCTCCAGCCTGAAACAGCGTCTGACCGCCGAGCCGGTGCGCTTTGTTTACCAGCGCGACATGCCGAATGAAATGGTGGAACTGCTGCGCGGCAAGCTGGGTATCTCCAACTACGATTCGGTGATCGCCGGCGGCCGCTATCATAACTTCAAAGACTTTATTGGCTTCCCGAACGTCGGCAAGGCCAATCTGGTCAACAAACCGCTGCCCCGCCTGCGCCATATCTGGTTCGAAAAGTTCCGCAACGGTTTTGACGCCATCCGCGAACAGGACGTGCTGCTTTACTACCCATACCACACCTTTGAGCACGTGCTGGAGCTGGTGCGCCAGGCGTCGTTTGACCCCAGCGTACTGGCGATAAAAATCAATATTTACCGCGTAGCGAAAGACTCACGCATTATCGAATCGATGATCCACGCCGCCCACAACGGCAAAAAAGTGACGGTGGTGGTGGAGCTACAGGCACGCTTTGACGAAGAGGCCAACATCCACTGGGCCAAGCGTCTGACGGAAGCCGGGGTACACGTTATCTTCTCTGCGCCGGGGCTGAAAATTCACGCCAAACTGTTCCTGATCTCGCGCCGTGAAGGCGACGAAATTGTGCGCTATGCTCATATCGGTACCGGTAACTTTAACGAGAAAACCGCGCGTATTTATACCGACTATTCGCTGTTGACCGCCGACTCACGCATCACTAACGAAGTGCGCCGAGTGTTCAACTTTATCGAAAATCCGTACCGGCCAGTCACCTTCGACAACCTGATGGTGTCGCCGCAAAACTCGCGCCTGAAGCTGTATGAGTTGATCGATAAGGAAATTGCCAACGCCGAGGCAGGTCTTCCGGCTGGCATTATGCTGAAAATCAACAATCTGGTGGATAAAGGGCTGGTAGATCGGTTATATACGGCATCCGGCGCCGGCGTAAAAATCCGCCTGTTGGTGCGGGGTATGTGTTCTTTGATTCCCAACCTGCCGGGGATCAGTGACAATATTCAAGTAATCAGCATCGTCGACCGCTATCTGGAACACGATCGGGTTTACGTTTTCGAAAACAAAGGTGACAAACTGGTTTATCTGTCCTCTGCCGACTGGATGACCCGTAACATAGATTACCGCATCGAAGTCGCGGTCTCGCTGCTGGATCCAACGCTGAAACAACGGGTTCTGGATATTCTGGAAATCCTGTTCAGCGACACGGTCAAGGCTCGTTACCTCGATAAAGAACTGAGCAACCAGTACGTCCCGCGCGGCAATCGCCGCAAAGTTCGTTCTCAGGTTGCCATTTATGAGTATTTAAAAGCTCTGGAACAACCAGGACAGTAGGCCAGCCACTATGCCGCTAAAAAGCACTGCAACAAACAAACCGCAGGAAATCGCTGCCATCGACCTCGGGTCGAACAGCTTCCACATGGTGATTGCCCGCGTCGTCAACGGCGCCTTACAGGTGTTGGGCCGTTTAAAACAACGGGTCCACCTCGCCGATGGATTGGACAGCAACAATGTGCTCAGTGAAGAGGCAATAGAACGCGGCCTGGCTTGCCTGGCGCTATTTGCCGAACGCCTGCAAGGCTTCCCGGCAGATAACGTCACTATCGTCGGTACCCATACCCTGCGCCAAGCGGTTAACGCGGAAGTGTTCCTCAAGCGTGCGGCTAAAGTGATCCCCTACCCGATCGAAATTATCGCCGGGCAGGAAGAAGCGCGTCTGATCTTTATGGGTGTGGAACACACCCAACCGGAAAAAGGCCGCAAGCTGGTGATCGATATCGGTGGCGGTTCTACCGAACTGGTGATCGGCGAAGACTTTGAACCGCTGCTGGCAGAAAGCCGCCGTATGGGCTGCGTCAGTTTCGCCCAACAGTTTTTCCCCGGCGGTGAAATCAGCAAAAACAATTTCAAACGTGCACGCCTGGCGGCGGCACAGAAGTTGGAAACCCTGGCCTGGCAATACCGTATTCAGGGCTGGCAATATGCCCTGGGCGCGTCAGGCACCATCAAGGCCGCACACGAAGTGCTGGTAGAGATGGGCGAAAAAGACGGCCTGATCACCCTGGAACGGCTGGAGATGCTGGCGGAACAGGTGTTGCAGTTTAAAAGCTTCAGTTCCCTGAGCCTGCCGGGGCTGTCGGAAGACCGTCAGTCGGTCTTTGTACCGGGTCTGGCGATCCTGTGCGGCGTATTCGATGCGTTGGCGATCCGCGATCTACGTCTTTCCGACGGCGCGCTGCGCGAAGGCGTACTGTACGAAATGGAAGGCCGTTTCCGCCACCAGGATATCCGCAGCCGTACCGCCAAAAGCCTGGCCGATCACTACAATATCGACCGTGAACAGGCCAAACGGGTGCTGGATACCACCGAGCTGTTATACGCACAGTGGATGGCACAAAACACCAAGCTGGCGAATCCTCAGTTGGAAGCGCTGCTGAAATGGGCCGCGATGCTGCATGAAGTGGGGCTGAGCATCAACCACAGCGGCATGCACCGCCACTCGGCCTATATTCTGCAAAACACCAACCTGCCTGGCTTCAACCAGGAGCAGCAGTTGCTGCTGGCGGCGCTGGTGCGCTTCCACCGCAAGGGCATCAAGCTGGAAGAACTGCCGCGCCTGAACCTGTTCAAGAAGAAGCATTATCTGCCGCTGATCCAACTGTTGCGCCTGAGTACCCTGCTCAACAACCAGCGCCAGTCGACCACCACGCCAGAGACCCTGCGCCTGAGCACCGACGATAACCACTGGACGCTGCGCTTCCCGGCCGGTTATCTGGCACTGAACAATCTGGTGCAACTGGATCTCGAACGCGAACAGGCCTACTGGAACGACGTGGTAGGCTGGAAACTGATTTGCGAAGAAGAAGGTTCTCAGAACGAGCAACGCTCGGCCTGAGTCTGTGCCCCCTGACAGCCGGGGGGCACAATTCAATCTTGTACCGGTAACAACGCCGCCAACGGTTGTGGTTCACCGATGAAATAACCTTGCATATAGTCAACACCGACCCCCTTCAACGCAGCCAACTGTTCCATGCTTTCGACGTATTCCGCCACAATGGTCAGCCGCTTCATCCGTGCCACCTTGCAGATAGACGCAATCACCTGGAAATCCACCGGGTTGGTCAGCATGTCGCGGACAAACTCGCCGTCGATTTTCAACATGTCGACCGGCAGTATCTTCAGCCGTTCGTAGCTGGCATAACCGGTACCGAAATCGTCCAGCGCGATGCGGCAGCCCATTTCGCGCAGCGCCTGCAGGTTCGACCTGGCGTAATCCGTATCCTGCAGCAAGTGCGATTCCGTGACCTCCAGCGTCAGCTGATAGGGCTCAATCCGGTACTGCTCCAGCAGGCTGTTCACATCGTGGCACAGCATCGGTCGGCACAGCGAAGAAGGCGACAGATTCACCGCAAAGCGCGCGCTGGGGAGCTCTGCCCGATGCTGATCCATAAATTTCAACGTATGGCGCAGTACCCAAATGTCCACCCGATAGGACAGACCGAACTCGTGCGCCACCGGCAGAAAATCATTCGGCGAGATGATTTGCCCCCGTTCGTCGTGCATACGCAGCAAAATTTCATGATATCGGTCGCCACGCAGGCCAACGATCGGCTGCGCCATCAGGATAAACCCATCGTTATCCAGCGAATATTGCACGCCGTGCAGCAACGCCACCTTACGCTTGATTTCCCCCTGCACCAGATGACCACCGTTTTGCACGCTCTCCGGTTTGCCGCTGGTCAGTGATACCTCCGCCAGCGAGCTCAATTCCCCCAGCAGAAGGTAGAGATGTTCAAAATCGGCCACCACGCTGCAAAATCCTAACCCCAGCGGGGGGTGGAGCGGCAAGCCGTTCCATATCAGGCGAAATTTCTCTAGTGCGCGGTAAACCTCCGCCACCTTTGCTTCGCTGTTTTCGGCGTCCACTCGCAGCAATAGATCATAACCCGGCAGGTGGTAAACCCCCTCGCCAGGTGCCAACACCTGATGCAGTAGCGCCGCCAACTGCTGCTTGAAGCGAATGCGTAACTGCATGCCGTAGTTACGGCTCAGCAAATCCAACTCGCTGACCCGTAGAAAACACAGGGTTGAAGGTGGCGACTGGGCCAGATCGCGCTTGAGGGCACGCAGGTTAGGCAAGCCAATCACCGGATCCTGCAGCGAGGCGCTTTGTGCTCTGGCGTGGCTCAAACGCTGACGGGTATTGAGTGCCGACATCAGGTAAATGCACAGGGTAAACACCACCATCATCGAAGAGATCACCGCCAGGTTAAGCAGCAGATTCTCGCGCTGGGTATACCCGGGATAATTGAAAAACAGTACCAGCAGGGTGGCGGACCAGATAATACAGATGAATTGATAGCCAAAACGCATCGCACCGTACAACATCACCGGCAGCAGCAATATCAGGCCGTAGCCCCCCAGCAGCAAAGGATTGGCACTTTTGGCCTGATAAGACAGCAGAGCCACCATAGCGCCCAGCACTGACAGCCACAGCACCAGTTCTTTTTTATTGACGTTTGGCGCCATTTCGCGGCCAAAACGCCGCCAAAGGGTCAGAGCAAATCCGGGCTTGTTCAGAATGCGTAACATGAAGTAAAACAGCGGCATGGCGGAGAGGCTACCCAGCAACAAAGCCTGGAAATTAACCAGGGCCAACAGGTGGCTGCTATCGCCCGGCATCATTCCCAGTTCATCAGGCAATTGGGCAAGACTGACCAGCAGCTTCAGGCCGAAGATAAACAGCAGCGCCGGCAACACCACCAACCAGATTAGGCGCGCCTTGACCAGCGCCGGTACCCCCGGGGCCGCACACCAACGCCGCTGGGTTTGGCTACGGTACCCCAGCCAGCACAGGCCCAGACAAAACAGGTACAGCAACATCACCAACATGCCGCTTTCCAGGCCCAGTCGAAGACCGTAACGCAGCATGATAGCCAGGGTAATGCCCGGCAGCGCACGCCAGTCATAAACCATCAGCAACGCCATGCAGGCCGTCAGTGGCAGATAGAGCAAATAGACTTTGCCCTCGGGCAGCATAATGCGCGGTGACAACCAACCGGCGAACGGGATCAATAACAGGCCCCAGATGAGGGGACAACCCCACCAGCGCTCGCGCAAAAGCTTCCAGAATATTGGCTTAACCATAAAAATAGCGAATCCTTCAGAGCGTAATTCCCTTCACGCGTTCAGGTAATAAGGCAGGTTCCTTTACGTACCTCTCTCCATTCATGAGGCAAAGTGAAAATAACATATGCGACAGGGGAATGGGGGGAATTTTAGGCGCTGGGGTCAGCGGAGGCTTGACTGCGATCAATCAAAAAAGAAAAGTTGGGTAATAATGTGTAAAGCCCTATTTTGTATTGCCTTAACCCGCTGATCCCAGAGAGAAACTAAAACCCGAGCTAAACACCGGTGAAATACCTTGTTTTGCCGTCTGGAAATAAATAGACAATATTTGTCATCGATAGCTAAAATTCCGGTTACAATTTATCGGCTTTAATCCCCCGCCATCCCCAGACAGGATCGAGGCAATGTATCCGCCCCCTCCCGCTGGCAAGACGCACGGGTATAACACAGGAAACCGGCATGGCCGGGTGATATATGCGTAAAAAAACCACCGGACAAATGACGAAAATAGTGCTGTTTATCAGCTTTATCATTTTGGTCGGCCGTCTGTTGTATGCTGCGGTTGTCGCGGTGCCCCATCATCAGGAAAAACAACTCGCCCCTTATCAAAGCACCACCGAGATCGGCGGTGAAAATCAGGACACAACCCCCTGAACCCACAGACTCGAGCTCCTCTGCAGGGCTTGCGAATAGTTAAGCAGCCTGCCGGCGTTTCGGCATGCCAGGCCCCTTACTTATTCCTCAGCTTCTGCACCCATATCATAAAAATGACGCCTGCATTCACTATGCTCTATGTTGTCCAGAGTCCGTCTGTAAGGATCACCGAGTGCCAGTAAGGAATACCATGTCAGCCGCAACGCATAACGTTAAAAAAGTCGCTGAGTATCGCCAGCGCATTCTTTCTCTGCTGTTAAACAACAAAGACCTGGTCGACGGCATTCTCGGTCGCCCAGGGGATGAAAATGCCCTCAGCAAAAGCGAACTGCTAAACCAGACCGCTGAAATCACCGGCCTGCTGGATGATATGCACGCCGCTGACCTGGCAGACTTGCTGGAAGCCCTGCCGCAGGACGAGCGCCTGGCATTGTGGCGATTGATCGGCAACGCCAAACGCGGTCAGACGCTGGTGGAAGTGGCCGAACCGGTGTGGGACAGCCTGATCGAAGAAATGAGCGACAAAGACCTGCTCAAAGCGATTAAAACGCTGGACGTCGATGAACAGGCCTATCTGGCGCAATACCTGCCGCGTAACCTGATGGGTCGCCTGCTGACCTCAATGGATCCGGAGCAACGCGCGCAGGTGCGCGAGATGATCCACTACGGTAAAGATACCGTCGGTTGGATGATGGATTTTGAACTGGTCACGGTGCGCCCGGACGTCACCCTGGGGGCGGTGCATCGCTTCCTGCGCCTGCGCAAAACCATTCCGGCAGCCACCGACAAACTCTTCGTCACCGATCGTAAAAATACCCTGTTGGGCGAATTGCCGCTCACCGCCGTGCTGCTAAATGACCCGGAAACGCTGGTGCAGACGGTAATGGACAGCGATCCCACCCGTTTTCTGCCGGAAGATAAAGCCGAGGCAGCCGCCAGTGCGTTCGAACGTTATGACCTGATCAGCGCCCCGGTGGTTGATGCCAAAGGCAAGCTGATGGGCCGTCTGACCATTGAAGAAATCGTTGACGTGGTCAACGAAGAAAGCGACAGCAACCTGCGCCGCATGGGGGGCTTAAGCCCGGAAGAAGACGTGTTTGCCCCGGTCAGCAAAGCGGTGAAAACCCGCTGGGCCTGGTTGGCGATTAACCTGTGTACCGCGTTTATTGCCTCACGCGTTATCGGTCTGTTTGAACACACTATTTCGCAACTGGTGGCGCTGGCCGCATTGATGCCGATTGTCGCGGGTATCGGCGGTAATACCGGCAACCAGACCATCACCATGATCGTTCGTGCGCTGGCGCTGCATCAGATTGAGGTCGGCAATATTTCCCGCCTGATGTTCCGAGAGCTGGGGGTCGCCATCATCAACGGCGTGGTCTGGGGCGGGATCATGGGGATAGTCACCTGGCTACTGTATGGCGACTGGGCGATGGGCGGCGTGATGACGCTGGCGATGATCCTCAACCTGCTGGTAGCGGCGCTGATGGGGGTAGTGATCCCGATGACCATGCTAAAAATGGGGCGCGATCCGGCGGTCGGTTCCAGCGTCTTGATCACCGCACTGACCGACACCGGCGGCTTCTTTATTTTCCTCGGTCTGGCCACCATTTTCCTGCTCTGAATCCTGATGGCCGGCGGCAACGCCGGCTTTTGCTACAGCTCACTAAAACCGCCTGATCCAGTAGGCTTTCTTGCCGCACTGTACTACCCTTTGGCAATAAACTTTTCACCTCATCCGCGTCATGACGTCGTTCAGTGACAGATGCCAGTATTAAGGTTGTCTATGGATATCAGCGCACCGAATCATCTCACCACGCGCAAAAGCGCACTGCTGACGCATACCTTACTGGCGGCCGCCGTGGTTTTCCTGTTGGCGCTGCTGTGCCTGACGTTGTCCAACGAGCCCAGCCACTTTACCCCGCTGTGGTTCCCGACCGCCGCCATCATCACGGTGCTATATCGCTACTCACCACACCAGTGGGGCTTGCCCTTGCTGGCCAGTGGAGCCGCCATTGTCACCGCCAGCTCGCTCCTGTACGGCTTTAGCTGGCTGCCGTTCAAACTGTCGCTGATCAACCTGCTGGAGGCGTGGTCTGTACTCTGTTGCTGCGCCGTATGCTGTTACCGGACGATCCGCTGAACAGCCTGGCCAGTTGGCTAAAATTTGTGGTCTGTGCGGTGATCTTCACCCCGTTATTCAGCGCTTTACTGGCGGCCTGGTGGGCTCCAATCCCCGGACAAAGCTTCTGGCAGCCGTTTAACACCTGGTTTATTTCGGAAGCCATTGGCGTGCTGTCGCTGGCCCCTATCGGGTTGGTGTACCGCCGTCGCATGCTGGAGCAGTTAAACCTTTTCCCGCTGTTATTGGCGCTGATAGCGTCGCTGGTTTTCGGTTATCTGGCGCTGGCCCACCTGCCCTTTCCATTTACCTTCGTCATCCTGCCGCTGCTGTGGGCGGCGATCGCTCTGCCACGGCTGGAAGCCTTCACCATCTGCTTTTGCACCACGCTCATGATCACCGTAATGATTTCATTGGGGTTATTGCATTTCCGTACACCCACTACGCCGCTCAGCGACATTGAAATCTACCTGCCGATCCTGTTGATTCTGATCCCGGCGCATTCGATGGCGATGGTGATGCACGCCTTCCGGGTAGAAAAGCAGCATATCGTCGAGAGCGAAATCCGCTTTCGTAATGCGCTGGAGTATTCCGCCATCGGTATGGCCTTGGTGTCACCGCAGGGACAATGGCTGCAGGTCAACCAGGCGTTGTGCAAGCTACTGGGCTACACCCCGGAGGCGCTGCGACGCCTGACGTTTCAGGAGATCACTCACCCGGACGATCTCAATGCGGATCTGGTGCAGTTGCGCGACCTGCTCGACGGCCATATCAGCAGCTACACCCTCGAAAAACGCTATATCCGCAGCGACGGTGAGCACGTCTGGACGCTACTGGCGGTATCGATGGTGCGCGATGCCGAAGGCCTGCCGCTGTATTTTATTTCTCAGGTGGAAGACATCAGCGAGCTGAAACGCACCGCAGCGGAAAATCACCGCAGCGGAAAATCACCGGCTGGTTGAGCGCATTACCCTGGCCAATCAGGTCGGGGGGATCGGCGTTTGGGAGTGGGTGATGGACGGCGAAGAGCTCACCTGGGACAAACGCATGTTTGAGCTTTATGACCTCAGTCCGGACCAGAAGCCGACGCTGTCGCTGTGGCGGACCCTGCTGCTGCCGGAAGATCGTGAGCGTACCGACCTTGAGATGTCCTCTTTGCTGGACCAGCCACGACCGTTTATCCTGGAATTCAGACTGCTCACCCGCGAAGGGAAAGTGCGCCATATCCGCGGTCAGGGCAACGTCATTCTGGATACCCAGGGCAAGCCACTGCGCATGATCGGCACCAACATCGACATGACCGAAGTACGCAACCTGACCGAAGCGCTCCACCAGGAGAAAGAGCGTCTGCATATCACCCTCGACGCCATCGGCGAAGGTGTAATTTCAACCAACGATGCCATGCAGATTACCTTTATGAACCCGGTGGCCGAGCAGATGTGTGGCTGGCCACTGAGCCTGGCGGTGGGCATGCCGATCGCCGGGGTGGTACGCATGACCAACGGCAAAGACGGCTCAGAAGTCGAAAACCCGGTTCAGTGCTGCCTGCACGAAAACCGCCAGCTTTCAGCCGATTATGCCCTGGTGCTGCACAGCCGCGACGGCCGCCACTTCGACATTCAGCAGTCGGTATCGCCGCTGAAAACCCTCAATGATGAAGTGATGGGGGCAGTGATGGTGCTGCAAGACGTCACCGTCTCACGCGAATTGATGCGTAAGCTCAGTTACAGCGCCTCTCACGATGCCCTGACCACCCTGCCCAATCGTACCAACTTTGAGAAACGGCTGAAAAACGCCATCGCCGGCGCCGCTGAAAAACAACGCCAGCATGCGTTGGTGTTCCTCGATCTCGACCGTTTTAAAGCGGTCAATGACAGTGCCGGCCATGCGGCAGGGGATGCGTTGCTGAGGGATATCGCGCAACTGATGCAGCACCATCTGCGCCACAGTGACTGTCTGGCCCGGCTGGGTGGCGATGAGTTCGGTCTGATCCTGTTTGACTGCTCATCCGAGCAGGCCAAATCCCTGATGCAGCAACTGGTGAACTACATCAGCCAGTACCCATTCTATTGGGAGGGCAAGGTTTATCACGTCGGGGCCAGCGCAGGCATCACCTGCATCCATACCGGCGGCGGCAATAGCAGTGAACTGCTGGCACAGGCCGATATCGCCTGCTACACCGCCAAACATCAGGGTCGCGGGCAGGTCTATCTGTACGAAGCACGGCAAAAAAAGATGCTGAGTCCTGAAGAACCACACCGCAAAAGTTAGCCACAAGGGTCTGACAATAGCACTGAGACAGCCGCGGGCGGCATGACTCCGCGGCTGTCTTCGACGTTCGCTCCCCTCGTTCCCCTTTATTCTGCCTCACTCTCCTGTTTTTCGGGCTGTGGCGTCATTTGCCCCCATGCCCCCATCACACTTTTTTTGCTTAGCCAACCTGAGGTTAGTGGTATAACTAACGAGTCAAAGTTAATCGTTTGAACAATACCTCGATACGGAAATCAGCACGCGCGTTAATTTCCACCCCCATTTTTAAACGTGATGGCTCAGGGATAATGGCTATGAAAAACGAGTGGTTTGCCGCCAGAGAGCTGACCGGCATTGCAGGACTGCCCTCCTCACCACAGGGAATCAACTTGATGGCCCGCCGTGAAGGCTGGATCAGTCGCCGTCGAAAAGGCGTCCAGGGCAAAGCGGTGGAATACCACATCAACAGCCTGCCGATCGGCGCGCGCAGCCTGCTGATGTTGCAAGAGGCTCCCGCAGAATATCAGGTTGAACGTAAGGATCCGTTGGCGGTATGGGTTGAGTATTACTATCACCTGAGCGAAAGCGAACGCGAGAAAGTCCTGACGTTCCTGATGCGAGAAGGGATCGACAGCCTGCTGGCGCGCATCGCCGCTGAAGAGTAACGCGCTAGCCGTCAGTGTCCTCTGACGGTGCTCAGCCCTCGTTATGCCACAGATGCAGCGTGGCGTAGGAGCGCCATGGCCGCCAGCGTTCAGCATAGTTTTCAATCTGGCGTGGCGTCATCCCCGGAAATCGCTGTTTGATCAGATAATCCCCCGCCAGAAAGACGTCCGGCCATGACCAGGCGCGCATAGCGATATAACTGGCCGTCCAACTGCCAATTCCCGGCAACGCGGTCAGTGCCTTGATCCCCTGCTCAATATCCAGCACGTTATCCAACTGCAACCGCCCTTCGGTGACCGCCCGTGCAATGGCGATCAGCGCCGCTGCGCGTTTCAGTTGCACCCCCAGCGGGCGCAGTTCCTCGGGTTGCAGTTGCGCCACCTGCTCAGCATTGGGGAACACATGGGTAATGCCGGCGTAGGGCTGTTCCAACGGCGTTCCCCAGCGTTCCGCCATGCGTCCGGCAAAGGTCGCCGCCATCTTGACGCTGACCAACTGCCCAAGCACCGCCCGGGTCGCCTGTTCAAAACTGTTGACGCAGCCGGGCAGCCGCAAGCCCGGCGCATCGGCGGCCAGTGCTCCCAAGGCCTGGGTGATCAGATCCGGTGCGGCATCCAGATCGAACAGTTGGCGGATACGGCGTAACACTTCCGTGGTCACCCGGCTGAGCGCCGGAGCGATCTCTACCCTTACCCGATTACGGGCCGCCTCCGGCTGTACGCTGACCCAACCCTGATAGTCAATGCCGCCCTGAGTAATGGCGATCGCCCGCAGATATTGTTGCCCCTCAACCCGTTCCACCCCGCTCACCGCACGGGTTTGCAAAAAGCTCAGCATGCGCGGCCAGTCATAGGGTGGCCGGTAGCCCAAATGAAACACCAGGCCGCTGGCGACGGTACGCTCATTGCGGCCGCTGCTGCTGCGCAGCGCCGAGGGGATCAGCCGGTAGCGCGCCTTGAACAGCTCGTTAAAGCGTCGCAGGCTGCCAAAACCGGCGGCAAACGCCACCTCACTCAGCGGCATATCGGTATCCGCCAGCAGCCGTTTGGCCTGTAACAGCCGATGCGACTGGGCATAATCAATCGGTGAGGCGCCAAACTGATCGGCAAAAATGCGCCGCAGGTGGCGATCGGAAATTCCCAACCGCGCGGCCAGTTGCTCGCAGCTGTGCTCCGACAGATAGCCTTGTTCAATCAGCTGTACTGCCACCTGAGCATAGCGATTGCCGAGGTCGATCAACGCCAGCCCCGGTGCCAACTCCGGCCGGCACTTCAGACAGGGGCGAAAACCCGCCAGCTCCGCCGCCGCCGCGCTCGGGTAAAAGGTGCAGTTTTCGATTTTCGGCGTGCGGGCACTGCACACCGGGCGGCAATAAATGCCGGTCGAAGAAACGCCGACGAAGAAGCGGCCATCGAATTTGCGATCGCGCGCACTCAGTGCCTGATACAACGCCTGCTGTTGGTTTTTCATGGCCACGCTCGGGGTCAGTTTTTTGTTCATTATGCGACTCGGCTGATGCGCTGACGTGCGGGATTCGGACATTAAGTTAAGCATGCGCTCCCGTTCGCCGCTAAAATTTTCGTCAGTTAAGCGCTCACACATTGCCCGGGGGGCAAGTCTCGGGTAAAGTCGCCCCCCTTCATCGGCATGGGGAATGAGAAAAGACATGTTTATTGGATTCGATTACGGAACGGCCAACTGTTCCGTCGCAGTGATGCGTGATAACGGCCCCGAGCTGCTGACGTTGGAAAACAACGAACCCTATTTACCGTCGATGCTGTGCGCGCCGACGCGGGAAGCCGTGAGCGAGTGCTTGCACCGTCACTGGCAGGTGCCGACCGGCAGCGAAGAGAACCAGCAACTGCTGCGCCGGGCGATCAACTTCAATCGTGAGGAAGATATTCCGGTCGCGAATAACAGCGTGCTGTTCGGCCTGCAGGCATTGGCGCACTACGTTGAAGATCCGGAAGAGGTGTATTTTGTTCGCTCACCGAAATCCTTCCTGGGTGCCAACGGCCTGAAGCCACAGCAGATCGCACTGTTTGAAGATCTGGTGTGCGCCATGATGTTCCACATCAAGCGCCAGGCAGAAAACGTTCTGCAGGACAGCATCAGCCAGGCGGTCATCGGTCGCCCGATCAACTTCCAGGGCATGGGTGGTGAAGAGGCCAACCAGCAGGCGCAGGGCATTTTGCAGCGCGCTGCCGAACGTGCCGGGTTCAGGGACATTGAATTCCAGTTTGAGCCGGTCGCAGCAGGGCTGGACTTTGAAGCGACGCTGAGCGAAGAGAAAACCGTGCTGGTGGTAGACATCGGCGGCGGGACTACTGACTGTTCAGTCTTGCTGATGGGGCCGCAATGGCGTGACCGCGCCGATCGCCAGCAAAGCCTGCTGGGACACAGTGGTTGCCGCGTTGGCGGTAACGATCTGGATATCATGCTGGCATTCAAACAGCTGATGCCGCTGTTCGGCATGGGCGGCGAAACCGGAAAGGGTATCGCCCTGCCCGCGCTGCCCTACTGGAACGCAGTCGCCACCAACGACGTGCCGGCGCAGAACGACTTTTACAGCGTCGCCAACGGCCGCATGCTGCAAGATTTGATCCGCGATGCCGCCGAGCCGGAAAAGGTCAAACGCCTGCTGAAAGTCCACCAGCAACGTCTGAGCTACCGTTTGGTGCGCGCGGCGGAGGAGAGTAAAATCGCCCTGTCTGCGCAGCAAAACATCAGCGCACCGCTGGCTTTCGTCCAGGCTGATTTGGCGGAAACCATCAGCCAGGATCAGCTTGCCGAGGCTATTTCGCAGCCGCTGTTGCGCATCCAGGAACAGGTCAGCGCCGCGCTGGCCAGCAGCCAGACAGCGCCACAGGTGATTTATCTCACCGGCGGCAGTGCACGTTCACCGCTGCTGCGCGCCGCGCTGCAACAGCAGTTGCCGGGCATTCCTATCGTCGGCGGCAACGACTTCGGCTCGGTCACCGCCGGGTTGGCACGCTGGGCGCAAACGTTGTTCCGTTAATGACCAGAAGGCGCGGCTTGCCGCGCCTTTGTTCACTGGAGCCAAGTCGATGAGTGAAATACTCCCCTTCGAAAGCGACCGGTTGCTGTTGCGTGCCTGGCGCGACCAAGACCTGCCGGCATTCGCCGCACTCAATGCCGATCCACAGGTAATGCGTTATTTCCCTGCCCCGCTGACAACCGAGCAAAGCTACGCGCAGGCTGACAAAATCTGCCAGTTTATGCAGCAAAACGGTTGGGGTTTGTGGGCGGTGGAAGAAAAAGATGGCGCGCCTTTTATCGGCTTTGTCGGGTTGGCGATCCCGGCGGACGATCTGCCCTGCTCACCCTGCGTAGAAATCGGCTGGCGGTTAACCGCAGCGCACTGGGGTAAAGGCTATGCCTCTGAGGCTGCCCGGGCCGCACTGCGCTACGCTTTCGAACAGCTGGATTTGGCTGAAGTGGTCTCTTTTACCGCCGAAAGCAACGAGCCATCACGCCGGGTAATGGAACGCATTGGCATGACGTCCCGTGACGAAAATTTCCTGCACCCACGACTGCCGCAAGACCATCCGCTGCAAAAACATGTACTGTATCGGCTGGCACAACAATCATGGCGGGAGCAACAATGCTGATCGTTTTTTCCGGCCTGCCGGGCAGCGGTAAAACTACACTTGCACGGGCGCTGGCCAGCGCATTACCCGCAATGCATCTGCGAATCGATACCCTTGAACAGGCGATCCGCAACAGCGGGTCTCTGGCCAATGATATTGGCCCGGCGGGATATTTTGCCGCTTATGGCGTCGCCGAAGATAACCTGCGCCTGGGTCACACCGTGATTGCCGACTCGGTCAATCCGCTGCCTGTCACGCGTGAGGACTGGCATAGCGTTGCACTACGGGCTGGCACTGCCTGCCTGGATATTGAAGTGGTCTGTTCCGACCGCACGGAACACCGCCGACGAGTCGAAACCCGCGACGGTGATATTGCCGGGTTACGTTTGCCCAATTGGGAAAATGTCACCGCCCATGATTACACGCCCTGGAGCACACCGGTGGTGACGATTGATACCGCGGGGCGCACCATTGAAGCCTGCCTGACGCAGTTGCTGTCATTGATTAACGCCGTCCGCAGCTAACCCTATTACCAAGCGCTGGCCTGGTTCAGGGTGCTGATATCTTCGGCATCCAACCGCAGTCGGGTGGCGCTAATCAGCTCATCCAACTGTTTCAGCGAAGTGGCGCTGACGATCGGTGCGGTGATGCCCGGTCTTGCCATCAGCCAGGCCAGCGAAACCTGCGCCGGTGAGGTGTGGTATTTCGCCGCAACGCTATCCAACGCCGCCAGGATTTTAAAACCACGCGGATTGAGATACTGTGCAATCACTCTGTCACCACGCTGGCTCTTGCCAATATCCTGCTCGCTGCGGTATTTGCCGGTCAGGAAGCCGCTGGCTAACGAGAAGAAGTTAATTACCCCCAGGCCATGACGGTGCGCCACCGCTTCCAATCCTTGCTCGTAACCTTCACGCGCGTACAGGTTATATTCCGGTTGCAGGGTTTCGTAACGTGCCAGACCTTCCTGCTCACTGACTGTCAGCGCTTCTTCCAGACGATCGGCCTGATAGTTGGAGGCGCCGATTGCTCGCACCTTGCCGGCCTTGATCAGCGTATCGAACGCCGCCAGGGTTTCTGCCAATGGCGTATCCCGGTCATCATCATGTGACTGATAAAGGTCGATATAGTCGGTCTGCAGACGGTGCAGCGAATCCTCGACCGCCTGCTGGATATAGCGCGGCGACAGCCCCTGCTTTCCTTCCCCCATGGGTTTACCCACCTTGGTGGCGATAATCACCTGGTCTCGCTTGCCGCTTTTTTTCAGCCACTGACCAATCGTACTTTCGGACTCACCGCCCTGGTTGCCCGGTGCCCAGCTCGAATACACGTCGGCGGTATCAATAAAATTAAGCTGATTCTCCACCAGTGCATCCAGCAAGCTGAAGGAAGTTTCGCGATCCGCCGTCCAGCCGAACACGTTGCCGCCGAAGGTTAATGCCGGCACTTTGATACCCGAACGGCCCAGTTCTCTGTTGCTCATTGCATGCTCCATGGGGTTAATTATTTGCAGGTTAATTATTAGCGTAAAATCGGAAGGCAGGCTAAAACACATTGGCTATAAGCCCGTTTAAGTCTCTTATAAACCTGACATGATCAAATCTACAACTAATTCGGACAATGCTGACGGTTCCTCCATATTTCCTTCATCTTTATGCCGTCTTTGCTGGCTAAACTAGTATCCTGTAAGGAGTGTAACTTTTGAGGCAATGAGTGCCCGCACGCCTGCCCTTTTGGAGATATTTTCGCCGCCATGAATGCAAAAAAACCACGTCGTTCACTGATACTGCGCCTGCTGGTGGTGGTCATTGTGGCTATTGCCGCCGTGCTGATTTGGCGTCACTTCAGCGCTTCACCACCGGCTACGGCTACCGCACCGGGTGCGCGCCATGCAGGTAGCGGCCAGGCTGCCGGTGGCCGACGTGGGGCACCCATGTCACCGGTGCAGGCCGCGACCGTCACGCAGCAGACGGTACCACGCTACCTTTCCGGGCTGGGCACCGCCACCGCCGCCAACACAGTGACCGTCACCAGCCGGGTTGACGGCCAACTGATGGCTATCCACTTTACCGAAGGCCAACAGGTCAAGGCCGGCGATCTGCTGGTTGAAATCGACCCACGCCCATTTGAAGTACAACTGACCCAGGCACTGGGGCAACTGGCCAAAGATCAGGCCACGCTTGCCAACGCCCGGCGTGATTTGGCACGTTATCAGCAACTGGCGAAAACCAATTTGGTCTCGCGCCAGGATCTGGATACCCAACTTTCCTTAGTGCAACAGACAGAAGGGGCGATCAAAGCCGATCAGGGCACGGTCGACAGCGCCAAACTGCAAATCACCTACAGCCGTATCACCGCACCGATCGACGGCCGCGTCGGCCTGAAGCTGGTGGATGTCGGTAATTACATCACCAGCGGCAGCACCACCGGCATTGTGGTGATCACCCAGACTCACCCTATCGACGTGGTATTTACCCTGCCGGAAGCCAATATCAGCGATTTGATCAAGGCGCAAAAAGCCGGCCCGGTCAGCGTCGAAGCCTGGGATCGCACCAACCAAAGCCAATTGGCGACCGGTTCGCTGCTGAGCCTGGATAACCAGATCGATACCACCACCGGCACCATCAAGCTGAAGGCGCGTTTTACCAACGAGGACGACGCACTGTTTCCCAATCAGTTTGTTAACGCCCGGCTGAAAGTGGCAACCTTGCATGATGCGACCGTTATCCCAACCGCAGCGCTGCAAATGGGCAACGAAGGCAACTTCGTCTGGACCCTGAGTGAAGAGAACAAAGTCAACAAACACCTGGTCACTACCGGCATGCAGGACAGCCAACAGGTGGTGATCAACGCCGGTCTTAACGTCGGCGATCGGGTGGTTACCGACGGTATCGATCGCCTGACTGAAGGCATGCAGGTCGAAGTGGTGACGCCGCAGGCGGCTGCGACAACCACCAAACCCAGCCATCCACCGCGCGCTCAGGGGAAATTCTGATGCAGGTGATGCCACCTAACCCCGGCGGCGGCCCATCCCGCCTGTTTATTCTGCGCCCGGTCGCCACCACATTATTGATGGTGGCGATACTGCTGGCAGGGATTATCGGCTATCGCGCCCTGCCGGTTTCCGCCCTGCCGGAAGTCGACTATCCGACCATTCAGGTGGTCACGCTGTACCCTGGCGCCAGCCCGGACGTGGTCACTTCCGCTATCACCGCCCCGCTGGAACGCCAGTTTGGCCAGATGTCCGGCCTGAAACAGATGGCGTCGCAAAGCTCCGGCGGTGCCTCGGTAGTGACGCTGCAATTCCAGCTTGAGTTACCGCTCGACGTCGCCGAACAGGAAGTGCAGGCGGCGATCAACTCCGCCACCAACCTGTTGCCAAGCGATCTGCCCTACCCGCCGATTTACAGCAAGGTTAACCCCGCCGATCCGCCGATCCTGACGCTGGCCGTGACCTCATCCGCCATACCTATGACTCAGGTGGAAGACATGGTGGAAACCCGCGTGGCGCAGAAAATATCGCAGGTCACCGGCGTCGGGCTGGTCACGATATCCGGCGGTCAGCGACCGGCGGTACGCGTGAAGCTCAATGCGGCGGCAGTCGCCGCCTACGGCCTGGACAGCGAAACTATCCGCACCGCCATCAGCAATGCTAACGTCAACTCCGCCAAAGGCAGCCTGGATGGCCCAACCCGTTCGGTCACGCTGTCCGCCAACGATCAGATGAAGTCCGCCGACGATTACCGCCAACTGATTGTCGCCTATCAAAACGGCGCGGCGATCCGCCTGCAGGATATCGCCACTATCGAACAGGGCGCAGAAAATACCCGGCTGGCGGCCTGGGCCAACAAGCAACCGGCCATTGTGTTGAATATTCAGCGTCAGCCGGGGGTGAACGTGATCACCACCGCCGACAGCATTCGCGAGATGCTGCCAACGCTGATTAAAAGCCTGCCGAAGTCGGTCGACGTCAAGGTACTGACCGATCGCACCACCACCATTCGTGCCTCGGTCAGCGACGTACAGTTCGAACTGCTGCTGGCGGTAGCGCTGGTGGTGATGGTGATTTACGTGTTCCTGCGCAACGTGCCGGCCACCATTATTCCGAGCGTCGCGGTACCGCTGTCGCTGATCGGTACCTTTGCCGCCATGTACTTTCTGAACTTTTCGATCAACAACCTGACGCTGATGGCGCTGACCATCGCCACCGGGTTTGTGGTCGATGACGCCATCGTGGTGATCGAAAACATCTCGCGCTACATCGAAAAAGGGGAGAAACCGCTCGACGCGGCGTTGAAAGGCGCCGGTGAAATCGGCTTCACCATTATCTCACTGACCTTCTCGCTGGTGGCGGTGCTGATCCCATTGCTGTTTATGGGCGATATCGTCGGTCGGCTGTTCCGTGAGTTTGCCGTGACGCTGGCGGTAGCGATTTTGATTTCCGCCGTGGTCTCGCTAACGCTGACACCGATGATGTGCGCGCGCATGCTGAGTCACGAATCGCTGCGCAAGCAGAACCGCTTTTCTGCGGCCTCCGAGCGTTTCTTTGATCGGGTCATCGCGCGCTACGGCAAATGGCTGAAAACGGTGCTGAATCATCCCTGGCTGACCCTGGGTGTGGCGTTCAGCACGCTGGTGCTCACCGTGTTGCTGTACCTGATCATCCCAAAAGGCTTCTTCCCGGTGCAGGACAACGGCATTATTCAGGGCACGCTGGAAGCACCGCAATCCGTGTCGTTCAGCAATATGGCTGAGCGGCAACAGCAGGTGGCGGCAGAGATCCTCAAGGACCCGGCGGTGGAAAGCCTGACGTCATTTGTCGGCGTTGACGGCACCAACGCCACGCTCAACAGTGGCCGGTTGCAGATCAACCTCAAGCCTTTGAGCGAACGTGCAGACCGTATTCCGGCTATCATCACCCGCCTGCAACAGCAAAGCGCGCAGTTCCCCGGCGTGAAGCTGTATCTGCAGCCGGTGCAGGATTTGACCATCGACACCCAGGTCAGCCGCACCCAATACCAGTTTACTTTGCAGGCAATGTCGCTGGACGATCTGAGCCTGTGGGTGCCGAAACTGATGGCGGAACTGAAACAAACGCCACAGTTGGCAGACGTGACCAGCAACTGGCAAGATCAGGGGCTGGTGGCCTATGTAAACGTCGATCGCGATTCGGCTTCCCGCCTCGGCATCAGCATGAGCGACGTGGATAATGCGTTGTATAACGCCTTTGGTCAGCGGTTAATTTCCACCATTTACACCCAGGCTAACCAGTACCGTGTGGTGCTGGAACATGACGTCAGCAGCACGCCAGGGCTGGCGGCGCTGAATGATATCCGCCTGACCAGCAGCAACGGCACCATAGTGCCTCTAAGCACCATTGCCAAAATAGAGCAGCGCTTCGGGCCGCTGTCGGTTAACCATCTGGATCAGTTCCCGGCGGCTACCATCTCCTTTAACGTGGCGGGCAATTATTCGCTCGGTGAAGCGGTCGATGCCATCACCCTGGCGGAAAAAAACCTCAATATGCCAAAAGACATCACCACCCAGTTCCAGGGCGCGACGTTGGCGTTCCAGGCAGCGTTGGGCGGCACCCTGTGGCTGATCCTGGCGGCGGTGGTGGCGATGTATATCGTGCTGGGCGTGCTGTATGAGAGCTTTATCCACCCGGTGACCATTCTGTCTACCCTGCCCACCGCCGGGGTCGGTGCCTTGCTGGCGCTGATGCTGGCCGGCAGTGAACTGGACGTGATCGCCATTATCGGCATCATCCTGCTGATCGGCATCGTGAAGAAAAACGCCATCATGATGATCGACTTCGCCCTGGCCGCCGAACGTGAACAGGGAATGACGCCGTATGACGCGATTTATCAGGCCTGCCTGCTGCGTTTCCGGCCGATCCTGATGACCACGCTGGCCGCGTTGCTGGGCGCACTGCCGCTGATGCTCAGTACCGGCGTCGGCGCGGAACTGCGTCACCCGCTCGGGGTTTGTATGGTTGGTGGGCTGGTGATGAGCCAGATCCTGACGCTGTTCACCACCCCGGTGATCTACCTGCTGTTTGACAAGCTGGCGCGTAACACTCGCCACCAGCCGGATGCGCAGGAGCTGCCGTGAAATTCTTCGCCCTGTTCATCTACCGGCCGGTCGCCACCACGCTGCTGACATTAGCCATCGCCATCAGCGGCGTGATTAGCTTCAGCCTGCTGCCGGTTTCCCCGCTGCCGCAGGTCGACTATCCGGTGATTTCGATCAGCGCTTCGCTGCCGGGTGCCGATCCAGAGACCATGGCCTCGTCGGTGGCGACACCGCTGGAACGCGCATTGGGCCGAATTGCCGGGGTCAATGAAATGACTTCGATGAGTTCACTCGGCAGCACCCGGGTGATCCTGCAGTTTGATCTCGACCGTGATATCAATGGGGCCGCACGTGACGTACAGGCGGCAATCAATGCGGCACAAAGCCTGCTGCCTACCGGCATGCCAAGCCGCCCCAGCTACCGCAAGGTCAACCCGTCCGACGCGCCGATCATGATCCTGACGCTGACCTCGGATACTTACAGCCAGGGCCAGCTTTACGACTTCGCCTCTACCCAGTTGGCGCAGAAAATCGCCCAGACCGATGGGGTGGGTGACGTTTCAGTCGGCGGCAGTTCGTTGCCTGCGGTGCGGGTCGAACTCAACCCGAGCGCCCTGTTCAATCAGGGTATATCGCTCGATGCGGTGCGCCAGACCATCAGCAACGCCAACGTGCGCAGGCCGCAGGGTGCGGTGGAAGATCCTCAGCAGCGCTGGCAGCTCCAGGCCAACGACGAGTTGAAAACCGCCGAGGCCTATCGCCCGCTGATTATTCACTATAACAACGGCTCGGCGGTGCGCCTGAGCGATGTGGCCGCGGTCAACGACTCGGTGCAGGACGTGCGCAACGCCGGGATGACCAATGCCAAACCGGCAATTATTCTGGCCATCAGCCGGGCACCGGATGCCAATATCATTGAAACCGTCGATCGCATTCGCGCCGAATTGCCCGCGCTGCAAGACAACATTCCGGCGTCAATCCAACTGAATATCGCCCAGGACCGCTCGCCGACCATTCGCGCCTCACTGGCTGAGGTGGAGCAGTCGCTGGTGATTGCCATTGGGCTGGTGATCCTGGTGGTGTTCATCTTCCTGCGTTCCGGCCGCGCTACGTTGATCCCGGCGGTCGCCGTACCGGTGTCGCTGATCGGCTCCTTCACCGCCATGTATCTGTGCGACTTCAGCCTGAATAACCTGTCGCTGATGGCATTGACCATCGCCACCGGCTTCGTGGTCGACGACGCCATCGTGGTGCTGGAGAACATTTCCCGCCACATCGAGGCCGGCATGAAGCCGATCAACGCGGCACTGGTCGGGGTGCGTGAAGTCGGCTTTACCGTGCTGTCGATGAGCGTGTCGCTGGTGGCTGTGTTTATTCCGCTGCTGCTGATGGAAGGCCTGCCGGGCCGTCTGTTCCGAGAGTTTGCCGTGACCCTGTCGGTGTCGATCGGGCTGTCGTTGATTATCTCACTGACGCTAACCCCGATGATGTGTGCCTATCTGCTGCGCCACCAGCCGCCGCGCTCGCAGCGGCGCGTACGCGGCTTCGGAAAAATACTGATGGCGTTGCAACAGGGCTACGGCCGCTCGCTGAGCTGGGTGCTTGGCCACTCACGCTGGGTGCTGGCGGTGTTTTTAGCCACTATCGCGCTCAACGTGTGGCTGTACGTCAGCATTCCAAAAACCTTTTTCCCGGAGCAGGATACCGGCCGGCTGATGGGCTTTATCCAGGCTGACCAGAGCATTTCCTTCCAGGCGATGCGCGTTAAGCTGGAAGATTTCATGAAAATCGTGCGCGATGATCCAGATGTGGAAAACGTCACCGGCTTTACCGGGGGTTCACGCACCAACAGCGGCTCGATGTTTATCTCGCTGAAACCTCTGTCGGTGCGCAGCGATGATGCGCAGAAAGTGATCGCCCGGCTGCGCGCCCGATTAGCCAAAGAACCGGGAGCCAGCCTGTTCCTGATGGCGGTGCAGGATATCCGCGTCGGTGGCCGACAGGCTAACGCCAGCTACCAGTACACGCTGCTGGCAGATGACCTCGCCGCGCTGCGTGAATGGGAGCCGAAGATCCGTACCGCGCTGGCCGCGTTGCCGGAGCTGGCAGACGTCAACTCCGATCAGCAGGACAAAGGGTCGGAAATGGATCTGGTTTACGATCGCGAGACCATGGCCCGGTTAGGTATTTCGGTCTCTGACGCCAACAACCTGCTGAACAACGCCTTCGGCCAGCGCCAGATTTCGACCATCTATCAGCCGCTCAATCAATACAAAGTGGTGATGGAAGTGGCGCCGCCCTATACCCAGGACGTCAGTTCGCTAGACAAGATGTTCGTGATCAACAAAGACGGCAAGGCTATCCCGCTGTCCTACTTCGCCCGTTGGCAACCGGCCAATGCACCGCTGTCGGTCAACCATCAGGGGCTGTCGGCCGCCTCAACCATCTCGTTTAACCTGCCGGAAGGCGGCAGCCTGTCTGATGCCACCGCCGCCGTGGAACGCACCATAACGGCACTCGGCGTCCCCGCTACCGTGCGCGGTGCCTTCGCCGGTACCGCACAGGTGTTCCAGGAAACGCTGAAATCCCAGTTGCTGCTGATCGCTGCCGCCATCGCTACGGTGTATATCGTGCTCGGCATTCTCTACGAAAGCTATATTCACCCGCTGACCATTCTGTCCACCCTGCCCTCTGCCGGCGTGGGAGCGCTGCTGGCGCTAGAGCTGTTTGGTGCGCCGTTCAGCCTGATTGCGCTGATTGGCATTATGTTGTTGATTGGTATTGTGAAGAAAAACGCCATCATGATGGTCGACTTTGCCCTGGATGCGCAGCGCAACGGCGGAATTAGCGCGCGGGATGCCATTTTCCAGGCATGCCAGCTGCGCTTCAGGCCGATCATGATGACCACGCTGGCGGCACTGTTCGGTGCATTGCCGTTGGTACTGACCCACGGTGACGGCGCCGAACTGCGCCAGCCACTCGGTATCACCATCGCAGGCGGCCTGATCGTCAGCCAACTATTGACGCTGTACACCACCCCGGTGATTTACCTGTATTTTGACCGGCTGCAGATGAAGTTCCGTCGCGGCAAGAAACTGGATCCTTTGCCCCAATAATGGCTGATTGATGCTTATAAAACACACCGCTTCAGTACAGTGGCAACTCTGGATTGTAGCGTTCGGCTTCTTTATGCAGACGCTGGACACCACCATCGTCAACACCGCCCTGCCGTCGATGGCTGTCAGCCTGGGGGAGAATCCGCTGCGCATGCAATCGGTGATCGTCTCCTACGTACTGACGGTGGCGGTGATGTTGCCAGCCAGCGGCTGGCTGGCGGATCGGGTTGGCGTGCAGCGGGTATTCTTCAGCGCCATCGTGCTGTTCACTCTGGGATCGATCCTCTGTGCCCGCTCCGAAACCCTGAATGAGCTGATTGCCTCACGCGTGGTGCAGGGCATCGGCGGCGCGATGATGGTGCCGGTCGGTCGGCTGACGGTGATGAAAATTGTCCCGCGTGAACAGTATATGGCGGCGATGACCTTCGTTACCCTGCCCGGCCAAATCGGCCCACTGATGGGGCCGGCGCTGGGCGGCTTTTTGGTGCAGTACGCCAGTTGGCACTGGATTTTCCTGATCAATATTCCGGTGGGGATCGCCGGGGCCATCGCCACGCTGCTGCTGATGCCCAACTACCGCATGCAAACCCGGCGCTTCGATATCAGTGGTTTTATCATGCTGGCGATCGGTATGGCGACGCTGACGCTGGCGCTTGACGGCCACAAAGGGATGGGGCTGTCTGCCACCGCCATCGGTGGCCTGGTAGTGGCTGGCGTGGCGGCGTTGGCCGGCTACTGGTGGCATGCTCACGGCAACAGCCGGGCACTGTTCTCGCTGCGGTTATTCAAAACCCAGACTTATAAAATTGGGCTGACGGCCAGCCTGCTGGGCCGCATCGGCAGCGGCATGTTGCCGTTTATGACGCCGCTGTTTATGCAGGTCGGCATGGGATTCTCCCCGTTCCACGCCGGGCTGATGATGATCCCGATGATTATCGGCAGCATGGGGATGAAGCGCATCGTGGTGCGAGTGGTTAACCGCTTCGGCTACCGCAACGTGCTGGTGGCCGCAACGCTGATGCTGGCGTTGATCAGCCTGAGCTTCCCGCTGGTTGCCATGCTCGGCTGGATCTGGCTGTTGCCGGTGGTGTTGTTCTTCCAGGGCATGGTCAACTCGCTGCGCTTCTCGGCCATGAATACCCTGACGCTGAAAGATTTGCCTGATCGGCTGGCTAGCAGCGGGAACAGCCTGCTGTCGATGGTGATGCAACTGTCGATGAGCCTTGGCGTCAGCATCGCCGGTATTCTGATCGGCAGCTTTGCCCATCAACAGGTGATCTCCGGCAGCCCGGCGATTCACAGCGCCTTTATTTACAGCTACTGCTGCATGGCGTTAATTATCGCCCTGCCTGCACTGGCCTTCGCCCGTGTCCCGGCTGATACCACGACTAACCGTACGCTGACCAAAGAGCCGGGTACCGGCTCCACGAGGTTGCAATAATGAAAATAGGCATTACCGGCAAACTGTTCATGGCGATCTTCGCCACCTGCATGCTGGTGCTCATCACCATGCACTGGGGTGTCCGCATCAGCTTCGAGCGCGGTTTTATCGACTACATCAAGAACAGCAACGAGCAGCGTATCAATATGCTGGGCGAAGCCCTGGAAGAACAGTACAGCCGCCACGGTAACTGGGTCTTTCTGCGCAATAACGATCAGGTGGTTTACCAGATCATGCGTTCGTTCGAACAAAACAGCGACAGCAGCCATAATCTGCCCCCTAAAGGCTGGCGCACCCAGTTTTGGGTGGTAGACAGCCAGTTTAACCGGCTGGTCGGGCATTCCGGCCCGTTACCGAAGGAAGGTCCGCGCCATCCCATCCGCTACAACAATGAAATCGTCGGCTGGGTGATCACCACGCCGATTGAAAGACTGACGCGCAATACCGACATTAACTTCGACCAACAGCAAAGACGCACCAGCTGGATGATTGTTGCCCTCTCCACGCTGCTGGCAGCGGCGGTGACCTGGCTGATGTCGCGCGGGTTGCTGGCACCGGTGAAACGGTTGGTGGCGGGGACACATCGTCTGGCGGCCGGGGACTTCAGCACCCGAGTGGCCGTCAGCAGCCAGGATGAACTGGGGCGGCTGGCGCAGGACTTCAACCAGCTTGCCACCTCGCTGGAAAAAAACGAACAGATGCGGCGCGCCATGATGGCCGATGTCTCGCACGAGTTACGTACTCCGCTGGCGGTGTTGCGCGGCGAACTTGAAGCCTTGCAAGATGGCGTGCGTCAGCCGACCCCGGCCTCACTGGGTTCACTGCAAGCAGAGGTCGCCACCCTGACCAAGCTGGTGGACGACCTGCATCAACTGTCGCTCTCCGATCTCGGCGCACTAGCCTACCGTAAATCACCGGTCGACTGCGTGCATTTGCTGCAAATCGCGGTCGCCAGCTTCCGCGAACGTTTTCGCGCCAAAGAGCTGGAAATCGTAACCCTGTTGCCGGAACAGGCAACGCTGTTTGGCGATCCCGACAGGCTTAATCAGCTGTTTAACAACCTGCTGGAAAACAGCCTGCGCTATACCGACGCCGGCGGTAAGCTGGAGATCGGCGTTGAACCGGTGCCGGGCCGCCTGCGGATTTACTGGCAGGACAGCGCGCCGGGCGTCAATGATGAGCAACTGGCGCGCATTTTCGAACGCTTCTACCGTACCGAAGGTTCGCGCAATCGTGCCAGCGGCGGCTCCGGACTCGGGCTGTCGATCTGTCAAAACATAGTGGAAGCCCACAACGGGACGATCTACGCACAGCACTCGCCTTTGGGCGGCGTGCGGATTACAGTAGAATTTGCCACCCCGGTAATGAATAAGGCGTCATGATGGAAACCCAGAATCAGCCGTTGCAAATTATGATTGTTGAAGACGAACCCAAGCTCGGCCAACTGCTGGTGGACTACCTGCAGGCCGCAGGGTACGCCACACGTTGGCTGACCAACGGCAGCGAAGTCGTGCCTGCCGTGCATGAACATGCCCCTGCACTGATCCTGCTGGATCTGATGCTGCCAGGCTCTGATGGGCTGACCGTCTGCCGCGAACTCCGCCGCTTTACCGATATCCCGGTGGTGATGGTGACGGCGAAAATTGAAGAGATCGATCGCCTGCTGGGGCTGGAGATCGGCGCAGATGATTACATCTGCAAACCTTACAGCCCGCGCGAAGTGGTCGCCCGGGTGAAAACCATTCTGCGCCGTTGCTACCGCCCATTGGACAATACGCAGGAAGAAACCCAGCTTCACATTGATGAACCGCGCTTTCAGGCCAGCTATCAGGGCCATATGCTGGATCTCACCCCAGCGGAATTCCGCCTGTTGAAAACGCTGGCCAGCCAGCCGGGCAACGTGTTCTCACGCGAGCAGTTGTTGAATAATCTGTATGACGACTACCGGGTGGTAACCGACCGCACCATCGACAGCCATATCAAAAACCTGCGGCGCAAGCTGGAACTGATCGACGGCGAAAAATCTTTTATCCGCTCAGTGTATGGCGTGGGTTACCGCTGGGAATCCGAAGCCTGTCGGCTGGTGAATGGGTTGTAACCGGGACTAGGTCCAGTCTTCGACCCTCAGCCCCGGCACCATGGCGAACGCCTTATCGTTAGTCACTATTGTCGCACCGCGACTCTGCGCATGTGCGGCAATAAGCTGATTCAAAGCCCCCATCACCCGCCCCTTTTTCACCATATCCGCGCGCATCGCTCCGTAGCAATGCGCGGCTTCCCGGTCCCAGGCATACACCGTCACGGAATCCAGGAATGCCGCCACAGTCGCTTTCAGCGCCAAACTTTGCCGCTTGGCTACGCCATACAACAATTCCGCCTCCGTGATACTGGAAATACAAACCGCTGACGGCGGGATCTTTTCCATTACGCGCAGCAAGCGGGGATGCCGACGGAACAGCTGGCTGACCGTATTGGTATCAAACATGTACATGCTTACTCTTCCTCGCCGAATGGATCGCGGGTGGCGATCCCCTGTTGACGATCCTCAGCCACCAGGAAGTCCTGCGGTACCTGAGATTGCTCGATCATTTGCAACAGCGGAGCCCAACTGTCTGGTTTTGCCGGGTACTTTGATAAAATCACGTTTCCCTCCCGATCGCGGCGGATGTACACACGATCTGTATCAAATTCGAATTCCACGGGTAATCTCACCGCCTGATTTCTGCCGTTTTTAAACAGCTTCGCGACTCTTTCCATTTCCATCTCCTCTGACAGGCATAGGCCTAAGCATATGCCTGTTGAGCTTCGATGCCAAGATACTGTGCTTATTTTTTGAACGCTAATGACGCAGCGAGCCAACCTTAACGTGACGTGACCGTCGGTGAAACACTGCCCTGGCAAAAATGCGGCCAGCTGCGCAGACTTTCGCGCATCACAATCCCCCATTAGCTTCTCGTGCTACAGCACTATCCGCTGGTTGAAACTCAACGCCAGCGCAAAAAAATCGCCTGTTTTTTGCGCTATGGTGCGCAAGTCATGTTTATTAGCCGCCCAATTTCAAGCTATTGGCTACACTTACATCACTTATCGGAACCCACAGGAGAGGAACCATGGCAATCGGTCACTATGAGCTGAAAAAAGCAAAGAATGGACAGTACCACTTCAACCTGAAAGCCAGTAATGGCGAAATCATTCTGGCCAGTGAGATGTACGCCAGCAAGGCCTCGGCGGAGAATGGCATTGCCTCAGTGCAAACCAATTCCCCTCACGAAGCGCAGTATGAACTGAAACACAGCACCAGCAATCAGCCTTACTTTGTACTGAAAGCCAAGAACCATCAGGTGATCGGCGTCAGCGAAATGTACAGCTCTGAAACAGCGGCAAAAAACGGTATTCAGTCGGTGATCAAAAACGGCCCGAACACCGATGTGCGCGATTTGAGCGCATAACTTTATCTGGGCGACGCGCGATGGCAGCCATCGCGCGTTTTTCTTATGACCAGGATCAATCTCCCTGTAATAAATCCGGTTACCTGCTGATTTCTTGTCGCGCTGCCGCTACAATCCCCCGCTTTTACTGCGCCATTTGGTGGTGCGGTACTGACCTGAAATCAGACCGAGACTCATTATGTTTACACCGGAACTCCTCTCCCCGGCCGGTACGCTGAAAAACATGCGTTACGCCTTTGCCTATGGTGCCGACGCCGTTTATGCCGGCCAACCGCGTTACAGCCTGCGGGTGCGCAACAACGAATTCAACCATGAGAACCTGGCTCAGGGGATCAACGAAGCCCACGCCCTGGGCAAAAGATTCTACGTAGTGGTGAATATCGCCCCGCACAATGCCAAGCTGAAAACCTTCCTGCGCGATCTTAAACCGGTGATCGACATGGGCCCGGATGCGCTGATCATGTCCGATCCCGGCCTGATCATGATGGTGCGCGAGGCCTTCCCACAGATGGATATTCATTTGTCGGTACAGGCAAATGCGGTTAACTGGGCGACGGTGAAATTCTGGCAGCAAATGGGACTGACGCGAGTGATCCTGTCGCGCGAACTGTCACTGGAAGAGATCGCCGAGATCCGCGCCCAGGTGCCGGAAATGGAGCTGGAAATCTTCGTTCACGGCGCGCTGTGCATGGCCTACTCCGGCCGCTGCCTGCTGTCGGGTTATATCAACAAGCGCGACCCTAATCAGGGCACCTGCACCAACGCCTGCCGCTGGCAGTACAAGGCGGAAGAAGGCAAAGAGGACGAGACCGGCAACATCGTGCATATGCATGAGCCGATCCCGGTGCAGACCGTCGAACCGACATTGGGTATCGGTGCGCCAACCGACAAAGTGTTCATGCTGTCCGAAGCGCAAAAGCCGGATGAATACATGAGCGCCTTTGAGGATGAACACGGCACCTACATCATGAACTCAAAGGATTTGCGCGCCATTCAGCACGTAGAACGCCTGACTCAGCTCGGCGTGCATTCGCTGAAAATCGAAGGCCGTACCAAATCCTTCTACTACTGCGCGCGTACTGCGCAAGTCTATCGCCGCGCCATCGACGACGCCGTCGCGGGCAAGCCATTCGATCCCACCCTGCTCACCACGCTGGAGGGTCTGGCGCACCGCGGTTACACCGAAGGTTTCCTGCGTCGCCATGTGCATGAAGCCCAGCAAAACTACGATTACGGTTCCTCACTGTCTGAACGCCAGCAGTTTGTCGGTGAATTCACCGGCGTCCGGCGTGACGGTTGGGCAGAAGTGGATGTGAAAAACAAGTTTATGGTCGGTGATGGCGTAGAGATGATGACCCCCGGTGGTAACGTCCTGTTTACTCTGGAGAGCATGCAGAATAAGAAAGGTGAAGCGATCGATGTGGCGCCGGGCAACGGGCATATCGTCTATTTACCGATCCCGCAGGATATCGATCTCAATTACGCGTTGCTGATCCGCAATTTGCCCGATATCAATAGTCCTGCGGTGTAAAAATTCCGCTTGCTACCTTTAAGTGGTGGTTTTTAGCAAATATTAGAATTGGATCACATCAATTAGTCCGCAGCTTGGTTAATATCAGGCTGCTTAAAACTAAGAACGAAAAATATTTGCATAGCAATACTAGGAACCACCTCCTTAGCCGGTCCAATCTCCCTTGGACTGGCTTTTTCTTTGGTTTCAACCGCGTATCCGCTCGGGCATCGCTAATATAACCTGTCTTTTTTTCAATACGTTATTTTATCTACTTTTAAAAATACCTTCCTCGTGACGATATAAATACCATGCTACAACGGTTAATTAATTCATTAACAAAAATCGCTAATTCATCTACGCCGTATATCTCAGATTAAGTCAATTATGCAGGAATAATCTCTGCCCAACGGCAACCAACCAGAATTAACTGAATATTCTGATGGCCTGCCGCGGGTAGCTAGTTTATCGTTGCTCATTATCTGTTTACCGCAGGGAGAGACCGGGAATGCATCCACCAGCACCAGCGCTTCTGATCATTAACGGCAAAGGCGCCGGCAACGAAGAGGTTCGCCTTGCAGTCCAGAAATTGCGGCATGAAGGCCAAACTCTGCACGTTCGTGTCACCTGGGAGCATGGAGATGCCGCACGGTATGTGCAGGAAGCCAGCCAACTGGGAGTGGCCACGCTGATTGCCGGCGGCGGCGATGGCACCATCAACGAAGTGGCCGCAGCATTGGCAACCTTACCGGCCAAGGGTCGGCCAGTATTGGGTATTCTGCCGTTGGGCACGGCCAACGACTTCGCCGTGGCCTGCAATATCCCACTGCTGCCGGAGCAGGCACTACGTTTAGCGGTGAAAGGCCGCGCAGTGCCGATAGACCTGGCCAAAGTGAATGATCATCGCTATTTCATCAATATGGCCACCGGCGGCTTTGGCACGCGTATCACGACCGAGACGCCGGAAAAACTGAAGGCGGTGTTAGGCGGTGTGTCCTACTTTATTCATGGCTTACTGCGCATGGATACGCTCAAGGCCGATCGCTGCGAGATCCGCGGGCCGGATTTCCATTGGTCTGGCGACGCGCTGGTGATTGGCATCGGTAACGGCAAGCAGGCCGGTGGCGGGCAGCAGTTATGCCCGGACGCGTTGATTAACGATGGTTTGCTGCAACTGCGCCTGTTGATTGCTGACGAGCTGTTACCGGCACTGATCGCCAGCCTGTTTAACGATGAAGAAAACAAAAACGTGATCAGCGCGGCGTTGCCGTGGCTGGAAATCGATGCTCCCCATGAGATGACTTTTAATCTCGATGGCGAGCCGCTCAAGGGTACTCATTTCCGTATTGAAGTGCTGCCAAACGCCATAGAATGCCGCCTGCCCCCCAACTGTGGATTACTGGGCCAACCTCAGTCCTCTAAATAGGCCCCCACAGCGCCCACCAGCACAGGTTGGGCGCTGTTTGCTATCAGACCTTGCCATCCTCTGCCCCCTTTTCCACAACAAAATGTGATCCTCTCCGGCAAAATCATTAAATCATACTTGTATGGTAGTTAGTTCATGGCGTATTTTTCGTCCATTATGATGACCCGTGGGAACAGGATTTAGACCTATGAAAATTATCAACGCAGAGGTTTTTGTGACCTGCCCAGGCAGGAACTTTGTCACGCTGAAAATCACCACCGACGAGGGGATTACCGGTATCGGCGACGCGACCCTTAACGGCCGCGAGCTGCCGGTGGCGTCCTACCTGAAGGATCACGTCTGCCCGCAATTGATCGGTCGTGATGCCCACCAGATCGAAGACATCTGGCAGTTCTTCTATAAAGGCGCTTACTGGCGGCGCGGCCCGGTGACCATGTCCGCCATTTCCGCCGTAGACATGGCGCTGTGGGATATCAAAGGCAAGGCCGCCAACATGCCGCTGTACCAGTTACTGGGCGGCGCATCACGCACTGGCGTGATGGTTTACTGCCACACCACTGGCCATTCGATCGACGAAGTGCTCGACGACTACGCCAAACATAAAGAGCTGGGCTTTAAGGCCATTCGCGCCCAGTGTGGCGTGCCGGGCATGAAAACCACCTATGGCATGGCCAAGGGCAAAGGACTGGCTTATGAACCCGCCACCAAGGGCTACTGGCCGGAAGAACAGCTGTGGTCCACAGAAAAATACCTCGATTTCACCCCCAAGCTGTTCGAAGCCGTGCGCAACCGCTTTGGTTTTGACGAGCACCTGCTGCACGACATGCACCACCGGCTGACCCCGATTGAGGCCGCACGCTTCGGCAAAAGCGTTGAGCAATACCGCCTGTTCTGGATGGAAGACCCCACGCCTGCGGAGAATCAGGAATGTTTCCGCCTGATCCGCCAGCACACCGTCACGCCAATCGCCGTCGGCGAGGTGTTTAACAGCATCTGGGATTGCAAACAGCTGATTGAAGAGCAGCTGATCGACTATATCCGCACCACCCTGACCCACGCCGGCGGCATTACCGGCATGCGCCGTATCGCCGACTTTGCCTCGTTGTATCAGGTGCGCACCGGCTCGCACGGCCCCTCTGATCTTTCGCCTATCTGCATGGCGGCGGCGCTGCATTTTGATCTGTGGGTGCCGAACTTTGGCGTGCAGGAATACATGGGTTACTCCGAACAAATGCTCGAGGTATTCCCCCATAGCTGGAGCTTTAACGACGGTTATATGCACCCGGGCAACAAGCCGGGGCTGGGCATTGAGTTCGACGAAAAACTGGCCGCCCGTTATCCGTACGAACCGGCTTATTTGCCGGTCGCGCGCCTGGAGGATGGCACCTTATGGAACTGGTAACAGGAGAACGCACCATGCAAAGCGTGGTCATTGAACAGCCCGGCCTGCTGGCTATCCAGCAGCGCCCTCTGCCGCAGCCGGCCGCTAATGAAGTACGGGTAAAAGTTAAATTTGCCGGTATCTGCGGTTCTGACGTGCATATTTATCATGGTCATAATCCGTTCGCCCGCTACCCACGTGTGATCGGTCATGAGTTTTTTGGCGTGATTGATCAGGTGGGCAGCGATGTCGACCCGCAGCGGCTCGGCGAACGCGTTTCGGTCGATCCGGTGGTCAGTTGCGGCCATTGCTACCCTTGTTCTATAGGTCGCCCCAACGTCTGCACCGAACTGCAGGTGATAGGTGTGCACCGCGACGGTGGCTTCAGTGACTATGCCTGCGCCCCGGCGCGCAATGCCTACCACATTCCTGACAGCATCAGCGATCGCCACGCCGCCATGGTGGAACCCTTCACCATTGCCGCCAATATCACCGCCCATCTGCAGCCCAATGCCGCTGATATCGCGCTTGTCTACGGCGCCGGGCCGATGGGGCTGACGGTGATCCAAACGCTGAAAGGCGTCTACGGCGTGAAGCAGGTGCTCGTCACCGATCGCATCAAGGAACGGCTGGAGATGGCGCAGGAAAACGGGGCCGACTGGACGTTCAACAATGCCGAAGCGTCGCTGCCCGCCGAACTGGAACGGCGCGGCATCCGCCCGACGCTGATCGTCGACGCCGCCTGCCATCCGGCCATTTTGCAGGAGGCGATCAACCTGGCGTCCCCGGCGGCACGCATTGGCATCATGGGGTTCTCCGGCGAGGCCTGCACCGTTACTCAACAAAGCATCACCAGTAAAGAGCTGTCGATTTTCTCCTCACGCCTCAACAGCGCGCGTTTCCCGCAGGTCATCGAGTGGATGGCCAGTGGGAAAATCGCCCCGCAGCGGTTAATTACCCACTGCGTGCCGGCCGCCGAGGTTGAACAGGCGATGTTAATGTTCGAAAAAGATCAGCGCACCTGCTGCAAGGTATTGTTGCAATTCGACTGATTACTCTACCAGGGCCAGGGGCGGCAGGAAGCGGCCCTCTCCAACCATGAAGCATCGCGATTAAAACAACATCAAGTGGAGTGCTTTTATGTTTAAAAACCTGCGTTGGACCATCGTATTCCTGCTGTTTATGGTTTACATGATCAACTACCTCGACCGCGTCGCGCTGTCGATTACCGTACCGATGATCGAAAAGGATCTGATGTTGAATGCCGAGCAGTTCGGCATCATCTTCGGCAGCTTCTTCTTCGGTTATGCCATCTTTAACTTTATCGGCGGGCTGGCGGTAGACAAATTCGGCCCGACATTGGTTCTCGGCATTGCCGTCGGCCTGTGGTCAATTTTCTGCGGCATGACGGCATTAGCCACCGGCTTCTATTCCATGCTGATCCTGCGCGTGCTGTTCGGCATGGCCGAAGGGCCAATCTGCGCCTCCGCCAATAAAATGATCAACGGCTGGTTCCCGAAGAAACAGGCGGCGACCGCCATGGGCCTGCTCAGTGCCGGTTCCCCTTTGGGCGGTGCCGTCGCCGGGCCGATCGTCGGCTACCTGGCGTTGGCGTTCGGCTGGCGACCGGCGTTTATGATCATCTGCTCGATCGGCATCGTCTGGATGCTGGTGTGGTTCTTCGTGGTGGCGGATAACCCGGCGAAAAGCAAACGCGTCAGCGATAAAGAACTTGCGCTGATTAACCAGATGAAGGAAGAAACCCACAGCGCCGAAGAAGAGCTGAGCAATGCCGCGCACGGGCTGGGCTACTACCTGAAGCAGCCGATCATCCTGGTCACCGCATTCGCCTTCTTCTGCTACAACTATATCCTGTTCTTCTTCCTGAGCTGGTTCCCGTCCTATCTGGTGCAGGCGCATAACCTGAACATCAAGGAAATGAGCCTCACCACTATGATCCCGTGGATTGTCGGCTTCGTCGGGTTGGCGCTCGGCGGCTATATCTCCGACAAAATTTTCAATATCACCGGCAAATTGCTGCTGTCGCGCAAGATTGTGCTGGTGACCAGCCTGCTGGCGGCGGCCATCTGCGTGGCACTGGCAGGTACCGTCAGCAGCGTAGTACCGGCGGTGATGCTGATGTCGGTATCGATCTTCTTCCTGTACATCACCGGCGCGATTTACTGGGCGATTATCCAGGACGTGGTGCATAAATCCCGGGTCGGTGGCGCCAGTGGCTTTATCCATCTGGTCGGCAGCATTTCCGGCATCATTGGCCCGGTCGTAACCGGCTACATCGTGCAAAACACCGGCAAGTTCGACAGCGCCTTTATGCTGGCGGGTGGCGTGGCCGCGCTCGGGGCCGTGTTGGTACTGCTGGTGATCAAGGCACCGCGCAATACCGCACAACCGCAAATATCAAAACCCTAATCTGCCTGGGGCGGCCAGCGTCGCCCCGCTTTCAGTCCCCACATTCAGGAACTTCAGCATGACACTTTCCAGCAACAGCGTGCTGCCGGCGGCGGTTGCGCAGCCGGGTTACGCTCGCGAAAGGATTAAACCGCGCATCGTGCATCTGGGTTTTGGCGCGTTTTTCCGCGCACATCAGGCGGTATATACCGAACAGTTGGCTAACGACCACGCCAGCGACTGGGGTTACTGCGTGATCAGCATGCACAACGGCCGGCAAAAAATCGCCGACCTACAACGGCAGGATTTGCTGTATACGGTCGCAGAAATGGACGGCGACGGCTGGCATGGTCAGACGATCGGCGTCATCAGGCAGGCGCTGCACCTGCAGGTCGACGGGCTGGAAGCCGTACTTGAAGCCATGGCACAGCCGGAGATTGCCATCGTTTCACTGACCATCAGCGAGAAAGGCTACTGCTATCAGCCCGCCAGCGGCCAGTTGCTGGCTGAGCATCCGGATATTCAGCACGACATCGCCCACCCGCTGCATCCGCGATCGGCCCCCGGCCTGATCCTGGCCGCGCTGCGGCTACGCCGGGCACGGGGCCTGCCGGCGTTTGCCGTGATGTCCTGCGACAACATGCCGGCCAACGGTCAGGTAACCCGCAACGTACTCAGCCAACTGGCACAGCGACAGGATGCGGATCTGGCGGCGTGGGTCGCACAGCAGGTCGCCTTCCCATCAACCATGGTCGACCGCATTGTTCCGGCAGTCACCGCGGAAACGCTGCAACACATTGAGGATTTACTGGGTGGCATCACCGATCCGGTCGCTGTCGCCTGCGAACCCTTCCGCCAATGGGTGATCGAAGATCACTTTCCACAGGGACGCCCGGCGTGGGAAAAGGCCGGTGCTGAGCTGGTCAGCGACGTACTGCCATACGAAGAAATGAAGCTGCGGATGCTCAACGGCAGCCACTCGTTTCTCGCTTATCTGGGCTATTTGGCCGGTTATGCGCATATCAGCGACTGCATGCAGGATACGCATTTCGTTAATGCCGCACGCCGCTTGATGCTGGCGGAACAGACACCGACGCTGCAGGTTCGCGACCTGGACCTGGCGCACTACGCCGACTCGCTACTGGCCCGTTACCGCAACACGGCGCTAAAGCACCGTACCTGGCAGATCGCCATGGACGGCACGCAAAAACTGCCACAGCGCATGTTGGACTCCCTTCGTTGGCATCTGGCGCACGGCAGTGATTTTAGTTGTCTGGCTTTAGGCGTCGCCGGTTGGATGCGGTACGTTGGCGGCAAGGATGAACAGGGTCAGACGATTGAGATCAGCGATCCCTTAAGGGAACGCCTCGCCGACTTGGTCGGCAGCAGCCGCGAAGGCCCGGAGCGGGTACTGGCACTGTTGCAGCTCGATGCTGTTTTTGGCCGGGATCTGCCCGACAGCCCGCAGTTTACCCGTGCAGTGACCGATGCCTATCAGTCGCTGCTGGCACATGGCGCCAAGAGCAGTGTAGCCAGGTTACTGCCAGCTTGATCGGCTCATGACCCTCGGCGGGGGCAACTCAGCGTTCGTCGAGGGGCAAGCAACAACATCGACTGGCTTTCATCAGGTTACCTTAAGAATTATCCCCCCGCAGCAGCAAGATAATCTGCTAGTATGGTGGCATCCGAATCCAAGCCAGATGACCGATCGTCACCATGTCTGAATCCTACAATCTCACCAACAGTCTCCCGGTTAATCAGCAAATCTACCGTTTCCTGCGTAAGGACATCGTCGACTGCACCATTCCCCCCGGCACGCTGCTGTCAGAGAAAGAGATTTCCACCCGCTTTAGCGTTTCACGCCAACCGGTGCGCGAAGCCTTTATCAAGCTGGCGGAGGCCGGACTGGTGCAGATCCTGCCGCAGCGCGGGACTTTCGTGATGAAGATTTCGGCCAAACGGGTAGCCGATGGGCGTTTTATCCGTCAGGCCGTAGAATGCGCTGTTGTACGTCGCGCGGCGGAACGCATCACACCGGAACAGCTGATGACGCTGGAGCATAATTTGCATCGTCAGGAACTGGCCGCACAGAACAAGCAGACACGTGAGTTCCTGGCGCTGGACGATGAGTTCCACCAGTTGCTCACTCAGTTTGCCGAATGCCCGCTGGCCTGGGAGACCATCGAAACCATCAAGGCCACCATGGACCGGGTGCGTTTTCTCAGCCTGAGCGAGGTCTCGCCGCCGGAAAGCCTGCTCCAGCAACATTACCGCATTTTTGCCGCGCTGAAGGCGCAGGATGCCGATGCCGCAGAGCGCGCTATCCATGAGCACCTGCAAGAGATGATCTACTCCATTACCCCCATCGCTTTGCAGAATACCGAGTGGTTCGACGCCGAATAGTCAAGCACTGACCTTCAAGGGGGCGATCGCCCCCCGCTATTTGGCTTCCCAAATGGCATTTCCTCTCAATCGCATCTATTGTTTCTCCTTGCCATCTGGTTTTCATTACTATCGTTTTTACAGCTTCAATCACCGCTTTTTACTACGCCGGTGAATAAATCTCCCCTATGGTTTTTATTGTCGGTGTATGAAGAAGCTAATCAGGAGACAATCATGACTGATATTGCGCAGTTGTTAGGAAAGGAAGCGGAAGACCTGTTGCAACACCGCTGTACTACCATCCCTGCTGAGAATCTGTACCTGCCGGGCGCCGACTTTGTCGACCGGATCATGATCGATAATAACCGTCCCAACACCGTTCTGCGTTCGATGCAAAGCCTGCTCAACCACGGCCGCCTGGCCGGCACCGGTTACCTGTCGATTCTGCCGGTCGATCAGGGTATTGAGCACTCCGCTGGCGCGTCTTTCGCCGCCAACCCACTGTACTTTGATCCGAAGAATATCGTCGAACTGGCCATTGAGGCCGGCTGTAACTGCGTCGCCTCAACTTACGGCGTGCTGGCATCGGTATCGCGCCGCTATGCCCACAAAATTCCGTTCCTGGTCAAACTGAACCATAACGAAACCCTGAGCTATCCGACCCAATACGACCAGACCCTGTATGCCAGCGTCGAGCAGGCTTTCAACATGGGTGCCGTCGCGGTCGGTGCCACCATTTACTTTGGTTCCGAACAGTCACGCCGCCAGATTGAAGAGATCTCGAGCGCCTTCGAGCGCGCCCACGAACTGGGTATGGTCACCGTGCTGTGGGCTTATCTGCGTAATCCGGCGTTTACCAAAGACGGCGTGGATTATCATTCCAGCGCCGATCTCACCGGTCAGGCCAACCATATTGCCGCCACCATCGGCGCCGATATCGTTAAGCAGAAAATGGCGGAAAACAACGGCGGCTACCGCGCGGTGAAATTCGGTTATACCGATGACCGCGTCTACAGCAAGCTGACCACCGATCACCCGATCGATCTGGTGCGTTACCAGTTGGCCAACTGCTATATGGGCCGTGCCGGGTTGATTAACTCCGGCGGGGCCGCCGGTGAAAACGATCTGCAGGAATCGGTGCGCACCGCGGTCATCAACAAGCGCGCGGGCGGCATGGGGCTGATTCTGGGACGTAAAGCGTTCAAGAAATCGATGAAAGAAGGTGTCGCGCTGATCAACGCGGTTCAGGACACCTACCTGGACAAGAAAGTCACCATCGCCTGATCCCGTCGCTCGTAAAAGCTGTTACCCCCAGCCCGGTTCGCCGGGCTTTTTTATGCCCTTAATCCGCTGCATCCCTCCGCTTAGCCTGACGGCTACCGTGCTTTTATCTTATTTTTCTTTCATAATTAACTTTCACAATAAAATATTTATCTTTCAAACTGTGATCTATTTAAAACAAATCAATCCATAAAGTGATTAGTGTAAGGCCCATGGCGACAGAGCCGCCGTTCGCTCCAGGCCATACCTTCCATCTCAGGAGAACAATAATGATTGAGCTAATCACCCACGGCGCCGAATGGTTTATCGGCCTGTTTCAGAAAGGCGGTGAAGTGTTTGTCGGCATGGTGACCGGCATTTTACCTTTGTTAATCAGCCTGTTGGTCATTATGAACGCGCTGATCAAATTTGTTGGCCAGGAACGTATCGAACGCTTGGCGCAGCGCTGTGCGGGGAACCCGGTTTCACGCTATCTGCTGCTGCCGCTGATCGGCACCTTTGTGTTTTGCAACCCGATGACCCTCAGCCTCGGCCGCTTTATGCCCGAGAAATACAAACCCAGTTATTACGCGGCGGCGTCCTACAGCTGCCACTCGATGAATGGCCTGTTCCCGCATATCAACCCCGGAGAACTGTTCGTTTACCTCGGGATCGCCAGCGGGCTGACCACCCTCGGCCTGCCGCTGGGGCCGCTGGCGGTGAGCTATTTTCTGGTCGGGCTGTTTACCAACTTTTTCCGCGGTTGGGTAACCGATCTCACCACCAGCCTGTTCGAACGCAAGATGGGCATCCGCCTGGACCGTCAGGTACAACTTTAATCCGTGGAGTACAGCATGAGTGCTTATATCCGTATTGAGAAAGGCGATAGCGGCTGGGGTGGCCCGTTGCAGTTACCGATCGAGCCGGGCAAAAAAGTGGTGTACATCACTGCCGGTACCCGCCCGTCGATCGTCGATCGGCTTAGCGAACTGACCGGCTGGCCGGCCGTCGACGGCTTTAAGGAAGGTGAACCGCCGGCCGATGAAATTGGCGTCATGGTGATCGACTGTGGCGGCACCCTGCGCTGCGGCCTGTACCCCAAACGCCGTATTCCAACGGTCAATATCCACGCTACCGGTCAATCTGGCCCGCTGGCGAAATTTATCCTTGAGGATATTTACGTCTCCGGGGTACGTGATAGCAACATCAGCCGGGTGGAATCGGCAACGGAGACAGCGCAAGCAGCCCCCGCCCCGCAACCCAAGGGACGGGATTACGACACCAGCAAAAAAATCACCGAACAGAGCGACGGCCTGTTGGCGAAAGTCGGCATGGGTATGGGATCGGTGGTGGCAGTGTTCTTCCAGTCGGGCCGCGACACTATCGACACGGTGCTGAAAACCATTCTGCCGTTTATGGCGTTCGTCTCGGCGCTGATCGGCATCATCATGGCCTCCGGTTTGGGGGATTTTATCGCCCACGGCCTGACGCCATTGGCCAGCAGCCCGATTGGCCTGGTGACACTGGCACTGATTTGCTCTTTCCCACTGCTGTCTCCGTTCCTCGGCCCTGGCGCGGTGATCGCTCAGGTGATTGGCGTACTGGTCGGGGTGCAAATCGGTCTGGGTCATATCCCGCCGCAGCTGGCGCTGCCCGCCCTGTTCGCGATTAACGCGCAGGCCGCCTGTGACTTTATTCCGGTGGGTCTGTCACTGGCGGAAGCCAAGCAGGACACGGTGCGGGTCGGAGTGCCTTCGGTCCTGGTCGGGCGTTTCCTGACCGGCGCACCTACGGTGCTGATCGCCTGGGCCGCCTCGGCCTTCATCTACCAATAACTTTTACTTACTGCCAGGGGCTAGCTATGAACACTATTTTCCAAACCACCATCACCCAGATTGGCGACAGTGCCCGCGATGCATTGCTGGACGACATGCTGATCACCTTCCGTGAGGGGGCACCGGCAGACATCGAAGAGTTTTGCTTCATCCACCGGCACGGCAATACCCTCGGCGAACTGCAGACCGGCGGCTGGATGGAGCTGGCGGAGCAGCGTTATCCGATTACCGCCGTTGGCGAGGTCGCCAGCCAAAACCTGCGTGAACTGGGCCACCTTACCGTGCGTTTCGACGGGGAAAATCAGGCCGAATTCCCCGGTTCTATCCACGTAGCCGGTACCACGCCGGTTGATATCCCGTTAGGCAGTACGCTGAAATTTATCGCATAAGGAGTAGACCATGTCTGAAGTAGCTGTAGTGATTGGCGGAGGCCAAACATTAGGTGCATTTTTGTGCCTGGGACTGGCGCAGGCGGGTTACCGCGTGGCGGTAGCCGATTTAAACGCGGATAACGCCCGACAGGTGGCGCAGCAGATTAACCACCAATACGGCGCTGGCATCGCGCAGGGTTTCCAGGCCGATGCTACCGATGAACAGAGCGTCATTGCCCTGGCGGCGGCGGTAGATAACCAATTTGGCCAGGCCAATCTGTTGGTGTACAGCGCCGGTATCGCCAAGGCCGCGCCGATCACCGATTTTCCATTAGGGGATTTCGATCGTTCGTTGCAGGTCAATCTGGTGGGCTATTTCCTCTGCGCCCGCGAGTTTTCCCGCCTGATGATCCGCGACGGCGTTGCCGGGCGCATCATTCAGATCAACTCCAAGTCCGGCAAGGTCGGTAGCAAGCACAACTCAGGCTACAGCGCCGCCAAGTTCGGCGGTGTGGGGCTGACCCAGTCACTGGCGCTCGATCTGGCGGAGTACGGCATCACCGTACATTCGCTGATGCTCGGTAACCTGCTGAAGTCGCCCATGTTCCAGTCGCTGCTGCCGCAGTACGCACAAAAACTGGGGATCGCGCCGGATGAAGTTGAAAAATATTACACCGACAAGGTGCCGCTGAAACGCGGTTGCGATTACCAGGACGTGCTGAATACCCTGCTGTTTTACGCCAGCGATAAAGCGTCTTATTGCACGGGCCAGTCGATCAACATCACCGGCGGTCAGGTGATGTTCTGATTAGGTTAGGTTGCCCTCTCCGTCTGGAGAGGGCAAATAAACAGGAGACACTATGACCCAGGCATTGATCATCTTCGCCGTACTGGCCTGGCTGCTGCAAATCGCGCTCGGTTGGTGGCAGCTCCAGCGTTTCAACCGCGCCTTCGACGGCCTGTGCCAACTGGGCCGCGTCGGTGTCGGACGTTCTGGCGGGCGCTTTCGGCCACGGGTGGTGCTGGCATTGGCCTTCGACACCGAACAACGGGTCTGCGGCAGCATGTTGATGCGCGGCCTGACCATTTTTGCCCAACCCCGGTCGATCGCCCGGCTGCATGGCCTGCACCAGCGGGATCTGCACCCGGATGTGATCTTCCCCGAGGATCACGCATGCCAGGCTGCACTATCGTTAGCGATTGCCCCTAAATCATGATATTTTCACATTAAAAGACATTACCTTTCATATTGAATTATTCGTTGAAGGGAAATGCTCAACTCTTGTGAACAGGACGGGCTATGAAACCAAAGCAGCGACAGGCCGCTATCCTTGAATATCTGCAGCGACATGGCAAAACGGCAGTGGATGCCCTGGCGGCACATTTCGCCACCACTGGCACCACCATTCGTAAAGATCTCACCCTGCTGGAAGACGAAGGCGAGGTGATCCGCACCTACGGCGGCGTGGTGCTCAGCCGCGACGATGGCGACCAGCCCATCGACCGCAAAACCCACATCAATACCGAAAAAAAACGCCAGATCGCCTACGCTGCCATTAAGCTGATCAACGACGGCGACTCGCTGATTTTCGATGCCGGCAGTACGGTGCTGCAAATGGTGCCGCATCTGGCGCAGTTCAATAACATCACGGTGATGACCAACAGCCTGCATATCGTCAATGCGCTGGTAGAGCTGGATAACGACCAGACCATCCTGATGCCCGGCGGCACCTACCGCAAAAAATCGGCGTCCTTCCACGGCAGCCTGGCCGAATCGGCTTTCCAGCAGTTCAGCTTCGACAAGCTGTTTATCGGAGCAGACGGCGTGGATCTTAACGCCGGTGTCACCACCTTTAACGAAGTGCATAACGTCAGCAAGGCGATGTGTGAAGCCGCCAGCCGTATTATCCTGCTGGTGGATTCGTCAAAGTTTGGTCGCAAAAGCCCGAACGTGGTCTGCGATCTGAGCGCCGTAGACACGCTGATCACCGATAAAAACATCAACCCGGATTACCTCGCCGCGCTGCAAGCGAAAGGGATCAATATCATTCTGGTAGGAGATTTTGATGAGTAACGCCGCTGCCTTGCTGGCCTTTGCCCGCGAAACGCTGGAAATTGAGTTGACCGAAGCACAACGCCTGCTGGCGCGACTGGACGACAACTTCGTCTGCGCCTGCGAACTGCTGCTGAACTGCCGCGGCAAGGCGGTGATTTCCGGCATCGGTAAATCCGGTCATATTGGCAAAAAAATTGCCGCCTCGCTGGCCAGTACCGGCACCCCGTCCTTCTTCGTCCACCCGGCAGAGGCGCTGCACGGCGATCTCGGCATGATCGGTGCCGACGACGTGGTGGTGTTTATCTCCTATTCCGGCCGCGCCAAAGAACTGGATCTGATCCTGCCGCTACTGGCGGAGAATAACATCCCGGTGATCGCTATTACCGGTGGCAAAGAGTCACCGCTGGCACAGGCGGCGGCCTGCGTGCTGGACATCAGCGTTGAACGTGAGGCTTGCCCGATGGGATTGGCACCGACCTCCAGTGCGGTCAATACGCTGATGATGGGCGACGCACTGGCAATGGCGCTGATGCGCCAACGCGGTTTCAACGCCGAAGACTTTGCCCGTTCGCATCCGGGCGGCAGCCTGGGCGCACGCCTGTTGAACCGGGTGCATCACCTGATGCGCACCGGCGATCGCCTGCCGCAGGTCAGTGAAAATGCCAACGTGATGGAAGCGATGCTCGAACTAAGTCGCACCGGGCTGGGGTTAGTGCCGGTGTGTGACGCACAGCAGAAAGTGGTGGGGGTGTTTACCGACGGCGACCTGCGTCGTTGGCTGGTGAAAGGCAATAGCCTGCAGGATGCATTAAGCCCAGCGATCACCCGGCCCGGCTACCGTTTGCCGGAACAATGGCGCGCCGGAGAAGCACTGGAAGCGTTGCACGAACAGCACATTAGCGCCGCGCCGGTAGTCAATCTGGATGGCGTACTGGTGGGCGCGATCAACCTGCACGACCTGCATCAGGCCGGTATCGGCTGACCGCATTAACTAACGCTTGCCCGTTTATCCCCTCTCCTTTGGGTGAGGGGATACATACTGACGCGAAATCCCCCTCACCCCGGCCCTCTCCCCCTGGAGAGGGGGATGCCCCAATCGGCTTATTTCCAGTCCGGATTATTCTCGAACTGTTGTTTGAGCAGCGCCTTCATGTCCTCATCCGGCTTGCCCAGCCATTGGTATTTGGCGTATTTCTTCGGATGATCAACCGCTCCCGGCTTGTTCGCCACTTCAACGCGAACCGCCCAGGCCTGCGACTTGTCTTCTTTAAACGCCACCATCATAAAGTTGTTGGCACAGTCGTGGGGCTTGCACACATTGCCCACCAAATAATCCTGGCCCTTCCAGCTCAGGCTTTGCGCTGGGGTTGAAGTCCCTACCCCTTTGCGCGCCCAGCCCGGCAAACGGGCCTGCCCCTTCACCATGTTCTGCCAACTGGTCTGATAGCCCGGCTGCTGGATCACGTCCGAAGTGGTGACAATCTGTTGGGCGAAGCTGCCCACGCTGAAGCTGAGTAACGCGCCGAAGATGGCGCCACGAAGTGCGTTTTGTCCTGTCATGCCCTTCTCCCTTGATTGAATTCGATCGCACCCGGCCAAAACCGGGCCTGAATCTAGTCAGACCACAGCACGGCTAAAAAGTTGACTCACCACCAGGCGTGAAAATGATGCACCGGCCCGATGCCGTGCCCCACTTCCAGCGTATCGGCCTGCTGCAAGGCTTTTTGCAGATAATCCTTAGCGGCAGCAACTGTGCCAGCCCAGTCGTCATGACGCGGACGCAGCGCGGCCAATGCGGCAGACAGCGTGCAACCGGTGCCGTGCGTATGGCGGGTCGCTACGCGGGGTGCAGTAAAGCGTTGCTCCAGTCCCGCACTGAACAACCAGTCCGGACTTTCACTTTCGCTGAGATGGCCGCCCTTCATCAGTACCGCCTGGCAGCCCATCGCCAACAGTGCCCGCCCCTGTTCACGCATCTGGCTTTCGTTTTCCGCCGGGGCACATTCCAGCAGGGCCGCCGCTTCCGGCAGGTTCGGCGTGATGATCGACACCAGCGGCAACAGCTCGCGGCGAATCGACTCCACCGCCTCCGGTGCCAGCAAAGGATCACCGCTTTTCGCCAGCATCACCGTATCCAGCACCACAAACGACGGCTGATAGTGACGTAAACGCTCCGCCACCGCATGCACAATGTCGGCGTTGGCCAGCATACCAATCTTGGTGCTGTCGATACGCAGATCGCTGAACACGGAATCAAGTTGAGCGGCGACAAAGGCCGGTTCGATGTTATACACCGACTGCACGCCGCGGGTATTTTGCGCCACCAGCGCGGTGATCACGGAGGCACCGTAGGCCCCCAGCGCAGAGAAAGCTTTCAGGTCAGCCTGAATACCGGCCCCGCCGCTCGGATCGGTCCCGGCGATGGTCAACGCGTTAATCCGTTTCATTGCAGATCCTCCGGGCGCAGTTGGTAAAGGGCATCGAGAAACGCCGGGGTGAAACTGCCAGGCCCGGCCGCAGCGCGCGTGGCCCGCTCACCGCAAAGTGACATCACCCGGCAGGCGGTGGCTACGTTGTCCAGCCGATCGCCCGGCAGGCTGCAGAATGCCGCCACCACCGCAGAAAGCGCACAACCGGTGCCCACCACTCGCGTCATCAGCACGTCCCCTCCGGCGACCGCCCAGTCACGCTGGCCGTCGGTGATATAATCCACCACGCCGGTCACTGCCACTATCGCCCCGCTGAGCCGCGCCAGTTCACGTGCCGCCGGTAAAGCCGCCAGTGAATCGTCAGCGCTGTCGACGCCGCGACCGTTCGCCTGCATGCCGCTCAGCGCCATGATCTCAGAGGCATTGCCGCGAATTGCCGCCGGCTTTTCCCCCAGCAAACGCTGGGCAAATGCAGTACGGTACACCAGCCCGCCGACGGCGACCGGATCCAGCGTCCAGGGGGTGCCTGCCGCATTGGCGGCCTCTACCGCTGCCAGCATGGATTCGGCCCGCGAGGCATTGAGGGTGCCGATATTAACCAACAAAGCATCCGCCAGCCGGCTGAACTGTGCCGCTTCGGTCGGCTCCACCACCATCGCGGGGGAAGCGCCGAGCGCCAGCAATACGTTTGCCGTCAGCTCCTGCACCACTTCGTTGGTCAGGCAGTGAATCAAGGGGGGTTGGCGTTTAAATTGGGTCAAACAAGCCGCGGCGTGAGCGCCGGGTAAAGCATCAGGTCGAGCGAACATATTCCTCCCAACCGGCGTTCAAGAAGGCGGGTACCGGTGGGGGCACCGAGACTTCCCTACGCTGGCATAATCCAGATCAGGTAATACGGGTAAAATCTCAGCCCCTAGAGGCACCCCGAGTCAAGACGGCCATTATTGGGGTTGCCGCCGGTGAGGTCAATCGCGCTATAGTGTCAAAAAATAAAAAGGAGACGCCATGCAAATAAGAAAATACCAGGAGGCCGACCGTCCGTTCCTGCGCACCCTGTACCTGGCATCACGCAAAGCAGCGTTCCCCTGGCGTGATACCGAAGGTTACCGACTGGAAGATTTCGATCGTTCGACGTTGGGCGAGGATATTTGGGTGGCGGAAGAAAGGGGAAAGCGACTGGGGTTTGTCTCGATTTATCGTCAGGATAACTTTATTCACAATCTGTATGTCGACCCTCACCTGCCGCCCCTGGGCGTCGGCAGCGCACTGCTGCAGGCAGCGGAGCAGACGTTTACCGCCACTGGCTCGCTGAAATGTCTGGTCAAGAATGAGAAGGCGCTGGCGTTTTATCATAAACACGGCTGGCGAACGATCACCACCGGCAATGACGGCGCGGAAGACTATTACCTGATGCACTCGCCGACCAAGTAAGGGCACGGCGTGTTGTACCGTGCCCATCCATAGTCCCCAAATCAGGCGGCAGAAACCGCCGGGGTCAATTTGCCGCGTGCGCGGATATTTCTAACCAACAGCCCCGACACGATGATCCCGGCGCAGGCAAACATACCCATCAGGCCGAAGACAATCTTGTAGCCGGTTAGCCCGGGGAAGGCATCGAGAATGTGGCCATACAGGCTGAAACAAAACATCGCCGGGGCGTAACCGATAAAGCTGCCTAGCGCCATCGCCGCACCGGTGTGTTCTTCATCAATCCCCGCCTCGCCGATCGGTGCGAAGAACACCGCGCGCTGAGTAAAGACCACCGCACCAAATCCCAGCGTACAGGCCATGCCCAGATAAACCGGCATTTGCTCATGCGGCAACAGGATCAATAATGCCAGCGCAACAGCGCTGATAATAAAGGTATAGAATAAATACTTGCTGGGGGATTTTAATACTTTGTCCGCAATCAAACCGCCAATCGGCCCACCCACCATTTTTAGGCAATACTGATTAATGATCCCGTAGGCCCCAACCAGTGCAATCGGTAATGCATAAACATGGCTCAGGAAAGGAATAAAGAACGTCAGCCCACAATACACCGCATAAACACAGAAAACGCTGAAGGCAATCAGCCAGACCGTTTTATTTTTTAATACGCTGCTCATGCCCGGTTTTTTATCGACCGGCACTTCGCTTGGAGATGATATTTTCTCTTCTGGGCTTTCTTTCATCACCAACAGAATAATAACCCCCACAATAATGGCGATCGCCGAATAAAACAGTATCCCCACTTTGAAACCAAGGTAGCCGCTGCCAAAGGCGGTAAACAATGCCAGTGCGGAAAACGCCACCACGGTATCCACCACGCCACGTCCGGTTTCGAAGAAGCCGAACAGCCGCCCCTGCTGGGTATTATCCCCCAGCATGCTCACCGATTTGAGCAGCACCGGCCAGTTCAGCATGTCGCAGGTGACGCCAAACAGAGCCCAGACAAACAGAATGCCCCAGTAGCCCGGCATGCTGGACAGGTAAATACCGAGTAAACCGGTAGCGATCAGTGAAAACGACATGGTAAAGCGGCGCGGCAGACGATCGGAAAAATAAATCGATAAGAAGAAGCCAATGGTGGTCACAATCGAGTTGACCGACATGGCGTTACCAATTTCTCCGTTACTCAGGTGGAAATACTCTTGCATCGGCACATAAAAAGCATCCTTAAGGGAGGGCAATTTATATATTGTCCCGCCACATAAGACCAACAAGCTAAATAGCGCCCATCTTTTTTTAGTCAGCATCATTCCCTCACAGCCAATAGATAATTAAGCAGTGTTGTGACCTCGGTGACGGGACGAGCACATCTCCACATCAGCGAGAATATGTAATTTATAAATTTCGTTATTATATTATGCCGGGGTTAGCCGTTCCCGGGCTTGCTGCGTCAAACTGTTAATAATGATGCGAACATGGTGAATTTGATTTAAAGCATCCTGAGACTCTTTTTTTAGTCGTTCTTCCAGTCCTTGCGCCGGTAACGCGGTTTCACTCATTTCGCGCCATGGGATAGGCGGGTTATCACCCTCATCGGTGAAACGAAACGGCGGCGCGTAATAATCCACTTCTTCTTCCAGCCCATAAGCGGTGACCTGCGGCCGCTCGTCGCCCAAACAAATTAGCCCCAGCAACAGTTCGCGGAAGGGTAAGTCCCCCTGCCCGGAAATGCAGGCCCGGTGCCCCATGCCCTTATCCTCACGCACAATCAGCGCATCCTTGATATGCACCTGGGTGATTTCTCCGGCCATTGTCGCCAATGCCGACAGCGGCTCTTCGTTGGCGTTAATCATGTTGGCGAAATCGAACAACAGGGAAAGTTGAGGAAACTCTGCCGCCCGGACCAGGCTAACCAGTTCATGACTCTTGAGATCTTCGTGCTGCTCCAGAGTAAAACTCAGACCCGAGTGCTGATAACGCTGCTTGATGTACTGAATATCTGCCGCGATACGTGCCAATACATCCTGCAATGGCCCCTGATAGCGCGGATAAAAGCGCACCGAACTGGCACCGGATTTAAGGGCGATATTCACCGCCTGATCGATAGTCTGCGAGTCGGAGGCGCTGGTTTCGATATGAATATCCAGCCCATAGCGCTGCGCCTGCTCACCAAAGTTGCGTAAGCGGGCATCATCGGCATGACAAAGCGCCTGACTTTCTCCGTCTAATACATGCACTTTCACGCCGCGCAGTTGCTGCTGATGAGCAATGGTTAGCAGATCCTCTGGCAGGATTTTCTCCATGCGCATATTGAGATGAAAAGCGTAGGCATGCAGGTAAAGGGGCAAATTCTGCGCCCGCAGAAGGACTTTCTCCGCCGTTAAGCGATCCATGGTGTTCACCTATAAGTTAATGAAAAAATCCACCGACTCGAAACGCCAGTATTCGATATCCACCTGTACGATACGGCGTTGGGCATCGGCACGATGCTTCTCTACCAGAATCGACGGCGTGCTGGCGTTGCCGCCCATCACCTTGCAGGCATCGCCGGATAATCGGGTAGGTTTAAACGCCAGGTGACGGGTACGAGTGGGGATGCCGTAGGCGTTTTCCCACACTTCGGCAAATGAGTTCTCACCCAGACGTTCGATAAAGTCGGGAGCCACCAGCGGGTTGATAAAGGTTTCGTGATAAAACACGATGTGATTATCCAGTGCCCCCCAGCCACAGATCTGGTAGATCTCAGCCCCTTCACTCACCTGCAGTAAATCGCCAATAGCCGCCGGGGCCGTCAAGACCCGCTCCTTGGTCATATAGCCCCAGGAAGGAAAGCGCCCCTGCTCGATGGCCGCCTGTTTGAAGCTGGTAGACGAGTTGGGGTTGTAGTTAAACCGCGGCAGTGCCGCAAACCAGCCCCGACGATCCTTGCGGAATATTCTCGACTCGCTTTCCAGGAACAGCAGCGCCTGACGTAGCGTCATGCGCTTAATGTTCAGCAACTCCCCCAGTTCTCGCTCCGAAGGAAGCTTGTCACCGGGGGCTATCGCGCCCTGACTCAGCCAGTCATTAAGCCTTTGCTTGGCCAGTTCAACGGTGGAGTTGTTTTCCATAGCTCACTCAATTGGTTTAAACCAGATTGCACAACAGTATCGCGGTGAATTATGACAAACAATGGGGGTACTGAATTTTATATGTGACTCCTGTCCCAGAACCGAAAGGATACCGGTTAATGCGTCGTGCCTGAGGCCGGCATCGCACGCAGCGTCAGCCCCCAGAACAACAGGGCGATCAGGCTGACACCCGCCCCCAGCCAACACACGCCAGACCAGCCCGCCAGGGCAAATACGTGGGTGCTGGCAAAGGCACCAAACCCGCTGCCGACCGCGTAAAACAGCATATAACAGCCGACTAACCGGCTATGGGCCTGCGGATGTGCGCTGAAAATCAGGCTCTGATTCAGCACATGAATGGCCTGCCCCGCCAGATCGAGCAGCACTATGCCCACAATCAGCCACCCCAACCCGTTACTCAGCATGCCGAGTGGTAACCAGGCCAACACCAGTAACAACAGACAAACCCCGCTCGCCACCTGCCCCAAACCGCGATCGGCCAGATGCCCAGCCCGTACCGCCGCCAGTGCGCCCACCGCCCCCACCAAACCAAACGCGCCAATCACCGAATGTGAAAAATTAAACGGCGCCTGACTGAGTGGCAGAACCAGTGCACTCCAGAAAATACTGAATGCTGCAAACATCAGCAGCGCCAGCATGCCGCGGATCTGTAGCGTACGGTCGCGCCACAGCAGCGTCAGCATTGATCGCAACAGCGCCGGGTAACTGAGCGATGATGGCGGCGTACGCGGTGCAGGCAACAAACGCGCCAATACCGGCAACAGGATCAAGGTTATCGCCGCCGAGAAGAAGTAAACCGCTCGCCAGCCGCCCAAATCCGCCAGTGCACCGGAAAGCGTACGCGCCAGCAACAGGCCGAGGACAACCCCGGCTTGCGCTGCGCCCACCACCCGTCCCCGCTCATGCGGCGCCGCCAACGTGGCAGCAAAAGCGATCAACCCCTGAGTCATGGCAGTGCCCAGCAGCCCGACCAACAGCATGCCGAACAGTAATAACAGGCTGCTGTTCGCCCAACCGACCACGCACAGTGCGGTGATCAGCAGCAGTTGCTGCACCGCCAGCAGCCGATGGCGATTAACCCGATCGCCCAACGGCACCACCAGCAACAGTGCCAAAGCGCAACCCAACTGGGTAACGGTGATCACCATGCCCACCGACGCCAGGCTGATATTAAAATCCTGGGCAATGGCGTCCAGCAGCGGCTGAGCGTAATAGACATTCGCCACGCTAAAAGCGCTGGCCCCCGCCAACAGCAGCACCAACGCAGCAGGCAGCCGGCTTTGCGCTCCCCCCTGAGATGCACAAATCACATCCAGCATTTTGTCACTCATCGTTCGCCCCAAAGTGGTTTCATTATTAAACCCAATGAACTTTACGCATGGAGGTTTTATAATGCAACCAGATATCACTACAGGAATTGAAAGCCGTGAAACGTAAAAGTCTGGAAGATGCACAGTGCCCGGTGGCACGTACGCTGGATGTGATTGGTGACTGGTGGTCGCTGCTGATTGTGCGCGATGCCTTCGACGGCGTGCGCCGTTTCAGCGAATTTCAGAAGGGACTGGGGATGGCGAAGAATATCCTCTCTACCCGGCTGCGCACCCTAGTGGCGCACGGCATTTTGGAGATTGCACCCGCCTCGGACGGCAGCGCCTATCAGGAATATATTCTCACCGACAAAGGGCGCGCCCTGTTCCCGGTGATCGTCGGCCTGCGCCAGTGGGGTGAGGATTATCTGTTTGATGCGCAAGAGGCGAAATCAACGCTGGTCGAAAGCGACAGCGGCCAACCGATCCCGCGCATGACGCCGACCGGCAGCACCGGGCAAACTCTTACGCCGCTGAATACTTTGGTGGTGAAGGTCGGTGATGAATGAAATCGTATGAGTGAAGCACTGCAGCCGCTACGTCAGATGAGTGGTAAGAACGCAGCTTTGATGCCGCGGGTGAGCCAAAGCTTGCCATTCACTCGCACTCGTTGGCCTGCGCTAGCAGTGCAGAAAAAACTAAAATGATTCACTTACTGCAGGACTCTCTTTTTTAAAACGGATGTTAACAATGACATCTTTCTTAGGTTTATCGCTTTCATAACGCCACTTCTGCATTGCCACCCTCATCTCATTGTCAAAAATACCGCTGGGATGAGACTTAATAATGCGAATGTTCTGAACACGCCCCTCTGCATCAACATCAAATTTAACCCTGGCGAAATTGGTTTGCGGCTTCTGCTGGCCGGTTACTGAATTTGATGACGAACCAGCAGTATTATCACTGCCAGTGCAAGCCGTCAGAAATAGCGAAAAAAGCATTAACAACATCATCTTGGCAGCAGATTTTATCATTGTAACTCACTCCATAAGTTAGTTAATGCAACTGCCAGACTCTGGCAGTTTAGAGGCCGAAAAGCAGCTCGGTGTATTTCTTGGAAACGGCCCCGCTGCGTTTACCGCCTTCACCATAATAGCGATCCTCGCGGCACAGTCGCTCTTTGACATCGCAGAAAATGCCATTGGCGAAGGTAAACTCAGTCGGGTCGAAGTTACCTTGTGAATACAGCTTGGTGGCGGCTTTCTTGCCGAGATACTTTTCGGTCAATTCGCGGGAAATACCATCGGTGCCGTTCGCGCAGGCGTAACTGTCACATAACACACCTGATGCCGGCGACTTAAGGGATGAATTTTGCTTCGCCTGCACAGGCATCGCGGATGCGGCAAGCAGCAGAGTCAGTGAGAACGAAAGTGCTATTTTATTCAATGAGTCAGCCTCGTTTAATGAGTGGGTATCCGTTTTGTAAGGTTATCCTGCCATAGAAAAGGGATCCCTGGCGAATTCAACGTTATCGCTCTGTTCACTCCAGGGTGCGGCCTTCGCAATGCCCCCCGGGTAAGGTATAGTCCGCGTTTTACGGGGAAACCATGTTGACTCAACCATCCATTCGCCTGAACAAATACATTAGCGACAGCGGCATCTGTTCCCGTCGCCATGCCGATCGTCATATCAAGCAGGGCCAGGTTTTTATCAACGACCGCCTGGCCGACGTGGGCGCGCAGGTATTTGTCGGGGATCGGGTGAGTGTCAACGGTCAGCTGATTGAACCACGTGATGACGAAGATCTGGTACTGATCGCGCTGAATAAACCGGTGGGCATTCTCACCAGCATGGGAAAACATGAGCGGGATAACATCGGCGATTTTGTTAACCACAGCCAACGCACCTTCCCCGTCGGCCGCCTGGATAAAGCTTCTCAGGGGCTGATTTTCCTGACCAATAACGGCGAACTGGTCAATAAGATCCTCCGCGCCGGTAATAATCACGAAAAAGAGTATCTGGTCACCGTCAATAACCCCCTGACCGATGAGTTTATTCAGGCTATGGGTGCTGGTGTGCCGATACTGGATACAGTGACGAAACAATGCCGGGTGGAAAAAGACGCCCCGCAGGTATTTCGCATCACGCTGGTACAGGGGCTTAACCGCCAAATCCGCCGCATGTGCAAACACTTTGGCTATGAAGTCACAAAACTTGAGCGCGTACGCATTATGAACATTACTCTGGAAGGACTGCCGCTGGGCGAATGGCGGGACTTGACCGGGGATGAGCGAACCGAGTTATTCAAGCTGCTTGAGCACTCTTCCTCCGAGGACGACGGCCAGCTGCAGGGAGCCGAGATATCGCCAGGCAACAATGGCCTGTTGCCCAACGATACCCCGTTATAAAAACCTAATTCTTTAGAAAATCAGAATGACCATCTGAGGTTGGCATTGACTGCATTTACCTGAGTATCAGAACCGTATTGCCCCTGATAGCCAAGATCCAGGCTGGTGGATCGCGACAACTTCACGCTCACCCCAATGTCCGCCACCATCAGGTTGTCATCAACCGCAGTACCTTGTGTGATAAACGCGTCGCTGCCGGCAAAGGCCATACGTGATGACGTGGTTTTATCGCCGTAGGCATGCTGCCAACCCAATGAGCCGTAAAGGCTGACGTTCTGCGGCAGTTCAACCGTACCGCGCACGCCCAACGTTGAATAGAAGGTATTCATCGTTTCATTGCGTACGCTAAGCGCTGCGGCACCGCCATTTTCCTGGAAATTATCGGTATGCAAACGGATGTAGCTCAGATTGATAAAGGGCTCAACGTTCGCGTCCGTCTGCCCAAAACGGTAGCCCGCTTCGGTGAATGCCAACAGTGAGTCTGCGTCATAGTTCGCCTTAAGCCGATCCGAGTAATTGCCGAAGTTAACGTTGCGTTCATTTTCCAGCCGGTGCCAGGTGTAGCCCAGCGCCCCACGTAACGAGAAGGCATCCTGCTGTCCTGCGGCATACAGACCCAGGTGATAATTATCGCTGTCTGACTTGGAGCGACGGCTGTCAATGTTGTAATCACCGCGGCTATAACCAAAATATCCCCCAACGCGAATACTGTGGTCAGCTAATTTGTGGTCCGCCCCCAACAGGAAGCCACTGGTATTGCCATCCAGTTTACCCACGTTGTCATTGCCACTGTTTCTTGCCCATGAACCAAACGTCTGCCCCCATACACCGCTATTTTCAGCCCGCGCCGGCTGAACCAGCGTCATCGCCAAGGGGGGGACGGGCAACGGATCATTATCAAACGCACGCAACATCCGCTGATTCAAGACATTGAACAACTGGGTGCTGCTGGCAATCAGGTTAGACTGCATGGAAGGATAGACCTCGCCAGACAGTTGATTGAATGCCTCGCGCGCCTCCGGCGCACTCAATAACAACAGAGAGTTGTACAGGGCCAATGAAGGGCCGCCTTGTGCCAGAGTCGAGAGTGCGCCGGCGGTATTCCACTGATTGCCGGTTTGCGCCACCGTTTGGAAAATGCCGGGCTTGCCGCTGCCTTCTCCCGGATTCTCGCCCCCTGGATTTTCTCCGCCGGGGTTCTCACCACCTGGATTCTCGCCGCCCGGGTTTTCGCCACCTGGGTTCTCACCGCCAGGATTTTCACCACCCGGATTCTCACCGCCGCCTTTCTGCGCAATGGTCAGATCCACGGCATTCGCACTGTGGTTGAGCGCAACGTCCAGAAACGCAGATTTTGAGACCGCTTCAGCGAACTGCCCATCGATCCCAGCTTCCGAGGTTAAAATACGATAGCTTTGGCCGGTCTGATAACTGGTTTGCGGGTCCAACGCGGTCACCTGCACCTTCGCCTGATCGCTGATGGTGGTTTTACCCGTGACAACCAGTTTGTCACTGCTGCCATCGCCGGCGATATCGACGTCGTAGAAAGATTCACCAATGAAATTCAGATAGCGCTTCAGCGTCAAAGTGCCGATGTTGCCATCACCGGGAGAAATATGGCCGCCGGACTGAATTTCCGTCTGACCCAAGGTGCCATTGCCGCCCAAGGTACCGCCGGACTTGATCGATGCAGCACTGCTGTAACCCTGGCCATTGTTGACGTCAGAACCGGCTGTCGCATTAAGGATCAACGTCCCGCCATTTTCGGCGCTAAGCGTCTGCACGTCGAAAGGGCTGTCTTCTTTCTGCGTATTGATATCGCTGCCAATGATGATTTTTCCGCCGCGAGCGCTCACGTTAGCCTTGAGTTGAGTCAGATCACCGCTCAGCGTCGTTTGCCCGGCAGTGTTGATAACCTCGCCTTCACCCATCATTTTGTTGCGGAAATCGTAGTTGTCAGAATTGTGATTAAAGTAAACGTAACTGCCGAACAACCCACCGCGCAGATTGACGACCGTTTGGGTATCGACAGTCCCCGCACCTCCCGCCGCACCGAGCGTGGGTTCGGTCAAGCCGCTGCCAGTATCCATGTTGCCGCGGCTGCCGATGATTAATGCGCCCCTGTTCGAGCCCGATCCGGTGTCACCCAACCGCAGTTCGTTAGCACCGGCGGAAAATACGCCGCCATCAACGACCGACAGCACGCCGTTACCATAGTCCCCGACATTGACACTGTTGGCACTGGTAAAGCGCGAGCCCTCGCCAGCGATATACAACTCAGCGGTTTTGCGTGAGCCTGAAACCCCGGCAATCTGCGCACTGCCAACATTGACCGCGCCACCGTTCAGCACGTCCACATCGCCGTTGGCGGTGAGTGCCTGGGTGATGTTCCACTGAGAGTTATTGCCAGTCACCGTGGCTTTGGGGCCCAGCTTGTCGGCCTCATCGGGTATGAATCCGCTGTCAATTCTGGCGGCCGCCGCGGTGGTCACTACCCCGCCATCCTCTATCAACAGAGTCGAACGCGCACCCTGCCCGAAACCGATGCCAAGCCTGTCGCTGATAACCCTGGAGCCGGCACCTTTAACATTCAGATGGCTGTCGTAACCGCCGGTGGTACCGACGATAATTTCTTTCGCACTGGCCAGTGCGCCCTCTTCAACCCGCAATGTTCCCTGCCCGAGATTTAAACTGCCGCGCAGAACATATTGATCGTTGATGGCGCTCAATACCGCGTTCGGTCCTCTGACCGTGACCAGACTTTCATAAATTTTGCCGTCTGAACGGGTGCCAATATTGATGTTATAGGCATTAACCTCGCCATTATCGATCAATAGGTTCCCGCTTTGATTGCGGCCAACATAAACATTACCGGCGTAGGCCAAAGATTCTGTAACTTTAGATTCGCCATCAAAAATAGCATCATCGGCCCGGGCTATATCAGCAGGTCCAATCAATATCAGTGGTGCAGAAAACAGTGCGAGGTAAACTTTGGAAAGCGGTTTTCTTACCGCTAAGTGATGCGATGCTTTATCTTTCATGTTATCTCCGGCTCAATTATCCTGATGCCATCAAAGTTATTATTTATATGAAAAATTCAATGTATTAGAGGGTGCAGGTTACGTAATGTCTTGTACACAAACTGATTGCCATCGAGACGCCAGCTTATTGCCCCCCAGCGCTAACGCCTCGATACCAAACTTATTGTGACTTCAGGCCAAATATCCCTGTAGGCGTTGGTGGATTATTTATGCGTGACAACCGGGGTGCAACTTGGCGCGCTCAATGTGGCTGCCGATCCTAAAAACCCTGGCATCATCATCGAGGAACAATCGAAGATCCGTCCTTTCTCAGTGGTGGCGCGGTAAGAAAGCTTTTGCCCGCCCAGCGCATCGGGTTGAGCACCATTAACATTGGTCACGGTAATTTCGTCCGATGAACCCAAGCCGAGCATTTTTGCCGTTTCCGCCTGCAGCAAGGGTATTGCCTGATCGGTTTTCAATGTTGAACAACCGCTTACCAGTAAAGTAACGGCTAAAGCGATAAATGGTTTCTTCATAAATTATCCTTTTCAACCAAACAGATCCAAACACTGAATGGCTCTATGTTTTATCTTGTCCAAATCCCCACATAATATATTTCTCTTTCCTAAACGAAAAAACCCTCCTAAAGTAGGGAGGGTCAATAATAAAAATCATCAGAACCATCTGATATGCTTAGGCGAAAGGAGATAGCTTTGGGGCAGGATTATGCACTGGTTGTTGATGACCATCCTTTGGTGGCAAGTGGCATTGCCAATTTCCTTAATTCGCATTGTCGATTCAAACATGTTTATGTGGCAACCAACGAAGATAATTGTTATCGACACATTCTTGAAAATGGTGCTCCGCGTTTAATCGTAATCGATTTTTGGTTATCCGATGGCACGGCATTAAAATTGCTGAAAGAGATAAAACAGCTTTATCCTCAGGTACGTTTACTGGTGGTCAGTGGTGACGAGAATAATGAAATATGGCAAAAGGTGCGTGATGCCGGCGGTCACGGTTTTGTACTTAAAAACGAACCGCCTGAATCATTTGAAAAAGCCGTTTTTGCGCTGACCGACAATCGGCAATGGTTTCCTCTGGATAACTCCATGGATAGCGCCAGTGCTAAAAATCACTTCCATAACTTTAATTTAACCCCACGGCAAATTGACGTTTTAACCATGATGATGCGCGGCCTACCTAATAAGAGAATTGCCGCACAACTCTCTATTTCCGAACCTACCGTCAAAGAACACATCAGTAATATCTTGAAAAAAATAGGCGTTAACAGCCGAGTGGAGGCGATTACTTTACTTCATGGCAGACAGGCTCCATCAGAATGAAAATAATTCAGTCTTTACAGGATGATGGGATCTCTCCGCGAGCGCAAATTCGCCTGCTGGACAATACCTTTCTACGCCTGGTGTTTAGCTTCAGCGCGGTGCCTCTTGTCGGCATCCCTTTCGCGATTTGGATTTATTTACTGGGGGAAAACCTGTGGCCGATTACTAGCTGGATAGTCTTGTATCTTTGCTGTGCCGTGGCTATCAGAGTATGGCACCGCAGCTATAAAAATGAAGCCAAGAAAAAAGACGCAGAGGCTATTCTCCGCCGCTGGCTACCGCACATTAATAAAGTCGCTTTCGTTCATGGCTTAGGTATTTCCTCATTATATGTAATCACACCGCAGACCGGGAATTTTGACTTCTTCTTATTATTGAACATCAGCATAGCGGCTATCGTCGCGGCAAATGCAACACATCTGACGCCAATTATTAGCACCTTTACCCTGTTTTTCTTTTCCTGCTGGGGCATGCTGAATATTGGCATCATCTGGCGCTTAAACGATGTCATGTTTATTGTGTTGATGCTTAATCTGCTTTATGGGTTCGCCATCTACCGCCACGCGTTAAGCTCTCATAAATTCTTCATCCAGCAAGCCCGCCTCGAAGAGAACAGCTCCCGCCTTGCAGAGCAATTTAGGCAGGCCAAAGAAGAAGCGGAACAGGCCCTGCTGGATAAAAACCAATTTCTTACCACCGCCAGCCATGACTTACGCCAACCGGTGCATGCCATGGGTTTTTTGATCGAAGCCATCATTCATAAAAACCGCGATACCACGCTCACCCCACAACTCATGGATCTGCAGCAAAGCGTGCGCTCCGTGCACCTGATGTTTAATTCTTTACTCGATCTCAGCAAGATTGAATCCGGCAATGTCAGCACGGCCTCCACTCACGTGGATATTGGAACGGTGCTCGATTCGGTAATTACCCTGTTTCGTGAAGAAGCGAATAGCCGGAAATTGTCATTGCGGACCTGGCGGCCCAAGCGACGAATCCTCGTGGTGGGCGATCAATTACTCATCAGGCAATCACTGATTAACCTGATCCAAAATGCGCTGCGTTACACATCCAAAGGCGGCGTATTGATAGCGATCCGCCCGCAGAGGGGGGAATGTCTGTTCGAGGTATGGGACACCGGCGTTGGTATTGCCGACGACGAAAAAGGCAAAGTCTTTTCCCCCTATTATCGTCCCGAACTGGCGTGGAAAATTGATAGCGCCGGCCATGGATTGGGGTTGGCGGTCGTGGCACGCTGCGCCAAATTGATGAAAGTGAAATACGGCATGCACTCCGTTGAGGGTAAAGGATCCCGTTTCTGGATGCGCTTTGCCCTGTACACCGGGGAAGACAAAACCCCCGAAATCGCAAGTACTTACTCAAACACCGTTACCCCTGCTCGCTATGCGCCGCTATACGGTTCCTGCCTGGTCGTGGACGATGATCCGCTGGTGACTTCTGCCTGGTCGAGTTTGATGAGCACCTGGGGCCTGACCGTGCGCTGCGCCGCTTCCGCAAAGGAGGCTTTTGCCATTATCGATGAAGGCTTTCGCCCTTTCGCCGTACTCTGCGATCAACGGCTTCGCTCTGGCGAGAGCGGTTTCGATATCTTGAAAGCCCTGTTTGACCGCCTGCCGGATACCAGCGGTGCCATGGTCAGCGGTGAATTTAACTCACCCACTTTGCAACAGGCCGAGCAGGAGGGCTATCTGGTATTAAGAAAACCATTGGAACCCGCAAAACTCTATGTGTTGCTGTCGCAGTGGGCATCCTGTTAGTGGAGAGGCTTTAAACCAGTGAACCCACACCGGAATTCCGTTTCCGTATGGGTCAGATTTCAGGGGAGAAATCCCTTTTAGATCTCAAGCCCGCGCATCAGGCCTTCGAGGTTTCGTTCACCGTCGCGGGTCTGGGCACCCGCCTTAAGCCCACCGCGAATGAGTTTTTCTGCTGCCGGGCGTTCAAACAGCCCTGCCCAGGCATCGTGTTCGCGATAAAAACCTTCCCGCAGATCTGGCGCGGGCATCGCCTTCTTGGCTGCCGCAATCACCCCCTCGGGCAATGCCGCGATGTTGTGAGCCAACCGATCGACGAAATCATCGAGCTCGCCTGCGGGCAATGCACGATTAATCCATCCGTAACGTTCCGCCGTGGCCGCATCGATAAGCTCGGCGCCAAGCACCACTTCAAGAGCACGACCGCGCGTCATCCGGCTGGTCAGATACTGGGTCGCCCCGCCGCCGGGGGTAATCCCCATCAGCGCTTCACATTGGGCAAGTCCCGCCAGCCCTTCCGCGGCAAATGCCATATCGGCCGCCGCAACAAACTCGGCACCACCGCCGCGTGCCAGCCCGGCCAGCTTGACGATCGTGACCTGTGGCTGCGCGCGCAGAAGCTCACCGAACGCCTGAAACGGATTAAGCCCTTCAGGAGCATCACGTGCAAGCTCATCGAAAGCATGGGGTTCATCAATTAAGGTCATGTCGACGTGAGCAATAAAAAACTCGGGATTCGCACTCTGGAATACCAGCACTCGCGTGTTCGGGTCGTCACGAACAGAAACAAGAAAGCGGCTAAGTTCCGACATCAAAGACACATCGAGAACATTTACCGGCGGATTGTTGATGGTAATCGTCGACACGCCAGCGTCATGGGAAATACTCAGCCTGCCGAAATCTGTATCAGTCATGTCAATTTCCTGGGTGGTTTGCGGGACATTGGCACCGGGTTTGGGTGCTGTTCACTGCATGGTATACTTTGCATACCTAGGGTCAATTACGCACTTTAAGCATCCCAGGGATGCTGGAGGATACCGATGAACCAGACCGATCCGATTTACCGCGCCGACTGCCCAAGCCGAATCATTCTCGACCAGATCGCGGATAAATGGTCAATGATGGTGTTGGAGGTGCTTCGCGAGCCACGGCGCTTCAATGCCATCAAGCGTCGCCTCGATGGCGTCACTCAACGCGTACTGACCCAGACACTGCGCAAGCTTGAGCGCAACGGCATGGTAAAACGCAGGGTGTTGGATGGCCGAGTGCTGGGCGTCGAGTATTCACTGACGCCGCTCGGCGAGTCGTTGCAGGGGCCGTTCTCAATTTTATTTGATTGGACGCTGGGAAATATGGAGTCGATACAGGACAGTCAACGCAGATATGATGAGCAAAACCAACAGGGTGAAAATTGAGGCTGACAGCCTCAATTTCCTGCGCGATGAATGGCTGCGTACATCCAATAATCTCGGGCCTGCCCACGCACGCGACGGTATTGCCTTATCAAGCCTTCGCGTTGCATGCCCACCCGCTCCAGAACGGCAATGGACAATATATTGCTATCAAGGACAGTAGCCTGCACACGCTGAAGGCCCAGAGCAGTGTGCGCCCAATAAATAACGGCACTCGCCGCCTCAGTCGCCAAACCCCGGCCACAATGGCGCGGGTCAAGATCGTAGGCAATTTCAGCCCGGCCATGCTCGCGGGATATTTCGTTCAACCCCACCGTGCCGAGCAAACTGTCACTCGAATCTACAATGGCCCAACGAAGAGAATCTCTGCCTTTGGCATAGTCAGCAACCAGCTTTTCGAGGTTGGTAGAGCCAACATCCCCCCAACTGGTATGTTCAATGACGCCTGGCTCGCTCAAATATGCCGACCACGCATCAACATCATTTGGTCCCAGCGGCCTTAAAGACGCGTAAAGCTCGTCAGGTAGCGGTATTCGTATTGGCAATGTCGTCATAGCACCTCCGGCGAATCCTTCAAAACCTGGCGGTCGAGCTAACCACCTTTGCAGAAATATAACGTACTGTAATTTAGGCGCGATTACGAGGAAACGGGTTCTGTTCGAGATCGTGGAATCGAGGCCATCATCAGGATAATGGCAGGGACAACCACCACGCCGGCTGACAACATGGCACCTTTAAAACCAGCTACACTCAACGCCTCCCCGCCAATAATCACACCCAGACCAATCGCGCTGTTCAACACCGCCGTATGGATCGCAGTTGCCGGTACTGTATGATCTCCTGCAATCCTCAATACCCAGGTCTGCAGACCGGTAAACAAAGCGGAAATAGCCACGCCCCAAATCACCAGTAAGATCACTACGGCCACGATCCCCATTGGCGGGCCGTAGATGCCTAAAATCACCAAGGCCAGCGCCATCGCCATCAACGCCACCAGAATGAAAACCTTCAAGTAGCGATCGATAAAGAGTGCACTCAGCAAGTTACCCAGGAAACCGGCTGCCCCAAAGGCAAACAACAAGGCAGCAATCAAGTACGACGTCATGCCCGGTACCTGGCCAATAAAGGGTTCGACAAAGGTATAGGCACCAAAATGAGCGGCCGCCGTCAGCCCGGTAATGACGTACGTAATCAAGAGATCCTTACGGCGCAGTACCACCGCGAACCCGACACCTTTGGCTAGAGAATGAATGTGCATAGCAGGTAGCACCAACGCCATAGCACCGGCACTGGCGACACACAGCAGGGCCAGGCATACAAAGGCCGTGCGCCAGCCATCGTATTGGCCAACCAGGTTGATCAGCGGGACGCCCATAACCGTAGCAATGGTGATGCCCCCTAAAACAATCGAGGTGGCAAGCCCCATTCGGTGTGTCGGCACAATATGCGCGGCAGTGGCAGCCACGATGGCCCAGAACACGCCATGGGCCAATGCACCGACGGCGCGGGCACCGAGCAGCATAGAGAATTCGGGGGATAACGCCGCCAGACCGTTAGAGACGGCCAGTATCAACATCAATGCGATCAACAGTGCCTTGCGCGGGATCCAACGGTTTAACCCGTTTGATAATAGGCCACTGGCAGCACCGATCCATGCATATAACGTCACGGTTAGCCCGATGGTTGAGGGGGCTTGACCAAGGTCGTTTGATAGCTGCGATAACAAGCCAATGGGAGCGAATTCGGAGGTCACCATAGTGAACGAAGCCACACACAACACACTGACCGCACACCATATCCGCAAAGCTGAGTTGGGCATCTGTCCATTCCTGTTTATGGCTGAGCCATCGTGAGCCCCCCTGCGGAGATACCCTGACTCGTAGCGGCTACCATGCCACAAAAAAGTGGTGCTTGGCGATGCCAAATATTGCCAGGCGGTGCCGGAAAAAAGACAAAAAAAAGCCCGCTTTATGCGGGCTTGGGTAGATTCTTTGCTAGTTGCTGTCGAACGTCAAATCATTCCCACTCAATGGTAGCCGGTGGCTTGCCACTGATGTCATAAACCACACGGGAAATGCCATTCACTTCGTTGATGATGCGGTTGGACACGCGGCCGAGGAAATCGTACGGCAGGTGCGCCCAATGCGCGGTCATAAAATCGATGGTTTCCACTGCGCGCAGTGAAACAACCCAGTCGTATTTACGGCCATCGCCCATCACGCCAACCGAACGGACCGGCAGGAATACGGTAAATGCCTGGCTGACCTTGTTGTACAGATCGGCCTTGTGCAGTTCTTCGATGAAGATGGCATCGGCGCGACGCAGCAGGTCGCAATACTCTTTCTTCACTTCGCCCAGCACGCGCACGCCCAGACCTGGCCCCGGGAACGGGTGGCGGAACAGCATGTCGTACGGCAGGCCCAGTTCCAGACCAATTTTGCGCACTTCGTCTTTGAACAGCTCTTTCAGCGGTTCGACCAGACCCAGCTTCATCTCTTTCGGCAGGCCACCCACGTTGTGGTGCGACTTGATCACGTGCGCTTTGCCGGTGGCAGAAGCGGCGGATTCGATCACGTCCGGGTAGATGGTGCCTTGCGCCAGCCATTTAACTTCAGATTGCTTGCAGGCTTCTTCGTCGAACAGCTCAACGAACACGCGACCAATGATCTTGCGCTTGGCTTCTGGCTCGTCAACACCGGCCAGTGCGCTCAGGAAGCGATCTTCTGCCGCCACGTGAACAATGTTCAGGCCGAAGTGGTCGCCAAACATTTCCAGTACCTGCTCGGCTTCGTTCAGGCGCAGCAGGCCGTTGTCGACAAACACGCAGGTCAGGCGTTCGCCGATAGCGCGATGCAGCAGCATGGCGGTAACGGAAGAATCTACGCCGCCGGACAGGCCGAGGATCACGTGATCTTCACCCACCTGCTGGCGAATACGCTCTACCGCATCTTCAATGATGGTCGCCGGGGTCCACAGGGCTTCACACTGGCAGATATCCAGTACGAAACGCTCCAGCATCCGCTGGCCTTGACGGGTGTGGGTCACTTCCGGGTGGAACTGCACGCCGTAGAAGCGTTTTTCTTCGTTGGCCATAATGGCAAACGGACAGGTATCGGTGCTGGCAACGGTCACGAAGTCAGCCGGGATAGCGGTAACTTTGTCGCCGTGGCTCATCCACACGTCCAGCAGCGGTTTACCGGCCGGGCTCAGGGCATCTTCGATGTCGCGAACCAATGCGCTTTCGGTAGTGATTTCTACCTGTGCATAACCGAACTCACGCTCGTTGGAACCTTCTACCTGGCCACCCAACTGCATCGCCATGGTCTGCATGCCATAGCATACGCCCAGCACCGGCACACCGGCGGTGAAAACGTATTCTGGCGCGCGCGGGCTGTTGGCTTCGGTAGTGCTTTCCGGGCCGCCGGACAGGATGATGCCGCTTGGATTGAATTCGCGGATTTGCTCTTCGCTAACGTCCCAGGCCCACAGCTCACAGTAAACGCCGATTTCGCGCACGCGGCGTGCTACCAGTTGAGTGTATTGCGAACCAAAATCCAGAATAAGGATGCGATGCTTATGGATATTTTTTGTCATGTGAGGCGAATTCCAGCAACAGAGAAAAAGAGCGAAAATAGTGTTTTCGGGGTGAAGCGTTACGCCCCACCCCGGCTTCCCCCGCAGGAGAAGTTAAAGCATTAACCCATGCGGTAGTTCGGTGACTCTTTGGTGATGGTCACGTCATGCACGTGGCTTTCCTGAATGCCGGCGCCGCTGATGCGCACAAATTCAGCCTTGGTGCGCAGTTCGTCGATGGTGGCGCAACCGGTCAGGCCCATGCAAGAGCGCAGACCGCCCATTTGCTGGTGAACGATCGCTTTCAGCATGCCTTTGTAAGCCACGCGGCCTTCGATACCTTCCGGCACCAGTTTGTCGGCGGCGTTATCGGTCTGGAAGTAACGGTCGGAAGAGCCTTTGGACATCGCGCCCAGAGAACCCATACCGCGATAGGATTTGAACGAACGGCCCTGATACAGCTCGATTTCGCCCGGAGATTCTTCGGTACCTGCCAGCATGGAGCCGACCATCACACAGGCTGCACCTGCCGCGATAGCTTTGGCGATGTCGCCGGAGAAACGGATGCCGCCGTCGGCGATAACCGGGATACCGGTACCTTCCAGCGCTTCAACCGCGTCAGCGATAGCGGTGATCTGCGGTACGCCTACGCCGGTAACAATACGGGTGGTACAGATGGAGCCAGGACCGATACCCACTTTCACTGCGCTAACGCCGGCATCAGCCAGTGCTTTGGCGCCTGAAGCGGTCGCGACGTTACCGCCAACGATCTGCAGGTCCGGGTATTTGGCGCGGGTTTCGCGAATGCGCTGCAATACGCCTTCGGAATGGCCGTGAGAGGAGTCAATCAGCAGGACGTCAACACCGGCAGCGACCAGCGCATCAACGCGCTCTTCGTTACCTGCACCGGCGCCAACGGCAGCACCTACGCGCAGACGGCCGTGCTCGTCTTTACAGGCGTTTGGCTTGCGTTCCGCTTTCTGGAAGTCTTTTACGGTGATCATGCCCAGCAGATGGAACTGATCGTCGACCACCAGCGCTTTCTCAACGCGTTTTTCGTGCATTTTCTGCAGCACGACTTCACGCGCTTCGCCTTCTCTCACCGTAACCAAACGCTCTTTCGGCGTCATCACGGCGGTAACAGGCTGGTTCAGATCGGTGACGAAGCGAACGTCACGGCCGGTAATAATACCAACCAGTTCATTTTCTTCGGTCACTACCGGGTAGCCGGCAAAGCCGTTACGCGCGGTCAGTTCTTTCACTTCTTTCAGGGTGGTGGTCGGTGTCACGGCTTGTGGATCGGTAACCACGCCGCTTTCATGTTTTTTCACGCGGCGGACTTCTTCAGCCTGACGCTCAATGGACATGTTTTTGTGGATGAAGCCCAAACCGCCTTCCTGCGCCAACGCGATAGCCAGATTGGCTTCGGTGACGGTATCCATAGCTGCGGACAGCATAGGGATGTTCAGGTGGATAGTTTTGGTCAATTGGGTGCCGAGCTCAGCGGTATTAGGCAGAACCGTAGAGTGAGCTGGAACCAGGAGAACGTCGTCGAATGTCAGTGCTTCTTTTGCGATACGTAGCATGGGCAATATCTCACCAGAGTGGGCTGTGAAAAAGATAAAATATTGCCGCGGCATTATACAGAGCGTAATCGGTTGCCTCCAGCACTTTCTTACAAAAACTCTTGATTACCTTTTTCAGCCATGTAGTATCGACCAATTAAGTGATTGTTTTGAAATTTGATCTGGGTCACATGTCGCTACCTGTTTCGCCGTCTATTTTTACCGTAAGCCGCCTGAATCAGACGGTTCGACAGCTGCTGGAAATGGAAATGGGCCAGATTTGGCTCTCCGCAGAGATTTCCAACTTCTCCCAACCCTCTTCCGGCCACTGGTATTTCACGCTGAAAGACGATCGTGCGCAGGTCCGTTGTGCGATGTTCCGCAACACCAACCGCCGCACCACTTTCCGTCCTCAGAATGGCCAACAGGTTCTGGTTCGCGCCAGCATTACGCTGTATGAACCGCGCGGCGACTACCAACTGATTGCCGAAAGCATGCAACCTGCCGGTGACGGCCTGCTGCAACAGCAGTTCGACCAGTTGAAACAGCGCCTGAGCGCCGAAGGTCTGTTCGACCAACAGTTCAAGCAACCCTTGCCCAGCCCGGCCAAACGCGTCGGGGTCATCACCTCCGCCAGCGGTGCGGCGCTGCACGATGTGCTGCAGGTGTTGCAACGGCGTGACCCTTCACTGCCTATCGTTATCTATCCCACTTCGGTACAGGGCGCTGAAGCGCCATTGCAGATTGTGCGCGCCATCGAAACGGCTAACCGCCGGGACGAGTGTGACGTACTGATCGTCGGCCGTGGCGGGGGCTCGCTGGAAGACCTGTGGAGCTTCAACGACGAACGCGTGGCGCGGGCGATATTCGCCAGCCGCATTCCGATCGTCAGCGCCGTCGGCCATGAAACCGACGTCACCATTGCCGACTTTGTCGCCGATCTGCGGGCACCAACCCCTTCCGCCGCTGCCGAACTGGTCAGTCGCAATCAGCTGGAGCTGCTGCGCCAGTTGCAGTCCCAACAACAGCGGATGGAAATGGCGATGGATTACTATCTGGCGCAGCGTCAGCAACAGTTCACCCGCATCAACCACCGTTTGCAGCAACAGCATCCGCACCTGCGCCTGGCGCGTCAGCAGACGCTGTTGTTCAAACTGCAACGCCGGTTGGAAGACGGCATGCAGAACCAACTGCGTGTGTCCTCACGCCGCAGCGAGCGGGCGCAACAGCGTCTGGCACAGATGCAGCCGCAGGCACGCATTCATCGCTACCAGCAACGCGTGCAGCAGCAGGAATACCGGTTGCAACAGGCGCTGGAACGTCAGCTCAACGCCTGGCGTCAGCGCTTCGGCGTCGCCTGTAGCCAGCTAGAAGCGGTCAGCCCGTTGGCAACGCTGGCACGTGGCTACAGCGTGACGCAAACCCCGCGCGGCGAACTGCTGAAAACCACCAAGCAAGCTCAGGTGGGTGAACTGCTGAAAACCCGTCTGCAGGATGGCTGGGTGGAAAGCGAGGTGAAAACCATCACCGTCGCCAAAAAACCGCGCAAAAAGCGCGCGGCTGAATAATTCCGCTTATTCCAGCGTAAAACTGCTGCCCGGCGCGCCGTTGATCCACAGCTCGCGCGTTTCTCCGGCAGGCAAGCTGAAGGTCAAGGTTTGCCATGCCGGTTTAAAACGGCCTTCGGTAGTGATGGTCAGCGTGATGCGCTGATTGTCACTGAGCATCTCCCAGCGCAGCCACAGTGCGTCGCCCTGCTGCCAGCCATAACTTTCCCCGTCGTCTTCAAATAACAGCCCAGAAGCGCTGCCACAGCCTTTTAGCGGATAGAGTTTAAGCTCGCGCCGATCGTCGGTCGTCACATCAACATGAGCCAATCGGGACGACAGCGGTAACCCTGCACCGGCACGTACCAGTAACGGCAAGCGCTCCAGCGGGGCCTCCAGCACCACCGTCTGGCCACCACTGAACCACTGGCCGCTGTAGAAGCAGTACCAGCCGTCGCCGTTATCCGGCAGATACACCGGTCGCTGGCGCTGCCCCTGCTCTACCACGCTGGCCACCAGCAGATCGCGGCCGATCATAAAATCGTCGGTTTCCCTTAGGGTCTGCTCGTCATGCTCATGGTCGAGGAAGGTCGGGCGCAGCATCGGCTCGTCGTCGGCACTGGCCTGCCACAGCAGGGTGTAGAAATACGGCATCAGCCGGTAGCGCAGGTTAATCGCCTCGCGTACCGCCGGGGTGGCGGCCGGATACATCCAGGGTTCGTTAACCGTGGCGTCATCGTTCCAGGAGTGAATGGTGAAACGCGGATGCATCACGCCGTTTTGCACCCAACGCACCAGGAGTTCGGCGTCCGGCTTATCACCGGAGAACCCACCGACGTCATGCCCCAGGTTATACAGCCCCGACAGGCTCATGCCCAACCCCATGCGGATGTTGTAGCGCAGGGTCTGCCAACTGGTGCGGTTATCGCCGCTCCAGGTCTGCACATAACGCTGCATACCGGCACATCCGGAGCGCGAAATTAGGTAGGGCCGCAGGTCGGGAGCAAAGCGTTGCTGGGCTTCCATTGAAGCGCGCATCATCAGTAGCGGCATCACCGGGCGGATATGTTTGATGGCAATCGGTCGGCCGAAACCGTGGCAACGTGCCTCCCCGTCCCACACTTCGTATTCGTTATTGTCATTCCAGGTGGAATCGATACCCATCTCCAGCAGTTGCTGCGTCACGCCCTGCTGCCACCAGCGGACAGCCGCCGGGTTGGTGAAGTCGAGGTGCGAGCCTTCGTCGTCCCAAAAGCTGGAGCGCTCCGGTCGATCGCTTTCAGAATCACGGATAAACAGCCCCTGATCCGCCGCCTGCTGATACTGCGGGTGATCCTGCAGCAGACAGGGCTTGATGTTGGCCGCCAGCTTCAGTCCGGCATCGTGAAACGCCTGGCTCAGTAGCTTGGGCTGCGGCACCTTGTCGTAATTCCAGTTGAACACATAGCGCTTGTTGGCAATCGAGGTGTAACCCGATGACAGCTGGAAAGAGTCGCAGGGAATATCATGCTGGCGACAGAGCTGAATAAACTGCTGCAATTGCTGCTGGGCGTCCGGCGCGTCGGTGTAATGCATGGTAGAACCGCTGTAGCCCAGGCTCCATTTCGGTCCAAAATGAGTTTTACCGGTCAGGCGCACAAACGCCTTGGTCACATCCAGCACCTTCGGCCCAAGGAACAGGTAATAATCCAGATCCCCCGCCTCCGCCTGATAACGCCGATAGGCCAGATGGTAGTTGTCGATCTCATTACCCAGATCCAGCCAGCAGCTGCTCAGGTTGTCGTAAAACAGCCCGAAACTGGCCTCTGCACCACGGGTGATGGTGAACGGAATGTGTTTGTACAGCGGGTCGGTGCTGGCGGCGTTGTAACCCATCGCGTCCAGATTGCGCATTTCAAAGCGACGGCCGCTGCGTTCCAAATCACCGGCCTTCTCACCCAGGCCATAATAACGCTCGGCAGTCTGACGGCGCTGATAATGGGCCACGCCGTCACCGTGCGGATTAAGCAGGTAAGCGCTGGTGGGCCGATCGGCTGCCAGTGGACGCCATTCCCCAGCGGCGTTGCAGTGCTCCCACTCCAGCCACAACGGCTGATGCACCGTCACGCGCAGTGCAGACGTCGCCACCACCAGCCGATCGCCATGTTGCTGCAATTGATAGCCCGGCAGGCCGAACCCGGCTACGCTCAACCGGTCACGCCCTTCCCAGGGCACGTCAGTCTGCGGCGCGATGCTCCAGGTGCGATCCAACGCCAACTCGCCGTTGCGTTTGATCAACACGCGGAACAGGTCATTTTCCAGCACGAACAGGCAAAACAGGTGACGTTCGTCGACCAACAGTTCAATGCGATCGGCATACTGACCGGCCAACGTCCAGTTTTTTAAGGTTTTCATAGGCATCCAACTTAACTATTAAGTGTTTTTTTACCGCCACGTTCGGCGATCAAGGCAATCAGGAACAGGGCGCCGATCAGGTCGAAGAAGCCCATGGCGATAAACAGCGGGTTGAAACCGACGGTATCGGAGACCGCGCCGATCAACAGTGTGAACAGGAAGCTGGCGATCCAGGCGCTGGAGCCGCGCATGCCGTTGACCGTCGCTACCTGATTTTTATCGAACGATTCCACCACCAGCGCGCTGAGCATGCAGGAGATCACCTGATGGCCAAAACCGCCGATCGAGATCAGAGCGATCGCCACGTAGGGATCTTTAGTGATCGCCACAAACGCCAGCGAGACCATCATGAATGCGCCGGTGACCGAACTGGCAACCACCGAGTTGACGCGGCTGCAGCCAAACCATTTGCGATACAGCGTGGTGAGATAGCCGCTGGCAACGCTGCCGATGTCCGCCGCCAAAAACGGCAGCCAGGCAAACATGGCGATGTGTTTTAAATCCATGCCGCGCTCGGTGGCCAGGTACAGCGGCACCCAGAAACTGAATACCGCCCAGGCCGGTTCGGCAAGAAATGCCGGAATGGCTATGCCATAAAACTTTTTATTACGGCACAGGATCGCCAGCGACTTGAGAAATGGCAGCCGGGGCAACTCCGGCTCGTTGTCTTCGCGGATCAGATCCAGCTCCTGCTGGCTCAGATTGGGGTGCTGCAGCGGCGAGTGGTAGAACCGCCACCACAACACGACCCAGACCAGCGCCAGTGCGCCGGAGAACAGGAAAGCGCCCTGCCAGCCAAAAGAGACATGAGCGATAACAATGATCGGCGGTGCCAGCATGGCACCAATAGAAAACCCGACGCCCGCCCAGCCGGCAGCGATCGGCCGTTCCTTTTTCGGGAACCAGTCGGAAATGGCCTTGGCGTTGGCCGGTGTGGCCGCCGCTTCTGCCCCGCCCATGAAGAAGCGCAGGATCGCCAACTGCACCCAGGTGCCTGCCCCGGCGTGCATCATGCAAACCACCGCCCAGATGCTGGCGCAGATCAGGAACCCCATCTTCAGGCCGATCACGTCGATCAGCCAGCCGCAGATCGGCTGAAACACCGTATAGGCCAGTTGGAACGACGCCACCACCCAGGAGTACTGTTCGGTGGTCATGTTCAGGCTGGTTTTCAGCTCCGGCGCCAGGATACCCAGCGAATTACGAGTGATGTAGTTGACCGTCACACCCAGTAAAAACAGCGCCAGCATCCACCAGCGCAGTGATTTAAATTTACGCCGGCCGCTGTCGACGACCGTCTGATTAATTTCAACACTCATCTGTCTTCTCTCCACGACGGCTGCCCGGTGACACAGCACGCTTTTGGTAGGGTATGTTTGGCTAGTGAAGGTATGGATCCAGTGAAATTGAGATGCGCTTCACAGAAGCAGGCACATCGCCTTCACAACCACCTGATTTATTTTCGTTTTATTTATAATTCAGCCCGTTAATTGGACTGATAAATCTATAAAGTTGGCATACCAATTCAGACTAGACAGCCGGAAGCGTGAGCGAAACGTGGTTTTTTGCAAAAGTTTTCATGCGTAGGATAAAAGGTCTCCATAATGGCGACCAAAGCCTGACAGTACGCTGAAAAAACACCGTGGAAATATTTTCATTGCCAAATTTGAAGGAGATCACAGAATGAACGGAAAGCTGAAAATACAGGAAATTGCCCGCCAAACCGGGCTGTCGATCAGCACCGTTTCACGCGTATTAGCAGGCAAGGCCAACACCAGCGCCGAGGCGCGTCAGAAGGTGCTGGCCTGCGCCCAACAGAAGGGGATCCTGCAGGGGATTTCCAGCGGCCGACTGATGTTGAACAACGTGATGGTCTTCGCCCCGCAGCGGGCCTTTGACGTGCGTACCGATATTTTTTACTACAAGGTGATCCAGGGCATCACCGCCGCACTGGCGGAGCACGAAGTACGCATTCGCTATTGCGGGCTTGAGGAATTACACAGCGACGGCGCGCTGTTTCTGGAAAAAATGAGCGATCCGCAGACCCAGGCGGCACTGATTATCGGCATCGATGACGAACACATTCACCAGTTAGCTGCCGACCTGAACAAACCCTGTGTACTGATTAACTGCAGCGACCGTCAGATGCGGCTCGATAGCGTGTCGCCCGACCATCAACTGATTGGCGAGTTCTCCGCCAACTATCTGTTCCAGCAGGGCCACAGCCATATTCTGAACCTGCAATGCCTGCGTCGACACACCATGGAGTTGCGGCTAGCAGGCATTAAACAAGCCTATGCGCGACACAATATCGCCTTTGACGACGGTCGCCATCTGGTCACCACCTCCGGCTTCGGCAGCGAAGAGGCCGAACAGGCACTCACCACCTTTATCAATCGGGTCAGTCACCGCTCGCAGTTGCCCACGGCCATTCTCGCCGGTGGCGACTATATGGCGGTCGGTGCAGTCAAGGCGCTCAACAAACTGCTGTTGAACGTGCCGGGCGATATCTCGGTGATGAGCACCGACGGTTTTAATCTGGCGGAAATTCATGACGTGCCGCTCACCTCAGTACATGTGCCGCGCGACGAACTGGGCTATGAGGCCATTCAACTGCTGCAACGCCGCATGCTGCGTGCCGATGCGCCCCCATGCAACCTGCTGCTGCACGGCAAGCTGGCGGTTCGCACCTCGGTCAAACGCATCAGCGCCCATAAAACTAACCCGGCGGTCAGCACCCACGATCATCGTCTTTACGATGTCTGAGCTACACTTAGTGTCAAAATATTTATAGATACCCTATAGCTTGAAAGAGGACGGGTAACTTTTTTGCCTAAGGAGAGCCACTATGCCGACCCTAACAGCACGATCGGTCATCCCCCCTTATATGCTGCGCCGGATCATTGAGCACGGCAGCCTACCGCAGCGCGACTGCGCGTTGCACACCCTGAACCATGTTCAGAGCCTGCTCGGCAACAAGCCGCTGCGGGCCCTCGGGGCGAAAACCTCGACCGGTGGTAAAGTCATCCGCGATATTTATGACGCCGAAAATAGCACCCAACTGCCCGGCAAACAGGTGCGTGATGAGGGCCAGGCCAGCAACCACGACGTGGCGGTGGATGAAGCCTATGACTACCTCGGCGTCACCTACGATTTTTTCTGGCAGGCGTTCAAACGCAACTCGCTGGACAACCTGGGCCTGCCGCTGACCGGCAGCGTGCATTACGGCAAGGAATACCAGAACGCCTTTTGGAATGGCCAGCAAATGGTCTTCGGCGACGGGGATGGCGAAATCTTTAACCGTTTTACCATCGCCATTGACGTAGTCGGCCACGAATTGGCGCCCGGCGTCACCGAAAGTGAAGCCGGGTTAATTTACTTCCAGCAGGCCGGTGCGCTGAATGAATCGCTGTCTGACGTGTTTGGTTCTTTGGTCAAGCAGTTCCACCTTAAGCAAACTGCTGATAAGGCCGACTGGCTGATTGGTGAAGGGCTACTGGCGAAAGGCATCAACGGCAAGGGTCTACGTTCGATGTCGGTGCCCGGTACCGCCTACGACGATCCGCTGCTGGGGAAAGATCCGCAGCCGGCCAGCATGAAAGACTACATTCAGACCAAAGAAGACAACGGTGGCGTCCACCTCAACTCCGGCATCCCCAACCGCGCCTTTTATCTGGCGGCCACCGCACTGGGCGGCTATGCCTGGGAGAAAGCCGGTTACATCTGGTACGACACCCTGTGTGATAAGGCACTGCCGCAGGACGCTGACTTTGCCACCTTTGTCCGTACCTCGGTAAAGCATGCAGAACAGCGCTTCGACAGCAAGGTAGCGGAAAAGGTACAACAGGCTTGGCATCAGGTGGGGGTGGCATAATGAAACCTTTGCCGGTGCTCAATCAGGACACGGTTATTGAGCTGGCGCGTGAAGGCGGTTTCGCCTTTATTCCCAAACTGGCGGGCCAGCGGCGCATTGCGCTGGCCGACATTACGCCAGAGCAACGGCAGCGCCTGAACCAACTGTTGAACCAGACGCTGCCCTATGCCCAGGAAGAGGGGCAGCCGGATTCCCCCGGCTGCGGTGACCAACGCTATTTTCGCGTGCAGATCAGCTATTACAGCCAGACTCTGAGCAGTGAAATCGTGCTGCTGATCCCGGAAACCAGCGCTCCACAGGCGTTGGTCGACCTGTGGAAAACCGGCCAGGTCGATGAGTGAATACTTACAACGGCTGATAACTGAATAACACCCGTTTTTTGGAGATCAGCCCGTGGCCGTTCTGACACAAATAGTCCACCGCGCCGCAGGCCTTCAGCTCTTGCAACGGTTGCCCGCAATCCGGGCAGTGAGCCAACTGTTGATAATCGCTATTACAGGCGGCGCAATGGTAGTGACCATTCACCCACTCCATCGTTTTATCGCATTGCGGACACTGTACTTCCATAGTCACTCCCAGGTTAAATCACGCCCCATGAGCGCAAGAAATAGATGCCCAGCGCGGTAGTGAAAAACGATCCGACGGTGGTGATGGCGATAATGTTCGCCGCCAGCGTGGCGTTCCCCCCCATGGCTCGCGTCATCACATAGCTCCCCGAAGCCGTTGGCGTGGCCGAGAACAGGAAGATAATCCCCAACGCCGCACCGTGGAACCCGCATAACCAACCACCCAACGTCATCAGCACCGGCACGATAAACAACTTGGCCGAAGAAGACAGTGCCGCCACGTTGGACGAGCGGAACATGGCGCGCAGATCCAAACTGGCACCGGTGCACAGCAGTGCCAGCGGCAGCGACAGTGCAGAGATGTAGCTGCCCGTCTGCCGGATCACCTGAGGGATGCCCAGGCCGGTCTGCGCATAAGCCAAGCCGCACACCAGGCCGATAATCAGCGGATTGGTGACAATGCTGCGCAACAGCGACAGGCGGCTGATCCTCTTGCCCTGTCCGCCCTGCAGGCTACGCGTCAGGGTTATCACCGACAGTACGTTAAACAGGATCACCGTCACCGTCAGGTACAGCGACCCCAACGCTATTCCTTCGCTGCCGTAAGCGGTCATGGCGTAAGCCAGACCGACAATGGCGGTATTGGCGCGGAAGCCCCCTTGCACGAAGACACCGCGTTCCCGTGGATCTTTAACCAGCCAGATAGCCGCCGCTTCCAGCAACAGGAAGGTGACGAGGGTACCAATCGCGCCAAAGATCACCAGCGGCAGGTTACCCAGCAACTGCGGGTGGTTGGTGGCAATGCTGAAGAACAGCAGGCAGGGCAGCGCCAGGTTAAACACCAGCCTGGTGGCACCGTCAATAAACCGATCGTCCATCAGACGCCAGTGGCGCAGCAGTATGCCCAGCAACATCATTAACAGATTGGGGACGGTGACGTTAAATGCAAAACTCCAGGTTTCCCAGGACATGATGTTCCTTCAGGCTGACGGCGATAATCTACGGATAATAAAACGATTTCGGACCAATAAAAAAGGGGCGCGGTAGTGATACCGCGCCCCTCATGCTGATTATCAGCTTTTTTTCAGGTGGCTCATCAGGCGTTTACGCTTACGCATCTGGTTCGGCGTCAGCAGGTTACGCTTGCCGGCGAACGGGTTCTCACCCTCTTTGAACTGGATACGGATTGGCGTCCCCATCACCTTCAGAGAGCGACGGAAGTAGTTCATCAGGTAGCGTTTGTACGAATCGGACAGATCGGTCACCTGGTTGCCGTGGATCACCACAATCGGCGGGTTATACCCACCGGCGTGCGCATATTTCAGCTTCACGCGGCGGCCACGTACCAACGGCGGCTGGTGGTCGTCGGCAGCCATCTGCATGATTTTGGTCAGCATAGAGGTGTTCACTCGACGGGTCGCACACTCGTAAGCTTCCAATACCGAGACGAACAGGTTACCAACGCCGCTGCCATGCAGGGCAGAGATGAAGTGAATGCGGGCGAAATCGACAAAGCCCAGACGCATATCGAGCATCTCTTTCACGTGATCGCGATCTTCCTCGCTCATGCCGTCCCACTTGTTGACCACAATCACCAGTGAGCGCCCACTATTGAGGATAAAGCCGAGCAGCGAGAGGTCCTGATCGGAAATGCCTTCGCGTGCATCCACTACCAGCAACACCACGTTAGCGTCTTCGATCGCCTGCAGGGTTTTGATTACCGAGAACTTCTCTACGGTTTCCGTCACCTTGCCGCGCTTACGCACTCCGGCGGTGTCGATCAGCACGTATTCGCGCTCGTCACGAACCATCGGGATATAAATGCTGTCACGGGTGGTGCCCGGCATGTCGTAAACCACAACACGATCTTCGCCGAGGATACGGTTAGTCAGTGTGGACTTACCTACGTTAGGACGACCGACGATAGCCAGCTTGATCGGCAAATCCTGCGGGTTGAAGTCGTCTTCCGGCTCGTCTTCCGGGCCTTCGCGGTTTTCACCTTCTTGCTCGGCCCAATAAGCGGCGTTAGCCTCTTCTTCGGTCAGCTCGACTTCTTCCGGCTTTTCACCGACAAACGGCACCAGCACGTGTTCGATCAACTGCGCCACGCCACGACCGTGGGAAGCGGCAATCGCATGCACGTCGCCCAGGCCCAGCGAGTAGAAATCGGCGGTGGCCATGTCGGGATCCATACCGTCGGTTTTGTTGGCAACCAGGAAGGTGGCTTTCTGACGGTTGCGCAGATGCTGGGCAATGCCCAGATCGGCTGGCATCAGACCGGCGCGAGCATCGACCATAAACAGCACGATGTCTGCTTCTTCGATCGCCAGCAGCGACTGACCGGCCATGCGCGTTTCAACGCCGTCTTCGGTGCCGTCAATGCCCCCGGTATCGACGATAATAAATTCATTACCCTCAACCTCAGCACGACCATACTTGCGGTCTCGCGTTAGCCCGGGGAAATCCGCCACCAGCGCATCGCGCGTATGGGTTAAACGGTTAAACAAGGTGGATTTACCCACATTCGGGCGCCCTACTAGCGCGACGACAGGTATCATTGTGAAGCCTCATTACTTAATAATCAAAGCGTTACTGCACCATGGATAGACACCAGGCGTGCAGCTTATAAAAATACGAAACGGCCCCTGAACACTCAGGAGCCGTTGGCAATCCGTGCGACGATCGGCGTTAGCGGGTAAAAGCGTAAACTTTTCCGCCCTTCGCCTGGATGACCAGCTTATCGCCAGCGACCATTGGCGCAGACAGGAAGCCGGAGCTATCCACTTCTTGCTGAGCAACAAAACGGCCGTCCGTGGTATTGATCCAGTGCAGGTAACCTTCTGAGTCACCGGTCACCAGGAAACCATTGTACATCACCGGCGGGGTCAGGTTGCGGTGCAGCAGATCGCTCTGCGTCCATACGGTCACGCCACCTTCGGTGCTCAATGCCACCACGCGATCGTTCTGATCGATAAGGTAGATGCGGCCGGCATCAACGATAAAGTCGTTCACCGAGCCCAATTCACGCTTCCACATGATCTGGCCGGAACGCAGATCCAACGCCGTCAGGTTGCCATTGTAACCTAATGCGTAGACAACGCCCTCAACAATCACCGGCGTAGTGTCGACATCGTTCAAACGATCGATTTCGGTCGCGCCGCTCGGCTGGGAAATACGTTGCTGCCAAATCAACTGACCTTGCTGCATCAGCACGGCATTTACGCGACCGTTATCACCGCCGACAATGGCTGCGCCAAAGGCAACGGCCGGTGCGGATTCACCGCGCAACGACAGTGAAGGCATGTCCAGGTTAACCGTCCACTTCACCGCGCCGTCAGATTCGTTCAGCGCCTGCAGCAGGCCGTTAGTGGTGTGGATCAGCACCATACCGTCGCTGATCACCGGACGTGAAATTGCTTCGCCGGCCACTTTGGTCTGCCACGCGACGGTACCGTCTGCAGTATTCAGCGCGTAAACCACCGCTTTCTCACTGCCAACGTAAGCCTTGTCACCCGCTACCGCCATACCGCCCGACAGCAGTGCCGGCAGGTTGCTGGAGAAGAAGCCGGTTTTCTCAGAGAGATCAACCTTCCACTTTTCGTTACCGTTATCGGCATCCAGTGCTTTCACGATACCGTGACGATCTGCGGCATAAATCGTGTTGTCCTGGAAAGCGGGACGCAGGTGAGAATAAAACTCACCGACACCGTCACCGACCGAGGTACTCCACGCCTTGCTTGGCGTGAACTGATTTTCAACTTTCGGCAGCGGCGACATGGTAACCACGTCTTCTTCACTGTTGAACAGTGAGCAACCACTCAGCAAGGCAACGGAAACCAGTCCGACCAAGAGTGTTTTACGCAATTGCATGGGAATTCCCCTTAGCTGGACAAGTTATTCAATTTCATGCGCAGCAAAACCTGCAGCGCCTGAGAAGCGTTAGACTCAATGCCTTTACTGTAAGCCTCACGCGCACCTTTGGTGTCGCCTTTGGCCAACAGCACGTCGCCGCGCGTATCTTGCGCCATCGCCGCCCAGCCTTCGCCTTTCACGCCATCCAGCGTTTTCAGCGCGTCATCCAGCTTTTTCTCCTGCACCTGGACACGGGCCAGACGCAGGTTAATCATCGAAAGCAGGTTTTCATCTTTGGTCTGACCCTGAGCCAGCACCAGTTGTTGGCTTGCTTTGGCAAACTCATTTTGCTCAACAAAATGCTTCGCCAGCTCCAGCGAGGCCATCACGCCGTAGCTGTTGCTGTTGGCCTGTGCAAACTTCTCCGCAGCGGCGACATCGTCCGGCTTACCGAGAGCCAGACGATCGCTGGCTTCCTGATAAGATTGGGACGCAACCATCATGTTGGAGTTTTCGTGGCTCTGCCAGTAACGCCAGCCGACCAGGGCACCAATTCCGAGCACCACGCCCACTGCCAGCGCTTTGCCGTTTTCAGCAAAGAACCGACGCACGGCGTCGACTTGTTCGTTTTCTGTGGTATAGACTTCCACGGTGTCCTTCTCCTTAACCTAACATCGTTGCAAGACGCACTGCGACTTCGCTTTGCGCCAGCGTTTCTTGTTCACCACTGCGCAGGTCCTTGACCACGACCTGCTGGGCTACGACTTCGTTCTCACCCAGGATCAAGGCAACGCGCGCGCCCCATTTATCCGCCCGGGTGATCTGCTTCTTAAAGTTACCGCCGCCGTAGTTGGTCATCAGCTTGAGCTGTGGCGCTTCATCACGCACGCGCTCCGCCAACTGCATGGCCGCACTCTGAGTCCCTTCACCGGAGGAGATCACGTATACGTCAATGGTCGCCGCGGCTTTGAACTCTGGGTTAACAGCCTGAACCAGCAACACCAAGCGCTCCAGGCCCATGGCGAAACCAACTGCCGGCGTTGCACGCCCACCCAGTTGCTCAACCAGACCGTCATAACGACCACCGGCACACACCGTACCCTGAGCGCCCAAACTGGTGGTCACCCATTCGAATACCGTACGGTTGTAGTAGTCCAGACCGCGCACCAGGCGTTCATTGATGGTATATGGGATGCCCGCCTGCGCCAAAAGTTCACACAGACCTTCGAAGTGGGCTTTGGATTCTTCATCCAGATACTCGGACAGCCGTGGCGCGTCGTTCAACAACGCCTGCACTTCCGGGTTTTTCGAGTCCAATACGCGCAGCGGGTTGCTGTACATACGACGTTTGCAATCTTCGTCCAGCTTCTCTTGATGCTGTTCCAGGAATGCCACCAGTGCATCGCGGTAATTGGCGCGTGCTTCCAGTGAACCAATGGAGTTCAGTTCCAGCTTGACGTGCTCGGAGATCCCCAGCGCTTTCCACCAGCGGGCACTCAGCAGGATCAGCTCGGCGTCGATATCCGGGCCCTGCAGGCCAAACACTTCGGCCCCCAGCTGATGGAACTGGCGATAGCGGCCTTTTTGCGGGCGCTCGTAGCGGAACATCGGACCGACGTACCACAGACGCTGCTCCTGATTGTACAGCAGACCATGTTCGATGCCGGCGCGAACGCAGCCAGCCGTCCCTTCCGGACGCAGCGTCAGGCTTTCGCCATTGCGGTCGTCGAAGGTATACATCTCTTTTTCCACGACGTCGGTCACTTCGCCGATCGCGCGTTTGAATAACGGGGTCTGCTCTACAATCGGCAAGCGGATTTCGCTGTAACCGTAGCCGCTAAGCACCTGCTTGAGGATGCCTTCAATACGCTGCCATAATGCCGTTTCTTCCGGCAGGTAGTCGTTCATGCCGCGAATGGCTTGAATGTTCTTTGCCACGTGAGTTCTCTGTCCGTTGTCTATAAAAATGAACCCGATTATAGGGACTTTGCCGTCCCGTATTCAACGCGAATGCAGAGTTCTGCTCCCGGGTTCATAAACAAGCGGGCTAAAAAGCCCGCCGTATCGGTATAATGCTTATTTTTCCAGCAGGTTGACCGCGATGCGATTGCTTTCATCCAGCATCGACGCCTTGGCGCGGATCTTGGCTTCCAGTTGGTCAATCATCTGCTCGTTGTCGAAACGTTCTCTCTGGCGTACACCGTCTTCGTAGAAACCGCTCTTTTTGTGGCCACCGGTCACGCCCAGCGTAGAAACCAGGGCTTCGCCCGGGCCATTGACCACACAGCCGATAATCGAAATGTCCATCGGCGTGATGATGTCTTCCAGACGCTGTTCCAGCGCGTTCACCGTACCGATAACGTCAAATTCCTGACGTGAACAGGTCGGGCAAGCGATAAAGTTAATACCGCGGGCGCGGATACGCAGTGATTTCAGAATGTCGAAACCGACCTTCACTTCTTCCACCGGATCGGCTGCCAACGAGATGCGCAGGGTATCGCCGATGCCTTCCGACAGCAGCAGCCCCAAACCAATCGCCGACTTCACTGAGCCACTGCGTGCGCCACCGGCTTCGGTGATGCCCAGATGCAACGGCTGATCGATACGTGCAGCCAGCAGACGATAGGATTGTACCGCCAGGAACACATCGGAGGCCTTAACGCTGACTTTAAACTGGTCGAAGTTGAGGCGGTCGAGAATATCAACGTGGCGCATGGCAGATTCGAGCAGCGCTTCCGGCGTAGGTTCGCCGTATTTTTCCTGGATGTCTTTTTCCAGCGAACCGCCATTCACCCCGATACGGATTGGGATATTTTTATCGCGTGCGCAGTCTACCACTGAACGGATACGCGACTCGTTACCGATATTGCCCGGGTTGATACGCAGGCAGTCTACGCCATACTCTGCAACCTGCAGCGCGATACGGTAATCGAAGTGGATATCGGCGACCAGCGGCACGTTGACCTGCTGCTTGATCAGCCTGAATGCCTCGGCGGCATCCATGGTGGGGACTGAAACGCGGACGATATCGACACCCACGCGCTCCAGTGCTTTGATCTGATTAACCGTGGCTTCAACATCAGTGGTACGGGTGTTAGTCATCGACTGCACGGCAATCGGCGCACCATCACCAATAGGCACATTGCCGACGTAAATTCGCGTTGATTTTCGACGGGTGATGGGCGATTGGTTATGCATTACTTACTCTCCATTGTTGCCCTGACTCAACGACAATGGCCGCGCAATTACTGCGCGGCAACGGTCAGACGAGCAACACGGTTCGACTTAACAAACCGGCTTAAATCAACCGGCTTACCTTGATATTGAATCTGTACTGCGGCCGGTGCACCAATGGTCAGTTTGTACGGCGCGGTACCCGCCAGGTTCAGCTTGCCGCCGCTTTTCTGGCTGCCGCTGTACAACGTTTTACCGCTGGCATCACTCACCTGCAGCCAACAGTCGGCGGAGAACTCCATGACCAGCGCGTTAGGATCAACCGCCCCGGCAGCCACACCCGCGTCAGCGGTTGGCAAGGGGGCTGCTGGTGCCACAGGCGTTGTCTCTGGCAGCGTTGTCTGGCTTGGTGAAACCACCGCAGGTTGCTGCGCGGTTGCACTGCCGGTGACTGCCGGAGTCTGTGACTGCTGTGGAACAACGCCGGTATCAACCGGCGTAGAACCATTGTCAGCCAAAGGTGCACTGTTGTCGGCATTGCTGTCGGTCAACGGCACAGATTGGCCTTCATTGTTATTCTGTGAAAGCTGGGCAGAGGATTGATCGGCCATAGTGGCGATTTCTTCCTGCTGGGCCTTGTGGTTTTGCCACCACCAGGCGCCGGTCAGGCCAACCACCACAAAAACGATCAGCCAGGTGAAGCTCATCAGCCAGCCGTCGCGTTTTTTGCGGCGCTTGCCCAACGAGAAACTCTGCATGGGTGCCACTTTCGCGACCTTCAGCGGAGCCTGCTTGGCCAGCATCGGCAGCAGTTCTTCCTCTGGTACACGCACCAGCTTGGCGTAGGAACGGATATAACCCCGCACGAAGGTTGAAGCCAAATCTGCGGACAGATTGTCTTCTTCGATATCGCGCACGGTAGACATTTTGAGGCACAGGCGTTCTGCAACGGCCTGTTGACTCAACCCGAGTTGTTCACGGGCTTGACGCAGACGTTCGCCTGTCGTCATTGATACGGTTTTATCTTGGGAGGTTTCAGTATTCATTAGCTAAGAACTGCTGGTACTGTTTGGATTGTGGAAAACTTCGCGATAACTGCTTGCCATAACGTTGCACGCTATCTTGGCGCCCGGCTAACGCGGCGAAACGAATCTGTAACCATAAGCTGTCAGCGCTAGCCGGCAGAACATGTTGATAACTGTCGAGTAAAAGTTGCGACTGCGCGCGCTTCCCTTCTCCAAATTGCTTTTCTGCCTCCACTAACAGTGGAGTGCCTTTGTCCGGATCGATCTTCATCGCACGCGTTAACAAGGTACGTGCTTCATCGTTCTGTCCGGCCTTGAGAAAACAGTAACCTGCGTTTTCCAGGCTGTCGGCAACCTGACCGTAATCCGGTGCTACTGCCGCAGCGCTAAACTGCTGTTGTGCCGGTACATACTGCCCTAAACCGCAAAGAAACGCACCGTAATTATTCAGCACGGTGCCATTGCCAGGCGCAAGTTTGAGCGCTTGCTGATAACGCTGTTCGGCCGCGCTATTTTCGCCCATCCGCTGCTCATAGAGCGCCATGCCCAATTGGGTACGGTAATCCTGTGGGGCAGCGTCCGCCGCCTTCTCCAGATTCTGTCGCGCGGCAGGTAAATCGCCCTGCTTCAGATATTCCAGACCCAGTTGCAAACGCGTTTGGCCCGCTTGTGACAGCGCGTCTTTTTCTTCCGGTGTTGAACCGGAACAGCCCGCCAGTAAACCGGCCGCCAGCAACATCCCCCACAGAGTCAGCTTCATGCCTGCATTCATTTCCTTGTCTGATGTCACCTTACAATCTGTTGGTATAACAGATTGTAAGATAACAAAAAAATCATGCTATAGGGTTCAGACCGCACGTACGGAGATAGGTTCCCCGGCCATTTTCTTTTTCAGGGTACGCTTGGTACGGTCGATCACTTCACCCGCCAGTTGCCCGCAGGCGGCATCGATATCATCACCACGGGTTTTACGAACAATAGTCGTAAAGCCGTATTCCATCAACACTTTGGAAAAACGATCCACCCGGCTGTTGGAGCTGCGGCCATAAGGTGCCCCTGGGAACGGGTTCCATGGGATCAGGTTGATCTTGCATGGCGTGTCTTTCAGGACCTCAGCCAACTGGTGCGCATCGTCGGTGCTGTCATTGATATGGTCCAGCATCACGTACTCGACCGTGACCCGACCCTGGTTGGCATTGGATTTTGCCAGGTAGCGGCGAACCGCAGCCAGGAAGGTCTCGATGTTGTATTTACGGTTGATCGGTACGATATCATCGCGGATCTTGTCGTTCGGCGCATGCAGCGAGATCGCCAGCGCAACGTCGATCATATCGCCCAACTTGTCCAGCGCCGGCACCACACCGGAGGTAGACAGGGTCACACGGCGCTTGGACAGGCCAAAACCGAAGTCGTCCAGCATGATTTCCATCGCCGGTACCACATTGCTCAGGTTGAGCAGCGGCTCACCCATCCCCATCATCACCACGTTGGTGATCGGGCGTTCGCCGGTCACTTTAAGCGCACCGATGATTTTCGCTGCACGCCACACCTGGCCAATGATTTCCGACACGCGCAGGTTGCGGTTAAAGCCCTGCTGAGCGGTCGAACAGAATTTGCATTCCAGTGCACAGCCCACCTGGGAAGAGACACACAGGGTCGCACGGTCGCCGTCCGGAATAAATACGGTTTCGACCTGCTGATCGCCCACTTTGATCGCCCATTTAATGGTGCCATCGGCTGAGCGTTGTTCTTCCGCCACTTCTGGCGCACGGATCTCGGCGACGCTTTGCAATTTATTGCGCAGGACCTTGTTAATGTCGGTCATCTGCTCAAAATCATCGCAGCAATAGTGGTACATCCACTTCATCACCTGATCGGCACGGAAGGGTTTCTCGCCCATTTTGGCGAAGAACTCACGCAACTGCTGACGGTTTAAATCCAGCAGGTTAATTTTGGCCACAGCCGGTTGTTCCGCGTTAACGGATTGAGTAGTCAGCGAATTATTTTCAGACACGATGTGCTCGGACGTGATGGGTTCTAACATAATTGATCTCTGGCCTCGTTGTTACACGTTACGGCGCGAAAGAGTGGAAAGTAAGTGCGTCGTTCAACCCGCATCAATTGCGGTGACGGCGCTAAAAAGCGCGCCCCTGACAAGAAGCCTTATCAGGGGCGCGGCATTGTACAAATTTTAGTAGCAGCTTTCCACGTCTGAAAGGTATTCAGGGCATTTTTATTGTTTCAGCCGATGAATGCCGTATTCGGACGGGTATTATTAACGTGAGCAGATTTCGCTATCGTTAAAGAAATAAGCGATTTCGCGCTGTGCAGATTCTACTGCGTCAGAACCGTGAACGGCGTTGGCAGTGAAGCTGTCCGCATAGTCAGCACGCAGGGTACCAGCCAGTGCGTTGTCTGGGTTGGTCGCGCCCATGATGTCACGGTTGCGCTGTACTGCGTTTTCCGCTTCCAGAACCTGTACCACGATCGGGCCAGAGGTCATGAACTCAACCAGGCCATCGAAGAATGGGCGGCCTTTGTGCTCAGCGTAGAAGCCTTCGGCTTGTTCGCGAGTCAGACGCAGCATTTTGGATGCGATGATTTTGAAACCCGCGCGCTCAAAGCGAGCATAGATTGCGCCGATGTCGTTGTTAGCTACAGCATTTGGTTTAATGATGGAAAAGGTACGTTCTACGGTCATGATGGCCTCTGTATAACTTCCAAAACAGGCCGGTCTGTAAACAGGGTGCCGGCCTTCTCAAGTGGCGCAGATTATATGTGCGCCGATAACGCTTGCCTACGGGAAAAACAACATTTCATTAAAAAATCATTATCTTTATTCTTCACTTTGCGGCCCAGAGCACAGGTTATGAAAACTTAACTTAATCGAGGCTAAATTCACGCACCGCCACCTGACCACTCTCATCCAACACGCTGAGCTGATAACGACCGGGTTGGCTCAGCGTCTGTAACAACGACTCCCCTTCCCCCACCAACTGGCCGTTGAGGAACCACCAGCGCTGTCCACCGCCTCCCTGGGTACTGACCCGCAAATCAAGCGCATTGTTGCCAGGCAGACGACGCAGTATCGCGCCGTCACGCACGCCCAACATCAACAACGGTGGAGCTTCTTGTTGCTGCAATGGCGGGCACTGCGGATCGATAGCCGGCAAGCGCTGAGCACGGCGCTCCGCCGCAGGCAACCAAGGCTCCAGCGGCGTTGGCCACAGTGCCAGCCGACGCGGTGTCGCCCCCGGACAATCCGCCGCCACCCGCAATCCACGCGAGTTCAACCACATCAGCGGCTGACTGCCCAGCAGGCTTTCCTGGCCCGGCGCGGGCAACGTCGGCGGGATAGTCCCGTCGAGGATCCAGCTCAGACGCCGTTGGCGGCAATTGCTGTCCCCCGCCGGAAGCGGCTGGCCGCCCGGCCAGCAAATCACCGCACGGCTGACGCTGGCCGGGCGTGGATCGGCCGGAATGCCTTCGCCACGCTGGCGTAAAGAGGTCAGCAGCAGGTTGTTGACCTGATTCAGCAGAGGCACCGCCGTGGCAAAGCCGAACTGCCCGGCCACCGGCGTGCCGTCCGGTCGCCCCACCCAAATACCCATCGTGTAGCGGGCATTAACGCCAATCGCCCAGGCGTCGCGGTAGCCGTAACTGGTGCCGGTCTTCCACGCCAACGGCACGCTGGCGGGCAATGCATCATCCGGTAGTGGGCGCGCCTCTCCCGCCAGTATTCGCCGCACAATCCAGGCGGCACCCGGTGACATTAACTGGCGATCGTAAATCCCTTGCTGAGGCGTAAAGCGCAGCGGTGCCACCCGGCCCTGACGAGCCAGCGCGCTGAATCCGGCCACCAACTGATCCAGCCGGGCTCCGGCCCCGCCCAGGATCAGCGCCAGGCTCGGTTCGGCGTGAGCAGGCAGTCGCAGTTCAACCCCCACGTTACGCAAGTTGGCGGCAAAACGCTTTGGCCCGTAGGCCTCCAGCAACTGTACCGCCGGCAGGTTAAGCGAACGCGATAGCGCCTCACTGGCACTGACCGGACCGTGGAAACCGGTATCAAAATTGCCGGGCCGATAGTCGCCGAAACGGCGCGGTACGTCTTGCAACAGCGATTCGGCGTGGATCAGGCCATCGTCCAGCGCCAACCCATACAAGAAGGGTTTTAGCGTCGAGCCCGGCGAACGCCAGGCGGCCACCATGTCGACATGGCCAAAGCGGCTGTTATCGTTCAAATCCAATGAGCCCAGATAGGCGCGTACCTTCATATTGGTGTGATCAACCACCAAGACGCCAACCGAGGTTTTCTCGGGCAGTTGGCTCTTCCAGCCGCGTGCCAGTTCTTCCAGCCGCCGCTGTAACGTGGCGTCCAGCGTGGTGGTTACCACCTGACTGCGGTTACTTTGCGTCATGCGCCTGGCCAGTAACGGAGCCAACTGTGGCACCTGGCGCGGGGCCAACCACAGCGCCTCCTGACGGATTTCAGCCACCTGCTGCGCCGGCCAAACCTGATAATACGCCAGCCGTTCCAGCACTTTGTCACGTGCAGCCTGTGCCCGTTCCGGGTAGCGATCCGGTCGCAAACGACTGGGAGCCTGTGGCAACACGGCCAATAACGCCGCCTCACCCCGCGTCAGCGCCGAGGGCGGCTTACCCAGATAAGTCCAGCTTGCTGCACCGATCCCCTGTAGCGTGCCACCGTACGGCGCCCGGTTAAGGTAGATTTCGAGGATTTGATCCTTCGACAGATGCCATTCCAACTGAGCGGTGCGCCATACCTGTCGAAATTTCCCCCCCAGCGTACGGGGATGGGGATCTATCAGGCGCGCCACCTGCATCGACAGCGTGCTGCCGCCGGAAACAATCTGCCCGTTGCGCAGGTCCTGCCAGGCAGCACGGGCCAGCGACAACGGATTAATCCCGGGGTGCTGATAGAACCAGCGATCCTCATAGGTCAGCAATGCCTGCAAATAATAGGGCGAGACCTGCTGCAGGCTGACCGGATAGCGCCATACGCCGTCACTGTCCGCATAGCGCCACAACGGCGTGCCATCCTCCGCCACCACCACGCGCGCCATCTCGGCATCTTTCAGCGGCAGCGGCCACAGCCGGTCCGCCAACCACAGTAAAGCGGGCGGCAGGATAATGACCAGCAGCCAGAGGGCGCCTCGGCGACGTAAATGGGTGAGGAATCGATTCATTGGGAAGCTATCACTCCCTTGCCCCGCCACCGGTTAACCCCCGGGGCGGAGCAAGGAGGATCATTTGGCGATTTCAAGCCGCTGTGGCGTCGCACCCAGCGCACGCCAGGCTGGCACATACATTGACTCAACCTGCGGCGCAGGCACCAAATAGGTACCCGGAGTGACTGCGCGCGCCAGATACAGCAGCGTGGTATGACGGTAGCCGTCGATATTCACCGCCGCCACATAGCGATCGTCACGGAACTCCTGATGCTTGATGTCGGCCTGCTGCATGTCTTGCAGCAATTCGGTCACGCTGCTGGCGCTTTCGCCCAGGCTGGCACTGCTGTCCCCCAGGTTCTGGTTTTCCAGCTCCAGCCCGGCCGGCAGCAGATCCACCACCAGCGCATCCGGTACCTGATTGTCGGCCCAGACATCCAGGTGCACCAGGATCAGTTGGCCGCTTTTCAGTTGGGTCAGATCCACCGGTTTACCGTCCAGTCCCAGGAATTCACGGCGGATGTTCAGCACGTTGCTCTGCGGCTGCGGTGCCTGTTGCGGATAGCCCACCAGATCGACCCGGCTGTACAGCGTGCCGCTGCCGGTATTGGTGAGCTGCAGCCCGGCCGCCAGCTGTTCAGCGGAAAGGTTTTGCGTCAGCGCCTGGCTGCCGGACAGCGTCTTGCCCTGCGCCGTTTGCGCCTGCCACGGTGTTTCGGCACTGCCGATCAGGTTGCGCGCAGCCAGGAACAGGGCATTGCTCTCCTGCGTGGACAGATAACGTTCGCCGTTGAGACGCTCAGACAGCGTCAGCAAGCGTTGGTCGCGCTCGGCTGGCAGCAGATTATTTTCGGTCAACAGTGCCAGGATCATCGCGTCATCACGCAGCGGGCTGCCGTAATCTTCCAGCCAGTAATCCTTGGCATTGCGCTGCGTCGCCAGCCCTTGCTCGATCGCCTGATTGGCACGCGGCATATCACCCATCAACTTCAACGCCACCCCAAGCTGCACCAACGGCAAGCCTGAACGGGCATCGGCACGACGCTCAAACAGCTGTCGCAATGCCCCAAGCGGTGCCTGTTGCTGACGTGCCAGCACCAGGCCGGCATAGGCCTGCACGGCAAAACGGGTGTGATCCGGGTACTGGGTGGAGGCAACGTCGATCTGGCTGCGATCCTGCAAATAACGCTGCAGACGGTTGTTGGCCGCCGTTAAAGCATCCGCCGGTACGCTGTAGTTCTGCTCACTGGCACGGAACAGGAAGTCCGTGGCATAGGCCGTCAGCCAGAACTCTTCCTGACTGTCGCGATTCCACAAGCCAAAACCGCCGTTATAGCGCTGCATGCTGAGCAGGTGCTCGATGCCAACGTCGATACTGTTGCGGCGACTTTCATCACTGCCGGATTTGATCCCCAGCGCGCTAAGCTGCGCCCGGTTGGTGTACAGCGACGGATAAAGCCCGCTGGTGGTCTGTTCCAGACAGCCGTAAGGATAGGCGTACAATTCGCTGATGTAGCGCGCCAGGTTGATTGGCGGACGACTGGTCAACAGCAGTTGCCCTTCGGTCGTCGCCTGCACCAGCCCGGCGGCGGCATCTGTCGGTAGGCCCCAGCTTTCACCGGCGTGGATTACGTTGGCAAACTGGCGGGTCTGCGCCGGGTAAGCCGGTCGCACGCCAATCTTCCAGCTGTGCTGGTAGTCTTTGAGCGTTTCCCCCGGCAGCACCAGGCCGCTGACGGTCAGCGCAACTTCACCCTGACCAAAACCCGCTAGCGCCTGCACCGGGATCTGCAGCGTGGTGCGCTCGCCGTTGGCCAGGCTGACCTGTTGTTCGGCAGCGCCCTGCAGCGCCACTAACCCGCTGGAAGCCAGTTTCACCGTTAATGTCTGCGGCTGCCCCGACAGGTTGCTGACATCCAGCGCCAATTGGGTACTGTCGCCCCCGGCCAGGAAGCGCGGCGTCGCCAGCTCCGCGACCACCGGTGCGGCAACAACGGTCTTACCCTCCGCCTTGCCGAAGTCTTCATCACTCCACGCCTGCGCCATCAGTCGCAGTTCACCGTTGAAGTCCGGAATGGCAATCTGAATTTCGCCTTCGCCATTGGCATCCAGCTTAACCGGCTGCGCTTGCTGGGCCACAATGGTGACTGTGGTGATCGGTTTTTTACCGCCGCGCGACAAGGCATCTTCTTCATCGCCGTCACCGCCGTAACGCAGGTTAGCCAAACGCCCCTTGCCTTCAATCAACTGACCGTACACATCGTACTGATCGGCGCTGTAGCGTTTACGACCAAAGAAGGCCTGATACGGATCCGGCGTTGCGTAGTCGGTGATATTAAGGATGCCGCTGTCCACTGCGGAAAGCAGCACGTTGATTTGCTGTGGCGGTTTTCCGCTGCTGTGGGCGGCCTTCACTTTCACCGTCAGCATTTGGTTCGGCCGCATGCGCTGCGGCGCGTCCAGCGTCAGTGCCAGTTTGCGCCCTTCATCCACCAGCGGCAGATGCAACAGCCCTACCGCCCGTTTCGGCGTCGACTGCTGTTGTTTATCACCCGGGCGGATCACCAATGCGCTGAGGTACAGATCGTGGCGTTTCCACTCCTGATTGATCGGCACTTCAACATCAACGCCCTTGGCAGGCACATCCAGCTCCTGCCACCACAGCGGGCCATCGCTGGATTCCACCAGCAGATAGCCCTTGCCGGCGGCCGGTGCTTCGATATGCAGTTTCACTTTCTCACCCGGTTGGTAGGCCGGTTTGTCCAGCTTCAGCTTCACCTGATCCGGACGCACGGCGCCGCTGCCGTTGGTATTGTCCTGCCAGCTGTAACCTGCCCAGAAACGCAGGCTGCTGATCAGATTGCTCTGTGGATCCACCACCTCAATGCGGTATGCGCCCCACTCCACCGGGAAACTGACCTTGGCACTGCCGTCGGCAGCGATATCGATAGTCTGTTCCGCCAGTGGCAGATCTTTTTTGTCGTACAACGATTGCCAGCCTTCGCCTTCTGACCACTGCCAGTAGTAGTCGCGGCGCTCACGCACCAGACGGGCCTTCAATCCGCTAACCGCCAGTTTCTCACCAGCGGCATTGGCGTAGACGATATCAAACCCGGCCTGGGTGTTTTCATCCACCACCGACTGGGCCTGATAGCTGTCGCTGCGGTAATCATAAATCTGCTGTTTGTTGAACAACGGTCGAATGCCGGGCAGTGCATCGGCTGGCCAGATAGCCTGTTCGGCGCGGCGCGTCACCGGCCGGCCACCGGACTCCAACAGGCTGGCCTGCAGGATGGCTTTCAATGGGGACTTCACCTCCGCCCAACTGCTGTCCACCGCCACCTGCGCCTTACCGGCGTTATCCAGTGCCTGATCGAATTCATCCATATTGCGCGACAGGCTTTCTTCCGTCACCGAACCAAATTCATAGCCCGGCAGGCTGCTGACCGCCTCACGCTGCGGCCGCAGGAACACCTGCCCCTGCAGACGGTTACCCGAGGCCGGGGCACCGTAGAGATAGCGGCCGCTGACGTCGAACACCAGCTGTGCGTCAGGGCGCAGCGGGGTTTTCTCGGCGGTAATGTCGAGCGCCATGCGTTCCGGTAAAAAGTCCTCTACCTTGAAGCTGTATAGCCGCGGCTGGTTATCGCCCAGATTGAAACGCAACGACCAGTTGCCGGTCGGCCCGCCCTCAGGAATGGCGTACTGGTATTGATACAGGCCGTCCTGCGGCTGCCAGACAAAACTGCGCGCCACCTGATCGTCCGGCTTGACGATATCTACCTTCACCGGCTGGGCCGGCAGCGGCTTGCCGTCGGCGTCACGCAGCAGACCGTTAACGATCAGCGTTTCGCCAGGACGGTACAAATCACGTGGGCCGAAGGCAAAGAATTGCTTGCTGTAGCCTTCCGGCCCGGCGATATCGAACTCAGCCAAATCCAGCGCCGGCGTCGAGAGATCGATCATGCTGGTCTGGCCCTGCTGGGTGGCCAGCAGCAACCGTGCCTTGGCGCTTTTTGCCAACTGGGCATGGCCCTGCTTATCGGTGGTGCCCTGGGCCAGCGTTTGGCCTTTTTCATCCAGCAGGCGCAGTTCCACCGCGCCCAATGCCGCACCGCCGTCCAGCGCCTGGGTAAACACATCCAGACGGTCGTGGTAGCTGTGCAGCGAAACACCGATATCACTGAGGGTGAACAGGGTCGCCGGGTTGGTATAACCGTAATGCCCGGCCTGTTGCATCACCGCCAGGTAAACCCCCGGCTGCTGCAAGGCTTCGATGCTACTCAACGGCAGCAACAGGCGTTCGCGGGTATTGCGTTGCGGGTTGAGATCAAAGCGACCGCTGTAGACCAGGTCGGCCATTTTCAGCAGTTCTTCCGATTCCCAACTGGAAAGCGAATTGCGGTACTCCCAGTTGGCCAGGAATGCCGGCAAGGCATCGGCCTTCACCCGGAAGAAGTTAACGTCGACGTTATCGACGTTGAGCGCCATCACCGGTAACCCCTGTGCCAGCTTGGTTGGCAGCAGTGAGCCTTTGCCGGCAAAGCCGACGCTCGGTTTGATGTCGCGGGTGGTAATCGTCTGTTGTTGCTGTTTACCCAGTTCGGCACCGTTGACCGCTTTCAGGCCGCCCTCAAGGGTCAGCACCACTTTGCGGTTGGGCTGCAGATGACGTAACCGCAACTCCATCAAATTGTCTGACAGCTCCCAGGCTCCGTCGATTTTACCGCTGACGCTGTCGACCAGATGAGCTCGCGCGGCGAAATCCTGATTCGGATCCAGCGGCAAAGAAAACGTCAGCACCATGGCACTGGCGCCGTCGAGTTGCAGTTCGGAGGCATCGAGCAGCGTTAAGGGTTTGCCAGCGTCGCGTTTCGCCAATGCCGCCAACGCGGCAGCATCCGGCCGTTTGGCCTGCGTGACGCTGCTCGCCTGAGCATCGGCCTGCGCCGCGGTTGAGGTTTGACCACTGTCATCACAGGCGGCCAGCAGTAGCAGGCCCCCCGCCAATGCGATCCCCTGACAAAGCTTCTTGCCTGATGCAAATGCCCCTGAACGGCATGGTTTCATCGTTTAACTCCCTGGCAGCCTTTACGCAACGACACCCGTCGGCGCAATATCCGAATATGGATGAATGATAGCAGCGCTGTTAGCATCAGACCCAGCTCAATTTTTCCCCGTCAACAGAAAGGGCAACCGAAGCCTGAGCAGGAGATGATATGGCCACAATGAAAGATGTTGCCCGACGGGCAGGTGTATCGACAGCCACCGTCAGCCGGGTGATCAACAGCACCGCCTATGTTGAGCCGGTAACCCGCGAACGCGTTGAAAAAGCCATGCGCGAGTTTAACTATCACCGCAATGCTGCCGCGCTGGCCCTGGCGAAAAGAAGCGGCAATATGCTGGGATTATTGACCGGTAATCTCGACGACCCCTTTTTCTCACGGCTGGCGCGGGGCGTCGAAGATATCACGCGCAAAGGCGGCGTAAAATTGATGGTCTGCAGTGGCGGCCATCAGGCCGAACTGGAGAAAAACGGGCTCGATTTTCTGATCAACCAGGGTTGCGAAGCCATCGTGGCCCACGTGACCCGGATGAGCGATGCCGACGTTTTACGCTACGCCGCCCATACCCCGGCAATGGTGGTGATCAATCGCTATTTGCCCGCCATCGCCAATCGCTGCATTTGGCTGGATAACATCAGCGCCTCTCAGGCCGCCACCCAGATGCTGATTCAACACGGGCACCGGAATATCGCCTGTATCACCACAGACTTGCCGATCGATGACAGAAAACAGCGTCTCGAAGGCTATCGCAGTGCCATGGCTCACGCCGGGATCTCGGTGCCGGGTGCCTGGATCATCAGCGTCCCTTTCAATGAACAAGGGGGCGAATTAGCGGCAGAAAGGATCCTGGCCAGCGGCCACCATTTTACCGCCGCACTGACGTTCAATGACGTGATGGCCGCCGGTATGATGCGAACCTTTCATCAACGCCAGATGAACCTGCCGGAGGATATCTCGATTGTCGGGTTTGATGACGTGGCCCTGGCAAAATATCTCCATCCGGCATTGACCACCGTGCATTATCCAGTTGAGAAAATGGCACGACGCGCGGCTAATTTGGCGCTACAGCTCAATTCTGCTGTTGCTGTAGCACCGCAGAATAATATGTTTTCCGCTGAATTGATCCTGCGAGACTCGGTCGCCTCCCTCGAGAAAAATACCTCAAATCAAGAAAACAAGGCCATAAAGTGAGAGATATTTCACACAACAGCAGTCCATGAAACCGATTACATGGACAGTTGCCCGCGCTCACACCCCAATCAAAACGAATTCATTAGGCTGGCGTCACACCCTCATCCTTAACCGGAGTTGTTAATGAATAACAAAAAGAAACTCAACCTGGGGCTAGCGATGCTACCCATTGTGGCGATGCTATTACTGCTGATCATCGGCTACGGCCAGCTTGGGCTGCGGATCGAGCCGCTACTGCTGGTTTCGGCCGCCATTGCCGCCGCACTGGCCTGGTGGCAAGGCTACCGCTGGAACGACATCATCGACTCGATCGTGACCAAGCTGGCCAAGGCGATGCCAGTCATCATGATCCTGATCTGCGTCGGCGGGTTGATCGGCACCTGGATGTTCAGCGGTACCATTCCCTACATGGTGTACTGGGGCTTAAAACTGATCAGCCCGCAATATATCCTGATCGCCGCGTTCTTCATTACCAGCGTGATCTCCGTTTGTACCGGTACCTCCTGGGGCGCAGCCGGTACCGTCGGCGTGGCATTGATGGGCGTGGCCGCCGGGCTGGATGTCCCTTTGGCCGCCGCCGCCGGTGCCGTGGTTTCCGGGGCCTACTTTGGCGACAAAATATCTCCGTTGTCTGACTCCACCAATTTCGCCGCCATCGTCGCGGATACCGACCTTTACAGCCATATCCAGCACCTGATGTACACGACATTGCCGAGCTTCGTTTTAGCCGCGGTGGTGTATCTGATTGCCGGGCACACCAGTGCCGTCGGCAGCGTAGCTACGCCGGAAAAAGTCACTGAGATCGTGACCGCGCTGGAGGGTCTGTATCACTTTAACCTGCTGCTGATCCTGCCGCCGGTGTTGGTGCTTTGGGGTGCCGTCACTAAACGACCGGTGATCCCCGTGATGCTGGCGGCCTGTACTCTGGCCATCGCCATTGGGGTACTACTCCAGGGCTTTAACCTGCAGCAGGGCTTAAATGCGTTGATGGACGGTTTTAACCTTTCGATGTTTACCGCCCAGGGGCACAGCATTACCGGCATCGTCGACGATGTTCCACGCCTGCTCAACCGCGGCGGCATGTTCTCGATGATGAGCACAATCCTGCTGGTGTTCTGCGCGTTTTCCTTTGCCGGGGCCTTAACGCTGACCGGCGCGCTGACCGTTATCATCAACCGACTGCTGAAAGTGGTTCATACCACCGGCCAGTTGATTTCCGCAACGGTCGCAACCACCATTCTGGTGACCGGCGCCACCAGCGACGGCAAGCTGGCACTGCTGATCCCCGCAGAACTGTTTAAGGGCGCCTACCGCCGCATGGGATTAGACAATAAAAACCTGTCACGGACCGTCGAGGACGCGGGCACCGTCATCGAACCTTTAATTCCGTGGACCGCCGCAGGCATTTATATGGCAACCACCCTGGGTGTCAGCACGCTGGATTTATTGCCTTGGGCCATCCAATGCTACGCCGCCGTGTTCTTCGCCCTGATTTATGGCTTTACCGGATTCGGGATTGCCAGAATACAGCCAGAAAACGATTTACAGCGTAAGGAAGCCTGACGTGAAACCAACCGATTTTAACCAGATAGTTAACCGCCACAACACCGGCTCGGTGAAATGGGACTTTATCGACCGCTATCTGCAACTCGATGAAACCGACCTTTTGCCGATGTGGGTCTCTGATTTTGACTTCCAGTGTCCAGAGAAAGTCCGGCAGGCGCTGCATCAGCGGGTGGATCACGGCATATTTGGCTACAGCGAACGTGATGACTCATATTACCAGGCGGTCATAGAGTGGTTCTCAAGCAGGCACCATCTGCCTTTGCAGCGCGAATGGTTCACGTCCATCGAAGGGGTGGTACCCGGATTGGCGATCCTGATCCAGTTGCTTAGCCAGCCTGGCGATCCGGTAGTGATCCAGGGGCCATACTATGGATCTTTCGCCAAGATCATCACCATGAATGGCCGAGAGGTCCTCGAAAATCCGCTGAAGGAAAGCGCGCAGGGTTATCAATTCGATTTCGAGCATCTGGAGGCCTGTTTTGAGCAGCGGAAACCGCCATTGTTGTTGCTGTGTAACCCCCATAATCCAACCGGACGATGCTGGAGCCACAGCGAACTGACGCAGTTGATGGCGCTGTGCAGCCGCCATGGCGTGACGGTGATTTCCGATGAGATTTGGGCCGACCTGACGCTGCCCGGCGAAACCTTCACCTCGGTGCTGCACCTGGATGAAGCCTGGCATGACCACCTGATTTCAGCGACCTCCGCCAGCAAAAGCTTTGGCTTGTCGTCACTGCGGATCTCAAACTTCCTGATCCCCAATGCTCACACCCGCAATGCGTTTATCGAACGCCTTAATGCCCATGGGTTGGATGTCTTCAATGCGTTGTCGATGACTGCCGCAACGGCAGCTTATCAACAAGGGGAAGCCTGGCTTGATGATTTACAAGGTTATCTGGCCGACAACCGGCGTTGGTTTGAGCAGGCATTAGCCTATGCCGCGCCCTGGTGCAAAATGGCCCGGGCCGAAGGCACCTACCTTGCCTGGCTGGATTGTCGCGCTTTAGGCCTGGATGATAACGCTTTACAGCAGGCACTGATCCACCAGTCAAAGATTGCCGCCTCGATGGGCATCAGCTTTGGTGACCAAGGAAAAGGCTTTATACGCATCAACCTCGGCTGCCCGCGGCAGTATCTTGAACAGGCCATCACGGGGCTCGCCCGACTAAAACCCTGAACAACAATCACCGGTGTATGAAAGGCCCCAGTCGGGGTCTTTTTTTGAACGATATCTGGTGGGAATGATTGAACGAATTTACCGCGACCTGACGGTATAGCTTTGAAATTAAAGCTTCTGTTAGACTGCGAACGGGCGCTTGAAGCTTTCTGCTTCAGGCCCTGGGTGGGAAGCAGAAAGAAGAAAGCCCCAAACTGACTCTTAATCAGAATGAGGCTTCACCATACTGCATCAACACCAGCATGGTAGCCTCTTAACCGCAGAAATGCAACGGAGGGCTGACATGTCGAGAAAACTGTTTTTACCAGGATTTACAGTAGGATGCGTAACATTCTTGGTATTCATCTGGCTTATGCGTGGTTCAGTTTGTGAGCTGACGTTCAAGCAGGGAAATACGGAGGTAGCGGCAGTGTTGTCCTGTAACGTTCAACGTTAAATGGCAACCTGAAGGCGGGGTTCGCCCCGCCTGTTTTGGTGTGACGCAGTGGTTTTCCGGCGCCCATTGTTGTATCCGGCCAGCCTTTCGAGGCTGGCCGCTCTCTTTAGTTTTGATACAGAGAACAGCAGCAAAAACAGGATTACTGGGTTTTATCCGTCGAAGGAATAATATTACGCAACCAACTGCCCCAGCGACGCTGGTAGAAGGGTTGGGTATGGGTGATCAAATAATGGCTGACGCCACGTTCCTCTTCCGATACCAGGCAAAAATCCACCGGTTCATCATTAGGCGCGGTTTCGCTGGCCACGCTGCCCGCCTCGTTGATCAATGCCTCAATGTCGCCTTGCTCGCCATCCACTTCCAGCCCAACCAGCAGGTTAGGTTTTTCATCGACCGCCTGATCGTGCATCAGAGCCAGAAATGCGCGACGCACCGGCTTACGCTGACTGAACAGCGTGGTCAAGGCATCGACCATTGCCGACGGGTATTCTTCCGGCTGCCCCAGCAGGATCTGGGTATCCTTATCGATATAGCGCTCTGCCGGTTTGCTCACACCGCCGGTCGCCAACAACATTGCCACTTCTTCAGGATAAAACTCTTTGCCGTACTCGGCCTTCGGGTTGAGGAACAGATCCGCACCCTGCGTAATCTCGAATAAGACGCGTGCCGGCATGGCGATAAACGGCTGTTCATCCTCAACGGCCTTTTGCAACGCTTCTACCGAGGTAAAGAATGGGATGATGCTGCCGCCGTCCTGCTTTTCCCAGTGCTGGATATTCACCGGTGTATCGGCGTTCAGCGTGATGTCACCGCCGAGTTGCACCTGCTCGCTGTCACCGAGGATCAACACCGTAGCGTCGAGCAGTTCACGGAAGAATGCCGGACGATGGGCCGGCTCCGTCACCGCCAGTTTCAACAGGCGTTCAAGTTCATTTTCGCCTGTGGCGACTTCGTGATGGTGAGAACTCATGGCAAACTCCAGCAATCAAATAACGGGGCCCAGCATGCTGGGCCCCGAGGGTAAACGACATTCTAACGCCCACCTTGGTGGGCATTCAATTATTTGGCTTTGCTCAGCAACAGATTGGCCAGAGCACGTACGCCCAGGCCGGTCGCGCCAGCAGCCCATTGATCCACAGCACCTTTACGGTAGGTGGCGGAACAGTCGATGTGCACCCAACCCTGCTGATAATTGGTCACAAAATGCGACAGGAATGCGGCCGCGGTGCTGGCACCCGCCGTGTAAGCCGGACCGGCCACGTTGTTCAATTCGGCAAAATTGGACGGCAGTTGGCTCCGATGGAACTCAGCCAGCGGCAGACGCCAGAAAGGCTCTTGTTCAGCGGCCGCACTGGCCAACAGTTCTTGCGCCAGAGCGTCATCGAAGCTGAACAGCGCATGGTAGTCGTTACCCACCGCCGTTTTCGCCGCACCGGTCAGGGTGGCGCAGTCGATAATCAACTGAGGGTTCTGCGCGGACGCATCGATCAGGCCATCGGCCAGCACCAGACGCCCTTCAGCATCGGTATTCATTACCTCAACGGTTTTACCGTTACGGTAACGAATAATATCGCCCAGTTTGAAGGCGTTGCCGCTGACCATGTTGTCGGCACAGCACAGGTACAGCTTCACACGCTGCTTCAGACCGCGAGCCGCCGCCAGCGCCAATGCGCCGGTAATGGTGGCTGCACCGCCCATATCCGCTTTCATGGAGTCCATAAAGGCGCTTTGTTTCAGGCTGTAGCCACCGGTGTCAAAGGTGATACCTTTGCCCACCAGGCAGGCAAACACCGGCGCTTCCGGGTTGCCGGTCGGGTTGAAGTCCAGTGCCAACAGCACCGGCGAACGATCCGAACCGCGCCCCACGGTGTGAATACCGGCGTAGTTTTGCTCACGCAGATCTTCACCCTTGGTAATACGGTAGCTGACGGCTTCACAACCGACATCACACATCAGATCCACCGCGCGGGTAGCCAGTTGCTCCGGCCCCAACTCTTCCGCCGACATGTTGATGGTGTCACGCACCCAGTCAACAATCTTCAGGCGCTGTTCCAGCTCTTTGCTTTCTGCTTCCGGCAATTCTGCCCACTCGACGCTGCGCTTGCCCTTCGGCCCACGGAAACCCTGCCAGAACGCCCAGCTGTTTTCCAAATCCCAGCCATCGCCGGCCAGTTTGACGTTCTTGATGCCCTGCCCGTCGATCTTACGGGCGGCACGTTGAATGCTGCCCAGTTTGTCGTTACCGGTCAGGTGGATAGTCATCCCTTCTGTACCGGTGCTCAGCAGCGCTTTCTCGCCCCAGCGAGCATCAGCAGGTTGGTTCGACAGCGTTACCAGCATGAATTCAGTTGTCATAGCCTTACTCCGGATTTCCCCTTCATTTTCACGTTGTTGCGCGAAATCTATTGGGGATTTTTATTGTATACCCTATGAGTTTCAAGTTGCTGCGATAACCACCCGGGCTTCGTAGGGGCGCTGTATACTGCGCCCTTGCTAATCGGGGCGAATATATTCGCCCCCTACGAGTAACCTGGTGCAGTCAACAACGCTGCAGCTTGAAAGGCGACGGGTATGTCGGATACAAAATAAACGGGCCGCCTATGGCAGCCCGTTACGCTATTTACTCCGCTTCATCTAACCAGACCAGCAGGACAGCTTCCAGTATTTTTTCGTTGGAAGCCTGTGGATCGTCATCAAAATCTTCCAGATCGCAAATCCACTGATGCAGGTCGGTAAAACGTACGGTTTTCGGATCGGTATCCGGGTATTGGTCGTACAGGGCTTCGCCGATTTCACGGCTGTCGGTCCACTTCAGTCCCATTCCTATTGTCCTCTTACCCTTCACGCGCGTGGTTGACGGTATAACGCGGCATTTCAACCACTAAATCTTCGTCGGCCACCAGCGCCTGACAGCTCAGACGGCTTTCCGGCTCCAGACCCCAAGCCTTGTCCAGCATGTCGTCTTCCAGTTCGCTGCTCTCTTCAAGAGAGTCAAAACCTTCGCGTACGATGCAGTGACAGGTGGTGCAAGCGCAGGATTTCTCACAGGCATGCTCAATCTCGATACCGTTGCGCAGCGCCACATTGAGGATTGACTCCCCGTGTTCGGCTTCCAGTACAGCCCCCTCCGGGCATAAATCTTGATGGGGCAGGAAAACAATTTTAGGCATGATTAAACCTCATCCACAGAATGGCCAGCCAGCGCGCGGCGAATGGAAGCATCCATGCGGCGCGCGGCAAAGTCTTGCGTTTGTGCATCTAATATTTTAATTGCGGCTTCAATGGCGGCAGGATCGGTGCCCTGCGTCGCCTGTTGCAAAGCTTCCACCGCCGCGGGGATCGCCGTACTTTCTGCTTCGCTCAGCAATGCGGCGTCGCTGGCCAGTGCGCCCTGTAGGCTTTCCAGCACCCGTGACGCCTCAACCCGCTGTTCCGCCAACATGCGTGCGCCAACATCGCTCTGCGCGTTGGCCATCGAGTCTTTGATCATGCCGGCGATTTCGGCGTCGGACAGACCGTACGACGGTTTAACCTGAATTGAAGCCTCTACGCCGGTGGATTTCTCCATCGCGGTGACACTCAACAGACCATCGGCATCCACCTGGAAGGTAACGCGAATATGCGCGCCGCCGGCTGGCAGTGGCGGTAAACCACGCAGCGAGAAGCGTGCCAGCGAACGGCAATCCTGCACCAGTTCACGTTCCCCTTGCAGCACGTGGATCATCATCGCACTTTGGCCGTCTTTAAAAGTAGTGAACTCCTGCGCACGCGCCACCGGAATGGTGGTGTTACGCGGGATCACTTTCTCTACCAGACCGCCCATGGTTTCCAGCCCAAGCGACAGTGGGATCACGTCCAGCAGCAGCATGTCGCTGTCCGGCTTGTTGCCCACCAAAATATCAGCCTGGATCGCAGCACCGATAGCGACCACTTTGTCCGGATCGATCGAGGTCAACGGCGTGCGGCCGAAGAACGTGCCGACCTGCTCACGCACCAAGGGCACGCGGGTGGAACCGCCAACCATGACCACTTCCAGCACTTCTTCGGCACTCACGCCAGCGTCTTTCAGCGCACGGCGGCAGGCCATCAGAGTACGTTTCACCAGAGTCGCGATCAGCGCATCAAACTGTGCACGAGTCACTTCGCCCTGCCAACCGGCAACCTCAACGACAGTGCTGTCAGCATCGCTCAGCGCAATTTTGGCCGCGATGGCCGCATCCAGCAGTTGGCGCTGTACGCTGTGATCGCTACGGTCAGCCACACCGGCCTGCTCACGCAGCCAGTCGGCCAGCAGATGGTCGAAGTCGTCGCCCCCCAGCGCGGAATCCCCGCCGGTGGCCAACACTTCAAACACCCCACGGCTCAGCCGCAGAATGGAAATATCAAAGGTACCGCCGCCCAGATCGTACACCGCGATAATGCCTTCCTGCCCGGAATCCAGACCATAGGCAATCGCCGCCGCTGTCGGTTCGTTCAGCAGGCGCAACACGTGTAGCCCGGCCAAACGCGCAGCGTCTTTGGTGCCCTGGCGTTGTGCATCATCAAAATAGGCCGGAACGGTGATCACCACGCCGTCGAGTTCCCCTTCCAGCGCCGTTTTCGCCCGCTCGGCAAGTGCCCTGAGGATATCGGCGGAAACCCCTACCGGGTTAACCGCACCGGCAGCAGTGACGATCATCGGCAAGCCATTGTCACTGGCCTGGAACTGATAAGGCAGGTTCGGGTAACGTTGCTGCACGTCGGCCAATGAACGGCCCATCATGCGTTTGATTGAGCTGATGGTATTGGCGGGATCCTGCGCTGCCTGCTGGCGCGCATCCCAACCGACACGCAAGGTATCAGCCTGATAGTGCACCACAGAGGGCAGTAAATCGCGCCCCTGAGCATCGGCCAGCGTTTCCGCCTGCCCGCTGCGCACCGTGGCGACCAGAGAGTTGGTGGTGCCTAAATCAATACCGGCAGCCAGACGGCGCTGGTGCGGCGCAGCGCTGAGGCCGGGCTCACTAATTTGTAATAAGGCCATATTGAAGCTTCCATAATCAAAAATGTGTTACTCAAAACCCAGCAGTTTTTCTTCGAGTTGTTCAACCTGTTGCTGGAGTTTGTCCAAAAAGCGCAGCTTACGCACGGTGTCGGCGGCATCAACCCACTGTTGACTATCCAGCTGTTGCACCATCAGCGCGCTGCGCTGTTTGACCGTCTCGTTCACCCGCGCACCAAAGCTGGCCAGCAGAGTTTCTGCATCCGCTTTGTGTTCAATGGCATCGAGCTCTTCGCGCAGTTCCAACTGCTCCATCAGGAACGCGGTATCACGCAGGGTATGCTGCTCGTTGCCCAAATCAAAGCCGTGCAAAGATAGCATATACTCTGCGCGTTTTAATGGGTGCTTCAGCGTTTGGTAGGCTTCATTGATAGTCGCAGCCTGTTGCAACGCCATCAGGCGTTCGCGTTCTGGCTGACTGGCAAAACGATCGGGATGGAATTGGCGCTGCAGATCCTGATAGCGAGATGCAAGCAGGCTGCCGTCCACGGGATAGCGAACTGGCAGCCCGAATAAAGTAAAGTAATCCATAGCATGCTCTGGGCGTTATCGAATGAAGTTCCCCCGCGGCTGGCGGGGGAGCACGATGGACTGTCAGACGTTGAAACTTTCGCCGCAGCCGCACTCGCTTGAGACATTGGGGTTGTTGAACTTGAAGCCTTCGTTCAGGCCTTCCTTAACGAAATCAAGCTCGGTGCCGTCAAGGTAGACCAGGCTCTTGCCGTCAATGATCACCTTAACGCCTTTGTTTTCAAAAACGATGTCGTCATCGTTCATATCGTCAACAAATTCCAGCACATACGCCATCCCGGAGCAGCCAGAGGTTCTCACCCCCAGACGCAGGCCAAGGCCTTTGCCGCGGTTATCCATAAATGCCTGAACACGCTGCGCAGCGCTGTCGCTCATGGTAATTGACATCACAACCTCACACTTCAAAGCCCAACCAAGGCCGGGCTAAATGACTCAGAAATAATTACTTGGCGCTATGTTTGCTCTTGTAGTCGGCAATCGCTGCTTTAATGGCGTCTTCGGCCAGGATAGAGCAGTGAATTTTTACCGGCGGTAATTCCAGTTCTTCAGCGATCTGGGTGTTTTTGATCGCTTCGGCCTGATCAAGAGACTTGCCTTTCATCCATTCTGTCACCAGCGAGCTGGAGGCGATGGCGGAACCGCAGCCGTAAGTCTTGAAACGGGCGTCTTCAATGATACCTTCATTATTGACTTTGATCTGCAGCTTCATCACGTCGCCACAGGCCGGTGCACCCACCATGCCGCTGCCAACGCTCGGATCTTCGTTGTCGAAAGAACCCACGTTACGCGGGTTTTCATAGTGATCGATTACTTTTTCGCTGTAAGCCATGACCTTGCTCCTGAATCCTGAGAATTAATGATGTGCCCATTCGATGCTGTTGATATCCACGCCCTGTTTGAACATGTCCCACAGTGGAGACAGGTCACGCAGACGGCCGATGGATTTACGCACCAGTTGAATGGTGTAATCGATCTCTTCTTCTGTGGTGAAACGCCCCAGAGAGAAACGGATCGAGCTATGCGCCAATTCATCAGTCATACCCAACGCGCGCAGCACGTAAGATGGCTCAAGGCTGGCGGAGGTACAGGCTGAACCCGAGGATACAGCCAGGTCTTTCAGTGCCATGATCAACGACTCACCTTCAACATAGTTGAAGCTGACGTTCAGGATGTTAGGAACACCGTGCTCCAGGTCGCCGTTCAGATACACTTCTTCCATATCTTTCACGCCGTTCCACAGACGATCACGCAGCGTGCGCAAGCGTGCCATTTCCGTCGCCATTTCTTCTTTGGCAATACGGTAGGCTTCGCCCATACCGGCGATCTGATGGACTGGCAGAGTACCGGAACGCATGCCGCGCTCATGGCCACCGCCGTGGATCTGGGCTTCGATACGGATACGCGGCTTACGACGCACGTACAGTGCACCAATGCCTTTCGGGCCATAAATTTTGTGGCCGGAGAACGACATCAGATCGACTTTCAGCTTGCTCAGATCGATAGGCAGTTTGCCCACGCTCTGGGTCGCATCAACGTGATAAATGATACCGCGCGCACGACACATTTCGCCGATAGCTTCGATATCCTGCACCACGCCGATTTCGTTGTTCACGTGCATGATCGAAACCAGAATGGTGTCTTCACGCATCGCCGCTTCGAGGGCCTGCAGACTGATAATACCGTTGCTCTGCGGTGCCAGATAGGTCACTTCAAAGCCTTCACGCTCGAGCTGACGACAGGTGTCCAGCACGGCTTTGTGTTCGGTTTTGCTGGTGATGATGTGCTTGCCTTTCTTTTGATAGAAATTGGCAGCACCTTTGATCGCCAGGTTATCGGATTCGGTGGCTCCGGAAGTGAACACGATTTCGCGCGGGTCAGCGCCAACCAGTTCAGCAATTTGGTTACGGGCGATATCTACCGCTTCTTCCGCCTGCCACCCGAAACGGTGGGAACGGGAAGCCGGGTTACCAAAAGTCCCGTCCAGAGTCAAAAACTGCATCATTTTCTCAGCAACGCGCGGATCAACCGGCGTCGTTGCTGAGTAATCCAAATAAATCGGTAATTTCATTGCTCTTGTGCTCCGTACATCACTTCCAAAAACTAAAAAAATATCGCCAGCTGCTTATGCGCGCAGATTAACGTTGATAGTTTCTTGCTGACGACCGTTGGCCGTGCGACGGGTATCGTTGTTTTGACGGTCCGCCACCACCAGCACGTCCTGGTTGTTTACCAGTTCAGCCAGCGTAATGTTGTTCAGGAACCCGCTGATGCGCTCGCTCAGATCGCGCCACAGGGTATGGGTCAGACAGCGATCGCCACCCTGACAGCCTTCTTTACCCTGGCAACGGGTTGCATCTACCGATTCATCGACAGCCGTGATAACTGCACCTACGGCAATCTCACTTGCGTCTTTGCCCAGCAGATAACCACCGCCCGGTCCACGTACGCTGGCCACCAGGCCATTCTTACGCAGACGGGAGAATAATTGTTCCAGATAAGAGAGCGAAATACCCTGGCGTTCAGAAATATCCGCCAGAGGTACGGGCCCTTCCTGGGAGTGCAATGCCACGTCAAGCATAGCGGTTACGGCATAACGGCCTTTGGATGTCAGTCTCATAGCTAAGTGGTTACCTGTTGGTCAAACATGGCCGAAAGTCTGACATTCCTGAGTAAATCAGTCAACTATTTAACCTAGTAATTTACTCAAGTATTAGCACGTTTTGGACTAAGCCATATAATATGCATATAAAATACACATTATAACCATTAGATAACTAATACTATTACCGCCAGCCGTCATTTCACATCAAATTAATTACCTTGATGTTTATCCTGTTTCTCGATCGACGTCAGCATGCCACGCAGGATATTCAGCTCTTGAGCTTCCGGCCGCGCGCGGGTGAACAAACGGCGTAAACGGCTCATCACCTGCCCCGGATGGGACGGACGAATGAAGCCACTATGCTGCAGCGTTTGTTCCAGATGTTGATAGAAACGTTCGAGGTCGTCCACCAACGGATAAGGGGTTTCTTCCAGCTGCGGCGCGCCCACCTGTTGGCGATCGAGGTAAGCCACACGCACTTCATACGCCAGGATCTGCACGGCCATCGCCAGGTTCAGCGAGCTGTAATCCGGGTTGGCAGGAATGGCGACATGATAATGGCACTTTTGCAGCTCATCATTGGTCAGGCCGACACGTTCACGGCCGAACACCAGCGCGACCGGAGCATGTTCACCTTCGTGCACGGCGCGTATGCCGCATTCACGCGGTTCCAGCATTGGCCACGGCAAGGTGCGTGAACGCGCACTGGTGCCCACGACCAGACTGCAGCCGGCAATGGCGTCATCCAGCGTGTCAACAATGGTGGCGTTGCCGATCACGTCGCTGGCGCCTGCGGCCAGGGCAATCGCCTGAGAATCAGGTTTTATCAGCGGATTAACCAAATAAAGGTTGGTTAATCCCATGGTTTTCATGGCTCTGGCGGTCGAGCCCATGTTACCGGTATGAGAGGTTTCTACCAGAACAATGCGGATGTTATGCAGCATACAAACTCTGAGCGTAGCGGAAAATCACAGCAGCTTAACACAGCCGTAGGCATTTTGCCGAACACCTGCTATACTTCGCGCCGTTTCCTGTTCTTTAACATCCTAGTTGGAAGATACCCATGCATCCGATGCTGACGATCGCCGTGCGCGCTGCGCGCAAGGCCGGTAACCTGATTGCCAAAAACTACGAAACCCCGGACGCTGTAGAAGCGAGCCAGAAAGGGACCAATGACTTTGTCACTAACGTCGATCGCGATGCAGAGCATCTGATCATCGACGTCATTCGCAAGTCCTATCCGCAACATTCTATTGTTACCGAAGAACGCGGCGAATTGGTCGGCGAAGATAAAGATGTGCAATGGGTGATCGATCCACTGGATGGCACATCAAACTTCATCAAACGTTTCCCACACTTCTCAGTTTCCATCGCCGTACGCATCAAAGGCCGTACTGAAGTGGCTGTGGTTTACGATCCAATGCGTAACGAACTGTTCACCGCGGCTCGCGGCCAGGGCGCACAGCTCAACGGTTACCGTCTGCGCGGTACCAACGCCAAAGACCTGGATGGCACCATCCTGGCAACCGGCTTCCCGTTCAAGGTGAAGCAGCACGCAACCCCTTACATCAACATCGTTGGCAAACTGTTCACTCAGTGTGCCGATTTCCGCCGCACCGGTTCTGCCGCGCTGGATCTGGCCTATGTGGCCGCCGGTCGCGTTGACGGTTTCTTCGAAATTGGCCTGAAGCCATGGGATTTCGCCGCGGGTGAACTGCTGGTGCGCGAATCTGGCGGCCTGGTGACCGACTTTGTTGGCGGCCACAACCACTTCAGTTCCGGCAACGTGGTAGCCGGTAACCCGCGCGTAGTGAAAGCCATGCTTTCCACCATGCGTGAAGAACTGAGCGAAGCGCTGAAGCGTTAATATCGCGAAGTGAATGAATAAAGAAAAAGCGCTGCAATATTTGCAGCGCTTTTTTTATGCCGGTCAGCGGGAGAAAGGCCGGATACCACCGATGAATTCCGACTGGGCAGTGACATACAGCAACACCCCGGCGAACAACAGTATCAAGCCACCGGCCAGCGCCAGCGAACCCCAGGCGACTGCGCTCCAGGCCGCAGGCGCGCGTGAACGGCTAAGACGCACCGCCAACCGACGGCTGTAATGCACCAGCAGCGCCAGCAATGAGATGGTCAGCGAGGTGCCCAGCGCCATAGCCAGCGCCGAGAAAACGCCCCAGATAAACACGCCAATCACCTTGGAAAACAGTAATACCAGTATTGCGCCTGAACACGGCCGCATCCCCATCGCCAGCACGATGGCGATCTGCGTACGCCAGTCACTCCCCGCCTGCAGTTCGCTGTCGCTCGGCATATGGCGGTGACCACAGCCGCAATGGTCGCTATGAACATGATCCGCCGGTAGCGGTTGCAGACTGTTGATACGCAAAGCCGGAGAGGGACGCATGGCTTTCACCGCGTGATACAAACGCTTCAGCGCTCGCCAGCTCAGCAACACCCCGAGCAGCATCACCAGAATAAAACTGCCCTTCTCCATCCAGAAACTGCTCTGATGCAGTTGCCGCGACGACAATTGCAGTACCACCAGCATCAGCGTCACCAGGGCAATCGCCACCAATCCCTGAACCAGCGAAGCGGCAAAGGTCAGTTTCAGGCTGCTTTTCAGCCGCGCCGGATGAGTGGCCAGATAAGTGGCGATCACCACTTTGCCGTGGCCGGGACCGAGTGCATGCAACACGCCATAGCTCAGGCTGAACAGCATCAACGCCAACCCGGCTTGCTGTGGCGCCGCCTTTACCTGCTGCAACAGGCCAGCCAACTGCTGATGCAGGCCTTTTTGCCACACCACGCTTTGCATCAACAGCTGCGGCCAATAGTGCCACACCAACTGGGCACCCAGCGCCAGCAACAGTGCAAACAACAACAACGGCCAAAGGCTGAAAGCCCAGTGTCGCTTACGCGGGGTGTGTTGGCTGAGGTTTATTGACATTGCAGGCTGACTCGCTGGGCAAACTGCTGTCCCAGCGCCATATCTTCGCCGGGTGAATCATTCTTATCGAGGGATAACGCATAGGCCTGCAGGGAGCTGTCCGGCTTCGGCGTCATCAATTTAAACTTGCATTGCGCCCTCATCTCCGGCGGCAAATGCACTGCCGTTTTATCTTTATAAGTCATATCGACAAAATAAGTGGGATCGTAGGTGGAGATCTCAAACGGCTTGCCCGCCAGCGGCTGCGGTTCGGCCAGCGGCAGGATAAATTCCAGCACCGCCTGGTGCCCCTGGCGCGAAAGGTGATATTCCGTTGGCAGATTCAGGTATTTCACCGGCTTGCCGTCGCGATAGACATCGGTGAAATAGTGTTGCCCCAGGACATTGGCCATCACCTGTGCCGCCAGCTTTTTCCACACTTCCGAGTCGTTTTTGGCATTTTCCGCATCGTACAGCAGATCCGCCGAGGTGATTTCATCCATAACCCAAACCATTTTCAAGCCAACCAGCTGTTGATCCTTAGCCACAAAGGTGGTGTTCATATCAATAAAGCTGTGCGGGTGAGCGACAGCGCCGGTGCTGAGTAGCGTTAAAAACCCGGCAAAAATAAAACGTAACTTCATCATCAAACGATACTCATTATTGTTATAAAGTAACATCAACCGTTCTTCAACCACCGCCGTTCCGCCCAATAATTGTGACGAAAGTTGTAAGCCGAAGTAAAACCGGGTGCCGTTGCCACGCCGCGCAGCGCCATTTGCTATGCTTATTCATAATTTAAACGTGACCTGCCTGAAGGTGATATGAGCCTGGACACTGGCCCCGTGCCTGAGCTCTCCGGTCAACAACGACGCTGCCATCTGTTATTGATGCTGTATGCGCCGGTGCCCGCAGTACAACTGGAGACTATCAGCCAAATTAATGGCGTCGCCCCCCCTATCACCCGGCAAGATATAGCCGAGGTTGCCAGTGAAATCCAGCGTTTCCACCACCTGGAGATCGACGGCAATCCCGACGAAGGTTACCGGATCAGGGGCAGCGCGCTCAACCAACGCCTCTGCCTGCTCCACTGGTTGCGACGAGCCCTGCGCTGCAGCCCGGAATTTATCGAGCAACATTTTTCCCACTGGCTACAGCAGGCGCTGGGACTAAGCATCGACCTGACACCGCAGTTAGAGCAATACATCAGTGAGTGTGAAACGCTGATCAATCGCAGCTTTGATCGGCGCGATCGTCAGTTCCTGCAGCACTACCTGCGCTACTGCGCATGGGAAACCCAACGCCAGCGGCACCCGACCTTCAGCCCCGCCCAACGCGACTGGTTGCATCAGAAGCCGGAGCATCAGGCCGCCGGCTGGCTGCATCAATCACTGAATCAGCTTTTTGTCCTGCCACCCGAGGCCAGCGAAAGCGACTTTCTGGTGTTAATGTTCACCATGCTGAAAAATCACAACTACCACAGTAACGACTCAGCGGAAGATCTGCGCTTGATGGCAGCGATTGAAAATATGGTCGAGCGCTTCCAACAGATTTCCGGCATGACCTTCAGCAGTAAAGAGGATTTGATCAGCCAACTGTTTGCCCACCTGGCACCGGCGGTAGAACGCTGTCGCTTTGAGATTGGCATCGATAACTCGCTGCTGGAAGAAGTGCAGCGCAAGTATCCACGCCTGATGCGTACCGCTCAGGAGGCACTGGCACCGCTCGAACAAGAGTACGGCATTCATTTTTCCAGCGAAGAAGCCGGGCTGGTCGCCATCAGTTTCGGTGCCTGGCTGATGCAGGGCAATGCGTTGCAGGAAAAGCAGGTGTTATTGCTAACGCTGGACAACCCGCAATTGGAAGAGGAAGTGGAATATCAGATCCGCGAATTAACGTTACTGCCGTTGAACATCAAATATCTGCCGCTGCGCGACTATCTGCACTCCGGTGCACCGCAGGGGGTGACGTTGGTGATCACCCCTTATGCCACGGAGCACGCTGAACCGCAGCCACCGCTGATTCATACCGAATTACCGTTAGAGCGCCAGCAGCGCAAAGTCATCCGTGCGCTGCTGGAAACCTCTTAACGACTACCGCTGACCGTAACTGCCGGCGGGCGGATAAACAGCGCCGGCACCACCACGGCCGCCATCACCCAGAACACCCCACCCTGCAGATGCTCAAACAGGAAGCCGGCGATCACCGTCATAATCGCAATACCACCGCCCATCGCCAGCGCCGAGTAGACCGCCTGCAGCCGGATCACTTCCGGCCCCTTGCGCGCGGCGATAAAGCGCATCGCCGCCAAGTGGCAAACGGTAAAGGTGCCGCAGTGCAGAATTTGGATCACCAGTAACCACCCGAGTTCGGTACTACTGGCCATCAGGCCCCAGCGCAGTATCCCGCAGCAGGCGGAGAGCAGCAGCAGATTGCGTGCATTCCAGCGACGGAACAGGAAATTACTGCTGGCGAAAATAATCACTTCCGCCACCACGCCCAGCGACCATAAGTAACCAATGGTCGAAGCCGAGTAGCCCGCTTCCTGCCAATAGATAGAACCGAAACTGTAATAGCCGGCATGTGCGCCCTGTAACAGGGTTACGCACAACAGAAAGCGCCAGACTGGCCCTTCCTTAAGCATCTCCCACAGTGAACGATCGGCTTCGCTGTGAGTACGCGCCTCGCCCTGTGGCATCACGCTCGGTTTCAGCATCATGCCCAACAGCATCGCCAGTATGCTGATGATCAGGCTGTAGAGGATGGCGTTGTGGCCCCAGACGGAAATCATCTGTCCGGTCAGCGCCGAACCAATCACAAACGCCAGCGAGCCCCATAACCTCACCCGGCCGTAATCCAGGGTAATTTGTTTTTGCCAAGTGCCGGCCAGCGCATCGGTCAGCGGTACCAGCGGCGAAAAGAACAGGTTGAAGCCGGCAATCACCAACATCAGCCAGCCCCAGCCGTTGCCGAAACAGAACCCAATGGCAAAAGCCAGCGTCAGTAACGCTAGCAGGCGTAATGCCGTCACCAGATGAGAGGGATCTTTTACCCGAGGGGCAATCAACAAACTACCAAGGAAGCGGGCAACCAGACCGGCGCCGAGCAGAATACCGATGGTTTCAGGCGGTATGCCTTCACCCTTTAACCAAACGCCCCAAAAAGGTAAGAAGATGCCGTAAGAAAAGAAATAGGTGAAATAACTGAGAGCTAGCCAACGCGTAGATTGCAGAACCATGATCCCTCCGGTGTGAGGGCGATACTTTGACAGAGGTCACATTGGCTAGCAATGTTCATTCACCTTCAAAGGGATAGAGTGCAATACAGTTCACAGTTTATGTCTGTAATCAGGGCGCAGTTCACTTATCGCGCCCCTACAACGGAGGGTCGGTGATCTACCCCAATAAATGGTCCGGCCCGAACCCAAAGGGGAAAAGCTCCGAAATATCGTGTACGTAGTACTCATCCAGGCTGTTGGCAATAATAACCCTGGTGTCCTTGCCAAACTCATAGATCATTTGACGACACACACCGCATGGCCCGGAATAGCCTTTAGCCTTGCTTTCACCCTCTCTGGGACCACCGATCACCACAATCATTTCAAAGCTGCGCTCGCCTTCAGAAACGGCTTTCAGAATAGCAACGCGTTCCGCACAGGTCGTTGGCGAATAAGAGACGGATTCAACATTACAGCCGCTGTACACCTTGCCACTCTTGGTCATTAATGCCGCGCCCACGGTAAAGTTAGAATAAGGGGCATAGGAAAACTCCCTTGCCCGGGAGGCAACAGCAATCATTTCTTGAATCCTGGTTTTGTCATCCATTTCAATTTCTCCTTTTGATTGAGCTCATTAAATTGCACCAGAAGGCGGTATAGTTTTCCCATTGCATAAATTGCGGCCCGCCCCAGTGTGGCGAACAGTCACTGGCAAAACAGGCAACATGCCCCTGTTGATACTTACCCACCACCAACAGGGGATCGCCGTTAATCTCGGCCAATGTTTCGCTGCCAGGTTTGGCAATGAATTTGTTATAGCCCAGCAAAGGCGGCCATTCATTTAAATCACGGGTGATCTCATGACTGTGGCTCAGCGTGAGCGGTTTACAGCCTTGCGGTAATTCAATACGATCGTCGTGGTCTAACATTTCAACCGGCAACACTTCGGCAAGGAGGGTGTTTTTATAATTTGCCTTTGCCTCTATACCGGTAAAGGAAAGATAACCGCCTATCATTAATGCTCCGCCCCCCATGGCGAGATAGTCTTTTATCAATGACAGGACATTGGTCGTTATCTCCATTTTATAGAAAGTTTTATTTTGCAATAAGAAGGTATTGCTGCCGATATCGCTAATCACGACAGCATCATAAATTAGCAGTTCGTCCAACGTTTGCGGAAAGGCGGTTTGCACGGTATGTGCCGGCATATAATCGATAGTCATCCCCGCGCCGCGTAGACAGGACAACAGATACTCCGCGCCCTCTTCATATTTACTCGATGTAAAGCTGTCAAAGCCTTTAGAGTGGATCATGTGAATATGCCATGACTCACCAATAAACAAAACCCTCATGGTAATACCTCATTATGTCTGTCGATTTTAAACCCTGTTGGAAAGAAATAACTTCTGGCTTGGAAACAGGCTAGCTGACGTTTTAAATAACTAACCCGGCTACCGCCGCCGATAAGAAACTCACCAGCGTTGAGCCATACAGCAGTTTCAGACTGAAACGGGAAACCACATTTCCCTGCTTCTCATTCAGCGCTTTAATCGCCCCCGCCACAATGCCCACCGAGGTGAAGTTGGCAAAGGAGATCAGGAACACCGACAAGATCCCTTCAGCGCGTGGCGACAACGCAGCTTTGATTTGTTGCAGGTCAGTCATGGCGACAAACTCGTTGGCGACAATTTTGGTCGCCATGATGCTGCCAACCTGCTGCGCCTCATGAGCCGGTACGCCAAGCACCCAGGCAAAAGGATAAAGCAGATAACCCAGTAACCCCTGAAAGCTGATGCCAAACAGGCCGCTAAACAACGCATTGATGGCGGCGATCAGGGCAATAAACCCCAATAACATCGCTGCAATGATTACTGCTACCTTAAAGCCGGCGAGAATATATTCGCCCAGCATTTCAAAGAGGCTTTGTCCGCGATGCAGATCCTGCATCTGAACTTCTTCTTCCAAATCGACACGATAGGGATTAATCAGTGACAGCACGATAAATGTGCTAAACATATTCAGAATCAATGACACCACGACATACCGGGCATCAACCATATTGATATAGGCACCGACCATAAACACCGAGACGGTTGACATCGCCGTGGCCGCCATGGTGTAGATGCGGTTTTCAGACATCTTGCCCAACACATCTTTATAGACGATAAAGTTCTCCGACTGCCCAAGCAATAATGCACTGACGGCATTAAAAGACTCCAGTTTGCCCATGCCGTTGACTTTGGATAATACCGTCCCAACCACCCGAATAATAATCGGCAATAGATTGACATGCTGAATAATACCGATCAATGCGGAAATAAAAATGATCGGGCATAACACATTGAGGAAGAAGAATGCCAACCCTTGCGCTCGCATTCCGCCAAATAAGAAGTCAGTGCCTTCGCCGGCAAACAGCATCAATCCGTTGAACACTGTGGAAACCTGTGCGGTAAAGCCGGTGCCAATATCAGAACGGAGAAATAGCCAGGCGAGTAAGACCTCTATCACCAGCAGCTGAATAATATAACGGACTTTAATTAGCTTTCGGTTATGGCTCACCATCAATGCCATTACCGTCACTAACAGACAAGAGAGAACAAAATGAATAACCTGCGTCATGCGACACTCCATAGTATAATAATCGTCCTTTATTAAGGTATACCATGAGAGTAAATAACAATCATATAGACGCACATCACATAACACGCCCTCAACACAATGCAATTAATTAAAAGGCGATAAATATCACAGCCTGTTGTTATTAAATATATTAATAACTGATATTAATGACGGAAACATATATACGACGTTGGATTTATCACCGTCGACAGCAGGTAAAAAAAACCGGTCACCTAAGTGACCGGCATGACGCCTGAGCGTTTTTTAGCGAGAAAGCGGAATTATGCGTAAACCGGCAGGCGGGCGCAGATATCCAGTACTTTCTTCTTGGTGCGTTCGATGGTGGCTTCATCATTGATGTTGTCCAACACGTCGCAGATCCAGCCGGCCAGTTCACGCACATCAGCTTCTTTAAAGCCGCGGCGAGTCACAGCTGGAGTACCGATACGCACACCGGAGGTGACGAACGGGCTCTTGGGATCGTTTGGTACGCTGTTTTTGTTCACGGTGATGTTGGCACGGCCCAGGGCTGCATCAGCTTCTTTACCGGTCAGGTTCTTGTCAACCAGGTCCAGCAGGAACAGGTGGTTATGGGTGCCACCGGAAACCACTTTGTAGCCGCGTTGCAGAACCACTTCCACCATAGCTTTGGCGTTATCGGCCACTTGCTGCTGGTAAATCTTGAACTCAGGCTCCATCGCTTCTTTCAGCGCCACCGCTTTACCGGCGATCACGTGCATCAGCGGGCCGCCCTGGCCACCCGGGAACACGGCGGAGTTCAGCTTTTTATACAGGTCTTCATCACCGCCTTTCGCCAGGATCAGGCCGCCGCGCGGACCCGCCAGGGTTTTGTGGGTGGTGGTGGTGACGATGTGCGCGTGAGGGACCGGGTTCGGATAAACGCCAGCGGCAATCAGGCCCGCAACGTGCGCCATGTCAACGAACAGGTAGGCGCCGATGCTGTCGGCGATTTCACGCATTTTTGCCCAATCAACGATACCGGAGAAGGCAGAGAAGCCGCCGATGATCATTTTTGGTTTATGAGTCTGCGCCTGTTTAGCCAGATCTTCGTAGTCGATTTGACCTTTTTCGTCGATGCCGTAAGGCACCACGTTATACAGTTTGCCGGACAGGTTAACCGGAGAACCGTGGGTCAGGTGGCCGCCGTGCGCCAGGTTCATCCCCAGAATGGTGTCGCCCGGCTGCAGCAGCGCGGTATAAACAGCAAAGTTCGCCTGGGAACCGGAGTGTGGCTGTACGTTGGCGTAATCAGCACCGAACAGCTCTTTGGCACGGTCGATCGCCAGTTGCTCAACGATATCCACATATTCGCAGCCGCCGTAATAACGCTTGCCCGGATAACCTTCAGCGTATTTGTTGGTCAACTGGGAACCCTGAGCCTGCATTACGCGCGGGCTGGTGTAGTTCTCAGATGCAATCAGCTCAATGTGCTCTTCCTGACGCACCACTTCTTGCTCCATTGCACGCCACAGTTCGGCATCGTAATCAGCAATGTTCATTTCACGCTTTAACATCCGGCTTCTCCTGACTTAAATCGGCTAACTAAAAAATCACCAAATAACTACCCGGTTGGGTTCTGGCCCACAGTGTAAACTGTTTCGCCCTACTGAGGATAGGCCTTGACAGAGGTTTTTACGCAAACGATTGGCATTAGGCGCAGCAAGGCTTTGATCCGATAAATCACCCCATTCGACAACGGACTTTTACTCATACCGAGCATGCGGTTTTTTCATGTTCTGTGAGCGAGATCGCCGCTTAACGACCCCGCAACAAAAACAGGGGTATTTACAGCCAGGGCAGAAACCGTTAGGATGCGTCAAAACTTAAAGATGCATTTTAAATGCATCATTACAATATTCCAATAATGATCGACCAAGGAGCGCTACCATGCTGGATAGCCAAACCATCGCCACCGTAAAATCTACCATTCCCCTGCTGGCCGCTACCGGGCCGAAACTGACCGCCCATTTCTACGATCGCATGTTCGAGCACAATCCTGAGTTAAAAGATGTGTTCAACATGAACAACCAGCGCAATGGCGATCAGCGTCAGGCGTTGTTTGATGCGATCTGTGCCTATGCGGCGAATATCGAAAACCTGGCGACGCTGCTGCCAGCGGTAGAGCGTATTGCTCAGAAGCACACCAGCCTGAATATTCGGCCGGACCAATATCAAATTGTCGGTGGTCATCTGCTGGCAACCCTGGATGAAATGTTCAGCCCAGGCCAGGAAGTGCTGGATGCCTGGGGCAAAGCTTACGGCGTATTGGCAGATGTATTTATCCAGCGCGAAGGCCAGATTTATCAGGCCAGTGAAACGGCCGACGGCGGCTGGCGTAACCTGCGCGCATTCCGCATCGTCAAAAAACAGCCACAGAGCGAGGTGATTTGCAGCTTCGTGTTGGCACCGGTTGACGGTGGCAAGGTGATCGACTTCAAACCGGGTCAATACCTGGCGGTCTACATCAAGCACGACAGCATGGAAAACCAGGAAATTCGCCAATACTCACTGACCACCTCACCGAATGGTGAGTACTATCGCATTGCGGTAAAACGTGAAGATCAGGGCAAGGTATCGAACTTCCTGCATCAGCAAGCCAAAGAAGGCGACGTGATTTATCTCGCTCCGCCGCACGGGGATTTCTTCCTCGAAGCACAGCCGGAAACCCCGGTGGCGCTGATCTCCGCCGGTGTCGGCCAAACGCCAATGCTCGGCATGCTCAATACTCTGCACGATAACCAGCACCCTGCGGACGTACACTGGCTGCACGCAGCGGAAAACGGCAGCGTTCACGCCTTTGCCGATGAAGTGGCAAACATCGCCGACCGTATGCCAAACCTGAGTCGTCACGTCTGGTACAACCAACCGGGCGTCAATGATGTGGAAGGCCGTGACTACCAGAGCCGTGGCCTGATGAACCTCAGTGCCCTGCGCGAAACGCTCAGCACGCCGCAGATGCATTACTACTTCTGTGGGCCGGTGCCGTTTATGCAGCATGTGGGCAAGCAGTTGCTGGAGATGGGTGTAGAAGCCGAACGCATCCACTACGAATGCTTCGGCCCGCATAAGGTGATGTAATTGAAAGGGGCGCGGCATGTTGCCGCGCCCTCAGATGGCTGATAATGCTCGTTATTAGGGAGAGCGTGCCGAAGGGGTCGTAGCAGCTTGCCCGCCGACCAATTTGCCGGGAGCAAATTGGAACGACTTCCAGTCGGCCCGTAGGGTGGGACACACGGACGTGTCCCATAACGGCCCCTCGGTGCGCTAGGCCCGAGTATCTCTATCTAATAAACAGCTCAACCCGCGCCCTTCTGTTATTTCTCCGCCAGCTTGCGTGTCTCTTGAACCTGCTGCGCCGTAACCGGTGCCGCCTGGTTGCCCCAGCTTCCCCGTAAATAACTCATCAGATCGGCAGCCTGTTGGTCGTTCAACGTCCAGGCGTAACCCGGCATGGCGATCGCCGTGGCATGTTGGGTGATTGGCGTATGCGCTCCTTCCAATACCACGCGCAGCGCAGTTAGCGGGTTTTCCGCCGTGACCGTTGCGTTACCCGCCAGTGCCGGAATGGTGTTGTCGCTGCCCTCGCCCTTATTGCCATGGCAGGTTGAGCAGTACATGGCATAGGTGGCTTGCCCTACCTGCGAATTGCCGTTGGTCATTGCCACGGCTTTCTCCGCCTGCGGTTTTTCCGCCGCCAGGCTGTGCAGATAGGTCGCAATGGCGTTCAGATCGCCATCGGTCAGATATTGCGTACTGTGGCTAACCACCTCACCCATCGGCCCTGCGACCGCCGCATGTTGGCTACGTCCGGTTTTCAGCAAGGCCACGACCTCGTCCTGTTGCAGCCCGCGTAACCCGGAAGCGTACCACCCATCCAGTTCGGCGCCGCTCAGGAAGGTCGGCTCTTTACTGTCCAATCCTTTCTCCTGCATCGCCCAACCGCGCGGCGTGTGGCAACTGCCGCAGTGCCCCGCCCCTTGCACCAGGTAAGCCCCGCGGTTCCACTCGGTGCTCTGGCTGTTGTCCGGCTGGTATGGCGTATCCTCATGGAACAGCTGGTTCCATATTGCCAACGGCCAACGCATCGACAGTGGCCAACTGATATCACTGGCACGGTTAGCGGTATTCTGCGCCGGGACTTCCTTCATCAGATAGTCGTACAGCGCACGCATATCTTCCGCATTCATTTTGGCGTAAGAGGTGTAAGGCATCGCCGGATACAGCCGATGGCCATCTTTGGCGATCCCCTGGCGCATCGCACGGTCAAACTCTTCAAAAGAATAAGCCCCGATGCCCTGCTGCTGGTCCGGCGTAATATTGGTAGCGTAAATAGTGCCCAACGGGGTCGGGAACTTCATACCACCGGCAAACAGAGCGCCGCCCGGTGCGGTATGGCAGGCGGTGCAGTCACCGGCCTTGGCCACGTATTCCCCGGCCGACATCGCCTGGGCCGAACCGCCAACTGCCAGTAAGGTCAGTAAATACAGTGAACGCATGCTCATGCTCCCTCCTTGGCGGCAACATGGCCGAAGGCCAGTTCATTTACCGCGCGCCATGCCTGGTCGATCGCCGAGTTGGCGTACGGGCTCCAGTCTGAATCCGAGTTGGCAATCACAATTTTGCCGATCGGCTGGCGTGCCGTCTCTATGATTTTCTTCGCCTCGTCCTCATCGTCAAACAGCCCGTTGAGGAAGTAAGAATAGCCGTGCGACCAGCGGTTAACGGTGATTGCCTCTATATCTCGCTGATGATCGAAACCGGCAGAGCCGAGCATGCCCTGCAGCTGTTCACGGATCATCTGCTCATGCACTTCAAACGGCGTCCCCAACAGCAAGGCGCGACCTTTGCGCGACTGTTCACGCGGGCTCAGCCCGCTGCCCGCCAGCGTCGGTACATACACCATGTGCAGGCCAATCGGCTGGTTCGGATCCCGCGGGTGCTGATAGCCGCCCATGCTCACCGGGTAATCCAGCTTCACGCGGCAATAAGGCGCCGTCGGCGAGTAAACTTCATGCACGCCCAGTTTGATAAACGACTGCCAGTTGCGGATCACTACTTTGCTGTACACCAGCGGCGACTTGACGTTCTGTTTCAGCGCCTGTTGCTGCTCAGCTGACATTTCCGGCACCAGATACGGGATCATCATGTTGTACCCGGCCATCACAACCTGTCCGGCACGCACCTTGGTCATCTTCTCGCCGGTCATATAGGTCACCTCGACCTTGTCACCGACGTTGGCCGCGTGTAGCCCGGTGCTGTTCAACCGCAGTTTTACCGGTGACTCCGCTCGCTCGAGCTGGCTGTAGTCGAACTTCGCCAGCACGATGTCATTCATGTCTTTGCCGCCCGGTGAGACTGCCGGGATCAGATGGCGCACCATTAAACGCGTCAACGTAGCGTTGCCGTCCGGGAAGTGGAATACGTAAGGATCGTCGAGATCTGCCTGCGACTCCTCATCCAGTGGCGGCAGGTTCATGCCGTTCAGGCCAGGCAGATCGCAGATGCGCGCATCGCTGCAAGAGGTGGCGTCGATACCCACCGCCTGGAAATCACTGGTGGTTTGTTGGAAATAGCGGATTGCCATTTCGCTCAGGCCAACCTTGTCACGCAGGAACTCGGTATAGCTGTGTTTGTCGAGCCATTCGCTTTTTTGTTCCTGGTTCATCTCCGGCAGATAATCTTTATCCACGGTGTGTAGCAAAATCAGCGCCTGACGATCGCTCTCCGGCAGTGGGAAATCACCGATAAAGGCTTCGTAGGAACGGCCGTTGAGGCGGTCATGGGGGATATCGTCCGCCACCATGCGGCCCGGATCCCCGTTCACCACTTTGTCGACGCCGAAGTTTTTGCGATCGAAATAGACGCCACGGCTCAGGTTCAGATCCGGGTAGAAGGTTTTATCGAAAGCCTTTTCCAGGTTGTCGATGCTGACGCCCAGCTTTTGCAGCAGCCCCATCGCCACCGGACTGAAGTTGGATCGCGGCGACTGCAGCGACTCGCTGCCACCGTAGCCGAGGATGGTGCCGTTCTCGCTGCTGAACTCATTACGCTTGGCGTGACCACCAAAGTCGTCATGATTATCGATCAGCAAAATACGCTGCTGCGGCCCCTTCATTTGCTGCCAGAAACAGGCGGCCGCCAGCCCACTGATACCGGCACCAACCACCACCAGATCGAACTCTTCCGTGGCTGGGATGCTGGCAAAATCGAAGGCCTTGCCGTCACGTCCCAGTTGATGCGCATGCTCAAACGAACCGGGATGGTTGCCCCGCAGCCCGGTCAGCGTCGGTGGGTAATAGAGGGTTTGATTGGCGGTTTGCGGCGATGCGCGCAGGATCTGCATCGGCGTTAACCCGGCGGCGATGGTGATCGCTACCCCATTAAGAAAATCGCGTCTGGTGATACCCATAATTGGCTTCCTTCAGTTTTTATCCCCGTCGTATTTCAAGCTACAGCGTTGTTACCTGCACTTGCTCACCCCAGTCACTTACTTAAGTAAGCTCCTGGGGATGAGCAAGCTGGCCGCCTAGCTGTAACTTGAAATTCATAGGGGAATATTATTATCAAGCAAGTACCAGCCTGCTTAAAAGCCGCGTTATTTTGCAGATAAAACCTGATGAATCAATGTTTAAACATCACGTGGCGGATTGCGGTGTAATCTTCCAGGCCATACATCGACATATCCTTGCCGTAACCGGACAGCTTTTGGCCACCGTGCGGCATCTCGCTGACCAACATGAAATGGGTATTCACCCAGGTACAACCATACTGCAAACGGGCGCTCAGACGGTGTGCCCGGCCCACGTCGCGGGTCCACAGGGAAGACGCCAGCCCGTAGTCAGACTCGTTGGCCCAGGCCAGTACCTGCGCTTCGTCGTCGAACGGCGTAACGGTCACCACCGGGCCGAACACTTCACGCTGGACGATTTCATCTTCCTGCCGAGCCCCCGCCAGCAGCGTCGGCTGGAAATAGTAGCCAGGGCCGTTAACCCTGTCACCACCGGTCACCACCTGCACGTGCGGCAAGGCCTTGGCCCGTTCGACAAAACCCACCACCCGCTCCAGATGCTGAGCGGTTATCAATGGGCCCAGTTCGCTACTTTGATCTTCCGGCGGGCCGATCTTCAGGCTACCGATGGCCTCACCCAATGCTTTCACCAACTGCGGATAGATCCCCTTCTGCGCATAAATACGGCAGGCGGCGGTACAGTCCTGACCGGCGTTGTAGAAACCAAAGCTGCGGATCCCCTCCACCACCTGCTGCAGGTCGGCGTCGTCAAACACCAGCACCGGCGCCTTGCCCCCCAGCTCCATATGGGTGCGCTTAATGCCGGATGCGGTATGGCCAATAATGTGTTCGCCGGTGGCGATTGAGCCGGTCAGCGACACCATGCGCACTTTGTTATGGCCGGTCAGGCGATCGCCGACGCTGGCACCGCGGCCAAACAGCACGTTAAACACGCCCGGCGGGAACAGACCGGCGGCCAGCTCGGCCAGCTTGAAGGTGGTCAACGGGGTTTGTTCCGACGGCTTAAGCACCACGCAGTTACCTGCCGCCAGCGCCGGAGCCAGCTTCCACGCCGCCATCATCAATGGGTAGTTCCAGGGGGCGATCGAGGCGACTACGCCCAGCGGATCGCGGCGGATCATCGACGTGTGTCCAGCCAGATACTCACCGGCCGCCAGCCCGCTCAGGCAACGACTGGCCCCGGCGAAGAAGCGGAAGACATCAGCCACGCCCGGCAGTTCGTCATTCAGCACGCAGTGGTAGGGTTTACCACAGTTGATCGATTCCAGGCGGGCCAGGGTTTCCGCATGGCTGTCGATCAGATCCGCCAGCTTCAGCAGGTGTTCAGCACGTTCTTTCGGCGTGGTCTGCCCCCAGTGTACAAATGCGGCGTCGGCCGCCAGCACGGCCTGATCGACCTGCTCTGCACTGGCTTCAGCCACCTGTACCACCACCTCTCCGGTTGCCGGGTTATACACCGGCAACAACTCGCCCTGGCCGGTAACCAGTTGGCCGTTAATCAACAGTTGGCTTTGCATAGGGTTATCCTTTTATAAGATGTCTGGTACGCATTAGGGTCAGAGGTTATTTGCCGCTGCCGGCGACGCTTTCGCCGCCCTTGGTCAGGTAATAGGCCCCCAAAATCGGGAACATGGTCAGCAACATCACCGACAGCGCCACCACGTTGGTGATCGGCACATCGCGCGGACGGCCAAGCTGGTTCAGCAACCACAGCGGCAGCGTGCGCTCATGTCCGGCGGTAAAGGTGGTGACGATGATTTCATCAAATGACAAGGCGAATGCCAGCATGCCCCCGGCCAGCAATGCCGAACCTAGGTTGGGTAGCATCACGTAGCGGAAGGTTTGCCAGCCGTCGGCGCCGAGATCCATTGACGCCTCGATCAGGCTATGGGAAGTCCGGCGGAAACGAGCGATGACGTTGTTAAACACGATCACCACGCAGAAGGTGGCATGGCCAATCACGATGGTCAGCACCCCCGGTTCGATATTCAGCGCCTTGAACGCCGCCAGCAGCGCCAGACCGGTAACAATGCCCGGTAGCGCGATCGGTAACAGCAGCAACAGTGAAATGCTGTCTTTACCGAAGAAATCACGTCGGTACAGCGCCGCCGCCGCCAGGGTGCCCAGCACCAGCGCCACCGCCGTCGCCAGCGCGGCAATCTGTGCAGAAAGCAGCATCGCATCGATAATGTCCTGCCGACCGGCAGCCACGCTAAACCAATGCAGCGTGAAGCCCTTCGGCGGGAAGCTGAACGCCGCGTCCTCGGTGTTGAAGGCGTAGATGGCGATAATCGCCAGCGGGAAATGCAGGAAAATCAGACCGCCCCAGGCGGCCAGTTTCAGCCCTAATGGCGCGCGCTCAGAGTGCATCGAAGGCCCCCAGACGTTTCACAATGGAAAGATAAATCGCGATCAACACAATCGGCACCAGGGTAAAGGCTGCTGCCATCGGCATATTGCCGATCGCCCCTTGCTGGGCGTACACCATGCTGCCGATGAAATAGCCCGGCGGCCCCACCAGCTGCGGCACAATAAAGTCCCCCAGCGTCAGTGAGAAGGTGAAGATCGACCCGGCGGCAATGCCTGGCACCGCCAGCGGCAGGATCACGTAACGGAAAGTCTGCGACGGGCGTGCGCCCAGATCTGCCGAAGCGTGCAGCAACGAAGGTGGCAGACGTTCCAGCGCCGCCTGGATCGGCAGGATCATGAACGGCAGCCAGATATAGACAAACACCAGAAAACGCCCCAGCCCGGAGGTCGACAGGGTATTGCCGCCGACACCCGGCACGGTCAGGATCGCCGTCAGCACCGGCTCCAGCCCCAGATGCTGCAGGAACCACTGCGCCACGCCATCCTTCGCCAGCAGCAGCGTCCAGGCATAGGCCTTGACGATATAGCTGGCCCACATCGGCATCATCACCGCGATATAAAAGAACGCTTTGACGCGGCCGCTGGTGTAACGCGCCATGTAATAGGCAATCGGGAACGCCAGCACCGCACTGGCCAGTGACACCAGCACCGCCATCGTCAACGTGCGCAGGATGATGTCGTAGTTGGCCGGGTTAAACAGCGCCCGCAGGTTATCGAAGGTCAGATCCGGCGTCACCGTCATGGTGAAATCGTCGAAGGTATAGAACCCCTGCCACAGCAGTGTCAATAATGAGCCGAGGTACACCGCGCCGAACCACAACAGCGGCGGCACCAGTAACAGCAGCAGGTACAGCGTCGGCCGGCGGTAGAGAAAGGTCGACAGGGCGCGCAAGGTACCGCGGCGCGGCGCGGGATAGTCGATGCTCATCTCCATCTCACCTCTCCTCCAGCAGCGGTACCATCGCCTCACGTGACCAGCAGGCGGTGACCGGCTGACCGATCAAATGCTGCTGTCCGGCGGCGTGCCACTGAGGATTCGCCTCGCTGACCAGCAGTTTTTCACCGCTGCTCAGCGCAATTTCATAACGCGTCGCTGCACCCTGATAATGGATCTCTTGCAGCGTGCCCTGCACCTGAATTTCGCCCTGTGCGGCACCGTTCATATCCACCAGGCGAATATGTTCGGGGCGGATAGAGAAGGTGGCGGTCTGGCCGAGCAAGCGCTGCGCCAGCTCGCTGCGCACCACGTTGGAAGTCCCGACAAATTCGGCGACGAACGGCGTTTTCGGCCGCATGTACAGCTCACGTGGCGCGTCCACCTGCTCGATACGCCCGTTATTGAACACCGCCACCCGATCCGACATCGACAGTGCTTCGCTCTGATCGTGAGTGACGAAAATAAAGGTGATCCCTAACTGGCGCTGCAGCTTTTTCAGTTCGCCCTGCATCTGTTCACGCAGCTTGAGATCCAGTGCGCCCAGTGGCTCATCCAGCAACAGCACCCGTGGTCGGTTAACCAGCGCGCGGGCCAGTGCCACACGCTGCCGCTGACCACCGGAAAGGTGCGCCGGTTTACGTTCGGCGACGAACCCCAGCGCCACACTGTCCAGCGCCTCCTGGGCCCGAGCCAGCCGCTCACGCTTGGCGACACCTTTCACCATCAGTCCGTAGGCCACGTTTTCCAGCACCGACATGTGCGGGAACAGTGCGTAATCCTGGAAAACGGTATTCACGTCACGCTGATACGGCGGCAAATTGGCCGCTTCCTGGCCGTGAATACGGATCGAACCGGCGCTGAGTTGTTCAAAGCCGGCGATCAGTCGCAGGCAGGTGGTTTTGCCCGAGCCAGAAGGCCCGAGCATGGAGAAGAATTCCCCATCTTGTATTTCGATAGAAACCCGGTCCACGGCGCGAACGTCGCCGAAGCTCCGTGAAACATCGATAAATTGCACGGCAATGGTCATGATCTGCGCTCCTGATAAGCATTCATCGGGCGTAGCAAGCTACGCCCTCCGCGGGTTACCGACCGCCCATGATGGCGATATAGTCCTGAGTCCAGCGGCTGTACGGCACGAACTTGCCGCCCTGCGCCTGCGGCGTTTTCCAGAAGGCAATCTTGTCGAACTGGTTGAAGCCGTTGGTTTCACAACCCTTGTCACCCAACAGCGTACTGGCCTTGCAGCCTGCCGGAGACGCCGGTACCGAACCAAACCAGGCGGCAACGTCGCCCTGCACTTTTGGCTCCAGCGACCAGTTCATCCACAGATAAGCACAGTTCGGGTGTTTGGCATCGGCGTGCAGCATGGTGGTGTCCGCCCAGCCGGTAACCCCCTCTTTCGGGAACACGGTGCCAATCGGCTGGCCTTCCCCTTTCAGGGCATTGGCCTGATACGGCCAGGCGCTGGAGGCCACGACGCCTTCGTTTTTGAAATCACTCATCTGTACCGAGGTGTCATGCCAGTAGCGGTGGATCAACGCATGCTGGGTGCGCAATATCTTCAATGCCGCCTGATATTGCTCTTCGTTCAACTGGTACGGGTCGCTGATGCCAAGCTGCGGCTGCGTAGCCTTCAGGAACAGCGCCGCATCGGCGATGTAAATCGGCCCATCGTAGGCTTGCACCCGGCCCTGATTGGTCTTGCCGTCCGGCAGGTTCTGTTGCTGGAACACTACTGCCCAGCTGTCTGGCGGCGTCGGGAAGGTTTTGGTGTTGTACATCAGCAGGTTTGGCCCCCACTGATAGGGCGTGCCGTAGGTTTTGCCGTCTACGGTATACCAGGCGCCGTTCAGCAAGCGCGGGTCGATATTTTTCCAGTTGGGGATCAGCGCAGGGTTGATCGGCTGCACCCGCTTACCGAAGATCAGGCGTAACGAGGCATCGCCGGAAGCGGTGACCAGATCATAGCCGCCCTTGGCCATCAGGCTGACCATTTCATCGGAGGTGGCGGCGGTTTTCACATTCACCGCACAGCTGGTTTGTTTTTCGAACTGGCTGACCCAGTCATAGTTTTTATCAGACTGACCACGTTCGATGTAGCCGGGCCAGGCAATGATATCCAGTCGCCCTTCGCCTTTACCCAGCGCCTGCGGCAAGTCGGCCGCCTGGGCCAGGCCGCAAAGCACGGTGAAACAGAGTGCGGAAACTGTGGTGGTGACTGCGGTAGTTTTTCCCATCGTAATTACCCCTGTGTTGCGTATCTGTGTGCGGCAGGGAACGGCTGCCGCCCTAATTTCATTAGAATGTGGCTTTAAACTTCGCCATTACGTGCCTGACCACGCTGTAGTCCTGCAGTGAATCACTGGATAGATCTTTGCCGTAGCCGGAGCGTTTCAGGCCCCCGTGCGGCATCTCACTCGCCAGGGTGAAATGGGTATTGATCCAGGTGCTGCCGTATTGCAGATGTGCGGCAATATGCAGCGCCCGATCGATATTCTGCGTCCAGACCGACGAGGCCAGGCCGTATTCGGAATCGTTTGCCCAGTTGACCGCCTGCTCCAGATGTTCGAAGCGGGTGACGCTCACCACCGGGCCGAACACTTCGCGCTGGACGATTTCGTCACTTTGCAGGCAGCCGGCCAGCAGCGTGGGTTGGTAGTAGAAGCCAGGGCCGGAATGCGCGGCGGCGCCGGTGATCAGTTCAATATGTGGCTGGCTGAGCGCCCGCTCGACAAAGCTGGCGACGCGATCGCGTTGGCGGCTGCTGATCAGCGGGCCGATTTCGTTATCTTCATCGCGTTTGCGGGCAAAACGCAGGCTGGCAACCGCCTCGCCCAGCGCCTCCACCAGCTTGGGATAGATCCCCGCCTGCGCGTAGATGCGGCAGGCGGCGGTGCAGTCTTGGCCGGCGTTGTAGTAGCCGTAGGTGCGGATGCTGTTGACCACTTCATCCAGGTCGGCGTCGTCGCAGACAATCACCGGTGCCTTGCCGCCCAGCTCCAGGTGGGTACGTTTGACGCTTTTCGCCGCGGCCTGCAGAATTTTTTGCCCGGTGACGATGTCGCCGGTGACCGAGACCAACCGTACCTGAGGATGACCGACCAGATGGCTGCCGACCCCTTCCCCGCCGCCATAAATGATATTCAGCACGCCCGGTGGCAGGATGTCCTGCAACGCAGGCACCAGCGCCAGAATGGTCAGCGGAGTATGTTCGGAAGGTTTGAATACCACGGTGTTACCCGCCGCCAGCGCCGGCGCGATCTTCCACGCCGCCATCATCAGTGGGTAGTTCCACGGCGCAATCGAGGCCACCACGCCGATCGGGTCGCGGCGGATCATCGAAGTGTGGCCTTCAATATATTCACCGGCCAGTTGTCCCTGCTGGGTGCGCACCGCACCGGCAAAGAACCGGAACACATCGACGGCAGCCGGCAGATCGTCATTGAGCGCCTGATGCAAGGGTTTGCCGCAGTTGAGCGCCTCCAGACCGGCCAGACGCCCGGCCTGCCGCTCGATGGCGTCGGCAATGCGCAGCAGGATAGCAGCACGGTAGGCCGGCGTGGTACGCGACCAGTGGCCGAAAGCCTGCTGTGCCGCTTTGACTGCACTGCCAACCTGTGCCGATGAGGCTTCGGTGATGGAAACCAGCGTTTCGCCATTGGCTGGATTAACGATGCACTCTTGCTGGCCTTCGCCTTCGACCGACTGACCGTTAATGAATTGCTGACAGGATAAACCTGAAAGGAGGTGCACATCTGCCATCGCGTATCGCCTCTAAGTGACCAAAACGTTAACTAAATGTGAATAAGTTAGTTTCAATCAGACTAAGCGAGCCTCGGGCAGCCAACAAATTCTAAATACTGAACGCCGCGTTCGATTAAATCGAATGCTTGAGCCCAGCAGCGTGCATATTGCCGTTCTCACGCGCAATGGTAAGAAACGGCGTGACCAGTTCCGGCCGCGCACTGCCGCGTCGCCAGGCCAGACCGATGTCCAGCGGCTCCAGCAGATCCACCAGCTTACGCGCCTCAATCATGTTGCCTTCCAGCGACCAGGCGCGGTAGGCCATGTCCGGCAGGATCGAGACCCCCATGCCCGCAGCTACCAGGCTGCGCACCGCCTCCGTCGACGCGGTTTTCATGGCAATCTCCGGTTTCACTCCGGCGCGTGCCCAAATGCGCCGCGCATGGACGTCCATTTCATCGGCGTTAAGCTGGATCAACGGCAGCTTCGCTACGTCCGCCAGACCAATACTTTCATGATCCAGCAACGGATGCAGCGGCGGCAGCCACAGGCGATAAGGCGAGTGCATCAGCACTTCGGTCTGCAACGCGTCGCGGTCTTCGATATTCGACAGGATCAGCACGCCGATATCGATTTCCCCGCTCACCAGCAGATGCTCAATATAAGGGCGTTCATCTTCAATCACCTGAAGGGTGACGTTGGGGTAAGCCGATTTAAATCGCTTCAACAGCTCGACCAAAAAGTACCCTGCCACCAGGCTGGTCACGCCGATGGTCAGCTTGCCGGTCAGGCTTTCGGTCCCCAATTGCAGGCTGCGCTTGGCGTTATCCACCGTCGCGAGGATCAGATAAGACTGGCGCAGAAACTGGTGGCCCTGGTGCGTCAGGTTCATGCCCTTGGCGTGGCGATCAAACAGCCGCACACCGATGTCGGTTTCCAACTGCTGAATGGCCAGCGTCAGTGAGGACTGGGAAACAAACACCGCCTGAGCGGCAGCGGAGATCGACCCGGTTTCCGCCACGGCAATGAAATGGCGGATTTGGCGCAGCGTCATCATAGGGAACAACCTCAATCAAAACAGTTGGGTTGAGTGTAGATGCCGTGCGGAAAGCGATCGAAAAAACCATCTAAAACGCGATGGCCTTCGCTTTTTTAGAACGCTAACCACAGGAATGACTGAGACTGGAGAATAAAACCGCGGGCTCAAGGGGGGAATGGCAGAAACAACAAGGGCGCAGTATTGAGCTGCGCCCTCAGGGATTTCAGACCAGAAACGTTAAATTAGATCGCTTCTTCGTCCTGCTCACCGGTACGGATGCGCACTACGCGCGCCACGTCGAAGACAAAGATTTTGCCGTCGCCGATTTTACCGGTTTGTGCAGTCTGCATGATGGTCTCTACGCAGGTATCGACGATATCGTCGGCCACCACGATCTCAATTTTCACCTTCGGCAGAAAATCGACCATGTACTCCGCGCCACGGTACAGCTCGGTGTGGCCCTTCTGGCGGCCAAAGCCTTTCACTTCGGTGACAGTCATCCCGGTAATGCCAACCTCAGCCAGCGCTTCACGGACATCATCCAGTTTGAACGGCTTGATAATAGCGTCGATCTTTTTCATCTTGTTTCCTTTACCAATTTTTGCGGCCAAAGCCGGATGTGATTGGGTAGCGGCGGTCTTTGCCGAAATTGCGGGCGGTGATGCGCGGCCCAACAGCGGCCTGACGCCGTTTGTATTCGTTGATATCCACCAGGCGGATAACTTTACGCACGATCGCCTCGTCGAAACCTTCGGCCACCAGATCGGCAACCGACTTATCGCGCTCGACGTAACCTTCCAGAATCGCATCCAGAATGTCGTACGGCGGCAGACTGTCCTGATCGAGCTGATCCGGTGCCAGCTCGGCGGACGGCGGACGATCGATAACCCGCTGCGGGATCACGTATGAAACGGTATTGCGGTATTCGGACAGCTTGAATACCAGCGTTTTCGGTACGTCCTTCAGCACGTCGAAGCCACCCGCCATATCACCATACAGCGTGGCGTAACCTACGGCCATCTCGCTTTTGTTGCCGGTGGTCAACACGATGCTGCGGCGTTTGTTGGACAGCGCCATCAACACCACGCCACGGCAGCGCGCCTGCAGGTTTTCTTCGGTGGTGTCGCGTTCGGTACCGGCAAACATTGGCGTCAGCTGGCCCATAAAGGCATCGAACATAGGTTCAATGGAGACGATGTCGAATTCAATGCCGAGGATTTCCGCTTCTTCCTTCGCATCGGCGATGCTGATGTCCGCGGTGTAGCGGAACGGCATCATCAGCGCCTGCACTTTGTCTTTGCCCAATGCATCGACGGCAATCGCCAACGTCAGCGCCGAATCGATACCGCCGGACAGCCCCAGCACCGCGCCCTTAAAGCCGTTTTTGGTCACGTAATCACGCACCGCCAACACCAGGGCTTCGTACACCTGCGCCAACTGCGGCAGCTCGGCGGCCGGTGCGGTCATCGGCACCACCTCCAGCTCATTGAGCTCAAGCAGGGTCACCTGCTCGGCAAACGCCGTCAGGCGGTGGGTCATGTTACCGGCCGCGTCGAATACCTTCGAGCAGCCGTCGAAAATCAGCTCATCCTGCCCGCCGATCTGGTTCAGATACACCAGCGGCAGATGAGTACGTTGGCAATGGCCGGCCATCAGCGTCTTGCGGATATACGGTTTTTCGCGGTTATACGGCGAGGCATTGATCGACAAAATCATTTCGGCACCGGCCGCCTTGGCGGCATCGACCGGTTCCGGGAACCACAGATCTTCGCAAATCAGCAGGCCCAATTGATAGCCTTTCAGCTCAACCACGCAGGTTTCTTTACCAGCCTCGAAGTAGCGTTTCTCATCGAAAACGCCGTAGTTCGGCAACTGTTGCTTGAAGTAACGCGTCAGCAACTGCCCTTCGGAGAACAGCGACAGCGCATTATACAGCTTGTCGCCTTCGCGCCACGGGTGGCCAACCAGGATGGCGACCTCGGCGGATGCCTGCTGCAAACGGTGCAACTGTGCGTCACAGCGCTGATAAAAATCGTTGCGATACAGCAGGTCTTCCGGCGGATAGCCGGAGAGCGCCAACTCGGTGAACATGACCAGATCGGCTCCCGCCTTCTGCTGCTCTTGCACGGTTTGCAACATGCGTTCGGTGTTGCCTTCAATGTCACCGACCAGCAGATTTAGCTGGGCCAGTGCGATGGAAAGTGATCTGCTCATTGTTTAGGATCCCGCTTAATACGTTCCATGGTGCTCTGTGTTGGGCCATGCCACAAACCAGAGAACGGAGTGTAAATCATTCCGCCGCGTTTGTTGAGAACCTGCGTGCGCAGGCTGCGGCGGAAAATATCATTCTTTAAAATCGTTGGCGTCCAGTTCATGGCGCGACAGCAATTTATAAAACTCGGTACGGTTGCGACCCGCCATGCGCGCGGCCTGGGTCACGTTACCCTTGGTGATTTGCAACAGCTTGCGCAGATAGTGCAATTCAAACTGATTGCGCGCCTCGACAAAGGTCGGCAAGGCGGTATTTTCCCCTTCCAGCGCCTGCTCAACCAGCGCTTCGCTGATCACCGGCGCAGAGGTCAAGGCCACACACTGTTCGATCACGTTCACCAGTTGGCGCACGTTGCCCGGCCAGGTGGCGGTCATCAGGCGTTTCATGGCATCCGTTGAGAAACTGCGGACAAACGGCTTGTGGCGCTTGGCGGATTCACGCAGCAGATGATTTGCCAGCAACGGGATATCCTCGGCACGCTCATTCAACGCCGGGATCTTCAGGTTCACCACGTTCAGGCGGTAGTACAAATCCTCGCGGAATTCGTTTTTCGCCATCGCCTTTTGCAAATCGCGGTGGGTGGCGGAAATAATGCGAACGTCAATGTCCAGATCGCGGTTGCTGCCCAGCGGGCGCACCTTGCGCTCCTGCAATACTCGCAACAACTTAACCTGCAGCGAAAGCGGCATATCGCCGATCTCGTCAAGGAACAGCGTGCCGCCTGCTGCCGCCTGGAATAAGCCTTCGCGGCTGCTGACCGCGCCGGTAAAGGCCCCTTTGGCATGGCCAAACAGTTCGGACTCCAGCAACTGCTCCGGTAACGCGCCGCAGTTAATGGCAATAAAGGCCTTCTTGCCACGCGGGCTGGCACCGTGTATCGCCTGCGCCAACACCTCTTTGCCGGTGCCGCTGTGGCCGTTAATCAATACGCTGACATCCGACTGCGCCACCATTTTGGCCTGCTCCAGCAGGCGCAGCATAAGCGGACTGCGGGTGACAATGTTCTCACGCCAGCTGTCATCACCGGCTGGCAGTGACAGCGACAGCGCATCGTCGATGGCTTTGTACAGCGCATCGCGATCCACCGGTTTGGTCAGGAAACTGAACACCCCTTGCTGGGTAGCCGCCACCGCGTCCGGGATCGAGCCATGGGCGGTCAGGATGATCACCGGCATGCCCGGCTGATGCTTTTGGATCTCGGCAAACAGCGCCATGCCGTCCATTTCATCCATCCGCAGATCGCTGATCACCAGATCAATCTTCTCACGCCCTAACAGGCGCAGCGCTTCCTGGCCGCTTTCGGCGGTGGTGACATGAAAACCTTCGCTGGTCAGGCGCATCCCCAGCAGCTTTAGCAGGCTGGGATCGTCGTCAACCAATAACAAATTGGCCGGTTTGCGTGCGGTCATTGCGCGTGAGACTCCTTGTTAGCGGGGGGCGGCGCGTAGGTATCTTCCGGCTCCACCGGCAGGGCGGTGCCCTTCTCCGGCTCGGCGTCCGACTCTGCGGCCTTGGCCGGCGCGACTTTCTTGCCCGTGGCATCGGTTTTTTGCTGGGTCCCACTGTTGTCCGGGATTTCACTCTGCAACTGCTTGCGTGAAGAGAGCTGACGTTCGATATCGGTCAGGTTTTCCAGCTTGCGTGAAGTGTCCTGCAGTTGCGCCTGTAAACGCACCTGGCTCTGACGCAGCGTATCGATCTGGCTGTCGGAGCTTTCCTGCAGGTGCTGATAGCGCGCCTTTTCATCAAACAGGGTGATCTGCAGCACCTGCTGCTGACGCCACAGCTGCAACAGCGGACGCAGGGAACTTGGGAACTCCATGCGGTAACTGTTCAGGCGATCGATCATCTGGCGACGTTCGCCCGAGGTCGGCTCGGCGCTGCCCAGCAGGATGCTTTGCTTGAAAATACCGTCCCAACTGTCACCGGGCAGGGTTTTCGCCAGCGCACGCGCCTGGGTTGAACCGATACGATCGGCACAGTCCATGGCGCGCAGCCAGTAAAGTGAGTTATTCAACGCGTCTTTTTCGTCGAGCGGCCACAGGGTGTCGCAGGCTGCGATGCGGTAATCCACCACTTTGGTGTCCGGGATCGCTTCCTGCTGCGGCTGATTCAGGCCACCGCTGACCGCACGATCGACGCAGCCCGCTAACAGAAACGGCATAAAAAGAACGCTGCCTAAAAAGGAAAATCGACGCTTGCCGAGCGGCGTACCCTGTGTGGCACGCGGTGAACGTTCGGTCTGCGAGAGACGAAGGCGTTTAGACCATGTGTACATTATTATTCATTCTCGGCGGTTAATGGCAATTCAATACGGAAGCAGACGTCTGCGCCAGCGACTTCGACCAACTGCAGTTCGCCACGCATACGGCGGATACAATCCTGCGCGATGCTCAGCCCCAGACCGCTTCCTTTTACTGCCCCTTTTCGCTGGTGACTCCCCTGGAAAAAAGGCTCAAAAATCATGGTTTTCTCGGCTTCGGGGATCGGCGTGCCGCTGTTAGCGACATCAATCTGCACCCTTTGCCCAACCTGACGGCTGCGGATCCAAATGTTACCGGATTCCTTGCCGTAGTGCACCGCATTGGAGTAGAGATTATCCAGCACGCGCATTAATAGCGTAGGCTCTGCCCAGCAGATTTTCGCATCCAGTTGGATCTCGGTGCCGATCATTTTTGCCCGGGCCGGCAAACTGTGCGCAGCCACCACCATTTCGACCATCTCTCCCAGCTCGACATTCTCATGCTCTGCTGGGCCATCGGCCAGTTTGCGGTTGTAATCCAGCAGTTGTTCAATCAGTTGCTGCAGGTGGCGACTGCTGCCGTCGAGAATGGCCACCACCTCTTTTTGATCTGAGGTCAGCGGACCGGCCACTTCGTCCGCCAGCAGCTCGGTGCCCTCACGCATACTGGCCAACGGTGTCTTCAACTCATGCGAGATATGGCGCAGGAACTCATGGCGCTGCGACTCCAGCCACGCCAAACGTTCACTCAACCAGATAATGCGCTGTGCCAACGAACGCAGTTCGCGCGGCCCTTTAAACAAGGCGGTACTGCCCAACGCCCGCCCTTCCCCCAAACGGTTGATCATTCGCTCGACCGCTTTTACCGGGCCGATAATCATCCGGGTAAAGAGCACCACCAGCATCACGCTGACCAGGAACAACATCAGCGCCTGCCAGCCGAAGAACTGGCCGCGCTCGGCGATCGCCTGCTGCAACTGCTGACCGCGAGAGAACACCACGGCGCGCGTGGCCTGTACCATCTCGGCATTGGAACGCGAGAACGACTCCAGCAGCGTCGAAGCCTGCGAGTCCGGGCCGCTGTTCTGGCATTTAATCGCCGCCAGTTGGGTTAACAGGTCACGCAAGGTTTGATAATAGCGTTCATCCGGCAGGATCGGCGCGTGGGCATCGAGCATCTGCGAATACTGTTTACGTTGGTTCTGGTATAGCCGCGCCAGGGTGGGATCCACCAGCACGCAATACTGGCGGTAGCTGCGTTCCATTTCCAACGCCACGCTGGTCATCGCTTCGCTACGCCGCGCATCCACCAGCGTGGTGCGGTTGATGTCCGCCGCCTGAGCGCTGAGATGATCCAAACTCTGGTAAGCCTGATAGGCCAGTACCAGCAGCGGCAACAGCACCAACAAGAACGCCATCAGCACCAGTTGGCGCAGTGAGCGGGGAAATAAACGCCATCTTTTCAACGAAATCATCTCATTGTCTCTAGTCTGCTTCGATGCTAACCGAGTCGCCGATGAGAGGAAAGCCCGGCGTTCAGCGGAGCGTCAGGAAAATACAGGTCAGCGGGCCATCGTGGGGAGTTTGCGTTTAAGGCTTTCGATAACGGATGAATACAGAGGTAAGCATAACTTTGAGATTTGACGCTGGGGCAGGGCTGCCCCATCGCAAGAAAGTGTGGATGCCCTTGAATCTCGTCCCCAGGGTGATGTAGCACTAGGCTGGCATCGAACAGGACGAATAGCATCCGTAAGTATCCGGGATTGATGAACACTCATCACAGTTGGATACAGGCGGTGCCTCACTCCACGTGTCGCCCGATGCTTGATAAAGCGCTTGCGCGTCTGTTATCGGTTTGGTTGGACGATAGGCACCATTTCTTTGGCATCATTCGGAGGCTTATGAGGCAACTGTTCCGTCTAAATACGGGGCCGTCATAAAAAGGTGAATGAGCAACTGGAGAGAATAATGCACTTAGCGTGCCAACTTTTCAAGTTATTTTTAATTCGCTGATATATATGGATAAAAATTTTATTCACTGTCAAAAAACGCCAATTAACGCCACATCGGGCGAAGAAAAAAACGCCACCCTGTCGTCAAAAACCGACAACTTAAGTCAATTAAATTTTCACCATTATAAATCAATGAGTTAAATGTCTCTTTTTAGAGACAATGAAAGTAGCCGCTGTCGCAAAATGCAGACAGCTGCCAGCGAGCAGAAAAATAAAAAGGGGCACAATCTCTTGCGCCCCTCTGACTTCCTTCGAATGCTCGCTTAGCCCAGCTGTTTACGGGCGTTGCGGAACATGCGCATCCACGGGCTGTCTTCGCCCCACTCTTCCGGATGCCACGAGTTGCTGACGGTGCGGAATACCCGCTCCGGATGCGGCATCATCACCGTCGCGCGGCCATTGGTGCTGGTCACTGCGGTGATCCCGTTCGGCGACCCGTTCGGGTTGGCCGGGTAGGTTTCCGTTACCTGGCCAGCATTATCGACAAAGCGTAATGCCACCAGGTTATGGTGTTCCAGCGCCGCCAGATGTGCAGCATCACGGACTTCGACGTGCCCTTCACCGTGCGACACGGCGATCGGCATGCGTGAACCCGCCATGCCCTGCATGAACAGCGACGGGCTGGCCGCCACTTCCACCAGGCTGAAACGCGCTTCAAAACGGTCTGACAGGTTACGCACGAAACGCGGCCAGTGTTCAGCACCCGGGATCAGATCGCGCAGGTTCGACATCATCTGACAGCCGTTACACACGCCCAACGCCAGGGTTTGCGGACGGTGGAAGAAGGATTCGAACTCGTCGCGAACGCGATCGTTGAACAGAATCGACTTCGCCCAACCTTCACCGGCACCCAGTACGTCACCGTATGAGAAGCCCCCGCAGGCCACCAGCGTATGGAAGTCTTGCAGGTCACGACGCCCTTCCAGCAAATCGCTCATGTGAACGTCTACCGCATCAAACCCGGCGCGATGGAATGCCGCAGCCATCTCAACGTGGGAGTTAACCCCCTGCTCACGCAGCACCGCCACTTTAGGGCGTGCGCCCTTGGCGATATACGGCGCAGCAATGTCTTCTTCCGGGGCAAAGCTCAGTTTGACGTTCAGGCCAGGATCGCGTTCATCCTGCTTGGCCTGGTGCTCCTGATCGGCACATTCCGGGTTATCACGCAGACGCTGCATCTGCCAGGTGGTTTCCGCCCACCAGGTACGCAGCGTGGCGCGGCTTTCGCTGTACACCGCTTTATCGCCCTGAGTAATCACAAAGCGATCGCCGGCCTGCACGCTGCCGAGGTGGTGAACATTGTCCGTCAGGCCGTGCTGAGCAAACACCTGCTGTACCGCTGCAAGCTGGTCAGCCGTGACCTGGATCACCGCGCCCAACTCTTCGTTGAACAGCGCAGCCAGGGCGTCGTCGCCCAGCCCTTTGATATCTACCTGCACACCGCAGTGGCCGGCAAACGCCATTTCCGCCAGCGTGACCAGCAGGCCACCGTCGGAGCGGTCGTGGTAAGCCAGCAGCGCGCGATCGGCCACTAACTGTTGCATGGCATTGAAGAAACCCGCCAGTTGCTCAACATTACGTACGTCGGCCGGTTTGTCGCCCAGTTGACGATAAACCTGCGCCAGTGCAGTGGCACCCAGCGCGTTATGACCGTTACCCAGGTCGATCAGCAGCAGCGCGCTGTCGCCTTTATCGGTGCGCAACTGTGGCGTCACCGTGTGGCGTACATCTTCTACGCGAGCAAAACCGGTGATCACCAGTGACAACGGCGAGGTCATTTCGCGCTGTTCATTACCTTCCTGCCAGCGGGTTTTCATCGACATCGAGTCTTTGCCCACCGGAATAGTGATACCCAGCGCCGGGCAAAGCTCTTCGCCCACCGCTTTCACCGCTTCATACAGACCGGCGTCTTCACCCGGGTGACCGGCTGCCGCCATCCAGTTAGCAGAAAGCTTCACGCGCTTGAGCGAACCGATTTCGGTTGCCGCCAGGTTGGTCAGGGCTTCCCCGACCGCCAGGCGGCCAGAGGCGGCGAAGTCCAGCAGCGCCACCGGCGCACGTTCGCCGATCGACATCGCTTCACCGTAGTAACTGTCCAGGCTGGCGGTAGTGACCGCACAGTCGGCCACCGGGATCTGCCACGGCCCTACCATTTGATCGCGCGCCACCATACCGGTCACGGTACGGTCGCCAATGGTGATCAGGAAAGTTTTCTCTGCGACGGCCGGCAGGTGCAGAACGCGGTTGACCGCATCGGCCAGGGTAATCTCGTCGCGCTGTAGCGGCTGGCCCTTGGCCTGCAGACGGGTCACGTCACGCGTCATCTTCGGCGTTTTGCCTAACAGCACGTCCAGCGGCATGTCGATCGGTTGGTTGTCGAAATGACTGTCGTTGAGCGTCAGATGCTGTTCTTCGGTGGCTTCACCGATCACCGCATAAGGCGCGCGCTCGCGGCGACAAATCTCGTCAAACTGTGCCATCTGCGCCGGGGCAATCGCCATCACATAGCGTTCCTGCGATTCGTTACACCAGACTTCCAGCGGGCTCATACCCGGCTCGTCGTTCAGGATATCGCGCAGCTCGAAACGACCACCGCGGCCGCCATCGCTGACCAGTTCAGGCATGGCGTTGGACAAGCCGCCAGCGCCGACATCGTGGATAAACAGAATCGGGTTTTGCTCGCCCAACTGCCAGCAACGGTCGATCACTTCCTGGCAACGACGCTCCATTTCCGGGTTGTCGCGCTGTACCGAGGCGAAATCCAGATCGGCGTCGGACTGGCCAGAGGCCATAGAAGATGCCGCACCGCCGCCCAGACCGATATTCATCGCCGGGCCACCCAGCACCACCAGTTTGGCACCGACGGTGATTTCTGCTTTTTGCACGTGGTCGGCACGGATGTTACCGATACCGCCCGCCAGCATGATCGGCTTGTGGTAGCCGCGCAGTTCCACGCCGTTATGGCTGTTGACCTGCTCTTCATAGGTACGGAAGTAACCCACCAGCGCCGGACGGCCGAATTCGTTGTTGAACGCCGCGCCGCCTAATGGGCCATCGGTCATGATGTCCAGTGCGGTAACGATGCGGTCCGGTTTGCCGAAATCCTGCTCCCATGGCTGTTCAAAGCCGGGAATACGCAGGTTGGAAACCGAGAATCCCACCAGACCGGCTTTGGGTTTGGCCCCGCGACCGGTAGCGCCTTCGTCACGGATCTCACCGCCGGAGCCGGTAGCGGCACCTGGCCATGGGGAGATCGCCGTCGGGTGGTTATGGGTTTCCACCTTCATCAGGATATGGGCTTCTTCCTGATGATAGTCATACTGGCCGCTTTCAGGCGCGGCGAAGAACCGGCCGACCTGCGAACCTTCCATCACGGCCGCATTGTCTTTATAAGCCGACAGCACGTAATCCGGCGTCTGCTCAAAGGTGTTCTTGATCATTTTGAACAGCGACTTCGGCTGCTGTTCACCGTCGATGATCCAGTCGGCGTTGAAAATTTTATGACGGCAGTGCTCGGAGTTGGCCTGCGCGAACATATAGAGTTCGATATCCGTCGGGTTGCGCCCCAGACCGGTAAAGGCATTCAGCAGATAGTCGATTTCGTCCTCGGCCAGCGCCAGACCCAGCTTGAGGTTGGCCTGCTCCAGCGCGCTGCGCCCTTCTCCCAGCATGTCGACCGCCTGGTAAGGTGCCGGCTGATGCTGAGCGAACAGTTGTTCGGCCTGTTGCAGACTGCTGAAGACGGTTTCCATCATCCGATCGTGCAACAACGTGGCAAGCTGCTGCCATTGTGCTTCGGTCAGCGTCGGGGCCTTGACGTAGAACGCCAGACCGCGTTCCAGCCGCAGCACCTGCTTCAAACCGCAGTTATGGGCGATATCGCTGGCTTTGGAAGACCACGGAGAAATGGTACCCGGACGCGGCGTCACCAATAGCAGGCGGCCTTCAGGGGCATGTTCGGCGAGAGAGGGGCCGTACTTGAGCAGGCGCGCGAGCTTGGCGTGCTCTTCGGTATTTAACGGTGCGCTAACATCAGCAAAGTGGACGTACTCGGCGTAGATATCACTGACCGGGAGTTGAGCGTCCTGGCAGCGGGACAGCAGTTTGGTAACACGAAAAGCCGACAAAGCGGGCGAACCACGCAGTATTTCCATAATCAAAGTTCTCTCGTCTTCGAAGCAACTGACTTCAGCACTTCATTGGGCGCAACAGGGGGAAAACGCGCGCCATTATAGAGAATCTACGCCGCCGACGAAACCGTTTGCGTAGCTATTATTAATAAAAGCTGTTTGCGCCGTCGAATTGTCATAACGTATCAATAAAGTTGCACGCTGGCGTTTTGTTGCGCAAAATGCCCCGGCACTGTTGATTTAACCATAAGAAAAGACTGGTAAGCCGTCGGCAGTGCATGTGTGCCACCACTGGATAACTATTTGAAACGCCTTAAAATAAACTACATTCTAATCGGTGTTGTTACCTTGCTTCTGGCGCTCGCCCTGTGGCCCAATATTACCTGGCGCGGCGGTCAGGGCGGGCAACTCGAAGAGATCAAATCCCGCGGAGAGTTGCGTATCAGTACGCTAAACTCGCCGTTAACCTATTTCACCACCAAACAGGGGCCGAGCGGCCTCGACTATGAGCTGGCAAAACGCTTTGCCAACTATCTGGGGGTGAAATTGGTGGTGATCCCGCACAAGAACATTAATGACCTGTTTGACGATCTGGACGATGACGACGCCGACCTGTTGGCCGCCGGGCTGATCTACAATCAGGATCGGCTCAGCCGTGCGCGCACCGGCCCGGCTTATTATTCCGTTTCCCAACAGCTGGTCTATCGCCTGGGTACCGCACGACCGAAAACCTTTGCCGACATTAAAGGCAAACTGGCGGTCGCCTCCGGATCTGCGCACGTCAGCACCCTGAAACAGCTTAAGCAAAGTAAATTCCCGAACCTCAGTTGGGAAGCCTCCAGCGATCTCACCTCGAAAGAGCTGCTGGAGCAGGTGGCCGACGGCAAGCTGGATTACACCCTTGGCGACTCCGTCACCATCGCCCTGCTGCAACGCATTCACCCGCAACTGGCAGTAGCCTTCGACGTCACCGATGAAGAGCCGGTCACCTGGTACCTTAAGCGTGGCAGTGACGACAGCCTGTATGCGGCGATGCTGGACTTCTACAGCCAGATGGTTGACGACGGCACGCTGGCGCGACTGGAAGAGAAATACCTCGGCCACGTCGGCAGTTTCGATTATGTCGACACCAAAACCTTCTTGTCGGCCATCGATTCGGTGCTGCCGACCTTCCGTTCGCTGTTTGAAAAGTACGCCAGCGAGATCGACTGGAAGCTGCTGGCGGCGATTGCCTATCAGGAATCACACTGGAACCCGCAGGCGACCTCACCGACCGGCGTACGCGGCCTGATGATGTTGACGCGAGCCACCGCCGACGGGCTGGGGGTTAACGATCGTCTCGACCCCGAAGAAAGCATTCAGGGCGGTGCCCTCTACCTGCAAAGGCTGATGGCCAAGGTGCCCGACAGCGTACCGGAAGATGAACGTATCTGGTTCTCACTGGCGGCCTACAACATGGGCTGGGGCCATATGCTCGATGCCCGTAAGCTGACCAAAATGCAAAAGGGCAATCCGGACAGTTGGGTCGACGTCAAACAGCGCCTGCCGATGCTCAGCCAGAAACGCTACTACCCGCAATTAACCTACGGCTATGCACGCGGGCGCGAAGCCTATAACTACGTGGAAAACATCCGTCGCTATCAGGTTAGCCTGGTCGGTTATTTGCTAGAAAAAGAGAGAAAGGCGGCGCAGGAAGCGGCCGAGCAGGCCGAACTGGGGAAAGGCTATCCGGCCGTGACACCGGAGTTGGCACTGAACTTCTGATTATTCAGGGCTGTTATCCGTATCGCTGCGCTGCGCCTGCTTCAACGCCTTTTTCTGCTCACGACGCAGGCGGAAAAAGTTGCTCAGCGTGGCGGCACACTCCTCGGCCAGTACGCCGGAGAGGATCGCCACCTGATGATTCATGCCAGGGTGGCGCAAAATATCCACCAGCGATCCTGCCGCGCCGGTTTTTACATCGGCCGCGCCGTACACCAACCGACGAATACGGCTGTGTACCATCGCGCCGGCGCACATCACGCAGGGTTCCAGAGTCACATATAAGGTTGCGTTCAGTAGACGGTAGTTCTGTAACACCGTCCCGCCTTGTCGCAACGCCATGATCTCCGCATGCGCGGTCGGATCGTGGCGACCAATCGGTCGGTTCCAGCCTTCGCCAATTACCTGGTTATCCAGCACCAGCAACGCCCCTACCGGCACCTCGCCCTCTTCCTGCGCACGCAGGGCCAGCCGCAATGCCTGACGCATCCAGTACTCATCATTATATTCAGTCATTGCATCATTCCTCGTGCACTTTGCGGCGGGCATTATACACAGTACCCCCCTTTTGTCGCAGCCACTCGACTATACTGGCCGAATAACAGTGTTTTTCAGGGACAGGAAACATGAAATTCAGCAAAAAGAATGCCGTCGTGGTGCGTAAGGCGCTGGACGGTTGGGTGGGTGAAGGCGCGCTGACCCCACAACAACAGCAACAACTGCTGCAGCATGTCGAGGTGCAGCCCTTCGACTGGCGAAGACTGGCGCGTTATGCGTTTCTCGCCGCGCTGGCTTCGCTGGTGATTGCCATCAGCAGCCTGTTCGCCGACAGCGAGCTGCTTTACCGACTGGGTGAACTGTTCCGCTTCGATGCGCCGGTACGCATGACAATGGCCGCCGTGGTGGCCGCTCTGGGTCATGTCTGGGCGCTGCGCCGTCGCCGCCGTCATCCGGAAAAACGCTATGGCAATGAAGCGGCGCTGTTTGTTGCCGTGCTGTTCACTGCCTGCGCCCTGTGGCAAATGGGCGTCTGGCTCGATAACGGCAGCGGCCGGGTTTCCCTGCTGCTGATGTTTGCCGCCCTGTTGTATGCTGCGATTGGCTGGTTCAGCCGCTCCGGGCTGGTGTGGTGGTTTGCCTTGCTGTCACTCGGCAACGCCTTCGGTGCCGAAACCGGCTATATGTCCGGCTGGGGAGCTTATTGGCTGGGCATGAGTTTCCCAATGCGCTTTATCGCCTTCGGGGTAGTGCTGATCGCCGCGGCATTGCTGTTGCGGCCCTTGCTCGCCAGTCGCGGGCTGGAACGGGTTTCGCTGGCGATGGGTTTGTTGTATCTGTTTATTGCCCTGTGGTTGCTGTCAATCTTTGGTAACTATGGCGACCTCGACAGTTGGTACAACGCGCGTCAAATTGAACTGTTCCACTGGAGTCTGTTGTTCGGCCTGGTCGCCGTCGGCTGCACTTGGCTGGGGCTGAAGCGCGACGACGGCATGCTGCGCGGATTCGGTCTGACGTTCCTCGGCATTAACCTCTATACCCGATTCTTCGAATTCTTCTGGGGCGCCATGCCAAAGGCGATTTTCTTTGTACTGCTCGGCCTGAGCCTGTGGGCATTAGGCCATTATGCGGAAAAGATTTGGCAACTGGGCCGCAAACCGCACGATCAAACCGAGGATTAAGACTCTGTCGCTTAACCGTAAGTCTTACTGCTGGATTGGGTTGATGCCAGGGAAATAGACCACACAATTAAAATGGTTAAATTGGAATCAAATCAATCACCTGGTCTAACCACCGCAAAATTGCGATAGATCATAAACAGTTAATAATTAGCGGAGTAGTGTTTGGGGCAAGCAATAAAGCTTTTATCAAGGAGTGAGTTATGGCTGCCTCAACTTTCTTTATCCCTTCAGTCAATATGATTGGTCCTGGCTGTCTGGACGAAGCGGCAAACACCATGAAACAACAGGGATTGCGCCACGCATTGATCGTGACCGACAAAGTGTTGAATAACATTGGTGTGGTTGCCCAGGTGCAACGGTTGCTCGCCGCACAACAGATCGAAAGCTGCGTTTATGACGGTACTCACCCGAATCCAACCACGCTGAACGTGAAACAGGGCCTGGCGCTGCTACAAGAACACCGCTGCGACTGCGTGGTCTCTCTCGGCGGCGGTTCGCCGCATGACTGCGCCAAAGGCATCGCGCTGGTCGCGACCAACGGTGGGGAGATCAAGGATTATGAAGGTGTCGATCGCTCTGCCAAACCGCAACTGCCGATGATCGCTATCAACACCACCGCCGGCACCGCCTCTGAAATGACCCGTTTTTGCATCATTACCGATGAAGCACGCCACATCAAAATGGCGATTGTCGATAAACACGTCACCCCGATCCTGTCGGTCAACGATCCGCACCTGATGGCCGGCATGCCAAAAGGGCTGACCGCCGCCACCGGGATGGATGCATTAACCCACGCGATTGAAGCCTACGTTTCCAGCGCCGCCAACCCGATTACCGATGCCTGCGCTCTGAAAGCCGTCACCATGATTGCCGAATCGCTGCGCGACGCGGTTGCCGACGGCAGTAATATGCAGGCGCGTGAAAATATGGCCTATGCCCAATTCCTGGCCGGCATGGCCTTCAATAACGCTTCACTCGGTTATGTGCACGCCATGGCGCACCAACTCGGCGGTTTCTACGATCTGCCACATGGGGTATGTAACGCCGTGCTGCTGCCACATGTGCAAGAGTTCAACGCCCGCGTTTGTGCACCACGGCTGAAAGATATCGCCGTCGCCATGGGGCTGGATGTGAAACACCTTAACGACCCACAGGGCGCGGCAGCCTGTATCGCCGCCATCCGGTTGCTGGCGAAAGACGTCGGCATCCCGGCCGGGCTGCTCGATTTAAAGGTGAAAGAACAAGACTTCGATACGCTGGCGGCCAACGCGCTGAAAGATGCCTGCGGCTTCACCAACCCGATCCAAGCCACCCATGAGCAGATTGTCGCCATCTTCCGCGCGGCAATGTAAACCACCAATAACAATCAAGGGCGGATATTCCGCCCTTGATTGTTATTCCAGCTGTTGCAGCTCACCCAGCTTGCTGACTCGCCAACGATGCTCACAGAAATACAGCAAAGGATTATCCTGCTTGCTGTCGCTGTAGCCGCTATATAGCTTGAGCGGTGCACCGAGACGCTGTTCCAACTGCGTCACCTTCTGTACCCCCAGGCAACGCAGAGCCAGCACCCAACCACCGTAACGCCGTAAAATACGGCTCCCCACCAGATGGACCTGCGGCAGAAAAACAGAGTCCTGATACACCTGCTCTACCAGTCGCTCCGGTGAACCCGTGATCAGCCATACCTGTGCATCATGCGCTTCCAGGTACTGACGCAGACGCATTTGCACCACCGGGAAAGCGGTCACCTTATCGCGGAAATAACTGACAAAGCGCTGTTCCAATGCCTTTAAACGGGCCTCTGAGCGACCAAAGGTCATCGACCACAGCAGCACGCTCATCGGCCAGCGAGCGGCGCGGCCCATCACCAACAGTGTCAGCCCGACAACCGGCAACACCGGCACCACCAGCAACAGATTCAATGGCAGATGGCGTAACAAGAAACGCAAGAAACTGCCAAACATGTCTTCCTGATGCAGCGTACCGTCCAGATCAAAGAACACCACACGGCGGCCTTCCTCGGCCTGCTGGTTCTGTTTCTCGCTCAAGCGCTACTCCTCAGGATCGTTGAATCCCATTATCCAGGTGAAAATAAATCCAGCGGCAATGGTAATCACCAGACCGGCCAGATACAACATCACCTTACCCGAGACAATGGTTAACGCCAAAGGTAAACCCGAGATGCCGAAGGTGATCACCGTCGCCACCTTCCAGTAACTGATCAGCGCACCGCCCACCGCCCCGCCGAGACAGGCGGCGATAAAGGGCCTCCCCAGCGGCAAAGTCACACCAAAAATCAAGGGCTCGCCTATGCCAAGAATACCGACCGGCAGCGCTCCTTTAATCACCTTTTTCAGGCGGGCATTACGGGTTTTTATTAATACCGCCAGCGCGGCCCCGACCTGGCCGACCCCTGCCATGGCCAAAATTGGCAGCAGGGGATTAGAACCGTGGGCCTGCACCAGCTCGACATGGATCGGCACCAGCCCCTGATGTAAACCGGACAACACCAACGGCAGGAACAGCCCGGACAGTACCGCGCCCACCAGCAAGCCCCCTTTGTCGATCGCCAGGTTAGCACCATGGGCGATGGCATCCGAAATATAGCCGCCCAGCGGCTGCAGGATCACAATCGCCAACGATGCAGTGACCAGCGTGGTGATCAGCGGGTTGAGGATCAGCTCAATCGACTCCGGTAGCCAATTACGCAGGCGCTTCTCCACCCAGCACATCAACGCCACCACCAGCAGTACCGCGATGACCCCGCCACGGCCAGGTTGCAACGCCTCACCGAACAGAGTGATCTGCGCCAACGCCGGGCTGGAGAGAATACCGGCCATGACGCCGCCCATGGCCTGTGAACCGCCAAACACCCTGGCGGCGTTAACCCCCACCAGAATATTCATGATGGCAAATACTGCGCTGCCGAAAATCGCCAGCAGCCCCAGCACGTTGGGATAATTCACTGCCAGCTCACCGGCAATATCCGGCCGTTTCAGCAGGTTGATGATGCCGGTAATCAGACCGGAAGCGATGAACGCTGGGATCAACGGAATAAAGACATCGGCCAGTTTTTTCAGTGCGCCGCTCATTGGCGCGGCATACTTTTGCTTGGCCTGCGCCTTGTTGCGGGCAACAGAGTCTTCGGCAGCCGCCGCCGGTGCGCCGGTGAGCAGTGAGCGCATGGCATCCACCACCTTGGCGGCGGCCCCCGGACCCACAATGAACTGGTGCTGATCGCCCTGCTTGATATAGCCTTTAACGCCCGATAACTGTTTGAGCGCCGCTAAATCAAGGCGTTGTTCGTCGCTAACTTCGACGCGCACCCTTGTCATGCAGTTCTCCAGACGCAGGATATTCCCCTCGCCGCCAATGCCCGCCAGAATCTGTGTCGCCAGTGCCGTTGTCTTGTCCATCGCCCGCCCCAGGAGTGGTTTAGCGCGTCAATGCCGCGCGCAAATAGCCGTCGTGCTGCTGTAAGCGCTGCTGCGCCTCTTCAGCATCGATGCCGGCCAGAATCATCAGGATTGCCGGTTTGACTTCAAAACCGGTCTGCGTCAGCGCCGCCTCGGCCTGACTACACTCGGCACCGGTGGCTTCCACCACGATGCGGCAGGCGCGATCCACCAGTTTTACGTTGGTGGCCTTCACGTCCACCATCAGGTTTTCATAGACCTTACCCAGCTTGACCATCGCACCGGTCGACAGCATGTTCAGCACCAGCTTCTGCGCAGTGCCGGACTTCAGACGCGTCGAACCGGTCAAGGCCTCCGGGCCTACTACCGGCGAAATCGCCACCTGTGCCTCATGGGCGATCGGTGAATCCGGGTTACAGGAGATCGCCGCCGTCGGGCAACCCAGCTGTCGCGCATAGCGCAGCGCACCTATCACATAAGGCGTGCGCCCGGAGGCGGCCAGCCCGACCACCATGTCGGTAGCCGTTAAATCCAGCGCGACGAGATCGGCCTCACCCAGCGCCGCGTCGTCCTCTGCGCCTTCCACCGCTTTCAGCAGCGCGCCCGGCCCACCGGCAATCAGCCCGATCACCATGCCATGCGGCACGCCGAAGGTCGGTGGGCATTCAGAAGCATCCAACACGCCAAGGCGGCCGCTGGTACCGGCCCCCAAATAAATCAACCGGCCACCGGCCTTCAGCGCCGCCGCCGCCAAATCCACCGCCTGCGCGATGGCCGGCAGCACTTTTTCAATCGCTTCCGGCACCTTGCGGTCTTCCCGGTTAAAACAGCTCACCATCTCCAGCGTCGACATCTCGTCCAACTCCATGGTGGCTGGATTGCGGGTTTCGGATACTAATGCGCCTAAGTTCATCTCTTCACCTTTGAATTTTTAATTCACAAACTTAAATCATTATTTGAATATTTTATTCAACAAAGCGAGCGCTTTTTGCTATTTTAAAGACTCGCTCACAAAAAATTTTCACTGCGCGTTTTCGCTATCAACGTGGCAGAATGGCGTCTGGTTTTCAGGGAATTATCAATGAGTACCCTTCTTCGTATTCGCCAGATGTATCCAACGCTGGCTCAAAATGACCGCAAACTGGCGGACTTCCTGCTGCATAACGCCGAGCAGGCGCGCCATCTCAGCTCGCAAAAGCTGGCCCAACTGGCTGGGATCAGTCAGTCGAGCGTGGTGAAGTTTGCTCAGAAGATGGGCTACAAAGGCTTCCCGGCGCTAAAACTGGCGCTGAGTGAAACCCTGGCACAACCGCAGACAGAACCCGCGGTGACGGTGCATAACCAGATCCTCAGCAGTGACGCCCTGAAAACCGTCGGAGAAAAACTGTTGGTAGAGAAGCAGGCAGCACTGCGCGCCACGCTGGACATCAACAGTGAGGAACGCCTGCATCAGGCGCTGGAAATGTTGCGTCAGGCGCGAAGGGTTATTCTGCTGGGGATTGGTGCCTCCGGCCTGGTCGCCAAGGACTTCTCCTACAAACTGATGAAAATTGGCGTGATGGCAGTAGCCGAGCAAGATATGCACGTCCAACTGGCGACGGTTCAGGCGCTGGATAAGCGGGATTTGCTGTTGGCAATTTCGTTCAGCGGCGAACGGAGGGAAATAAACCTGGCAGCGGAAGAAGCCCGCCTGGCCGGCGCTAAAGTGCTGGCGCTTACCAGCTTCTCGCCGAACGGCCTGCAACAACGCGCCGACCACTGTTTGTATACCATTGCCGAAGAACCTAATACCCGCAGCGCGGCTATCTCTTCCAGCACCGCTCAATACGCCCTCACCGACCTGCTGTTTATGGCCTTAATCCAGCACGATCTTGATCATGCCCGCAACCGAATAAAACACAGCGAACAATTAGTGAAAAAACTCGTCTGAGTCGTATAATGCCCAGACCACAAATACCAGGATATAAAAAACATATCTAAAAATAGAGTGTGTGGTGTTTATTGTTCAAATTCCGCCCGGAATTTGAACAGGCATGGACAGCAATATATTGATAATAGAGTTTAATGAAAACACATACAGTAATTTTAAATAGAACTCACATATTCGCAACATCCCCCGTGGTCCGTAATTTTTTGCTCTTCGTTGTCGCTTCGTTGATATTAATAAAAGCGATGGGATATGGCGGCGCCAAAGGGATTGATATCCTGTTTATTTCCCTTAGTCTGTTATTATTATCTGCCATCCCCCTCACGCGATATTTTCTGGTTATCCCCTACATTATATTCTGTGCCATTTATGCCCCCGTCGGGGTGATCTACGGCCCACCTTCCGTCTCTGTGGTGTCGGCCCTGTTTCAGACCAACAGGGCGGAAGCCATCGAGTTTCTGCACGCCATCCCTGCCGGCTGCTATCTGTTACCCTGCGCCACACTGCTCACATTGTTTATTCTTGCTCGCTATAGCTGGCGGCGGCCACTCCCGACTAAAAAAATATTGCCATTTTGGGTGATTTTTATCGTTTTGCTGTTCGCCAGAATACTCAGTGGGGGAGTCGGAAATCTTCATTTGGTGGATTTCTTTTCATCGCTAATTTCTTCATACCAGAGCTACAACCAACAAATAGCAGAAATTGATGCCAGCACACATTCCCAACCCAGTTGGCTCCTTAATGGCGCTAATAGTAACAAGGCTAACTATGTCATTGTGGTTGGCGAAAGCATGCGCAGGGATTACATGTCATTATTCGGTTATCCGACACCGACGACCCCCTTTCTGGATCACGTCAACGGAACTTTTTACAGTAATTATATTTCCACCGCGCCGAACACCTTCGAATCTTTGCCAAGAACGCTGGCATTGAGCGAGGGGAAAAGCAGTCATATTGCCGATAATATTATTACGCTGGCGAAAACCGCAGGATTACACACCCATTGGTTTTCCAACCAGGGTCTGATTGGCCAGTTTGATACACCGATATCCAAAATAGCCATGTTCAGTGATGAGCACCAGTTCCTGAAAAAAGGGGATTACCAGTCAAGCAACACCGACGACGATGAGCTATTGCCTCTGCTGCAAAGCTCATTGGCGAGCAATGGTCTGGGGAACCTGTATGTTCTGCATATCATGGGATCTCACTCAGACTTTTGCGAACGTCTCGGTGGTGAGCCACCGGTTTTCACCAGCGATAACGCTGAGCTCGCTTGTTACCTTTCAACCTACCGCAGGACGGATCGTTTCATCGAGCATGCTTATCAAATGCTACAGGCGACTCACTCCCCGTTTAAATTATTCTATTTCTCTGATCACGGTCTTTCCCATCGTGAGATTGATGGCAAACTTTACCTGCGCCATGGCGGTGATACCCGGCAGAATTATGAAGTCCCGCTGCTGGTGCTTTCTGATTCAGACCGGCAACGGACCCTTATCGAGGATCCGCACAGCGCCTTTGACTTTATCAGTCTGTTTGCCCAACAGGCTGGGATTAGCATTACCCGGCCACAATTGTCTGCAGCGGTAACGGCACAAGGCAAGAGGCATGTATTCAATGGTCAGGAAATGGTTGATTTTGATCAGTTAGCCAACGACCCGCCGGAGTTACTATGACGCCCCGGTTAACCGCATCTGTAAAAACACATTTGCCGCTGCAGGTGGAAAAACGCCCGAAAAAATGGGTTTTATGATAGATTACGCGCCTGTTCGTGTGCACCGATTAAAAGATAACTGACATGGCACTGCTGATTACCAAAAAATGCATCAACTGCGATATGTGCGAACCGGAATGCCCTAATCAGGCCATTTCGATGGGCGATGATATCTACCAGATTGATACCGATCGCTGCACCGAATGTGTTGGCCATTACGATATTCCCACCTGTCAGCAGGTGTGCCCAATCGATAACACCATTGTGGTTGACCCACAGCACAACGAAACCAACGAACAACTGTGGGATAAGTTTGTGGTGCTGCACCACGCCGACCCACTCTGACCACAGCGGTCAGATCAACAAGGGCGCCAACAGGCGCCCTTTTGTTTTATAGCCGGATAAGACGATTACCCTTCGATAATCACCGTGGCACAGGCATAGCGGCGTTCATCGGCCAGCGAAACGTGAATAGAGGTCACTCCCATTTCCTGCGCCAGCTCAGCGGCACGTGCATGCAAACGGATATTCGGCTTGCCGAGCCCGTCATTGAACACTTCAAACTGATTAAACGCCAGCCCGTTGCGAATACCGGTACCAAAGGCCTTGGCAACCGCCTCTTTCACCGCGAAACGTTTGGCCAGAAAACGCACCGGTTGCTGATGCTGCTGGTACAGTTGCCATTCGGCTTCGCTCAGTACGCGACGTGCCAGACGATCGCCACTTCGCTCCACGACCGCTTCTATGCGTGCCATTTCGACAATGTCGGTACCCAGCCCCAGCACTGCCATTAGCGACGCGCTTCGCGCATCAGCAATTTCATGTCAGTCACCGCTGCCGGTAACCCACACATCACCGCCTGGCCGATAATAGCGTGGCCGATATTCAGCTCATGCATTTCAGGCAAGGCCGCGATCGGCTGAACGTTATGGTAAGTCAGGCCATGGCCGGCGTTGACCTTCAGGCCTTTCTCCGCAGCATAGGTCGCAGCAACCGCAATGCGGTACAGCTCGGCCTTTACCGCCAGTTCACCTTCGGCTTCTGCATAGGCACCGGTATGTATCTCAATGTAGGGTGCCCCCACCGCGACCGCCGCATCGATCTGACGATGATCCGGATCGATAAACAGCGAAACCAGAATGCCGGCCTTTGCCAGCCGCTCAACCGCGACGGCCATTTTGTCTTGCTGCCCGGCAACGTCCAGCCCACCTTCGGTGGTCACTTCTTCGCGTTTTTCCGGCACCAGACAACAAAAATGCGGCTTTAACTCAATGGCGATGTCCAGCATCTCATCGGTCACGGCCATTTCCAGATTCATTCGGGTCTGAATGGTCTGGCGCAAAATGCGAACGTCGCGATCGGTGATATGACGGCGGTCTTCACGCAGGTGTACGGTGATCCCGTCAGCCCCGGCTTGCTCGGCAATAAATGCCGCCTGTACCGGATCCGGGTATTGGGTTCCGCGCGCGTTACGTAACGTGGCGATGTGATCGATATTGACGCCCAGCAGCAAGTCAGCCATGACAACCCTCTAAAAAACGATTTTCAGTGGCCGTAGTTTACACCCGGGGGCAGTGCGGCAAAAGGGGAAAAGGTCAGGCGTCGTCGACCGGAGAATCAGGCTGTTTACGGACAAACTGACGAAACAGCTCGCGGCTCTTCAGCGGTTTACCGCCCAGGTAAGGTTTGAGCGCCATGCGGGTGAAACGTTTGGCAGCGCGCAAGGTTGGTACATCGGGAAACTGACGCTCCGCCAGCGCGCGCAGTTCGCGGCCGGTAAAGCTGTAATGATCGACCACCAGGCTGGCGATAAAGCCTTTTTCCTCGCGGTAGCGATAGGTCATGCCGTCATCTACCGGCAGGCCGCTACCGGCGCAGTGCAGGAAGTCCAGGCCGTAGCCCAGGTGATTCAGCAAGGCCAATTCGAACTGACGCAACGCCTGCTCCGGCGAAACATCTTCTGCCGCCAGCGCCTGCAAACATTGCAGATAATCGAAGAATAATACCGAGTAGTTGGCTTCCTGCTCCAGCACCCGTGACAGCAGTTCATTCACATACAGGCCGCTGTACAGCATCATGCCGCTGAGGGGTAAACCGAGGGAGACCGCTTCGGCGTTACGCAGCGTTTTGACTTCGCCACGGCCGCCCCAGCGCACCAGCAGGGGAGTAAAGGGTTGCAGGCAACCCTTTAGATTGGAACGGCGGCTGCGCGCGCCTTTTGCCAGCAAACGCACCCGCCCATGACCTTCGGTAAACATATCCAGCATCAGGCTGGTTTCACTGTACGGTCGTCCGTGCAGGACGAAAGCGCGCTCCCAGCCGTCCATTGGATAGTTTATTTCAGGTCGTCGGTATAGCCCAGGCTACGCAACGCACGTTCGTCGTCCGCCCAGCCCGATTTCACTTTCACCCACAGTTCCAGATGCACTTTGGTTTCAAACATCTGTTCCATATCCTGACGGGCTTCAATACCGATGGTTTTGATCTTCGCGCCCTTGTTGCCGATGACCATTTTTTTCTGGCCTTCGCGCTCAACCAGGATCAATCCGTGGACGTTGTAACCACCGCGCTCGTTCGGCACAAATTGTTCGATCTCAACCGTCACCGAGTAAGGCAGCTCTTCACCCAGGAAACGCATCAGCTTTTCACGGATGATTTCCGACGCCATAAAGCGCTGGGAACGGTCGGTGATGTAATCGTCCGGGAAGTGGTGTTCCGCTTCCGGCAGCACCTTGCGCGCGATAGCCGCGATAGTGTCCACGTTCATGCCTTTTTCGGCAGAAATTGGCACCACGTCGAGGAAATTCATCTGCTGGCTAAGGAACGCAATGTGCGGCAACAGCTTAGATTTGTCGGTAACGTTGTCGACCTTGTTGATCGCCAGCAGGACCGGACTTTTCAGGTTGCGCAGCTTGTTGACCACCATTTCATCATCGGCAGTCCAGTTAGTGCCTTCTACCACGAAGATCACCAGCTCGACGTCGCCGATTGAGCTGCTGGCCGCACGGTTCATCAAACGGTTGATGGCGCGCTTTTCTTCGATATGCAGACCCGGGGTGTCGACGTAGATGGCCTGATAGGCGCCATCGGTATCGATACCCATAATGCGGTGACGGGTCGTCTGTGGTTTACGCGAGGTGATGGAGACTTTTTGTCCCAACAGTTGGTTCAGCAACGTGGATTTGCCCACGTTGGGACGACCGACTATCGCAATAAAACCACAGTATTGTTTTTCTTCGCTCATTCAAGCTCCAGCTTTATTAACGCTTGTTCCGCTGCCGCTTGTTCGGCTTTACGGCGGCTTGAGCCGGTTCCCACCACGGGCTCGCTCAAACCACTCACCTGACAGTGGATAGTAAACTCCTGATCGTGCGCCTCACCGCGAACCTGCACCACCAGATAAGAAGGTAACGGCAGATGACGACCCTGTAAAAACTCCTGCAAACGGGTTTTTGGGTCTTTCTGCTTATCACCGGGGCTGATTTCGTCCAACCGGCTGCGATACCAGTCCAAAATCAGTCGTTCAACAGTTTGGATATCACTGTCCAGGAACACACCGCCAATTAAGGCTTCCACCGTATCCGCCAGGATTGATTCGCGGCGGAATCCACCACTTTTCAGCTCACCCGGGCCGAGACGCAGACATTCGCCCAGATCGAACTCACGTCCCATCTCCGCCAGCGTATTACCGCGCACCAGCGTGGCGCGCATACGGCTCATATCGCCCTCGTCTACGCGAGGGAAACGCTGGAACAGCGCATTGGCGATGACAAAACTGAGAATGGAGTCACCCAGAAACTCAAGACGTTCATTGTGTTTACTGCTGGCGCTACGGTGAGTTAACGCTTGCAGTAAGAGCTCCTGCTGTTGAAAAGTGTAGCCCAGCTTCCGCTGCAGCCTATTTATTACGATGGGGTTCATGAGTTACCAATAGATCAAGAATGCGTCAAAAACTTGCAGCATACGGAACAGGCCTGCTTCGCTGAAAGCCAATCCAAAGCTGTTTCGTTTGCAGTGGCCCCCAACAGGGAGCCAACTTTTTATCGCTCGAGCCGGTATTCTACAACGAGTGGAAATATAATGCTGCGTTAATAGACGCCGGATTAATGAATTCCACCGATACGGCTAAATCTTACGCCGGTAGGCCATTCGCCTTCCTGCTTTTCAAAACTCATCCAGATAGCCGTGGCCTTACCTACCAGATTTTTCTCTGGTACTAAGCCCCAATAACGGCTGTCGGCGCTGTTGTCGCGGTTATCACCCATCATGAAGTAATGACCCGCCGGCACAACCCACTCCGCCAACTGTTTACCCGGCTGCTGGTAATAAGCGCCCACCTGATCCTGCGTGCCCGGCACGGTCAGAATATGGTGAGAAACATTACCCAGGCTTTCCTGGCGCTCACGCAGACGAATACCACCCTGCGGCACGTTTTCGCTCAGCGGGATTTGGTAGAAACCGTTGCTGGCCTCACCCATGCCGCTGCGGCTGAACAACTGCACAAAGTCGCTTGGCTGCGCATCATTGTAAGTCACCGCCAGCGCGGTATCACATGACTGGCCGCTATTACACGAAGGCTGAACGGTCACACGCTTATTGATCGGATCGTAACTCACGCGGTCGCCCGGCAGGCCAATCACACGCTTGATATAATCCAGTTTCGGATCCAGCGGATATTTAAATACCGCAATATCACCGCGTTTCGGATGACCGGTTTCAATTAGCGTGGTCTGGGTAATAGGATCTTTAATGCCGTAGGCATATTTCTCCACCAGAATAAAATCGCCAATCAACAACGTCGGCATCATAGAACCGGACGGGATCTGGAAAGGTTCGTAAATAAACGAACGCACCACAAAGACCAGCAGCAATACCGGGAAAACCGATGCGCCGGTTTCAATCCAACCCGGTTGTTTCGCCACTTTTGCCAGCGTTTTATCGTCTACAGCGCCCGCAGTCTGTGCATTAACCGCCGCAATCTTGGCTCGGCGGGCCGGCGCCCATCTGAAGCGCTCAAAGGCCCAGATGATCCCGGTAACCAATGTGGCCAGTGCCAGGATCAGGGCAAACATATTCGCCATGCAAACTCCCTAGTTACGCGACTCTATCGCTGTTACTTACTTGTCCTTGCCAACGTGCAGAATGGCCAGGAACGCTTCTTGCGGCAACTCTACGTTACCGACCTGCTTCATGCGTTTCTTACCGTCTTTCTGTTTCTGCAGCAGCTTCTTCTTACGGCTGACGTCACCGCCATAGCATTTCGCCAGAACGTTTTTACGCAGCTGTTTCACCGTCGCACGCGCGATGATATGGGTTCCGATAGCGGCCTGAATGGCAATATCGAACTGCTGACGTGGGATCAGCTCTTTCATCTTTTCTACCAGCTCACGGCCACGGTACTGCGAGTTGTCACGGTGAGTGATCAGCGCCAGCGCATCCACGCGCTCGTTGTTGATCAACACGTCGACGCGCACCATGTCAGAGGTCTGGAAGCGTTTGAAGTTGTAATCCAGCGACGCATAGCCACGCGAGGTAGATTTCAGACGGTCGAAGAAGTCGAGCACCACTTCCGCCATCGGGATTTCGTAGGTCAGTGCAACCTGGTTACCGTGGTAAACCATGTTGGTCTGTACGCCACGTTTCTCGATACACAGGGTGATGACGTTACCCAGGAATTCCTGCGGCATCAGCATGTGACATTCGGCGATCGGCTCACGCAACTCTTCGATGTTATTCAGTGGTGGCAGCTTGGATGGACTATCAACGTAGATGGTCTCTTTGCTGGTAGTTTCCACTTCATACACTACCGTTGGCGCGGTGGTGATCAGTTCCAGATCGTATTCACGCTCCAGACGCTCCTGAATAATCTCCATGTGCAGCAGGCCGAGGAAGCCACAGCGGAAGCCGAAGCCCAACGCGGTGGAGCTTTCTGGCTCGTAGAACAGGGAGGCGTCGTTCAGGCTCAGTTTGCCCAGCGCGTCGCGGAAGGATTCATAGTCGTCGGAGCTGATCGGGAACAGGCCCGCATAAACCTGCGGCTTCACTTTCTTGAAGCCCGGCAAGGCTTTGTCTGCCGGTTGACGAGCCAGTGTCAGGGTATCGCCCACCGGTGCGCCAAGGATGTCTTTAATTGCACAGACCAACCAGCCTACTTCACCACAGTTCAACACGTCACGATCGACACGTTTCGGGGTAAAGATGCCCAGGCGATCGGCATTATAGGTTTGGCCGGTGCTCATGACCTTGATCTTGTCGCCCTTGCGCATGGTGCCGTTCTTAACGCGCACCAGGGAAACTACGCCCAGGTAGTTATCGAACCAGGAGTCGATGATCAGTGCCTGCAGCGGTGCTTCCGGATCGCCTGCCGGCCCCGGAATATCACGCACCAGACGTTCGAGCACTTCTGGCACGCCGACGCCGGTTTTGGCCGAGCAACGCACCGCATCGGTAGCGTCGATGCCAACGATATCTTCAATTTCCTGCGCAGCGCGATCGGGATCGGCAGCCGGCAAGTCAATTTTGTTCAGTACCGGCACCACTTCCAGATTCATATCCAGCGCGGTGTAGCAGTTAGCCAGTGTCTGGGCTTCTACGCCCTGTCCGGCATCAACCACCAGCAGTGCGCCTTCACAGGCGGCCAGTGAACGGGAAACTTCGTAGGAGAAGTCAACGTGTCCAGGCGTGTCGATAAAGTTGAGCTGGTAGGTTTGGCCGTCCTGCGCCTTATAATCCAGCGTCACGCTTTGCGCTTTAATGGTGATGCCACGCTCGCGCTCAAGATCCATAGAATCGAGCACCTGCGCGGCCATTTCACGTTCGGACAAGCCACCGCAAATTTGGATAATACGGTCGGACAGCGTCGACTTACCGTGGTCAATGTGGGCAATAATGGAGAAATTTCGTATATGCTTCATTATAAAAGTTTTTCTGCCTTGGTATTTCTGAATTACTCGCCTATAGAAACCCGCATGGACCTAAAGCGACAGTGAATGGGTTCGGCCGTCTTGCGCCTGAATCGCTGCATTCTACATGCCACAACACTGAAAACCTAGCGATCGGTGCAGTGAAGGCATTCTATTATGTACACTTTAATGTTACAGGGCGCTCCGGGTTATGAAAGCAGATGTTAACAAAGCCCAACGCCGTCAAAACGGTCAGTTATGACAATCTTTCCTTCCCCTATCCTCTCACCTGCCGCCAGTGGGATCGGCCGTTAATACATAACCGCCAATAACGCAATAAACCCCTTCCTAATTCTGGATAAAATAATATCTGGATCAACATCTTAGAATTGCACTTCACTCTCCAGGCTTTAGGAAAAACCCGATATACGCTGACCGGCTGCTTCTATAGAAATGTGGGTGAACACCGAGATAAAACATAATTCAGGGCACTACATCGGCATGCCCACCGGGGTTCATCAGCCTATCTCTGCGTATTGATTGGAAGGTGCATAATGATCGATAAAGGGCCAATGCTGAGCCGGCACGATTTTTCAAAGGTCAATTGGGGCATTCTGGCAGCGGCAGCGCTGCTGTTAACTCTCGGTGCGGCGCTGTTGTTACTGCCACTGCTGAGCAACATGGATGAAAATGAGGTACTGACCCTACTGCAAACCGGCGCAGCAACTATTGTACTCGGCTGCATTCTGCTGGCACTGCGCCATTGTCTGCGGCCAACGTTGACCTATCGCCTGTACGAGCACGGTGTTCGGGTGATTAACCCGCATAGTCATAAAGAACGATTTATCCCCTTTGAAAAAATTGGTGATATTTATCGTTTTCGCGGTGGGCGTCTGTTTGGCGGGGTATTCGATGTGATGGCTTTTCGCACCTCGGCTGAACAGCCCTGGTGTCCGGTATTCAGCAATGTTTCCCACTCCTGGCGGCTGGCAGATACCATTATCGCTCAGCAGATCCAACAGCGTGGGCCACAAGCCTTGAATGCGCTGTATCAGGGTGAAATGTTGTCGTTTCACTACCTCAGTTGCGGCGCTCGCTGGCTGAATCAATTGCTGCCAGGGCAGCGAAAACGGCCATCAACCCAAACGCTGAGTCTGAGCTCAACGGCACTGATCACGGCGCAGGGTTCTATCCCGATTGAGCAGATCCGCGAACTGGAAAATAACCCGCAACGCGGCACCATTCGCCTGCTGGATAATCAGGGCAATGCGTTATTTACCATCGGATATTTTTCGCTGCTCAGCGCCGATCTGTTTATCGCGCTGCTGGAACATATGATCTACACCCGCATCACCGCCTACCATAACCCGGCGATGACGCGGCAGCAGTTTTAAAGCAGAGGTGGGTTTTCCGTCTGCAGGCGCATGGCCCCAGGCGGTAAACCAATTTGCAGAACGATGGGTTGGTAATTCGCCTGTTCACCGAGGCGCTGTGCCAGACTGCGTGCCAGCATAAAGGCCGCAACCCCGCCAAGCAGTGCGCCCAGCGCGGCAGATGCATCGGTGCCCAGCCAGTATTGCAACAGGCTGCCCCCCAGCATCATGCCTAGCAGCGGCGTCAGATAAACCAGCATGGCTGAACGCAACAGGCTGCCTTCAGCAATGCCCACCTCAACCCGCTGGCCCGGCTCGAGCGGCTGCTCAATACGCACCTGCAGTTGATGTTCGGTTTCCGGCACCAGCTCATTCAACGCGCGTGCGCCACAGCCAGAACGGGCCGTACAACTGCCACATCCTGCTTTCGGCTCACAGCGCAGCAGCGCCACGCCTTGTTGCCACGAAACGACCGTGGCCCACTCTTTCATCATTGTGGTGGCACCTTGAAGGAAATGCTATCGGCAATTCGTTTAGCCGTCGCCGGCGGCAATTCGCCAACGATAGTGATCTCATTGCCGTTACGGACTTCGGTCTGGATAGTGCGACGCCCCTGGCGATAATACTGCTGGCCAGCGCCGCTGCCCGCTGGGCTGACGTTCACCGAGAAGCTGAACAGGCCATCGCTGTAGAGCCGCGATTCAACAGGCTCAGTCACGTTCGGCAGTTTACGGCGGTTACGTGCAATTTCATCGACCCCAGCCGGTAACCAACCCGTGCTCCAGCTCAACTTGATTTTATCTACCGCAGGAAGTGACAGCAACGGCGGCAGGCTGGCCTTGAGCAGCCCCTGCATCACGCTTTGCACTTGCGGCCCAACCACGAACGAAATCACCCGGTATTGCTCCAGCGTTTCGCCATCACGGTCGATCAAATCCACCCGTAGCGGCAGCTTGGTGTCTTCATCCATCCAGACAATATAGCTATAGCGTGAACCATCACGAGCCACCACGCGGATCACTTCGCACGGACGATCGGAAATGCGGGTGCTGCCGACGGAGATGAAATCGTAATATTTCGCCAGGCGATCAAAATCAGCATAAACAATGGCAGGCAACGCATCGACGATGTGATCGCCAGACAGCGTAAAGGGCTCCAGGCCGGGTTCGAAATAGCTGATCCCCGCGCCGCGCTGCAGTACTTCACGGCGTGGGCCGTCCATATGCAGTAATTGGCCGAGCGGCTGCTGGTCGATCATCGCATGACGGTAGCGCAGCGATTCGATCCCCTGCTTGCTGATGCTGATATAGGCGAGTTCATAATTGAGCGAACGGCTGGCACTGCTCATCTGTTGTAACAACGCCCCGGACGCAGAGGGCTGCGCCGGGGCGATGTTTGAGTAGAGCAGGCTGCCCGTCAATAGACAGACGGAGAACCAAAGTTGCTTCATTACTGCTGTTGCATTCCTAAAGACTGAGTTCCGGGTACCTGAACGGCAGCCTGTTGTGGGGTGCTTTGCTCAAGCTGCAACTGATCAGAATGCAAACGACGTTGCAACTCATAATCTTGCAGCATAGCGTTAATACGTTTGCGTTGTTCCTGCACCTGCTGCTGTTGACCGCTGCCGGTGGAGAAACTGTCTGCCGGCACGCCAAGGCTAACCGGTGACGCCTGCCCCATGATCGGCAGGGTATTGAATGCCGGTGATTCAGCAGCGCCAGATTGTGCAGCCGGTTGATTGTATTGTTGGACGCCTACAATCACCGCCAACGACACGCAGGCCGCCATACCAATCTGTGTGATCTGGCTCGCCCAAGGGCGGACTTTGTGCCAGAACGGCATTTTCTGCCAGGTGTGCGGTTGCGGCTGAGATTCTGGAACTGCAGAAGGAACCAGACGTGCAGGTTCTTTCTCAAGTGCAGCAGCAACACGATCTGCGATATCGAGATGCATGACTTGTCCGATATCACCCCGTAGTGTGTCACGTATCAGGTGATAGCTCTGCCAGCTTTGTTGAAGCGCCCTGTCTTTAGACAATGAACTCAGTAGCTCGCTGTCGAGCGATTCTCCATCCATCAGAGCGGAAAGCTTTTCTTTCTGCATGCCTAAGTACCCTTCCTGTGTTCGCCATTGCTAACGTTGAATCAGCGGTTGAACTTTATTATCGATAGCCTCCCTGGCGCGGAAAATACGCGAACGTACGGTTCCGACCGGGCAATCCATGATGGCAGCTATTTCTTCGTAGCTTAGACCATCCAACTCCCGCAGGGTAATCGCCATGCGAAGATCCTCAGGGAGAGACTCAATGGTACGGAAAACTATCTGTCTCAGCTCTTCTGACAACATTAAGTTCTCAGGGTTCGAAATTTCTTTCAGTGCACCCGCACTTTCGTAATTTTCGGCATCGTTGGCATCCACATCGCTGGATGGCGGACGACGGCCCTGAGCCACTAAATAATTTTTTGCCGTATTCACAGCAATTCGATACAACCAGGTATAGAAAGCGCTATCCCCACGGAATGATTCCAGTGCGCGATAGGCTTTAATAAACGACTCCTGTACCACATCCGGCACATCGCCCTGCGGTACATACCGGGAAACGAGACTCGCCACTTTATGCTGGTAACGAATCACCAGTAAGTTAAACGATTTCTGATCGCCCTTTTGGACCCGCTCAACCAGAACTTGATCCGTTAACTGCTCGCTCATCCGAGGTAAACTCTCCCCAAATCCGTCTCCACGCGTAAAATTGTACTGCCAGCCATACATTATTTTCCTGAGCAAGCACTCGCTTGGAGTTCATACAGAACACGAAGTTCCGTATTGCCATTGTTTTTTATGTTGATGTCACCCATCCGTGGCTTTTGCCCGGACAATTAGGCTAACATGAATTTCACTCTTCTTCTGCACACATCATACGCTATGCAACCATCATCTGAACATGTTAGCGATGTACTGATCGTCGGCAGCGGTGCTGCCGGCCTGTCACTGGCGTTGCGCCTGGCGCAGCATTGCAAGGTTACCGTACTCAGCAAGGGGCCACTCAACGAAGGCGCCACCTTTTATGCCCAAGGCGGGATCGCCGCGGTTTTCGATGAAACGGACAGCATTGCCTCACACGTTGATGACACTTTGATTGCCGGAGCCGGCCTGTGTGACAGAGATGCCGTCGAGTTTATTGCCGGCAATGCTCGCCACTGCGTGCAGTGGTTGATCGATCAGGGAGTCTTGTTCGACACCGAGGTCAACGCTCAGGGCGAGGCACATTACCACCTGACGCGGGAAGGCGGGCACAGCCATCGCCGTATCCTGCATGCGGCCGATGCTACTGGCAAAGAAGTAGAGACCACCCTGGTTGGGAAAGCAAGCAACCACCCGAATATTTGCGTGATGGAACGCCGTAATGCGGTCGATCTGATCACTTCGAATAAAATTGGCCTGCCGGGCACCCGTCGTGTGGTCGGTGCCTATGTCTGGAACCGCGAACAGGAACAGGTAGAAACTTACCGCGCCAAAACGGTCGTGCTGGCAACCGGTGGGGCAGCCAAGGTGTATCAATACACCACCAACCCGGATATCTCTTCCGGAGACGGCATCGCCATGGCCTGGCGAGCCGGTTGCCGGGTCGCCAACCTTGAATTCAATCAGTTCCACCCGACCTGCCTGTTCCACCCACAGGCACGTAACTTCCTGCTGACCGAAGCCTTGCGCGGTGAAGGGGCTTATCTGAAGCGCCCGGATGGCAGCCGCTTTATGCCCGATTTTGACCCACGCGGCGAACTGGCACCGCGAGACGTCGTAGCACGCGCCATCGACCATGAAATGAAGCGCCTGGGTGCAGACTGCATGTATCTGGACATCAGCCATAAACCAGCTGAATTCATTACCCAGCATTTCCCGATGATCCATGAAAAACTGCTGACGCTGGGCTTTGACCTGACCCGCCAGCCGATCCCTATCGTCCCCGCAGCGCACTATACCTGTGGCGGCGTGATGGTTGATCAACACGGCCGCACCGATCTCGACGGGCTGTATGCCATTGGCGAGGTTAGCTACACCGGCCTGCACGGTGCCAATCGCATGGCGTCCAACTCACTGCTGGAATGCCTGGTTTATGGCTGGTCGGCAGCCGAAGACATCATGATGCGGCTGCCGTTTATCAAGCTGGCCAAACAGCTGCCGCAGTGGGATGAAAGCCGGGTGGATGATGCCGATGAGCGAGTGGTGATCCAGCACAACTGGCATGAGTTACGGCTGTTCATGTGGGACTACGTTGGGATCGTGCGCACCACCAAACGGCTGGAGCGCGCACTGCGCCGCATCAATACGTTGCAGGCAGAAATTGATGAGTACTATGCCAACTTCCGCATCTCCAACAACCTGCTGGAACTGCGTAATTTGGTGCAGGTGGCGGAGCTGATCGTCCGCAGCGCCATGGAGCGTAAAGAAAGCCGTGGATTGCACTACACGCTGGACTACCCGGATCTGCTGCCGGAAGCGCTACCGACCATCCTGCAACCATAATGATACCGCCAGGGCACCCATAAAGGTGCCCTGTTCATTTCAGTAGAACAGGTAAAAATCGGTAATCAGACGGCGGAAATCATCGGTGTAACTGCCATCGTCCAACTTGATAGCCAGCTTCTGTTCGGTTTCTAGTTCGACGGGCTGACGCGTCAGCGCCAACAATACGCGGTGCATCGGCGTATCCGCGCGATCGCTGACATTCAGCCGTTGCGCAGTATGCCAGCCGCGTAGCTGTGCATTGCTTTCGAAAGCACCACCAATGTCGTGCGGCAGCACTACGCAAAATGTCCCCTTTGGTGCGATTAACTGCTCCGCACTGGCCAACAGAGCATCGTGGGTCAGGGTTTCGGTATAACGTGCGTTGTGGCGCGCCTGGTCACGGCAGGCAACCGCCGGTTCGAAATATGGCGGGTTACTGACGATCAGATCGTACTCACCGGCATGATGCTGGGCAAAATGATGAATATCTTGTGCATGGACCTGAATGCGCTGCGACCAAGGGGACTCCTGCACGTTGTCACGTGCCTGGGCGGCAGCGGTCTCGTCCAGTTCCACCGCGTCGATCAGCACGTTCTCGGCCGACCGCTGCGCCAGCATCAGCGCGATCAATCCGCTGCCGCTGCCGATATCCAGCACCCGTTGCGCCTGCGCCAAGGGAGCCCATGCGCCGAGCAACACGCCGTCGGTGCCCACTTTCATTGCACAGCGATCGTGAGCAACAAAAAATTGTTTGAAGGTAAAACCGCCGCGACGCGGAGTAAAATTCGCTTTCGATTGAGTGCTCACAATAACCACCTGAATACAAAACTCACGTAGCATAAGGCAATCTGATTTTTGGGAAAAGACATGCTTTCCGCTTAAATAGGTGAAGAACGCGGCCAACCCGTCTATAATCGGCGCCCCAAGTAGAGGTAGACCATGACAGTAACCAATTTTTCCGAGCTCGAACTCGATGAACGCCTGATAAACGCCCTGCGTGATAAAGGCTACGAACGCCCAACCGCCATTCAAGCCGAGGCGATCCCGCCTGCGATGGATGGGCGCGACGTATTGGGTTCGGCGCCGACCGGCACCGGCAAGACCGCTGCATTTTTGCTGCCGGTATTGCAACATCTGCTCGACTTCCCACGCAAGAAGTCCGGCCCACCGCGCGTACTGATCCTGACCCCGACACGCGAGCTGGCGATGCAGGTAGCCGATCAGGCACGTGAACTGGCTGCTCATACTTCGCTGGATATCGCTACCATCACCGGTGGCGTCGCTTATATGAACCACGCGGAAGTCTTCAGCGAAAACCAGGACGTGGTCGTTGCCACTACCGGTCGTCTGCTGCAGTACATTAAAGAAGAAAACTTCGACTGCCGCGCGGTAGAAACGCTGATCCTCGATGAAGCCGACCGCATGCTTGACATGGGCTTCGCACAGGACATCGAAACGATTTCCGCCGAGACCCGCTGGCGTAACCAGACCCTGCTGTTCTCCGCGACGCTGGAAGGCGATGCCATCCGCGAGTTCGCCGAACGCATTCTGAAAGAACCGGTAGAAGTCGAAGCTGACCCGTCACGCCGCGAGCGCAAAAAGATCCTGCAGTGGTACTACCGTGCAGACGACGTGGTGCATAAAACCGCCCTGTTGGTGCATTTGCTGCAACAGCCGGACGTGCAGAAATCCGTGATCTTCGTGCGTAAGCGTGAGCGCGTGCATGAGCTGGCAGCCTGGCTGCGCGAGGCAGGTATCAACACCTGTTACCTCGAAGGTGAAATGGTGCAGGCCAAGCGTAACGAAGCGGTAAAACGCATGATGGACGGCCGTGTCAACGTGCTGGTCGCTACCGACGTTGCCGCTCGTGGTCTGGATATCCTGGATATCACCCACGTGTTCAACTTCGACATGCCGCGCACGGCGGATACCTACCTGCACCGCATCGGCCGTACCGGTCGTGCCGGGCGCAAAGGCACCGCCATCTCACTGGTTGAGGCACACGACCACCTGCTGTTGGGCAAAGTGGGCCGTTACCTGAACGAGCCGCTGAAAGCACGGGTGATCGAAGAGCTGCGTCCATCAACCAAAGTGCCAAGCGAAAAAAGCAACGGTAAACCTTCCAAGAAGGTGATGGCCAAGCGCGCTGTCGACAAAGAAAAGAACAAAGAAAAAGCCAAGGTGAAAGTGCGCCATCGCGATGCGAAAAACGTGGGCAAACGCCGCCAGCCAAAGGCCAAGCCTGAGGGCAACGGCGCGAAATAATGCTGCCGTCGTGAATAAAAACCGCCTCCATTAACCTGAAGGCGGTTTTTTTATGCCCGTTACGGCTGCACGTAATGCGTCGCCTGCTGATGGGCTTTCAGCCAGGCATTCAGTTGACGGTAACGATCGCGCATTTCTTCACCCTGCAACGACGTCGGCGTCTGTGAGAAATAGAACTGGAAGGTCACTCCCTGCTGGTTGCGGGCTTTGGCATCGGCCCCGGCTTGCAACAGCATCAACGCCAATTGCGGTGCATTGATTTTTGCCGCTACGTGCAAAGGCGTATCCCCCAGCCGATCGCTCAGCGTGACATCCGCCCCAGAGACCAACAGCAGCCGCAGTTGCTCCTCTCGCCCCGCCAGCACCGCAGCCGCCAGCGGCGTGGCACCGGTCACCGCATTACGTGGGTTAACCGCTACACCCTGCTCCAGCAACAGCCGCAAATACTGTGGATCCTGCACCGTCGCAGCGGTATGCAGTGCGCTGTTGCCATCCAGCCCCGGCGTGGCGGCATCAGCCCCCAACTCCAGCAGTGAGCCCAGACTTGACCGTTGCTGCGACAGTATCGCCCACTGCAGCAAAGTGACCTGACGGTCGCCCTGCTCGCGCAGTCGCCCCTGCGTGGCCTGCTCGGCAATACTCTGCACATCACCGCGCGCCACCGCCTGAGCCAGCGCCGCATTGCCGTGTCCGTTGAACGGAGAGATATCCTGATTCATCTGTTGTTCCTTAGCCATCATCAGCAAACCGGCGATCGCCGTCAGCAGCAGCATGGCGATAATTAACGCCTGCTGTACTCGTCGCCTGTCAGGCATTGGCTTTCGCCTCCCAGGGCTTTTGCTCCGCCATCGAACTGATCACCTTATCGATACCGTGCGCGGTCAGGCTGCGGTCCACATGTTTGCTTGGCCGCCAGTCGTCAATGCCGCTCAGGGTGTCGTTATTGGCCAACGTGATTTTATGCCCAATAGCGTCCGGGATCAGCGAAGTGGATTCCTGCGTTCCGGTCAGCATGTCGTATTGTTCGCTGTAACGGCGGATGCCCCCGGCTTGCGCATCCTGTTTCGCCGCTGCCGGATCGATCCCCATGCGGTTCAGCGTGTAATCGGACACGCCTGCAGCGTTAAAGGTGACCGCTACCGTGCCGGTCGCCAGCGCCGCCGTTGCCGCCAGACCGCCCCCTAACGAATGCCCGGCAATCACCAGCGCATCACCAAACGCCGCCTTGGCGCTTTTGGCAACCGCGACCGCCTGATTGTACTGCACATCATCATAGCCAGTTGCCTGCCGCACATTGCTCAGCCAGTCGCGCATATCATTGGTGCCGGCGAAGGCCAATACATATTGCTGATTATCGCTGTAAATGCCGGCCTGAAAACCCGATGCCGAATCATGCAGACTGGCGGGGTCAATGCCTGCGCCGAGCAAAGCGCTGTCGCTCAACCGGCTAAATCCGTCAACACCCTGGCCGGTGGTGCTGTAAACGTCTTTAGCCAATAACGCCAGCGTATAGTCCCCTTGCTGGGACTGCTGCCCACGCGTCACGCCCTGATTAGCAGCCACCGGTGCAGCGGCCGACATATCGCTCACCAGCGTATTCAGCAGGCTCTGCGCATTCAGGCTGTTAGTGGAAAGCGTGGCCGCCGGGGCCTTGGTCGATGGGGTTTCTGTGAGCTGGGGAGAGCTTGGTGGTTCCGGTAATACACGCGCCACTGGGGGCTGGATGGCCGCGGAACTGACCGCAGAGGTAAAACTCAAAGACATACTCATGCCGACTCCTTGTCGATAGACTTATCTATGCCGCACCCCAATGGGTGCTGCTTTAGCTATCGGCAGGTCGGAGCAGTTCTGTAATTCGGGCGATTATCTTTGCGAGGAATGTGATCCGGATTCAGTTTCTGACGAGTGGTCGCCATAAAAAAGGGAGCCGAAGCTCCCTTATTAACCACGCGGGTAATTACAGGCTTTCTGTAAAGGTACGTGTAATCACGTCACGTTGTTGTTCTGGCGTCAGCGAGTTGAAACGCACCGCATAGCCGGACACACGAATGGTCAATTGCGGGTATTTTTCTGGGTGCTTAACCGCATCTTCCAGCGTTTCACGACGCAGTACGTTCACGTTCAGGTGCTGCCCCCCTTCCACGCGCACGGTAGATTGCATTTCCAGCGGCACTTCACGGTACTCGATCTGGCCCAGATCGCTGACCGGTACGACCTGGTCTTCTGTGTATTTGGCTTTAGCGCAAACGCAGCGGGCTTCGGATGTTTCATCATCCAGCAGCCAGAAAGAGTTCAGTAGCGCCTGGTCGTTCGCTTTAGTGATTTGAATACCAGTAATCATTTTGTTGCCTCCGTACAAGGGCGAAAAATTCTACTTCGAGAAAAAACCAATCCTGGTTTCGGCCATTTGGTAAAACCATTGTTGTCTTGTTGTTCTGTATACCAGTCTGGCCGGGGCAATTCTTTGATTAAAGTCAATTTTCACGAGGTGCCCACACGGCGATAAAGGGCAAGTTTATGTTTTATGTCAATTTTCCCCACCAAGCACTTCGCAATTATTTTTGTAAATTATCAACAATTTTTGCATCCATCGCGATAGCGCCAGGATAAAAGCGGGTTTCACTGTGTGGAGCTAAACGGTAAGCTATGCCCAGTGAATTGTTAACGAAAACAAAGGAGAGCGTTTATGTCCACCTCCCTCACCTGGCATGATGTCATTGGCAAGGAGAAAGAGCAGCCCTATTTTCATAAAACGCTTGCCTTTGTTGCCGCTGAACGCCAGGCCGGTAAGACCATTTACCCACCACAAAAAGACGTGTTCAACGCCTTTCGTTTTACCGAATTGGCAGACGTGAAGGTGGTGATCCTCGGTCAGGATCCCTATCACGGCCCGAATCAGGCCCATGGTCTGTCTTTCTCGGTGCTTCCTGGCGTGCCTGCGCCCCCTTCGCTGGTGAATATGTATAAAGAGCTGGCAACGGATATCCCCGGTTTTGAGCGCCCCAGCCACGGCTGCCTGCAAAGCTGGGCAGAACAGGGCGTGCTGCTGCTGAACACGGTGTTGACCGTTGAAGGCGGCCAGGCGCACTCTCATGCCAAGCTGGGCTGGGAGACCTTTACCGATAAGGTGATCGCCGCGTTGAATGAAAACCGCGAAGGCGTGGTGTTCCTGCTGTGGGGCGCGCATGCCCAGAAGAAAGGCAACTTTATCGATAGCAGCCGTCACCACGTGTTGAAAGCGCCACACCCTTCGCCGCTTTCCGCCCACCGTGGTTTCCTCGGCTGCCGTCACTTCTCGCAGGCCAACCAGCTGTTGGAACAACAGGGGCTAAAGCCTATCGACTGGTTGCCGCAACTGCCGCAGGCCTGATTCAGATGCAAAAAAGGCACCCGAAGGTGCCTTTTCTTTACTTAATTTCGCTTAAGCCTTGGCTTTGGAAACCGCAACCATCGCCGGGCGCAGCAGACGACCGTTCAGCGTATAGCCTTTCTGCATCACCATCATTACGTGATTTGGCTGGTGATCGGCAGATTCCATCAGGCTCATCGCCTGGTGCACTTCCGGGTTGAACGGCACGTTAGTGTCGCCAACGATTTCGATACCGTACTTACGCACGACGTCCTGCAGGGACTTCAGCGTCAGTTCGATACCTTCGATCATCGCCGTCAGTTCCGGATTGTTTTTATCCGCCAGATCCAACGCACGCTCCAGGTTATCCAACACCGGCAGCAGATCGCCGGAGAATTTCTCCAGAGCAAATTTATGCGCTTTTTCAATATCCAGCTCGGTGCGGCGACGGACGTTTTCCATTTCCGCTTTGGCACGCAGCAGGCTGTCGCGTTCATGCTGCTGGGCTTCGGCCAGTTGAGCTTCCAGCTCAGCAATGCGCTCATCCCGCAGATCGACGCCCTCAGCCGCTTCCGGCAAGACTTCCTGCTGTTCCATTTCTTCCGAGACTTGCTCGTTTGGCGTCTTCTGTTCTTTACTACTCATGAATATCTCCGCGTTTTAGCATTAATCTCGCAACTTGGCTTATTATGGGGATCAAAACCGGGGTTTCAAGTCAACCGGTCACAATGTGGGGCATAAACTGGTCCTGGTGAGGAAAATCACAACAATGAATAAAAAATTCGCCTGTATTGGCATTGTTGGCCACCCGCGTCACCCTTCGGCGCTGGCAACGCATGAGATGTTATTTCACTGGTTGGTCGCCCGAGGCTATTCAGTGATGGTTGAACGGCAGATAGCCAAGGATTTGGGGCTGCAAGACGCCGTGACCGGTAGCCTGGCAGAGATTGGCCAAAAGGCCGACCTGGCCGTGGTGGTCGGTGGCGACGGTAATATGCTGGGCGCAGCGCGCGTGCTGGCACGCTACGACATTAAAGTGATCGGTGTTAACCGCGGCAATCTCGGCTTCCTGACCGATCTGGATCCTGACAACGCATTACAGCAATTAGCCGACGTGCTGGAAGGCGAATACATCGATGAACAGCGCTTCCTGCTGGAAACCATCGTGCACAAAGAGAACCAGCAGTGCCGCATCAGCACCGCGATCAACGAAGTGGTGTTGCACCCCGGTAAAGTGGCGCACATGATTGAGTTCGAAGTGTATATCGACGATCGCTTCGCTTTCTCCCAGCGCTCCGACGGCCTGATCATCGCCACCCCGACCGGTTCGACCGCCTACTCGCTCTCTGCCGGTGGGCCGATCCTGACGCCTTCGCTGGAGGCCATCGCGCTGGTGCCGATGTTCCCGCACACCCTTTCGGCTCGCCCATTGGTGATCAACGGCAACAGCACCATCCGGCTGAAGTTCTCGCAAATTGGCAGCGATCTGGAAATCAGCTGCGACAGCCAAATCGCGTTGCCGATCCAGGAAGGTGAAGAGGTATTGATACGCCGTAGTGATTTCCATTTGAATCTTATTCATCCAAAGGACTACAGCTATTTCAATACGTTAAGCACCAAGCTGGGCTGGTCAAAAAAATTATTCTAAAAACTTCGCCAGCCTCTTTACTGTATATAAAACCAGTCTATACTGTGTGAAACCACAGTTATGTATTTATACACAGGAAGGTTCCCATGCTGGCGCAATTAACCATCAGCAATTTTGCTATCGTTCGTGAGTTGGAAATTGATTTTCAACCGGGTATGACGGCGATTACCGGTGAAACCGGCGCCGGCAAATCGATCGCCATCGACGCGCTGGGGCTGTGCCTTGGTAATCGCGCCGACGGTAACGTCGTTCGATTGGGAGCCGCCCGTGCCGATATCTGCGCCCGCTTCTCACTGGCGGACACCCCTTCTGCAAGACAGTGGCTCGAGCAGAACCAGCTGGACGACAGCAATGAGTGCCTGCTGCGCCGGGTGATCAACGCTGACGGCCGCTCACGTGGCTTTATCAACGGTACCGCCGTACCGCTTTCGCAACTGCGCGAACTCGGCCAGCGCCTGATTCAAATCCACGGCCAGCATGCCCACCAGTTACTGCTCAAGCCTGAGCACCAAAAACAACTGCTCGACGCCTACGCCGACGAACCGGCCCTGCTGGCGCAAATGCAGCAGGCTTACCAGCGCTGGCATCAGAGCTGTCGCGAACTGGCCCACCATCAGCAGCAGTCCATCGAGCGTGACGCTCGTAAACAGCTGCTGCAATACCAATTGAAAGAGCTGAACGAGTTTGCGCCGCAGGCCGGTGAGTTTGAACAAATCGATACCGAGTTCAAACGCCTGGCCAACAGCGGCCAGTTGCTGACCATCAGCCAGCAAGCCCTGCAATTACTGGCCGATAGCGAAGAAAATAATATGCTGAGCCAGCTCTACACCGCCAAACACCTGCTGGTTGAGCTGGTCGGTATGGATGAAAAGCTTAGTGGCCTGCTGGATATGCTGGAAGAGGCGTCAATCCAAATCAGTGAGGCCAGCGATGAACTGCGCCACTATGCCGATCGCATGGATTTAGACCCCAACCGCCTGCAAGAACTGGAACAACGCCTGTCGCGCCAAATTAACCTGGCGCGTAAACACCACGTCGCGCCAGAAGAACTGCCGCAGTTGCACCAGCAAATGCTGGATGAACAACAACTGTTGTCACAGCAAGAAAACGACCATGAACACCTGGCCGAGGCGGTCACGCTGCATCATCAGCAAGCGCTGTTGCTGGCAGAGCAACTTCATCAGAAACGCCAGCATTATGCCGCCGAACTGACTACGTTGATTACCGACAGCATGCAGGCGCTTTCCATGCCACACGGCAAATTCAATATCGATGTGCGCTTCGAGCCGCAATATTTGAGTGCTGAAGGCGCGACCCGTACCGAGTTCTGCGTTTCCACCAACCCGGGCCAACCGCTGCAGGCCTTGGCGAAAGTGGCCTCTGGCGGCGAACTGTCACGCATCGCGCTGGCAATCCAGGTGATTACCGCCCGCAAGATGGAAACACCGGCGCTGATTTTCGACGAAGTGGACGTAGGTATCAGCGGCCCTACCGCCGCCATCGTCGGCCGCCTGCTGCGCCAGTTGGGGGAATCAACCCAGGTGATGTGCGTCACCCACTTACCACAGGTAGCCGGTTGTGGGCATCAGCATCTGTTTGTCAGCAAACAGACCGACGGCACAGAAACCGAAACACAGATGTCCCCCCTGGATAAACGTGCCCGTTTGCAAGAATTGGCGCGCCTTCTCGGCGGCAGTGAAGTCACCCGAAACACCCTGGCAAACGCAAAAGAACTGCTTGCTGCATAGAAAAGCTCAACTTTTTTACTTTCCTGAGGTCATATTGGGGCCCTGTAAAGGTTTCCAACTGCTGCAAGGTCTATTATCATCGGCATCCTATGCCCTAAAGGAATGTGATTACTATGCGCTGTAAAACGCTGACTGCCGCCGCTGTGGTTCTTGTGATGCTGACTGCAGGCTGTTCTACTTTTGAGAAGGTGGTTTACCGGCCTGACATCAACCAAGGGAACTACCTGACGTCAACCGACGTAGCTAAAATCCAAAAAGGTATGACCCAGCAACAGGTCGCTTATACATTGGGAACCCCAATGTTGCAGGACCCGTTCGGTACTCAGACGTGGTTCTATGTGTTCCGCCAGCAACCTGGTCATGAAAATATCACCCAGCAAACCCTGACGCTGACCTTTAACAGCGCGGGTGTATTGACTGATATTCAGAACAAGCCAGCGCTGACCAAGTAATCCGCGCAGGAACTATCGTCCGGCCCGTGAGGGACGCGTCAAGTTCTTCATGACAGTACCAGGCTGCAACTCGGAAGATAAAATTCTGATAAAAAACAAGGCGCATTCAGCGCCTTATTTTTTTGCGTTTTCTGCCCGTTGACGGCGCAGCTCTTTGGGGTCGGCAATCAAGGGGCGGTAAATTTCCACCCGGTCGCCATCATTGAGCACATCACCCAACTTGGCCGGTCGGCTATAGATGCCCACCTTGTTACTTTGCAGATCAATGTCACCACGCAGCTCCAGCAGCCCGGAGGCGACAATCGCCTGCTCAACGCTGCTGCCCTCGGCCAACGTAACGTTGCGCAGATACTGACGTTCCGGCAAGGCGTAAACCACCTCGACCCGTATCTCAGACACTGTAAACCTCTTTCGCCCGCTGGGTGAATGCCTGCACCATGTTTCCCGCCAGCTCTTTAAACACCTTGCCGAACGCCAACTCGATCAGTTTGTTGGTAAATTCGAAATCCAGGTGCAGCTCAACCTTGCAGGCTTCCGGACTGAGCGGCGTGAAGTGCCAGCCCCCCATCAGCTTGCGGAACGGACCGTCAACCAGTTGCATATTGATGCTCTGGTTATCCAGCAGCGTGTTGCGCGTGGTAAAAGTTTTACTGATACCGGCTTTGGCAACATCCACCGCGGCGGTCATTTCATTGTTGGACGCGTTAATCACCCGGCTACCGGTGCAACCTGGCAGAAAATCGGGATAAGAATGAACATCGTTAACCAACTGATACATCTGCTCGGCGCTGAATGGCACTAACGCAGATCGACTGATCTGGGGCATATCATTTCCTGTGAGACACAAAACATACAAATCATACCATTTATCTATCGGCAAACAAAAAATCTGCTATGCAACACAGAGGCCAAAAATGCGAAAAATTGCGCAGGTGCTGAGCGGGAAAGGATTTCTTTCGCTGACGCATCCAGTATAATGAACACACTATGACAAAGAAAAAAGCACACAAACCCGGCTCTGCCACCATTGCGCAAAACAAGCGTGCGCGTTTCGAATACGCCATTGAGGAAGAATTCGAAGCGGGCCTGTCTCTGCAAGGGTGGGAAGTCAAATCGCTGCGTGCCGGCAAAGCCAACATCAGTGACAGCTACGTGACTTTTCGCGATGGTGAAGCCTACCTGTTTGGCGCCACTGTCTCACCGCTCAACGTAGCTTCTACTCATGTGGTCTGCGATCCGACACGTACCCGTAAACTCCTGCTGAAAAAGCGTGAGCTGGACTCACTGCTCGGCCGTGTAAACCGTGACGGTTACACCGTGGTTGCCTTGTCCATGTATTGGAAAAATGCCTGGGCCAAGATCAAAATCGGCGTAGCCAAAGGTAAGAAAGAACACGATAAGCGCGATGACATCAAAGATCGTGAATGGCAGACGGCGAAATCCCGTATCATGAAGCACGCCAACCGATAAGCCTCTGGCTTAACGGGATAAACTTCTGTTATACTGCGCGACGTAACTTGGGGCTGATTCTGGATTCGACGGGATTGTGAGGCCTTAGGAGCATGCCGAGGGGCGGTTTGCCTCGTTAAAAGCCGCAAAAAAAATAATTGCAAACGACTCGCAATTCGAATCTGCTGCTTTAGCAGCTTAATCAGCCTAAGAAACTGAAGATTCCCTCTCTCCCTAGCCTCCGCTCTTAGGACGGGGATCAAGAGAGGTCAAACCCAAAAGAGATCGCGTGGATGTCCTGCCTGGGGCTGAAGCGTTAAACCCAATCAGGCTAGTTTGTTAGTGGCGTGTCCATCCGCAGCTGACCGGCGAATGTGAAGATTGGACTAAGCATGTAGTGCCGACGGTGTAGTAATTCCGGACGGGGGTTCAAATCCCCCCAGCTCCACCAAATGATGATCCGGGTATTACCAGATAAGTCCGGAGAAGTACGGAAAGCCCGCATACCACCTAGGTTTGCGGGCTTTTTTGTGTCTGTAGTAGTCCGAGAACATCCAGCTAAATCCGGGATTTATTGGTATACGTTTAGGTATACGTTAAAATGTATGCCATAAACGTATACCAATTATGGAAGAATCCTTACATGGCGCGGACTACACGCCCCCTCACACATACCGAAGTACAAAAAGCCAAAGCCCTTGAGAAAGACCTCACTCTGCACGACGGTGATGGCCTGTTCCTGTTAGTCAAAACCACTGGCAAGAAACTGTGGCGTTTCCGTTACCTCCGCCCCGGCACCAGTTCACGGACTATGGTTAGCCTCGGAGCCTACCCTGCCCTGTCACTTGCCGACGCCCGGCAAATACGTGCCGAAAAGCTCGCGATACTGGCAAGAGGCATTGACCCACAGGCCAAAGAAGCAGAAGAAGCGGAACAAAAGCAGGTAGCCCAAGAAAGCATTTTCCTGAATGTGGCAAAGCAATGGTTCGCGTTGAAGCAGGCCAGTGTTAGCGCTAAGCATGCGGAAGATATCTGGCGTTCTCTCGAGAAGGACATATTACCGTCTATTGAAAATATCCCGGTTCAGGACATCAAAGCGCGTTTGCTGATCCAGGTGCTCGAACCTATCAAGGCCCGTGGCGCATTAGAGACAGTTCGCCGATTAGTGCAGCGTATTAACGAAATCATGATCTACTCCGTCAACACTGGCTTGATTGATGCTAATCCGGCTTCTGGTATTGGTAATGCATTTGAACGCCCTAAGAAGCAGCATATGCCGACTATACGACCAGAAGAACTGCCTAAGCTGATGCGCACAATCTCGATGAGCAATCTATCAATCCCAACCCGTTGCTTACTTGAGTGGCAGCTACTTACGCTTATACGTCCTGCAGAAGCCTCGGCAACCGCATGGGCTGAGATCGATATAGAAAACCGTGAATGGCGTATCCCGGCGGAACGTATGAAGGCTAAGCGTGATCATGTTGTTCCACTTTCAGACCAAGCTTTGGAGATACTCGAAATCATGCACCCTATCAGCGGCCAGCGTGAGTACGTATTCCCAAGCCGCAACGACCCGCGTAAGGCTATGAACAGCCAGACAGCGAATGCTGCGTTAAAACGTATAGGTTATGGCGGGAAATTAGTCGCACATGGTTTACGCTCGATAGCGAGTACAGCTATGAATGAAGCAGAATTTAATGCCGATGTCATAGAGGCAGCTCTTGCACATAGCGATAAAAATGAGGTAAGAAAAGCCTATAACCGTTCCACATACCTTGAGCAGCGGCGGGCTTTAATGGATTGGTGGGGAGCGGAAGTATACGCAAAAAAATAGTCATATATGTATTAGCTCAGATCTGAGCTAATACTTTACTACTCAGGGCTATAATACCTAATCTGACCGACAGTTCTGCGCCAGAAGCAGACATGGTCAATATCCGTGGGTATTAACCAATGCAGAGCAGCTCTCGTGAAGCGAATAATGCACAGTGGAGCATGCGAGTACGCTTGACGACTAAAAACTGAAAGTGTGTTCCGCCGCATGTGCCACAATTTTGTGGTCGTAGATCAGGAAACGCGCAGATAAAACAGCAAGGTAGGTATCCATGCTTCGATTTGTACTAATTGAAGGCGTAATACATTGCTTCGCGATATATCTCCTTGGTGGCTGTTTTTTGCGATCACACCGCAGGTGAGACAAACAATAATTATGGAGCAGATCCGTGGTTAGAATTTGCAAAGTCGAGATCCAGAATTTCCGAACAATCCGCTTACTTAACTGGTTACCCTCACCTGGTCTCAACTGCCTGATCGGTCCAGGAGACAGCGGCAAGACCACTGTTCTCGATGCTATTGACCTTTGCCTCGGCGCCCGACGCAATGTCAGTTTTGCTGATACCGATTTTTATGGGCTGGATGTCACCCTGTAGTGGCACACTGAATTTGGCCACCTGAATAGAGGTGATATCATCGCCTCATAGTCAAAAAAGGTGACATTATGACCGGACGTAACAGACGTAAT
>NZ_CAMISV010000011.1:0-183654 GCF_946227095.1 Serratia proteamaculans
CGTGCGGGATTCGAACCTGCGACCAATTGATTAAAAGTCAACTGCTCTACCAACTGAGCTAACGACCCAATTTCCTTGCTGCTTTAACATCTTGCAAGATGTCTTGGCAACGGCGGCATATATTACTAATTTATCTTGGCAGCGCAACCTAAATTTATAAACAACAGGTTCAACTGCTTGTTCTTCACACGAATGAGCCCAGAAATCGGTCAAATCGACTAACTTCTGGGCTCATTTTTTTTGCTGACTAACCTGCGACTCGACTTTTCGCCTGTTTGGCCGCAGCACTGGTTGGGTATTGTTTAATCACCTGCTGGAACACGGCTTTGGCTTTATCGGCCTGCCCTTTTTCCTGCATGATGATACCCACCTTGTACATTGCGTCCGGCGCCTTAGGTGATTTTGCGTAATTCTTCACCACCACCGCATAATAGTAAGCCGCATCATCTTTCTTACCCTTGTTGTAGAACAACTGGCCGAGCCAATAGTTGGCATTAGGCTGGTAAGTCGATTTTGGGTACTGTTTTACGAAGGACTGAAAAGCGGAGATCGCCTGGTCATACTGCTTTTTTTCCAGCGCCAAAGAAACAGCGGCGTTGTAGTCGCTGTTTTCATCACCCGTACTGGCCGGAGCTGCTGCTGTAGCGCCCGCAGAGGCGCTGTCAGCGCCGTCGGAGGTCGCAGCTGCTGCTGCCCCACCTGCGGCACCCGCTGCAGCAGCGGAGCTCTGAGCGCCGCCCTGGCTGATGCTATCCATCTGTTGATAGATCTGCTTTTGGCGTTCAACAACCTGATTCAGTTGATATTGGCTTTCCTGGATTTGCCCACGTAGAGAGTCAATGTCACGCTGGTTGTCAGAGAGTTGTTGCTGGAGTTGGTTTAAAAGCTGGCCCTGAGCATTGCTGATGCGCTCAAGTGAGGTGACACGGTCTTCGACCGAGCCGGAGCCGACATTACTGATTGGCGCTTGGGCAGTAGCGGCCCATGGGACCGCTACGCCAACCAGTAACGACAGACTCAACAAGTGACGTCTGAAGTTACTGTTCATGCGATTCTCTTAGTAAACCAGAACTGCACGACGGTTTTTAGCATAAGCCGCTTCGTCGTGGCCCAGTACTGCTGGTTTTTCTTTACCGTAAGAAACGATAGAGATTTGGTCAGCTGAAACGCCTTTACCTTGCAGGTACATTTTCACTGAGTTAGAACGACGCTCACCCAGGGCAATGTTGTATTCCGGCGTACCGCGTTCATCCGCGTGGCCTTCTACGGTCACTTTGTAAGACGGGTTGTTACGCAGGAATGCAGCGTGCGCGTCCAGCATCTGAGCGAACTCAGAGCTCACGTCATACTTGTCCAGACCGAAGTAAACAATGTTGTTCTTCTGCAGTTCTTGCATCTGCAGACGAGCTTGTTCTTCAGAAGACAGGTTGCTGCTGCCATTTTCTGTACCAGTGCCAGCGCCAGCGCCCAGACCTGATTGGTCGTTGTTTGCGCTTTTGTTAGAACTACAAGCCGCTACAGCCAGAACTGGCAGTGCCAGCAGAAGCCCTTTCAGCACTTTGTTCAGTTGCATTTCTTTAATCCTTTTATAGTTTGCCATACATATTTACACATGCATCACAGATACGGCGACCAGGCAGGGAATTTTACCTGTCCATCAGTTGCCGGAAGACGCGCTTTAAAACGCCCATCAGTCGATACCAGTTGCAGCACGGAGCCCATACCTTGCGTGGAGCTATAGATCACCATGGTGCCATTTGGCGCAATACTAGGCGTTTCGTCCAGGAAGGTGCCGGTCAAAACTTGAACCGCCCCCGATCCGAGATCTTGTTTGGCGATATGCTGAGCACCACTGTTGGAGCTCACCATCACCAGGAATTTACCATCAGAGCTGACTTCAGAATCCTGATTCTGAGAGCCTTCCCATGTCAGACGCTGTGACGCACCGCCACTGGCACTGACTTTATAAATCTGTGGTCTGCCGCCCTGATCGGAGGTATAAGCCAGAGACTGGCTATCCGGGAACCAGGTCGGTTCGGTATTGTTGCTGCGCCCGTCGGTGATTTGAGTAATCTGGCCGGAGCCAAGATTCATCACATACAGGTTCAGGCTGCCGCTTTTAGACAGCGCAAAGGCCAGGCGGCTGCCGTCCGGTGAGAACGCCGGTGCCCCGTTGTGACGCGGGAACGAAGCGATCTGACGGATAGCACCGTTAGCCAGGGTTTGCACCACCAACGCAGAACGGCCGCTTTCAAAGGTCACGTACGCCAGTTTGCTGCCGTCTGGTGACCAGGCCGGGGACATCAGCGGTTCTGGTGAACGGTGTACCACAAACTGGTTGTAACCGTCGTAATCCGCTACGCGCAGTTCGTACGGGAATTTCCCGCCGTTAGTCTGTACCACGTATGCGATACGGGTACGGAATGCGCCCTTGATACCGGTCAGCTTCTGAAACACTTCGTCACTGGCGGTGTGAGCAGAATAACGCAACCATTGCTTGGTCACTTTATACTGGTTCTGCGCCAGAACGGTGCCTGGGGAACCCGAAGTGTCCACCAGTTGATACGAGATCAGGTAGCCGCCGTCTGCACCAGGTTGCACCTGGCCGACCACGACCGCGTCAATGCCCAATGCAGTCCAGGCCGCCGGCGTCACTTCAGACGCGGTGGTCGGTTGCTGCGGCATGCGCGCTACGTCAATTGGGTTGAATTTGCCGCTGTTGCGCAGGTCTGCGCCGACAATCTTGCCAATATCTTCCGGAGGCGTGCCTGGGCCCGCCCATTTAAACGGCACCACGCCAATCGGGCGAGCGGAGTCGACCCCTTGGGTGATTTCAATGCGAACTTCCGCGTGAAGAACGGATGCCCACAGAATCAAAAAACCTAACGCAACTCGAAATGCCTGCTTCATCTCATCTCCCTTATCCAGGCGGAATGCCTGCGATAAATTAGCAGAATTTTAACAAACCAACTCAAACAAAACTACATAATCCCTGTTGGTTACCTTAGTACATCCCTGCGATATGACTTAGCTAAAACAACCATTATTGTGGCTTAAACGTAAGAGGAGCATTCTTAAACACCTCATACACTCACTGCCTGAGAAATCATTACCGAGGATTAAAATCAATTGGTGCATTTTTGAATGCCTCGTAAACCTCTTTACTTGGTGGCTTAGGCATTTTCGCCTGCCGAGCTGCCGCTGCAGCTGCTTGGCAAAGTGCTGGATCGCCGCCTTCAACTTTCACACCAATTACGAAACCATCAGGAGCCATATTGATTCTCAATGTACAAGTACGTCCTTTGTATGAGTCCCAATCATAGAACCTATTCTCCACCGCATTTTTTATCTGGTTACCGTAACTGGCCAAATCAGCACCACTGGCACCCGCGGTCTTGGCATTGCCCTGACCGGCCGGTTTACCGTCACCTTTCTGCTTACCGCCGCCTTTCGGCGCGTTTTTACCGTCCGCCAGGCCGCCCATAAGATCTGCAACGTCAGCCGATTCTGCAGCAGCTGCAGCGGCCGCTTTCTTCTTGGCATCTGCGGCTTTCTTGGCAGCCGCCTTTTCAGCAGCAGCGGCTTTTTTCTCAGCCTCTGCGGTTGCTTTCTTCTCGGCATCAGCCGCCGCTTTTTTCTCAGCTTTCTCGGCTTCAGCTGTCGCTTTCTTCTCTGCGTCGGCAGCAGCTTTTTTCTCTGCCGCTTCAGCAACCGCGGCTTTCTTCGCTTCTTCCGCCTGTTTCTTGGCGGTAGCGGCTGCAGCAGCTTCTTTCTTGGCTTCGGACTCGGCTTTCTTCTGCGCGTCGGCCTGCGCTTTGGCTACTTTATCCGCTTCGGCCTTCGCTTTGGCGGCGGCAGCTTCCGCTACTTTCTGTTGTTCTTTGGCTTTCGCCGCGGCGTTCTCGGCCACTTTTTGCTGTTCAGCTGCCTGCTTTTGTTGCTCTGCCGCCTGTTTCTGTTGCTCTGCGGCCTGCTTCTGCTGTTCAGCCTGTTCTTTCGCGTCCTGGGCCGCTTTTTCCTGCGCGGTCAAACGCTCTTTCTCCAGCTCTTTCAGGCGCTGTTGTTCCGCCGCCTGCTTCTGCTGAAGTTCTTCGGCCTGCTGTTCCGCTTTTTTCTGGCGTTGCTTTTCAGCACGCTGCGCGTCGTTGCTCTGCTGTTGCTGGCGGTTGTACTGCTCCACCACTGCTCCAGGATCGACCATCACTGCCCCGACGACCGAACCGTCGCCGCCACCGCCGGCACTACTCATTTCGACGTTTTCTTGCAGCGATCCCCAAATCAGCAGGGCAATCAATACAAAGTGCAGAACGACCGAAACAATAACGGCGCGGTTCAGCTTATCGTTTTGCTCAGTTGCCTTTACCAAAATAGATTCCCAAAAACTGGTGTTGCTTATACGGGGTTCCTGCGCTGCAGCACAGGAACCGGGTTACCACTGACCTCAGGGTCAGATTGGCTGGGTCATCAGCCCCACGGAAGCGACGCCCGCCTGATGGAGAATATTCAATGCCTTGATAATCTCATCGTACGGAACTTCCTTCGCCCCACCGATCAAAAAGACCGTTTTCGGGTTAGCCGCTAAACGCGCCTTGGCTTCAGCTGCAACCTGCTCCGGCGGCAACAGTTCCATGCGGTCGTGATCCACCACCATGGTGTATTGGCCCACGCCTGAAACCTCGAGGATCACCGGCGGGTTATCACTGCTGGACACCGCTTTGGAATCGGTGGCGTCCGGCAGATCAACCTCAACGCTCTGGGTGATGATCGGCGCGGTTGCCATAAAGATCAGCAACAGCACCAGCAACACGTCGAGCAACGGAACTATGTTAATTTCGGACTTCAGCTCGCGCCGATTACGTCCACGAACTCTCGCCATGCTACCTCCTACTTATTTGCTGTCGCTGGAGAAGGCCTGACGATGCAGAATAGCGGTGAACTCTTCCATAAAGTTGTCGTAATTCTGCTCAAGCTTGTTGACGCGCTGGTTGAGGCGGTTATAGGCCATAACGGCCGGGATAGCGGCGAACAGACCGATGGCGGTTGCGATCAGTGCTTCGGCGATACCCGGTGCTACCATTTGCAGCGTGGCCTGTTTCACCGCACCCAGTGCGATAAAGGCGTGCATAATCCCCCACACGGTGCCGAACAGACCGATGTATGGACTGATCGAACCCACGGTGCCGAGGAAAGGAATGTGGTTTTCCAGCGTTTCCAGCTCGCGGTTCATCGAGATACGCATAGCACGCGACGCGCCTTCGATCACCGATTCAGGCGCATGGTTGTTAGCGCGGTGCAAACGAGCGAACTCTTTGAAACCAGAGTGGAAAATTTGTTCGGAGCCGGTCAGGCTATCGCGGCGCGCCTGGCTTTCCTGATACAAACGGGAAAGCTCAATACCAGACCAGAATTTGTCTTCGAAGGCCTCGGCGTCACGCGTGGCCGCATTAAGGATGCGGGTACGCTGAATGATGATCGCCCAGGAAGCCACTGAGAAGCATATCAAAATCAACATGATAAGCTTAACCAGCAGGCTGGCCTTCAAGAATAAATCTAGGATGTTCATCTCATTCACTGCTTAAACTCCGCGACAATAGACTTAGGAAGCGCTATCGGCTTCATTTGGTGTGGATCAATGCATGCAATCAACACATCGGCCTGACTCAAAAGAGTTCCGTCAGAATTGACAATACGTTGAGCAAACGTAAGAGAAGCCCCGCGCATTGAGGTGATCTCACTCTGTACTTCCAGCAGATCGTCAAGGCGAGCTGGAACCAGGTAATCCACCGTCATACGCCGGACAGCGAAGGCGACATTTTCACTGAGCAGCTGCTGTTGATGAAAGTTATGTTGACGCAGCATCTCGGTGCGCGCTCTTTCAAAAAAAGCCACATAGCGGGCGTGATAGACCACCCCACCGGCATCGGTATCTTCGTAGTAAACGCGAACCGGCCATCGAAACAACGTATTACTCACTCTACTTCCAAGCCAATGGATTTAACGGTGCTACTATACGCAAGACGGATCGGGTTGGGAATGGGTTACAAGAGGGGAACGAAAATAATTATGGGCCGCGATGGCCCATAACTTGGGGGTATAGCGGAGATTATAAAGAAACGTAAAGTAATCCTGCGGCCAGGATCACAATTGCCGGAAGTGGCGCAAAAAAAGCTCGCCACAGGGTGTGTTGCGGTCGGAACCCGACGCCGTGAACTACCCCGGCACACACTGCCCAAATAAGCAGCAGACCTTCCCAAATCTCCAACGAGCTGGTCTTCGCCGCAAAGCGGGTCGGATCCCAGAAAATGCAGCCCGCCAAAATCAACGCCAGCACCAGTGAAAGGGCCCGGACCGGGCCCTTGTCAGTGATAGCGTACAGCTTGTCAGTCAGTGACAAACTCATCACTTATCGTCTTGCTGTGCTTTTGAATCTTCGTGGTGCTCAAGCGCCAGCGCCGTGATGATGCCGAAGGCACAGGCAAGAAGCGTTCCGAGAATCCAGGCAAAATACCACATGGTTTAGCTCCCTATCCTTAATACAGCGAATGCTTGTTGTTCTCGATGAAGTTCTTATCGAGACGGCCGAACATTTTGTAGTACGACCAACTGGTGTACGCCAGAACGATAGGCACAAAGATCGCCGCGACAACGGTCATCACTTGCAGCGTCAACAGGCTGGAGGTGGCATCCCACATGGTCAGGCTGATGTTAGGCACGGTGCTTGATGGCATCACGAACGGGAACATGGTTACCCCGGCGGTCAGGATCACACAGGCAATGGTCAGCGACGAGGTCACGAACGCCAGCGCATCTTTCGACATGCGCGAGAACAGCACCGTGAACAGCGGCAGCACCACGCCCAGCGCAGGCAGTGCCCACAGCAGCGGATACTTATTGAAGTTGATCAACCAGGCACCGGCCTGATGAGCCACTTCTTTACGCATCGGGTTAGATTCCGCCATGGTGTTCAGCGTCGAGGTAATCACATAACCGTCGATGCCTTTCACCAGCCAGATACCGCCCAACAGGAAGAACACCGCCATCACCAATGTGGAGATCTGCGCTGCAGCACGAGCACGCAGGTGGATCTCACCGCTGGTACGCATCTGCAGGTAAGTCGCCCCCTGGGTCACCAGCATGGTCAAGCTGACCACGCCCGCCAACAGGCCAAACGGATTCAGCAGTTGGAAGAAGTTGCCGGTGTAGAACAGGCGCATGTATTCATCCATGTGGAACGGCACGCCCTGCAACAGGTTACCGAACGCCACGCCGAATACCACCGCAGGCACGAAGCTACCGATGAAGATGCCCCAGTCCCACATGTTGCGCCAGCGGCTGCTCTCCAGCTTCGAGCGGTAGTCAAAACCGACCGGGCGGAAGAACAAGGCTGACAGCACCAGGATCATGGCAACATAGAAACCGGAGAACGCCGCCGCATAGACCATCGGCCAGGCGGCGAACAGCGCGCCACCGGCAGTGATCAGCCACACCTGGTTACCGTCCCAGTGCGGCGCGATGGAGTTGATCATCACCCGGCGCTCGGTATCGGTTTTACCGATAATGCGCACCAGGATGCCGACCCCCATGTCGAAACCGTCGGTGACGGCGAAGCCGATCAGCAGTACGCCAATCAGGACCCACCAGATAAATCGCAGTACTTCATAATCAAACATACGTGGACTCCTGTTTAGCGCGCTTCCTGCACGGCGGCAGTCGGTTGTTCAAAGTGGTAGCGGCCAGTTTTCAGGCTGCTTGGACCCAGACGTGCAAATTTGAACATCAGGTACATTTCAGCCACCAGGAACAGGGTGTACAAGCCGCAAATCAGCCCCATCGAGAACAGAATGTCGCCCGCAGTCAGTGAAGAGTTGGCAACCGCCGTCGGCAGCACCTCACCAATCGCCCAGGGTTGACGGCCGTATTCAGCCACAAACCAGCCGGCTTCGATCGCGATCCATGGCAGCGGCAGGCCATACAGCGCCGCGCGGAGCAGCCATTTTCTCTGGCCAACACGGTTGCGGATCACGCTCCAGAACGACAGACCGATGATCAACAGCATCAGCACGCCACAGGCCACCATGATACGGAAGGCGAAGTACAGCGGTGCTACGCGTGGGATCGAGTCTTTGGTTGCCTGCTGGATCTGCGTTTCCGTCGCGTCGGTGACGTTTTGGGTATAACGCTTCAACAGTAAGCCGTAGCCCAGGTCCTGCTTGGCTTTATTGAACTCGGTGCGTACCGACGGGTCGGTATTGCCACTGCGCAGTTCTTCCAGCAGCCCATAGGCTTTCATCCCGTTGCGGATACGCACTTCATGCTGCGCCATCAGATCTTTCAGGCCGGTGACCTGGGTATCTGTTGAGCGGGTGGCAATCAGGCCGAGCGCATAAGGGATTTGGATGGAGTAGGAGTTTTCCATTTTATCCTGGTTCGGAATGCCGAACAGGGTAAAGGAAGCTGGTGCCGGTTGAGTGTCCCACTCGGCTTCGATGGCAGCCAGTTTGGTTTTCTGCACGTCGCCCATTTCGTAGCCGGATTCATCACCCAGAACGATAACGGACAGCACGGCAGCCATACCGAAGCTGGCGGCAATGGCGAAGGAGCGTTTGGCGAAAGCCAGATCGCGGCCTTTTAACAGGTAGTAAGAGCTGATACCCAGAACGAACATCGCGCCACAGGTGTAGCCGGCTGCCACGGTGTGAACAAACTTCACCTGCGCAACAGGGTTGAGCACCAGTTCGGAGAAGCTGAGCATCTCCATACGCATGGTTTCGAAGTTAAAGTCCGAGGCGATTGGGTTCTGCATCCAACCGTTGGCGACCAGGATCCACAGCGCGGAGAAGTTTGAGCCCAGTGCCACCAGCCAGGTAACGGCCATGTGCTGCACCTTGCCCAGACGATCCCAGCCGAAGAAGAACAGGCCGACCAGCGTCGATTCAAGGAAGAACGCCATCAGACCTTCGATGGCCAGAGGGGCCCCGAAAATATCACCGACGTAGTGGGAGAAATAAGACCAGTTAGTCCCGAACTGGAACTCCATGGTCAACCCGGTGGCCACACCCAGAGCAAAGTTAATTGCAAATAACTTGCCCCAGAATTTGGTCATATCTTTATAGATTTGTTTGCCTGACAGTACATATACCGTTTCCATAATTGCCAGCAAGAACGCCATACCCAGCGTTAATGGGACAAATAAGAAGTGGTACATCGCCGTTAAAGCAAACTGTAAGCGCGACAGTTCGACAATATCAAACATCTTGACTCCTTGCTCCTCGCAGGAAGACTCCGACATGCGGTATCGATATGACCTCGGGTGAAGCTACCGGTAACGCCCCGCAGTGAATGCCCTTAAACACAACAAAAATTTGATCCAGCTTCTCCGCTTTCAACCATGCATTCGACGCGGGCCCTACTGGCCAGTGCACTAAACACACCACTGAAAACCGACAACGGGTAACAAATGCAACAAGATCAACTATCCATATTCAGCATGGATGATACTCGACCAATCCCACACAATAAATAGGTTTTTACGTGATGTGGGTTAGACTTTGGGTTACAGGTCAAATTTTCCCCCAAAGAGGTATTCAGGCGTAATTTGATCTGAAACAATTTAAGCCTATCTGGATTTTATTTCCAGATTCAGCTCACAATTTCTCATAATTATCTTGTGGTTATGTTACGCAATGGTTTCGTAGTCTCTTTAGGTGATTTTTGTGTTAAATAGATGTGATATTTAATGGTTGTTTGTATTTAAATCGAAGTTGGCGTGTGACTAATGTTAGCTTTTATTAACCTGATTACAGGACAAGCTTAGCTTATTTTTTTACGCTAATAATTGTTGGCGATAAAAAAGAAAGTTTATTGGTAAAGGCGGTGATCTTTTACGTCTGCCACGTAAGGTCGATCCGCCGCCCGAGAGTTAACCGGCAGCCCTGACGTCTGCCACCCGCAGGGTGTAAATCATAGTGGCACCCGGCGGCACTTTAGGCGCATAGCCCTTGTCCCCATAGGCCATCTCCGGCGGCACCACCAGCATAATGGTGCCGTGGTTTTTCAGCAGGCCAATGGCCTCACGGAACAGCGGCGGATAAGCCGCCAGAGGTTGCGATAACTGCGCACCGCTGGCCTCCATGTCCTGGATCACCGTGCCGTCGGTCAGCGTTTCTTTCACCACCACCGTCACTATCGCGTCCGGTGCGATTGGACCGCTACCGGCAGCTTCAATGCGGTACCAAAGGCCGGACTCCGCCTGAACCGCGCCTTTTTGCTGCCGGAATGCCGCCATAAACTGCTGCCCACGCTGGGTCTGCGTCTTGAGCGTGCGCTGCCGTGCCTGATTAACCTTCTGCTCCGAGACCTGCAATGCTTGTTCCAGCGCGGGTTGTGATAACTGATAATCACTGCTGAAGGCGTCCACTACCCCTGCCAGCACCTGGGTTTTGTCGGTGCTGACACCCCAGTTCTGACGCTCTGCCTGCAGCAGCAGGATATCTTTCCCCAGCGCCACCCCGGCCGCATAGGATTGACTGGCCTGCGGGCTGTTCAGTTCCAGCGGCTGAGCCAGAGGTCCGACGCGTGCCAGCAGAGTGTCGTATTGCTGTTGCAGCCCTTGTTGCCGCTGTTGAAATTGCAGTTCCGTCGGCGTGCCATGCCAGGCGCGGCTCAGCCCCTGCGTCAGTTGCAGCAATGGGGTCAGATCCGGCGGGGCCTGGGCGGCCCGCTGTTGCTCAGCCTGCAGCGTCGCAACCTGCTGACGTAATTGGCTGAGCTGTGTCTGCTGGTGCTGCGACTGGGCCTCCTTTTCCTGCAGGCGCTGCTGTTGCTGTTTGACGCTGAGCGCCTGCGCCTGCCGGGCCTGTTCTTCATCCGCCTTTTTCTTTTTTTCGTTGGCACGCTGCTGCGGGCTGACCGGCGGCGGCGCGGCCTGATAACGTTCGGCAAACTGTAACAACGCCGGAATGCCACCGCTCTGAGTGGCGGCGGTTTCTTGCCCCTGAGCGTATGGCAGGCCGCCACACAGCAAAGCCAGCAGCACCGCTGCGCTCAGCGGGTGCCAGCGCTTCATTTACCCTGCTCCCCGGTTTCCATTAACCCGCTCAGCACATCCTGAGAAATCTCTGCACACAGGCGGCCGACCTTATAACGATAGAGCGAATCCAGCGTATCCTGCGTCTCGTTATTCACCGAGGTACGAATACCGCCGTACTGCGCCGCACCAGCCATCAAGCGATCAAACTCCGCCTTGCGTTGTTGATAGCGGGACGGGCTGGCGACCTGCAGCGCTGCCAGTTCCCGCTGGCACTGGGCCAGGCGCTCGGCCTCCCCGGCGCCTTGCGCGGCTACAGGCGTCTGCGTGGTGCTTTTCACCGTCGTTGGCGTGACTGGTTTATGGCCGTTTTTGCCCTGCGGCACCGCGCAGCCGCTTAACAGCGCCCCGAGAACCAGGATTTTCCCCGCCCGTAACCCTTGTTTGATCGCGCTGTTCCACATCCCATTCATTACTTGATTTCTCCATTTAACAACCAGTGCAACAACTGCGTGTTGCGCGTTATATTTAATTTTTTCATTGCGTTGCGCTTGTGGGCGCTCACCGTTTTGGCATGCAGATGCAACTGGTGAGCTATCGCCACCGAGCTCAAGCCCCGGCCGAGCAAGCGCAAAACCCGGTGTTCCTGCGGGCTGAGCCGACGCAGACCCGCCACCGGACAACGCCAGGCCAGGGTTCGCCGCTGCAACAATGCATCCACCCGCGCCAGCAATGACGCCACCGTTTCATGCGGGTCCAGCCATAGCAGGGTGCGGCAATCGGGTGGGCTAATCGGCCCAGCGTCATGCAGCGCCGAGCGCAGTCCCACGGGCGCAGCAATGCCGGGCGCCAACAGCACCAGATGGGTGGTATAGGGGTTTTGTGCGGCCTCGGCCGCCGTTTGCAGGCGGATGCCCTGTGCCGCCAGATGTTCGCTCAGCGCCAGCCGCACCCCGGCGGCATAAAAAACGTCGGGGCAGTTTAAGGTCAGGATCAATCGTTCCATGATTGTCGTCCGGGTTGGGTTATTGGTAACCGATGATCAACACACCACTGCCTTCAAAGGCTCCGGCAGCAGGGGTGCCTTTGGCTTTTAGGGTAGAGGTAATGGTGGTGGTGACGGTGCCGCTTTTCACCGCCACATCACTGCCGATGGCCAGATCCTTGCCACCGATGCTAATAGCGGCGGTTAAGTCACCTTTACGCCCCAGATCGATAACGTTGTCATTGAGTTTTATAGTGGCGGTGGCGGCCTGATTGCAGGTAAACGAGAGGTTGGTGCTGGCGGTGGCGCCATTAAGTTTGCTGCCATCCAAGGTGCCGTAATCAATGGTAACTTTACCACTAGTGATGCAACTTAAGTCGGGTGGGGGGGGCTCAGCACAGTTAGATCCGGGTATAAATTCAGATAGGTCAGAATTAGAGCGTGGATAAATAGTGATCCCAATGCAATACTCCCTTAAATCTACCATCGCTGACATCTGCCAGTTACGTATACTCCAATAACCCGAGGTACCATATTTAGCAGCCCATGCAACCTGAGCCTGAGCCGCCGTAGTTCCATTTGGAACCGTAATAGCCATGCCACTTATTGTCATGCCGCCATCAGTGCTAAGACACTGATACCAAACATGTCTGGTACAGAGAGCAACAACACATCCGCCTCTTTTTGTGCTGTTACAAATTGATACATCCCCGCTTTGCTCTTTCCAATCCCATTGCCCCGCAAAGTCATTACTGTTTGCGCCCGGTTGACCTGGGGAATAATTTGGTAACTTTGTAACGGTAAGTTTATCTACGGTGACGTAGGGCCTCGCCAACGCGTTGCCCGTATATCCAACCAACAACATAATGAATCCTATCATCCAAAATAATGATAATTTCATCGTCAATATCCAATCCAAAGTTTAAAAAAAGCCTCGCGGCTACGGATAATCCAGCGTAAAGGTGGCTGCGGTGCTAAAGCTGCCCAGCGTCAGGCTTTTATCGGTTACCGCCTGGGGTTCTGCACGCACATAGGCCTGCAGATCAATCACCGTGCTGCCGACCTTAAGCGGGTATTTTTCACTGGCCTTGTCCAACGCCAGCGCCACGCCCGCCGGGGTTTCCAGCCCGATAGCCACCCCACCCGCCTGGCTGGCACCGTCCAGCGCCAGCAACCCCGGCAGCTTACTGCTCTCGGTGCCGCTAAAGGTGACGCGCACGTCTTTGGCGATCGCCGGGTCGCAACCGGTCAACCGCAGTTGGAAAGCCTTACCTTTGGTTCTGCCCGTGCTGTACAGGTCTTTGTTGGTCACTTCGCCGAAATCCAGCGCCACCTGGTCATCACCGGCGGCCACTACGCAGGGTTCCGCCACCAGCGTGCCGTGAAACTTCATGTCGGTCGCCGCCTGCACACCCCCCGCCAGCCCGCAGACCAGCAGCCCGACCAGCCCCCTCCTTCGCTTGCCCATCCGGTTCTCCTTATTGATAGTCCGCCAGCAGCGTCGCGGTGGCATTAAACGCCCCCTCTTTCAGCTTCACCCCCGGTTTTTTCACCGGCACCGCCTGCAATATTGGCAGTTTATTGATGTCCACCCCCTTCAGCCGTTGGTTGATCGGCCAGGCCTTACTGCCTTGCAACAGTCGAATACCCAGATCGGTGACGTCAGTCTGCAACGCGGCGGTATCAAACCCGCTGACGGTGCCGGTCACGGTCAGCCCCAGGCCCCAGCTCCCCGCTCCCGGCTGGCAGGTGACCTGATAACTGATGGTTTGCAGATAGTTGGCACCGTCCACTTTATCGACCCCGACTGCGCTACCAAAATCGACGTCGATGTCCTTGCCGCCGCTGACGGTACAAAGCGGTGGCTCCACCAGCGTACCGTGCAGTTTCATATTGGCGGCCAGCGCCACGCCGGTGGCCAGCCAAAACATCAACACCACCACCAGCATTACAGTCCATGTTTTCATCGGCTTTCCCGTTATTGCACATCCACCATCAGGGTGGCAGTGGCGTTAAAGTCCCCGGTGCTCAGCGTGACGCCGGCCTTTTTCACCGGTACCATCTCCAGCCCCGGCAGCGTCGGATAGCTAAAGTTGAACCAGCTGTTAATCGTCTGCTTCTTGCCGTCTTTCAACAGCGCGAGCCCCAGATTGGTTTTATCGGTGGCCAATGCCGTGGCGTCAAAGCCGGCAGCGCTCCCCTTGATCTGCATCTTCAGCGCATTACTGCTGTTGCCACTGCAGCGCACGGTATAGACCACTTTGGTTTTGTACTGGCTGCCGTCAATCAGCGTGGTTTTCAGGGTGCTGCCAAAGTCGACATCAATCTCTTTACCGCCGTTGATCACACAGCTCATGGTCTGGATCACCCCTTTGACAGTGATCGGCTCATTGGCCCAGCCCGGTGGTGCAGCCAGCAGCAGCAACGCCACTGCCATTTTTAGCCTTCTCATGGCGGGCCTCATTCATAGCTCAGGCGGAAATTCACCGTGGCGCGATAGGCCCCGGCCTGCAGCGGTGCACGGGTGCGTTCCGGTGCCACATACCACACCAGCACATCATCACCCGGGCTGACAAACTGCGGTGTGCCCCGACTGCCCAGCCGCACATCCCGCTGTTGGCTGTCCACCAGCCGCAGCCCGATACCGCTGACACCCTGCACCTTAACCAGTTGCGGATTGTCCGCATCGGCCGGCGCCAGAAAGGTCATGGTCATCACCGGCTGCTGCCGACCCCAGCTCAGGTTACCGGTGCGCTCATCGCGGCTGGCACCGCTGCCGCGCAGGCAGTCACGCAGCCGCAGTGTGATCGCCGTTGCCGCGGCGCGCGCCCCTACCTGCGCCAGCTCCGCCAACGGAGTCACCCCCAACAGTACCGTTTGGTCGGCGGAATCCATTGCCAACCGGCAAGCCCCCTCACTCAGCACACCACTGATATTCAGCGTGCCGTTGGCCCCTTCCACCTGCCAGTTATTTGGCACCTGCCAGTTGTCGTCCGCCGCCCACAGCGGGGCTGACAACAGCCCCGCCAGCACCACGGCTACTCCGGTTATATTCATCCTGCCTCCCTGCCTGATGGCCTGTTTTAGACGCCTGAGCTAGTCGAGGCTACCTGGCACGCACCGCCACTACAGCGGAACACCAACTGCGGGCGGCCACCGTAATCATTGATATAGGTCAGCACCGGGGTAGCCCCCAAAGCACCGGCGCTGATTGTCAGCGTCGCCTGCCCCTTCGGCGGCACCATCAGTGGCTCAAACCCGGCCACGCCGCTGCCTTTTACGCTGCTGCCGGCGTCCACCAGCGTGATGTAATAAGGCGTCGGGTTATTGACCTGATAACGATCCCCCTGGCGGGTTAGCGTCAGTTTTTCCTGCCACGGGTTAGCCAGTGCCGCCTTGTCCGGCACTATGGCCTGCGGACGGTAAAACAGCTTAATGCGCGTTTGCAGCGCGATTTGCAGCGTGTTGGGCTTGTTGCTGCGCGGTGGGATCTCACGCAGATTGAAGTAGTACAGCGTCTCGCGATCCTGAGCCAGCAGTTGGGCAGCCGGTAGCACCTGCACCTTGACCTGGCTCTCTTTGCCCGGCTCTACCCGCTGTACCGGCGGCAGTACCGCCAGCGGGCTGCTGATTTTGTTGCCCTGGGCATCCTCGATCCACCCCTGCGCCAGATAGGGCAACTGGGTGTTTTGGTTTTTAACGTTCAGGCTGACCGATTTGTCGCCGGCGTTAACGATCACCCGGGTACGATCCAGCGAAATGGCGGCTCCGGCCTGGGTGCTGACCAAGGCCCCCAGCAGCGTGGCGACCATAAAAGCCTTGTGTTTAACGTGTTTGTTCATAGCTCACTCATGGTTAGGATGAAGAAGAAGATGTATCGGCAACGCTCAGCGCCCGGCAGGGCAACAGCAGCGCCGATTCACCCAGCGCCGGCAGTTGCTCCGGCAGTGTAATTTCACAGCGGGCGGCGCCGTCCCAATGCACGGTCATGGTGTCGCCGTGTTGAATACCGCTGAGGTACACGCTGCCGTCATCACTGATAATGCCGGTATCCTGCTGACGCGCATTGAGCACGGTGGCGCCAAACGGCGGCGTCGAGCCGTCTGCCAGACGGACCACCGCCATGGCTTTTTCACCGGCCACTACCTCAAAGCGCCGATAACCGATAGCCCCTTCGGTCAGGGTGGCCTGTGCCACCGAGCGGGACGCCTCCACGTTGTCGCCCAGTTGCTGCAAATCGATACTGGCGCGGTTGCGGTAGTAACTGCTTACGTCTGGCACCACCGCCTTGCCCCAGGCATTGGTACGGGTAGTCGGCCCCTGGCCGCGGACCGGCACATCCGGTACGCCCTGGGTGTCGAGCATCAGACGGGTACCGCCAGGCATGTTCATCCGGTGCAGCGCCGCCCCTTGCAGCGTGGCGGTTATGCCCCCACGCGCCGTCATCCCCAGCGCGGTATAGCGGTCGGCCTGATAACTGACATTGCTGCTCAGTTCGGCGTTATCGCCACTGTGGGTAAAGTAACCGCTGGCGGTGGCACCGCGCCGTGCCTCACCCAGGCGCACCTGGTAGCTGTTATGATCATCGAGCCGGTCGTAATAGCCCAGATCCTGACTGTTGCTGTCGCGGTTAACGGCGGCGTTATAACTGACGGTGCCACGATCCCCCCACGGCAATGACAGTGACAGCGACAGACCGTTGTCGATGGTCTGGTTGTACTGATTGCGGTAGGCCGACAGCGACAGGCTGATATTTTTAATCTGACCGAGGTCGAAATAGCGCGACAGCGCCAGGCTGTAGCGATCGTTGGCCGGGCGCTCCCAATAGCTTTGGTGGTTGTAGTTCAGGTAGGCGCTCAGCCCCAAATCGCGGAACTGTTTGTTAAAGATTACGGTGTACATCTCTTTGCTACCGTATTGACGGGCACCGTACAAACGGCTGACCAGATAGTCCGCCATGGTCATGTAATCGCGTTCCGAGAAGCGGTAGGCGGCGAAGGTCACCTGGCTGTCGTATTCTTCGAAGTTTTTGGCATAGCTCAGGCGATATGACGTCCCACTCAGGGTGCCCCGCTGCTGCTGTGGTAATTCGGCCCGCGAGCCGGTGACGTCGAACGACAGCGCCCCCAGCGCCATCAGATCACGCCCCATGCCCAACGACAGCGCGTTATACTCGCGCCCACCAATCCCACCGCCGTACAATGACCACCCGTTGCTGACCCCCCAGGAAAATTCCCCGGTGGCAAACGCCGGCCCATCACGACGGTGTTCCACCTCGGACGGTTGCCCCATCGCCAGCTTGTAGCGCAGCGAACCGGGGCGGCTGAGGTAAGGAATGCTGGCGGTATTCAGACTAAATTGCTGTACCGATCCGTCTTGCTCTTCAACCCGTACGTCCAGGGTGCCGCTGACCGCATCATTGAGATCCTGAATACGGAACGGCCCGGCGGCCACCTGGGTTTCATACAGCACCCGCCCCTGTTGGCTGACCACCACCCGGGCGTTGGTTTTCGCCACCCCGACCACTTCCGGGGCGTAACCGCGCAGATTGGGCGGCAACATCGCGTCGTCCGACACCAGGCTGACGCCGGTAAAACGCACGCTGTCAAAAATCGTCGAGTTCAGGTAGTCCTCGCCCAGTGTCAATTTGGCACGCAGCGCCGGCAACGCCCGGTAGGCGTAATAACGGCTCCAGTCCAGTCGTTGCTCATGCTGCCGATTGCTCGCCGTAGAAGAGCTGGCCTGCGCCTGCCAGTCGGCACGCAGCCGCCAGGCACCCAGGTTGCCACCGGCGGTACCATTGCCGCTCAGGGTAGAATCCGTACCCCGGCTCTGCTGGCGGTTGACCTGAGCATTGAGGTTATAGTCCAGCAGCACCCCAGGGATGCCTTCGTCCCAGCGCGAAGGCGGATCCCAACTGTCGTCGCTGTACTCCAGATAGGCCTGCGGAATGGAGAGGTAGAGGGATGAGGTACCCAGTTCGCCGCGTACCGTCATGCCCTTTAGGCTACTGAAATCCAGGCAATCATCACGCCAGCGCAAGCCACTCAGCACTGCATCTTTCAGGCCGAGCTGATTCACCAACGCCGGTGACAGGCAGGCTGCGCTGCCTTTGGGATCGTCCGGCGGTGCGGAAAAGACCACCGACTGCTCCGGCAGTTCCTGCTGATTGACATGCACCGTCAGGGTGTAACGACCTGGCATGATGAAGCCACCGCGGGCAAACTGGCTGAGATCGATATTGGCGCGATCTTTCACGTCCAGCACGTCGGTGTTAAACACAATGTCGTCCGCCGCCAGCGCCAGCGATACCGAGGCCCCCAGCGCCAGGGCAATAGCAACCCCCAACTGCGACAGGGGAGCCATGCGATAAACTGAATCCTTACCAGCCATAACCCAAAATCCTTTTTCCATCGCCGGTCAATCTGCACCGGCGCAAACCTGAACGCCTCATGCGTTCATTTATCCCTTCGGGCCAATATGACCGTCAGTAGTAATCCAACTTGAAACGTACTGCGGCGCGGTAATCTCCCGGTTGCAAACGCTCAGTGTTTCCGACCAGTCGCAGGGTATAAGGCAGTTCCAGGGTGCCGGGCTTTACCGCCTGTAGCGGTAGCGAAACCCCAGGTAACGCAATACGGCCATCACCATCGGCAATCTGTAGCGCGATGCCATGAGCGGCACCGGTAATGCGGAACCTTTTACCGTCCGCCGGGCCGTCGAAGGTGACCTGGAAGGTTTGCCAGTCCGGCAAGCGGGGATCGGGGCGCGACAGCGTGCAGTTCACCAGACGAATAGCAAAAGGTTGGGTCGGGCCCTGTCCTTCACGTATCAATTGGCCAACCGGCAAAGTGGGCAACACAATCGCCTGTGCCCGGCTGCCGATATCAATGGCACAGGCGGTATCGATAATTGCGCCGGTCATACTGACGCTGCCGTGACCCGCAGAAGCCGTCGGAGCGGCCTGAACGGCAGGTGCTCCGGCATACATGGCCAGTAGCATCAGATAAAAAAGAGGACGAGCCATCTCCCAGCTCCTTAAGCCATGACAATCCGTTGTCAGGAAACATGCGGGGCGAACCCCGCATGTGAGATAACCGCTAATGCGGCGTGGGGTTACTGATAGGCCAGGGTGAAATCGACAATGGAGCTGAATTCACCTGGGACAATCACCGCCGGGGTCGCAGTGCCGCCAGGGGTCGTTGCTGCAACATCAGGATCGCCCTGCAGGTAGGCGGCGAAGGCCAGCGTGTTAGCACCCTTCTGGATTTTTTGCGCCTGGGTCGCATCACCCAGTTTGATCACCCGGCTGGAGCCATCGGTAATGGCGATGCTGGCGCCTTTAGCAGTGCCGGTGATACCGAGCAGATCGGCGTTACCGGCAGAAGCCGCACCGGTAAAGGTGGCTTTAACGTTTTTCAACGTAGTGACATCGCAATTCTCCAGTTTAATGCTGAAGTTTTTCGGGGTGGACTTACCCTGGCTTTTCAGCGCGACATTGGAGATCTGGCCCAGATTAACCGTTTGGTCCGCCGTTTCCGGGGTAATAGAGCAAGGCGCATCAATAATCGAACCTTTAAAGGTCACGGTGCCCGCCTGTGCAACAGAAACTGTACCCATGACCAATCCCAGGCCCATCATCAAAGTGACCAACTGCTTAATTTTCATCTAGCTTTTCCTTTTATGGTTATGCGACGACGTCGCATAGGTTCCAATCACACGTTGATTTACGTTCATCCATTTACGCCTGGCCGGTGGTTGTACAGCTCCGTAACAACACGGTAAAAACGCAACATTTTGGGCCAAACTGTTGCATTAAGTGAATAATGCTAGCCAGCATAAAAAATCAGGTTTAAAAGCCCAAGAATTTAGGAAGGAAATGAATTTTAAGAACTTATCACTGGTTAAAAATCAGTGCGGGAATTTAATGAATAAGAAGGAGGGCTGATGGATATAAGAAAACTATGAGTTGAAAAATCGGCAAGCAGTGCTTAACAAAAATTTAATCAATTGAATTAAAACAATAAAAATAATTTTTAGGAATTTTCTCTTTCTCGTATTGACACCTTTTTACAGCGTAATTTAGGATATGTTCCAGTTTGGCCCAAAGTGTTACATTTTTACCCTTAACTCTCCTTTCATTATTCCCCACCGAAATATCCTTAGTTATTGATAATATTCACAGCCCAATATCCTTCCGCGTGAATAGGTTTGGCCTATTTTCAGGAATAACCCGGTTAATTCATTCAATAAAACGATACTTATAGAAAGTGATATTAGATGGGCAAAAAAAAACAGGGCCAGACAAATTGTCTGGCCCTGCTTCAATAAGGGTTACTGCCGGTAATAAATTAGCGATTCAGAACCGCTTTTACTGCCTCGCCGATGTCAGCCAGGCTGCGTACGGTTTTAACCCCTGCCGCTTCCAGCGCCGCAAACTTCTCGTCTGCAGTGCCTTTGCCGCCGGCAATGATGGCGCCGGCATGGCCCATACGTTTGCCTTTAGGCGCGGTAACACCCGCGATATAGCCAACTACTGGCTTGGTCACGTGTTCTTTGATGTAGGCTGCGGCTTCTTCTTCCGCGCTACCGCCGATCTCACCGATCATGACGATCGCTTCGGTCTGCGGATCTTCCTGGAACAGCTTCAGGATATCGATAAAGTTGGAGCCCGGGATCGGGTCGCCGCCGATGCCCACACAGGTAGACTGGCCCAGACCGGTATCGGTGGTTTGTTTCACCGCTTCGTAGGTCAGGGTGCCAGAGCGGGAAACGATACCCACTTTGCCCGGCAGGTGAATGTGGCCAGGCATGATGCCGATTTTGCACTCGCCCGGGGTGATAACACCTGGGCAGTTCGGGCCAATCATGCGCACGCCGGCTTCATCCAGCTTCACTTTCACGGTCAGCATATCCAGCGTCGGGATGCCTTCGGTGATGGTAATGATCAGTTTGATGCCTGCATCGATAGCTTCCAGAATGGAGTCTTTGCAGAACGGGGCCGGTACGTAGATGACGGACGCAGTTGCGCCAGTCGCTTCTACCGCTTCACGCACGGTGTTGAACACGGGCAGGCCCAGGTGCTCAGTACCGCCTTTGCCCGGCGTTACGCCACCGACCATTTTGGTGCCGTAAGCGATGGCTTGTTCGGAGTGGAAAGTCCCCTGGCTACCGGTGAAACCCTGACAAATTACTTTGGTGTTCTTATCGATTAAAATGGACATTATTTGCTCCCCACTGCCGCAACAACTTGCTGAGCCGCATCAGTCAGGCTGGTCGCAGCAATGATATTCAGACCGCTGTCCGCCAGTTTCTTGGCGCCCAGCTCGGCGTTATTCCCTTCCAGACGCACCACCACCGGGACGTTAACGCCCACTTCGGCGACTGCGCCAATGATACCGTCAGCGATCAGGTCGCAACGCACGATACCACCGAAAATGTTAACCAGAACCGCTTTCACCTTGTCGTCAGACAGGATGATTTTAAAGGCTTCGGTCACGCGTTCTTTGGTTGCACCACCGCCTACATCGAGGAAGTTGGCTGGCTCGCCGCCGTGCAGTTTAACGATGTCCATGGTACCCATCGCCAGGCCTGCGCCATTCACCATGCAACCGATGTTGCCGTCGAGAGCAACATAGTTCAGCTCCCACTGTGCCGCACGGGATTCACGCTCATCTTCCTGAGAAAGGTCACGCATTTCACGCAGCTCAGGTTGGCGGAACAGAGCGTTGCCGTCAGCGCCCAGTTTGCCATCCAGACAGATCAGATCGCCCTGCTTGGTCACCACCAGCGGGTTGATCTCAACCATCGCCAGGTCACGCTCCAGGAACAAGGTCGCCAGACCCATGAAGATTTTGGCGAACTGGCCGACCTGCTTGCCGGTCAGACCCAGTTTGAAGGCCAGCTCACGGCCCTGGTAAGGCTGTGGGCCTGCCAGTGGATCGATGGTCATTTTGTGGATCAGTTCCGGGGTTTCTTCCGCAACTTTCTCGATCTCAACGCCACCCTCGGTGGATGCCATGAACACCACGCGACGGCTTGCACGGTCAACAACTGCACCCAGGTACAGTTCTTTATCGATGTCGGTCGCCGCTTCTACCAGGATCTGGTGAACCGGTTGGCCCAGCGCGTCAGTCTGGTAAGTCACCAGACGCTTGCCCAACCAGGCTTCAGCGAAAGCACGGATGTCTTCCTTGCTGTTAACCACTTTAACGCCGCCAGCTTTACCGCGACCGCCAGCATGAACCTGACATTTTACCACCCACGGGCCGGAGCCGATTTTGGATGCGGCTTCTTCTGCTTCACGCGGTGTGGTACAGGCGTAACCGGTTGGTGCCGGCATGCCATACCGAGCAAACAGCTGTTTTGCCTGATATTCGTGTAAATTCATGATGTTCTATCCATTCAGTTCTGAAGGTTTTAGCCGAGCCATTTTGGCGGAAAACCGCATGACTTTAGTCGGCCACATAGCACAGAGTGTGGGCGCGGCGTACCGCGCCCATCAGGGTTATACGTCCAGCAGCAGACGAGTTGGATCTTCCAACATATCTTTTACCGTCACCAGGTAACTGACGGATTCTTTACCGTCGATCAGGCGGTGGTCATAAGACAGAGCCAGATACATCATCGGCAAGATCACAACCTGGCCTTTCACCGCCATTGGGCGATCTTTAATGGCGTGCATGCCCAGGATGGCGCTTTGCGGTGGGTTGATGATCGGGGTAGACATCAGTGAACCGAATACGCCGCCGTTGGTAATGGTGAAGTTACCGCCGGTCAGCTCTTCCACAGTCAATTTGCCGTCACGGCCTTTGACTGCCAGCTCTTTGATTTTCTTCTCGATATCTGCCATGCCCATGCTGTCTACGTCACGCAGGACCGGGGTTACCAGGCCACGTGGAGTAGAAACCGCAATGCTGATATCGAAGTAGTTGTGGTACACCACGTCGGTGCCGTCGATAGACGCGTTCACTTCAGGGAAGCGTTTCAGCGCTTCAACTACCGCTTTGATGTAGAAGGACATAAAGCCCAGACGAACACCGTGGCGTTTTTCGAAAGCTTCACCGTACTGCTTGCGCAGGTCCATGATCGGCTGCATGTTGATTTCATTGAAGGTGGTCAGCATCGCAGTGCTGTTCTTCGCTTCCAACAGGCGCTCGGCTACGCGTTTGCGCAGACGGGTCATAGGGACGCGTTTTTCACTGCGACCGCCCAGAGCAGGCTGCGGTGCGGCTTCAACGGCAGCAGTAGCAGGCTTGTCGGCTTTTTTGCCGTTAGCCAGGTGCGCTTCCACGTCTTCGCGAGTGATACGACCACCCACACCGCTGCCTTTAATGGCGGCAGCATCGAGATCGTGTTCGGCAATCAGGCGGCGGATAGCCGGGCTGAGTGCGTCGTTGCTCTCATCTTCCAGGCTGGCGGTAGCACGCTGGGCCGGAGTGGATTCTTTAGCCTGACTTTTCTCTTGAGTCGGCTTGCCGGAGCTGTCGCCCGGACGAATACGGCCGAGGAGCTGGCGAGAAAGCACGGTGGCACCCTCTTCTTCCAGGATCGCATCAAGAATGCCTGCTTCGCTGGCCGGGACTTCCAGCACAACTTTGTCAGTTTCGATTTCAACCAGAACTTCGTCACGCTGGACGCTGTCACCTGGTTTCTTGTGCCAGGTGGCTACGGTCGCATCGGCAACCGATTCAGGAAGGTCAGGAACCAGAATATCTACGCTACTCATTTAGCTTTCCCTTAATCTTTAACAATATTCAGCGCGTCATTAACCAGAGCCTGTTGCTGCTTCTGGTGTACGGACATATAACCGACTGCCGGTGAGGCAGAGGCTGGACGTCCGGCGTAACGTAAAGAAGCCCCGAACGGCACCACTTCACGGAAGTTGTGTTGGCTGCAGTACCAGGCACCCTGGTTCAGCGGCTCTTCCTGACACCAGACGAAATCATGCACGTGAGCATACTTCTCCAGCACCGCCTGAAGGGCCTGATGCGGGAACGGGTACAGCTGCTCAATACGGATGATGGCCACGTCTTTCTGGTCGTTCTTGCGGCGTTGTTCCAGCAGATCGAAATAGACCTTACCGGAGCACATCACCACGCGTTTAACCGCTTTCGGATCCAGATCGTCGATCTCGCCAATCGCCGGCATAAAGGTGCCGTTAGCCAGTTCGTCGAGCGAAGAAGTCGCCAGCGGATGACGCAGCAGAGATTTCGGTGACATCACCACCAACGGACGGCGCATACCGCGCAGCGCCTGACGACGCAGCATGTGGTAGACCTGTGCCGGGGTGGACGGGATGCACACCTGCATATTCTGCTCAGCACACAGCTGCAGGTAACGTTCCAGACGCGCAGAGGAGTGCTCTGGGCCCTGGCCTTCGTAACCGTGCGGCAGCAGCATCACCAGGCCACACATACGGCCCCATTTCTGCTCGCCGGAGCTGATGAACTGGTCGATCACCACCTGAGCGCCGTTAGCGAAGTCACCGAACTGCGCTTCCCAGATGGTCAGGGTGCGAGGTTCTGCGGTGGCGTAGCCATATTCGAACGCCAGTACGGCTTCTTCAGACAGCACGGAGTCCCAAACTTTGAACTCGCCCTGCCCGCTGTGGACATTGGCCAAGGGTACGTAGACCGAACCGTTTTTCTGGTTGTGCACCACCGCATGGCGGTGGAAGAAGGTGCCGCGACCGGCGTCTTCACCGGAAAGACGAATCGGAATGCCTTCATCAACCAAAGTGGCGTAAGCCAGCGTTTCCGCTGCGCCCCAGTCAAACGCTTTGTTGCCTGCCGCCATCTCTGCGCGGTCACCGTAGATTTTCGCTACGCGTGACTGCATTTCGATCGCTTCCGGCGCGGTGCTGATGCGACGAGCCAGTTCCTGCAGGCGCTTCATCTCAACCTTGCTTGGGTACTCTTCGTCCCACTCGTGGTTAAGGTACGGCGACCAGGTAAAGGTATGCAGGTTCATCGGACGCCATTCTTCAACCACGCATTCGCCGCGGTCGAGCGCATCACGGTACAGGTTGACCATTTCCGTGGCATCTTCCAGGCTGGCGACTTTTTGTTCGGTCAGAACGTCAGCATAAAGTTTGCGCGGCGTCGGGTGTTTTTTGATCTTCTGGTACATCACCGGCTGGGTTGCACTTGGCTCATCGGCCTCGTTATGCCCATGACGACGGTAGCAGACCAGATCGATCATCACGTCACGTTTGAAGGTGTTACGGAAATCCAACGCCAGACGGGTCACAAAGGCCACCGCTTCCGGATCGTCAGCATTGACGTGGAAGATCGGCGACTGCACCATCTTGGCGATGTCAGTACAGTATTCGGTAGAGCGCGCATCCAACGGGTTGGAGGTGGTGAAACCAACCTGGTTGTTGATCACGATACGTACCGTGCCACCCACTTCGTAACCGCGAGCCTGCGACATGTTCAGGGTTTCCTGAACCACGCCCTGGCCGGTAATGGCGGCGTCACCGTGGATGGTGATTGGCAGTACCATGTTGCTGCGCGCTTCGTCCAGACGATCGCGACGGGCACGTACAGAACCCATAACCACCGGGCTGACGATCTCCAGGTGCGACGGGTTAAACGCCAGCGCCAGGTGAACCATGCCGCCTTCGGTTTCTACGTCGGAGGAGAAGCCCTGGTGATATTTCACGTCACCGGTACCGAGGTGTTCTTTATGCTTGCCGGCAAACTCGTCGAACAGGTCGGCAGGTTTTTTACCCAGCACGTTGATCAACACGTTCAGACGGCCGCGGTGGGCCATGCCCAACACCACTTCGCGCGTGCCGTTCTTACCGGCGTGGCGCACCATCTCTTTCAGCATTGGCACCAGCGCATCGCCGCCTTCCAGCGAGAAGCGTTTTGCCCCTGGGAATTTAGCGCCGAGATAGCGTTCCAGGCCTTCCGCTGCGGTCAACTCGTTCAGGAAACGGCGTTTCTCGTCATTGGTAAAGCTGGCGTGCCCCACCACCGATTCGATGCGCTGCTGGATCCAGCGTTTCTCTTCGGTATTGGTGATGTGCATGTATTCCGCGCCGATCGAGCCGCAGTAGGTCTGCTTCAACGCCGCGTACAGGTCGCCCAGCTTCATGGTTTCTTTGCCGATGGCAAAAGAACCCACGTTGAAGGTTTCCTGGAAGTCGGCTTCGGTCAGGTTGTGGTAGGCAGGTTCAAGGTCAGGAACTTGCTCCCGCTGCCACAGACCGAGCGGATCGAGGTTGGCATGCTGATGTCCGCGGAAACGGAAGGCGTTAATCAGCTGCAGTACCTTGACCTGTTTGGCGTCGGTGTCTGGATCGTTGATGGTGGTGTTGTAACGCGCAGAGTCTTTCGCCAGGCGGCGGAAGTAGTCACGCGTTTGAGAGTGAAGCTGATCGGGTTTTACACCCGCGGTTGGTAGCTGTTGAAAAATGGAACGCCAGCTATCTTCAACGGAGCCCGGATCGGTTAAGAAGTCTTCATAGAGCTGTTCTATGTAAGACTGGTTCGCGCCCGCCAGATAGGAGGAATCCAGCCAGGCCTTCATTGCGCCGTTCTGCATCATGATCCCTTAAGCTTTGAAGCTTTAGTTTTCGCCGTGGTTAACATAATTACCGTGATGGATACGGTTTGCCGTAGAAACGCGACGTACCTTATAGCCATAAAAGCTCGGTACGTTCTGCTATGGACCTTGCGGTCCCTTACAAGGAACCTCTAAAAACCGGCGGGCGAACCAGGCTGCTTAGTGCCGCAGCCGCGGGTCAGTTTTTAGAGGTTCCCTCCTTTGTGATGTGCGCCGGAAACTGCCCGGCGCAGCATCTCATTCCACTTATGCCCCGCGTTGCAGCAGCATAGACTTGATATGACCGATTGCACGCGTCGGATTCAAGCCCTTAGGACATACACTGACACAATTCATAATGCTATGGCAGCGGAAAACACTGAAAGCGTCGTCCAGATCGTCTAAACGTTCTTCCGTTTCCGTGTCACGGCTGTCAATCAGGAAGCGGTACGCCGCCAACAGGCCAGCCGGGCCGATAAACTTGTCAGGATTCCACCAGAATGACGGGCAAGAGGTCGAACAACAAGCGCATAAAATGCACTCGTACAGACCATCCAACTTGGCACGCTCTTCCGGTGATTGCAGGTGCTCACGCGCCGGCGGGTTCCTGCCGTCGTTCTGCAGGAAAGGCTTGATCTTTTCATACTGGGTATAGAACTGACCCATATCGACCACCAGATCGCGCACCACCGGCAAACCCGGCAACGGACGGATCACAATCTTTTTGTTGCCTTTGGTCAGCGACGATACCGGAGTGATGCAAGCCAGACCGTTTTTACCGTTCATGTTGATCCCATCGGAACCACACACGCCTTCACGGCAGGAGCGACGGAACGACAGGCTCGGATCTTTTTCTTTCAGCTGGATCAACGCATCCAGCAACATCATGTCGCGACCTTCTTCCGCTTCCAGGCTGTAATCCTGCATGTGCGGAGCGTCGTCAACATCCGGATTGTAGCGATAAATTGAAAATTCGAGTTTCATCAATCGATCTCCGCAATTAGTAAGAACGCACTTTCGGCGGGAATGCCGGGCGCAGCTTCGGTTGCATGTTCACTTCACGACGCGTCATGCTTTCCGATTGCGGCTGATACAGCGAGTGACACAGCCAGTTGGCATCATCACGTTCCGGGAAGTCGAAGCGGCTGTGTGCGCCACGGCTCTCGGTACGGTAGTTTGCCGACACGGCGGTGGAAAACGCAGTCTCCATCAGGTTATCCAACTCCAGGCATTCGATGCGCTGGGTGTTGAATTCGCTGGAGGTATCGTCCAGACGTGCATTCTTCAGACGTTCACGGATCTCTTTCAGCTCTTCCAGCCCTTTCGCCATCGCATCACCTTCACGGAATACCGAGAAGTTGTGCTGCATACAGGCTTGCAGTGCCTTGCGGATTTCAACCGGATCTTCACCTGAACGGGTGTTGTTCCAGCGGTTCAGACGGTCCAGCGACGCTTCCACATCGGACTCGCTGGCTTCACGGCTATCGCCCTGTTCCGCCAGAGATTCGTGCAGATGCATGCCGGCGGCACGACCAAACACCACCAGGTCCAGCAACGAGTTGCCACCCAGACGGTTGGCGCCGTGTACCGAGACGCAGGCAATTTCGCCCACGGCGAACAGCCCCGGGATCACTACGTCTTCACCTTTCTCGTTCACCGTCAACGCCTGGCCGGTCACTTTGGTCGGAATACCGCCCATCATGTAGTGGCAGGTTGGGATAACCGGGATAGGTTCTTTGACTGGATCGACGTGTGCGAAGGTACGCGACAGTTCCAGAATGCCCGGCAGGCGGGATTCCAGCACTTCTTTACCCAGGTGATCCAGCTTCAGCTTGACGTGTGGGCCCCACGGACCGTCACAGCCGCGGCCTTCGCGGATTTCAATCATGATCGAACGGGCGACCACATCACGGCCCGCCAGGTCTTTGGCGTTCGGCGCATAGCGCTCCATGAAACGCTCGCCGTGTTTGTTCAGCAGGTAACCGCCTTCACCACGACAGCCTTCGGTCACCAGTACCCCGGCGCCGGCGATACCGGTCGGGTGGAACTGCCACATTTCCATGTCCTGCACCGGCACGCCGGCGCGCAGCGCCATGCCGACACCGTCACCGGTGTTGATATGGGCGTTGGTGGTGGACTGGTAAATACGGCCTGCACCGCCGGTCGCCAGCACGGTGGCTTTGGCTTTGAAGTAAACCACTTCACCGGTTTCGATGCAGATAGCCGTGGTGCCGACCACCGCGCCATCCTGGTTTTTCACCAGATCCAGCGCATACCACTCGGAGAAGATGGTGGTGTGGTTTTTCAGGTTCTGTTGATACAGGGTATGCAGCAGGGCGTGACCGGTACGGTCAGCCGCCGCCGCGGTACGTGCCGCCTGCTCGCCACCGAAGTTCAGTGACTGGCCGCCGAATGGGCGCTGATAGATGCGGCCTTCTTCGGTACGGGAGAACGGCAGACCCATGTGCTCCAGCTCCAGAACCGCTTCCGGGCCGGTTTTACACATATACTCAATGGCGTCCTGGTCACCGATATAATCGGAACCTTTCACCGTGTCATACATATGCCATTCCCAGTTATCTTCGTGGTTATTACCCAGGGCTACGGTAATGCCGCCCTGCGCAGACACGGTATGGGAACGGGTCGGGAATACTTTGGACAACAGGGCACAGGTAGAGCCCGTTTGAGAAATTTGCAGTGCCGCGCGCATACCTGCGCCGCCTGCACCGATAACTACAGCATCAAACTCTCTGACCGGCAGTTTCATCTTACGCACCCCACACTACGATTGTTCCGTACAGTAAATAGACCAGCAACACGACAACGATCGCCAGTTGCAACACCAGACGTACCGCTACCGGCTTGACGTAATCCGTCAGCACCTGCCACAACCCGATCCAGGCGTGAGCCAGAATCGACAGCAGCGTCAGCAGCGTGAACACTTTCGTAATAGAAGTGGCGAAGAAGCCGCGCCAGATTTCGTAGGTGAGATCCGGAGCCGTGACAAAAAAGCCCAGGATATACAGAACATACAGGGTGATGACGATAGCGGAAGCACGCAGTAACAACCAATCGTGTACGCCGTTGCGTCCTAATGCAGAAACATTGTTTACCATACGAGGACTCCAGCCAGAACTGACAGCACGACGGTCAGACCGATCGCCACCTGGGCAGAACGGGTACCGGCGGCTAAACTCTCTTCGATATAGCCAAAATCCATTAACAAATGGCGAATGCCACCGCAAATGTGATAGGCCAGCGCAGTGAGGATGCCCCAGAATATGAATTTGACAACGAAGCTATTCATGATGGCAGCAGCCTGCATGAAACCCTCTTGGGAAGAGAGTGACAGGCCCAGCAGCCAGAGGAGGATACCCACGGCAACGAAGGTAATTACGCCAGAGACTCGGTGTAAGATGGACGCTATCGCAGTTACGGGAAACTGAATCGTTTGCAGATCCAGGTTGACAGGTCTTTGTTTTTTCACGTTTTTGCCCACACAGCTCTTATTATTTTCCTTCCTCCGGCCTGGGCGGGGATCAGACAGCGTTAAGAGCCAAAACCCTCACACGTCACGCGCTCAAACAACAACATCCTCTGTGCTTAAACGGCGCGTAGTTATAACGCTGGGTGCTCCTACTTCAGGGTATCCCGGAGACCTGGCGGCAGTATAGGAGGATCACATTCTGATTACAATTCCCATACAATCCCTTTGGTAACATTTCCCCCGAACAGTGATTTAGATCACGGATTTCACAATTGGCACAAAATTAATTATCTGATTTGACAAGAGATCAACAATTCCATTACATATAGGGGCACAAACGGCCCTATGATGCGCTATAGGTCAGCAGATACACTTCCCCCGATGTTCAAGATATGCAACAGTGTATTTGAAAGAGCCTATCCCAATGGCGGTTTTTGCCGGTCACATTTGCAGCACGTTGCCGCAGATAAGCACAGATAAGGCATATAAAACAACCTATTGGGATAGGTTCAACCACCCCCGAACACGTCGTAGGTAAGATTAACAGAACATAACGAATTCCGATGAATCGTTAACAACTGGTCACCCGCCTCGTTCGCCTGGTTAGCACTCTGTACCCTACCCGCGCATTTGCGCAGTCGCTCACAGAGTTAGCGTCCGCTCCATTTTTTGCGGGCAACCTGAGGAGAATTAAGGTATTTCAGTTGTTAGAGGTTTTTAAAATAAGGCGCAAAGGAGACTGTAAATGACTGATAAGAAAGCGACGCTAACCATTAATGATGGTGAAGCTCCAATCGAACTGGGCATATTGACCCCGACACTGGGCCCCGATGTCCTTGATGTCCGCGCCCTGGGCTCCAAAGGTTATTTCACGTTTGATCCCGGCTTTACCTCTACCGCTTCCTGCGAATCCAAAATCACCTTCATTGACGGTGACAAAGGCGTACTGCTGCACCGCGGCTTCCCGATCGAACAGTTGGCTAAAGAGTCTTCCTATCTGGAAGTGTGCTACATCCTGCTGTACGGCGAGACCCCAACCGCAGAAGAGTTTGAAACCTTCAAAACTACCGTGACCCGTCACACCATGATCCACGACCAGATCACTCATCTGTTCCGTGGCTTCCGTCGTGACTCACACCCAATGGCCGTACTGTGCGGCGTGACCGGCGCCCTGGCGGCGTTCTACCACGATGCATTGGACGTCAACAACGAGCGTCACCGCGAGATCACCGCGTTCCGCCTGCTGTCCAAAATGCCTACCGTGGCGGCCATGTGTTACAAATATTCGCTGGGTCAGCCGTTCGTTTATCCGCGTAACGACCTGTCCTACGCCGGTAACTTCCTGCATATGATGTTCGCCACCCCGTGTGAAGAATACGTGGTGAACCCGGTGCTGGAACGCGCAATGGATCGCATCCTGATCCTGCACGCAGACCACGAGCAAAATGCTTCCACTTCCACCGTGCGTACCGCAGGCTCTTCAGGCGCTAACCCGTTTGCCTGTATCGCTGCCGGTATCGCTTCCCTGTGGGGCCCGGCACACGGCGGCGCCAACGAGGCCGCACTGAAGATGCTGGAAGAGATCAAGACCGTTGAGCACATCCCTGAGTTCATCAAGCGCGCCAAAGACAAGAACGACTCGTTCCGTCTGATGGGCTTCGGCCACCGCGTGTACAAGAACTATGACCCACGCGCCACCGTGATGCGTGAAACCTGTCACGAAGTGCTGAAAGAACTGAACAAGAAAGATGACAACCTGTTGGAAGTGGCGATGGAGCTGGAACACATCGCGCTGAACGACCCGTACTTCATCGAGAAAAAACTGTACCCGAACGTCGACTTCTACTCAGGCATCATCCTGAAGGCGATGGGGATCCCTTCTTCCATGTTCACCGTTATCTTTGCCATCGCCCGTACCATCGGCTGGATTGCGCACTGGAACGAAATGCATGACGAAGGCATCAAGATTGCCCGTCCGCGTCAGTTGTACACCGGCTATGCCGAGCGTGACTTCAAGTCCCAACTGAAAAACCAATAACGCCGCTTTACCCTACATAAAGCAGCAAAACGCCGTCCCCGTGGACGGCGTTTTTTTTGTTATTTCTGACAACCCGGGCACCAATAAAAGGGTCGTGAAGACAGCGTCGTACGCTCGATCATCGTACCGCAACGCTCACAGGGTTCACCACTGCGATGAAACACCTTAAAACTGAACAACGCGCCGTGGTGGCGGTTTTCATCCACCTGCCCGCGCGTCTGGTAAGACAAACGAGGCACCGCCAGCAGCGCCTCCGCCAGTCGTTGTAAAACATCAGGTTCCAGATCCTGTGGCTTATGTTGAGGTGCCAGTTCAGCCTGCCAGAGAATTTCAGCCCGCAGATAATTGCCCAGCCCGGCAAGAAACGCCTGATCGAGCAACATGCCACCCAGTTGCCGACGACGAAACGCCGGTGACAACAACCGCTGTTCTACCTCCGCCACCGTCAGCGTCATATCCAGCACGTCGGGACCGATACGCTGTAAAAATGGGTGCTGTTCAATTTCTTCACGCGGCCCGACGGTAATCTCCGAGGCGCTGTACAGCAAAATCGCCCGCTCCGCCGTTTCCAGCCGCACGCGCAGGTCCCGCTTGGTTTCCGGCTTATCCCCCGCTTTCACCACCTTCCACACGCCATACAATTGGTTATGGCTATACAGCGTCAGCCCGTTGGAAAAGTGGGTCAATAGTGCCTTACCCCGCGGCTCAATAGCGATAATACGCTCACCGATTAACCGGTCGCGGTAGTGTTTAAGCTGGGGAAAGGCAAAACCGACTTCGGTCAGTGGCTGGTCGATCACCGCCGCCGCCAGTGCATCCGCCGCCCGGCGAATTTCCGGTCCTTCCGGCATATGAAAACTCCTGAGTGGACCCCGGTGCAGCAAAGTGCACCGGGGGATAACTGCGGTTAATGCGTCGCACCGCCGACGACCTTCAGATCGTGTTCAACCTGTAGCGCAATGGAAATCGCCAGTTCCAATGCAAACAACACCGTGGTCGCCGCCATGCTTGGTGCGCCCGGGTGAGCGGCAGCCTGTTCCGGCAGATAAGGGATATGAATAAACCCGCCCTTGATTGCCTGCTGGTCGTTTAAACGGTGTAACAGGCCGTACATCACATGATTACAAACGTAGGTGCCGGCCGTTTGCGATACCGAGGCAGGGATACCCGCTTCACGCATCGAGCCCACCATCGCCTTGATCGGCAGTGTGCTGAAATAGGCTGCAGGTCCATTTTCAACAATAGGTTCGTCGATCGGTTGTTGCCCCTGATTATCGGGGATACGTGCATCATCGACGTTGATCGCTACCCGTTCGAGGGTGATGTCGGTACGTCCGCCGGCCTGGCCGATAGCCAACACCATCACCGGCTGCACTTCGTCAATCGCCGCATTCAGTGCTTCCAGCGCTTCGCCAAACACACAGGGCAGTTGGCGCGCAATGATGCGCGCACCGGCCAACTCCATATCATTGAGTTGCTTGACCACTTCCCATGAAGGATTAACGCGTTCGCCGCCAAAGGGCTCAAAACCCGTGATCAATACCTTTTGCATGCGTTCTCCTTACAGGAACATCAGGAAATAAAGCAGGAATACGTTAACCAACAGTAACAGCACCCCGGTCGGGATCTGTGCCTTGATCACCGCATTCTTGTCCGGCAGTTCCAGCAACGCCGCCGGTACAATATTAAAGTTAGCAGCCATTGGCGTCATCAGCGTGCCGCAATAGCCGGAAAACATGCCGATAGCCGCCATCACTGCCGGGTTACCGCCGTGCTGCAGCACCAGGATCGGGATGCCGATACCGGCGGTAACAATAGGGAACGCAGCAAAGGCATTACCCATAATCATGGTCAACAGCGCCATACCGATGGCATAAACCGCCACTGCGATAAAGCGGTTATCGACGGCCAGATACTCCTGGGTCAGATGAGAAATTGCTGTGCCGACGCCGGCAGTGGTAAACAGCAGGCCCAGCGTCGCGAGGATTTGCGGCAAAATAAACGCCCAGCCGATGGAATCCAGCAGGCGACGCGCTTCCTGGATCGGCTGCAACGCTTTTTCATGGGTCATTTTTACTGCGATAACCAGGCCAAGCAAACAACCGGCGGTCATCGAGAACAGGGTTATCAAGGTGGCATGGTTGCCGCTGCCGAAGACCGCAGTTTGCAGCGCCGGAATATTATTGAACAGCAGCACGCCCACCACCGTCACCACCGGGATTGCCAGCGCCGGGATAAACAGCCGGTTGCCCAGACGTTTGGCGCTCTCTTCGCGCTGCTGCGGGGTACGTTGGTGATAGCTGCCCAAACGCACACCGCCAAAACCGGCGATCAACGCCATGATCACCACCACCACGCCGACAATGATGTGCAGCATGCGTTTCTCGTTGCTGCCCTCACCCAGCACGTCGCCCAACAGGCTATAGGTCCAGTCGCCGACCAGGAACACCAGGCCGTACAGTGCCCAGAACAGGCCAGTGGTGACGCGGCGCGGGTTGGCACGATCGCGGAATGACATCACCGCCACGATCAGCAGTACCACGCCGGCCAGCCAGTAGAGATATTGTTGTTGGAAAGTCATTGGGCATCTCCTTTGGCCTGCAGCGCCGCCTGGTTGAGCTGCGACAGTTCAGCGCTGAGCTGTTTATCCATCCGGTAAAGCCGGAACGCATGGATCAGGAAGGCAAAGATGGCGGTAGGAATGCCCCATAAGGCGATATGCAACGGCTCGGTCTGGATGCCGCCGGATTCCAGCATAAAGTTGTGCATGAAGATGATTGCGCCGAAGGCGACAAAGATATCTTCACCAAAGAACAAGCCAACGTTATCCGTAGCGGCAGACATGGCACGCAGACGGTGACGCGTACGCTCCGGCAGCTCGCCGTAACGGTTTTCCGCCGCCCCTTCTGCCATCGGTGCCAGCAGTGGGCGCACCATTTGCGGGTGACCGCCCAGGCTGGTCAGCCCCATGGCGGCGGTAATTTCACGCACAAACAGATAGACGATCAGCAAACGTCCGGCGGTGGCGCTTTTGATCTTGGCGATCCACGCCTGTGCACGTTCTTTCAACCCGTGACGTTCCAGCAGGCCGATCACCGCCAATGGCAGCAACAGGATCAGCGGCAGGTTACGGGTATTGAGGAAGCCTTCGCCCAGTTTTTCCAGGATCACATCCAGCGGCATCAGTGCCGCCAGCCCGGTGATAATGCCGGCGGCAATCACTACCAGCACTGGGTTAAAGCGTAAAACAAATCCAACCACGATGGCAGCTATACCAATCAGTGGCCATAAGTTAACGGCCTGTTCCATAGTATTCCCTCGGTAATTTCTAATAGTTTGTGTTGTGTGTTTGCGTTGTACGTATTTAATTATTTTTATTCTGCGCTGACGCTGATGCCTTCCAGGGCAAAACGTTCGCGCAGCGTGCGCGCATATTCCAGCGCGTGTTCACCGTCGCCATGCAGGCAGACGGTTTCGGCCTGAACGGCGGCCCAGGTGCCGTCCAGAGTGCGAACCCGATGGTGGCGTACCATTTCCAGCGTTTGTGCCAGCGCCAGTTCATCGCTGGTAATCAGTGCCCCTGGCTGATCACGAGGTACTAATGTGCCGTTGGCCTGGTAACCGCGATCGGCGAACACTTCTTGCCGCGTCACCAGCCCCTGTTTTTCACCGGCACGGATCAGCTCACTGCCCGCCAGCCCCACCAGCCGCAAGGTCGGATCGACCGCTTTAACCGCCCGGGCGATGGCTTCCGCCAGTTCCGGTTCTACCGCCGCCTGGTTGTACAACATACCGTGCGGTTTGACATGAACCATCACTCCGCCTTCAGCACGGGCGATCGCCGCCAACGCGCCAAGCTGATACACCACCTGCGCATAGACCGTTTCCGCTGGCAGCTGCATACGGGTACGGCCAAAATTCTCGCGATCGGGGAAACTCGGGTGCGCGCCAATGGCTACACCGTATTCCAGCGCCCAACGCACCGATTGACGCATGGTTTGCGCATCACCGGCGTGAAAACCGCAGGCGATATTGGCCGAGCTGACCAGTTGCAGCAGCGCCTGATCGTTAGCGCAGCCCTCGCCGAGATCGGCGTTCAAATCAACGATCATTTAACCCCCAGGCAATCTGTTGAATAAAGTGCTCCTGTTCGACCCTGGCGCGTTGTGCCTCGGCCAAAGTACAGGGAACAAAGTGGATGGCCTCACCCAGACGGATCTGTGCCAGATGGTAAAGATCGGCTTCGATCACGCAGGCAATACGCGGGTAACCACCGGTCGTCTGCGCATCCGCCATCAGCACGATTGGCTGGCCGTTGTGCGGTACCTGCACCACCCCCGGTAACAGGCCGTGCGACAGCATTTCGCGGTCAGTGGTGCGGCTCAGCGCATGGCTGCCGTGCAGACGATAACCCATGCGGTTACTTTGTGGGCTCAGTTGCCAGGCGGTGCGCCAGAAAGCCTCTTTCGCCTCTTCGCTGAACTCATCATATTCCGGCCCCGGCAACGCCCGGATGCGGTTGTTGAACAGCGGCTGCTTCACCCCGGTGCTCTGCAATGGCAATGAATGGCCTTGCCCCAGCGGCAGGCTATCGCCATCCCGCAGATTGCGCCCTTCCAGCCCGCCAAAGGCGGCTTTGTTATCGGTGCTGCGCGAACCGAGCATTTCCGGTACCGCGATGCCCCCGCCGATCGCCAGATAGGTGCGCATACCGCGTTTTGGCGTTTTCAGTATCAGCTGTTGGCCCGAATTAACCGGATAACGCCAGCCAGTCCACAGCGGTTTACCGTCCAATTGCGCATCGCAACCGGCCCCGGTCAGAGCGATCCAACCCGGCTGAGTAAATTCAGCGCTAAATTGCCCAAGGGTGATTTCCAGCCCGGCAGCATTGGCAGCATTGCCCACCAGCAGGTTGGCGATCCTCAGCGCAGGTTCGTCGAGCGCCCCGCCCTGGCTAACGCCCAGACGACGGAAACCGTTACGGCCCAAATCCTGCACCGTGGTGTAAATGCCCGCACGCAAGATCTTCAGCATACCCCCTCCTTCTGCGGCACAAACCGCACGCTATCGCCGGGGCGCAGCAAGGTTGGCGGCATTTCATAGGGATTAAACAGTGCCAGCGGAGTACGGCCAATCAACTGCCAGCCACCGGGGGTGATCAACGGATAAATCCCGGTTTGGCTGCCACCTATGCCAACGGAGCCTGCCGCCACGGACAGGCGCGGTTCGGCGCGGCGCGGCGTCGCCAACTTTTCCGGCATGCCGCCCATATAAGAAAAACCGGGCTGAAAGCCGAGAAAATAGACCACATAAGCCGCTGAGGAGTGGCATTCCACCACCTGCTGCGGCGTCATACCGGTATGACGTGCCACTTCATCCAGGTCGGGGCCATCCTGACCGCCATAGATCACCGGAATATCCACCTGACGCGATTCCAGTATCAGACTTTCCTTGCTGTCCCACCCCTGTTGCAACAGCGCCAGCATCGCTTGCGCGTCGGCCTGCGGCGTGTTCAGCAGCAAAGTAAGATTGTTCATGCCCGGTACCACTTCACGTACATCGGGATGATGATTCAGTTTTTCGGCCAGCGCCCAGATCCGCTGCTGACTTGGCAGCGTCACCGGGGGCGACAGTTCAAGCACTACCGCTCTTTCACCTAATAAGTAACATCGTGCTAGTTGCACCCTTTTCCCCTTATCCCCGTCATCTTTTATTATTTTCAAAACCCATCTGTTATGCGTGACAGCGCGCTGGCTGTCAATAGAACAACCTTTGATAAAATAAGGGATTAGGCTATTAAAAGGATTCAGCCACGGTAAAAACCGGGCTGGATCCTGGGGAGAAAAATCAGGCGGGATTGGGGATATCGATAAAGGTCACATCAAAGCCATGATGGTGGGCTAACCATTCACCGAGCGCCTTGACGCCACCGCGCTCGGTGGCATGGTGGCCCGCGGCGAAGAAGTGAATGCCCATCTCCCGCGCGCTGTGAATAGTTTGCTCAGAGACCTCACCGCTGATGAAGGCATCTACGCCAAAGCGTGCGGCGCTGTCGATAAAGCCCTGACCACCGCCGGTGCACCAGGCCACACGGCGGATATGCGCCGGGGCGTTATCGCCGCAGTGCAACACGGCACGACCCAGGCGGCTCTCGATACGTTGTTGCAGTTCAACGCCGGTCAGCGGTTGCTCGAATTCGCCATGCGGCACCAACGGCTCCACTTCGCCAATCACCCGGATGCCCAGCAGATGCGCCAACTGTGCGTTGTTACCCAACACCGGATGCGCGTCCAGCGGCAGATGATAAGCGTACAGGTTGATGTCATTGCTCAGCAGCGTTTTCAGTCGGTTACGCTTCATGCCACGCACCGAGGGCGCTTCGTTTTTCCAGAAATAACCGTGATGCACCACGATGGCGTCCGCCTGGTGCTCCACGGCTGCATCCAGCAGTGCCTGGCAGGCGGTCACGCCGGTGACGATACGCTGTACATGCGGCCGCCCTTCCACCTGCAGGCCATTCGGACCGTAATCCTGAAAAGCCGCGGTGTTCAGCTCGTTATTGATCAACTGTTCCAGATCGAGGTTACGCATAGAGTTCTCTCTTCAATTCAAAATGTCTGCCGGTCGCCCTGTTCCATCAGGATAAATTTTACGCCCAGGTTGTTACCCTGATCCAACTGCTGCTTGATGGTCGCACGCACGTCTTCCCCTTGCTTCAGGCTGGGTTTGATATGGCTGATCACCACCGGGAAATCTTTCAGCGAGCCGTCACCCCCGCTGTACTGGGTCAGATTTTTCAACTCCTTCAACAGCCACGCCGGCGTCAGGTGGCCATATAGGTTTTTATCTTCCACCTCATTGGGATAGGAGGTTTCGATAATCATCCCTTTCAGTTTTTTCTGTTCGATAAGCGGCCCCAGCACGCGCCAGGCGCTATCCAGATTACGTGATTGCTCGAGGGCATCCGCCCCGGTGTCGCCGAAATAGGCGAAAGATCCGCTGCGATCGGACACCAACAGCATTGAGGAAGGGTAACGGTCATGACTGAGCGGATACATCACGCCACTCAGGCCAGTGACGCCCAGGGTCACGCGTTGCTGCGGCCGTACCGTTTGCAGCCGGTAGGTCCCCAAGCGTGAACCATTGCCGGAGTCGGTAAAGTTGGGCCAGGCCTTCCAGTTAAAGTAATGATTGCGCAGGGTCAGAATGGTATCGGCCTGGGCATAGATATTCTTTTTGGTGTCTTCCGGCGCGCCAATAATCAGCCCTGCCACGTGGTCCAGATGGCCGTGGCTGATAAAGTAAGCACCGATCAACTGGCGAAATATGTAGCCCTGCGGGGTATAAGGCGCGGCCAACTCAGGTGTCACCTGTGGGAAACTGCCCTTCTCCAACCCTTTGGCGATACCCGGCAGCAGTGAACCGGCATCCAGCGCCAGATACTGCGGCTGGCTGTCGTTGCGGATCAGGTAGGAGGTCAGATTGCCGTCGCTGACGCCACCGTCCACGCCCAGCGCCACCACGTCGAAGCCGGCTAGCGCCAGGGCTGAATAGCCACTCAGGCACAGGGCCAGCACCTTTTTCATCATTATTTCGCTCCTTGCTGTTGCCTTAATATTCCCCGCGCTTCGCCGCTTCAAAGGCGGCCAGTGTCTCCAGCCGTGCCTGCTTGTGGTCGACAATCGGCAGCGGATAATCCAGCACGCGCTGCTGTTGTTCCGCCCAGCGATGGGGTTGATGGATAGCATTGTCCGGTACATCCGCCAGCTCGGGCAACCATTTACGGATAAAAGTGCCTTGCGGATCAAAACGTTCGCCCTGAGTAGTCGGGTTAAAGATGCGGAAATACGGCGCGGCGTCGGTGCCGGTTGAGGCCGCCCACTGCCAACCGCCGTTATTGGCCGCCAGATCGCCGTCCAACAGTTGGGACATGAAATAGCGTTCACCGGCACGCCAGTCGATCAGCAGGTCTTTCACCAGAAAACTGGCGCTGATCATGCGTAACCGGTTGTGCATCCAGCCGGTGGTATTCAGCTGGCGCATGGCTGCATCGACAATCGGATAGCCGGTAACGCCCTGCTGCCAGGCCAGCAACAGTTCCTGATTATCTTGCCAGCGTACCCTATCCGTCCAATCGATAAAGGGACGGTGCTTGCATAACGCGGGATAGGCCACCATCAGATGCCGATAAAACTCGCGCCAAATCAGCTCATTCAGCCAGCCAAAGGCACCGCTGTCGTGATTTTCCAGCAGTTGCGGACATTCAGCGCGCAGGCGGTTGAAGCACTGTCGTGGCGACAACGCCCCTATAGCCAGATAGGGCGACAGGCTGCTGGTACCGGCAATGGCAGGGCGATCCCGCTGTTCAAGGTAATCCTGCACCTGTTCACGGCAAAAGGTACGCAGCCGCTGCAGCGCCGCTTCTTCCCCGGCGGGAAAATCCCCCGAGGGTTCGGCTGGCGGATAATCAAATCCCGCAGGGACGGTAGCTACCGACAATGCACCGCTCGCCCGGGGTTTGGGTGCCGGTAAGGATCGAAGGTCGGATTCGGTCAGGCGCTGGATAAAGGCTTTACGGAACGGCGTATAGATTTTGTACATTTCGCCGCCACCGGTTTTCACACTGCCCGGGGGCAACAGCAGGCTGTCATCAAAGCTCTGGTAAATCACCTTCCCGGACAAGCGCTGTTCCAACCGTTGGTCGCGTTGGCGTTCGTTGATTTCGTACTGGCGATTGTAAAACAGCGTATCCACCCGCTCCTGCGCGCAATACGCCGTCAGCCAGTCAACCGAGGCGGCAAAATCATCACACTGGTGGTAGCTAAGCGGAATGCCCCGTTCGGCAAGGGCCTGCTGCACTTGCAGCAAATTGGCATGGATAAATTCGGCCTGACGCGGCGCCATCTCGTGCTGCCGCCATTGTTGCGGGGTGGCAATAAATACCGCCAGCACGCGGGCGTCGGGATCGCTGCAGGCGGCATGCAGCGCTTTGTTGTCGGTCATACGCAGATCGTTACGCAACCAGACCAGATGCGTGGTCATAAAACTCCTTGTCAATTAGTGGCCATAACGCAGGCGCAACGCCTCGGGATAGGGTTCGAAATAGCGTTGATCGGCCAGATAGCGATCGGGGTATTCGGCCATGTAATGTTTGAGCAGCGTGATCGGTGCCAGCAGCGGCTGCACGCCCTGCCGATAACGGTCGATCAACTGTGCCAGTTCCTGGCGCTGCGCCGAACTCAGGTGATTGCGGAAATACCCCTGCACGTGCATCAGCACGTTGGTGTGGTTGCGACGCGTCGCCTTGTGTGCCAGCAGTTTCATCAGGCGGCTGCGGTATTCGATCGCGAACGCCTCCAGCGAGGTCCATTTATCCACGTCCGCTACAAAACGGCCCAACTCACGGTATTCCGGCTGCGAATGCGCCAACAGCGACAGCTTATAGCGGCTGTGGAAGGCGATCAGCCCGCCTCGGGTCAGCCCCTTGCGCCACAGCATGTTCAGTTCATACAGCGCGTAAACTCGCTCGACAAAGTTTTCCCGCAGCGTTGCGTCATTCAGCCGTCCGTCCTCTTCCACCGGCAGCCAGGGCATTTGGCGTAGCAACTCGGCGGTGAACAGACCGACGCCACTTTTACGTGCGCCCTCGCCGTTTTCATCATACAGCCGCACCCGCTCCATCCCGCAGCTTGGCGAATTGGCACAAACAATGTAGCCGCACAGGTGCTGCAAAGCGGCAATTCGCTGGGTGGAAAACTGCTGCATCTTGTCGGTCACATCGATGCTGTCGTCGTTGCTGTAGCGCAGCGCCACATGATGTGGTTTTTTGATCAACCTCAGCGCCGGACGCGGGGTTGACAGACCGATCGCCATTTCCGGGCAAATCGCCTCAAACTGCACGTAGGGTGCCAGTTGTTCCACCGCGAAGGCCAGCCGTTTGTGGCCCCCGTCAAAACGCACCGTCTCGCCCAGCAGGCAGGCGCTAATCCCGACAGGAATTTTGTCACTCATTGATGGGCTCCCACAGTGTTGGATGATGTTAAAAGTGTAGAGGAATTTGCGTCAGGAGACGAACGTTACCAGCACGATGGCCGAATAGCGCCCATAAAAAAACCCTCGCTGAGCAGCGAGGGTTTCAGGGGAAAGCGGGGGCGATCAGTAAAAATCGCAGGCCGCCAGTTCCGCCTGTTGCAGCCAGACCGGTTTATCGCTGGTTTTTGACCAGACACGGTGCAAATAGCTGTAAAAACGGGCGCGGTCGCTGCGGAACAGCATTACCGGTAAAGCCAACACACCTGCCAGGATCACTGCGCTGCGACGCAGGAGAATCCGATGCAATGAATAAGCTGGGTAGATAGACATGCGAACCTCCTTAAAAACGCCCGGCCGTCGATTTGTCTTGGAAACAGCACTGGCGTAAACCATTAAAACGGGATGATTTGGTAACTGAGCAAAATTTTAGCGCAACTGATGAAAGTTTACTACTCATCCGACCACTAAATTGGTCAAAAAATCGCAAATAAATACGTCATCACGTAATTTTGTTACACCAAGGTTAATAATTAACTAACCATTGGTTACATTATGGATATTGACCGCTTGCTTACACCAACCATCCTGCCAGGGAAGGCAAAGCACTGAGCCAAACGCCCCCCCCCCACAAAACCCTCGATGAAAAGCCATTTTTCGCTGTAATTTCAGCCATTTTTATACTTTTTTTACACTGACCGACGCTATTTTTTCATCTTCTTTCTACCGCCCTCCCTACACTCGCTTTATCAAAAACTACACCTCTGGAGGTGTCCTGTGAGTATCAGCGTTATTGGTGGTGCGCTGTTGGTCCTGCTGCTGTTGGGCTATCTGGTTTATGCCCTGTTCAACGCGGAGGATTTCTGATGGCAGCTTCAGCCTTTTTATTGATTGCCAGCTTCATGCTGGTGCTTTTGCTGCTGGCCCGGCCGTTAGGCAGTTTCCTGGCGCGCCTGATCGAAGGTGAACCCTTGCCCGCTCTGCGTCGGGTAGAGGCCGCCGTCTGGCGTTGTGCCGGCACGACCACCACCGAGATGAACTGGTGGCAGTACGCACTGGCGATCCTGTGGTTCAACCTGCTGGGCCTGGTGCTGCTGTTTGCACTGCTGATGGCGCAGGGCTCACTGCCGCTTAACCCACAGGGTTTCCCTGGCCTGTCCTGGGATCTGGCGTTCAATACCGCCGTCAGCTTTGTCACCAATACCAACTGGCAGGCCTACAGCGGTGAGAGCACCCTCAGCTACCTCAGCCAGATGGCCGGGCTGGCCGTGCAGAACTTCCTGTCTGCGGCTACCGGCATCGCCGTGGCCTTTGCGTTGATCCGCGCCTTCACCCGCCGGTCCAGCGCCACCATCGGTAACGCCTGGATCGACATGTTCCGCATAACGCTGTACGTGCTGTTGCCGATCTCACTGCTGATCGCGCTGTTCTTCGTCAGCCAGGGCACGCTGCAAAACTTCCTGCCTTACCTGCATATCAGTACGCTGGAAGGCGCGCAGCAGACGCTGCCGATGGGGCCGGTGGCCTCGCAGGAAGCGATCAAGATGCTCGGTACCAACGGCGGCGGCTTCTTCGGCGTCAACTCGGCACACCCGTTCGAAAACCCGACCGTGCTGACCAACTTTGTGCAAATGTTGGCGATCTTCCTGATCCCCTGCGCGCTGTGCTTTGCCTTCGGTCAGGCGGCCGGTGAAAACCGTCAGGGCCATGCGCTGATCTGGGCGATGTCGCTGATCTTCATCGTGGCCGTGGTGGTAGTGATGTTCGCCGAACTGGCAGGTAACCCGCATCTGAGCGAGTTGGGCAGTGCCAGCAACATCAATATGGAAGGCAAGGAGTCGCGCTTTGGCATTCTCGCCACCAGCATGTTCTCGGTCGTCACCACCGCCGCGTCCTGTGGTGCAGTCAACGCGATGCATGATTCCTTCACCGCGCTGGGCGGCATGGTGCCGATGTGGCTGATGCAGATTGGTGAAGTGGTGTTCGGCGGTGTCGGCTCCGGCCTGTACGGCATGCTGCTGTTTGTGCTGCTGACGGTGTTTATCGCCGGGCTGATGATCGGCCGCACGCCGGAATACCTGGGTAAAAAGATTGACGTTTATGACATGAAAATGACCGCGCTGGCGATCCTGGTCACACCGACCCTGGTGCTGCTGGGGAGCGCATTGGCCATCTCCACCGACGTGGGCCGTGCCGGCATCCTGAATCCGGGTGCTCACGGTTTCAGCGAAGTGCTGTATGCACTTTCCTCCGCTGCCAATAACAACGGCAGCGCCTTTGGTGGGCTGAGCGTCAACACGCCGTTCTACAACCTGCTGCTGGCATTCGCCATGTTCGTCGGCCGTTTCGGGGTGATCCTGCCGGTGCTGGCGATTGCCGGCTCACTGTGCGCCAAGAAGCGTCAGCCTGCGGGCAACGGCACTCTGCCAACCTACGGGCCGCTGTTTATCGGTCTGCTGGTCGGCACCGTGTTACTGGTGGGCGCATTGACCTTCGTACCGGCGCTGGCGCTGGGACCGGTGGCCGAGCATTTGCAACTTTGGTTGACCAAATAACAGGCGCATTCCCGTCGCCTTTCGAGCCGCAGCGTTGTTACCTGCACTCGCTCACCCCAGTTACTTACTCAAGTAAGCGCCTGGGGATGAGCGAGCTGGCCGCCTAGCTGCAACTCGAAATCCATAGGGAATGAAATAAAGAGAGAGAATAAAAGATGACTCGCAAACAACGCGCCCTGTTTGAACCGGCGCTGGTCCGTACCGCGCTGATCGATGCGCTGAAAAAACTGGATCCACGCACCCAGTGGCGTAACCCGGTAATGTTCGTGGTGTATATCGGCAGCATTCTGACCACGGCCATCTGGCTGGCGATCCTGGCCAAACAGACCGACGGCAGCGCCGCCTTTACCGGCAGCATCGCCATGTGGCTGTGGTTTACCGTGCTGTTCGCCAACTTTGCCGAAGCGTTGGCCGAAGGGCGTAGCAAAGCCCAGGCAGAAAGCCTGCGGGGCACCAAGAAAACCAGCTGGGCGAAGAAACTGGCCGGGCCACGTCGCGATGGCGCTACCGAGAAAGTCTCCGCCGAGAGCCTACGCAAGGGTGACGTGGTGCTGGTGGAAGCCGGCGATACCATTCCGTGTGACGGCGAAGTGCTAGAAGGCGGTGCCTCGGTGGATGAAAGCGCCATTACCGGCGAATCGGCACCGGTGATCCGTGAGTCCGGCGGCGACTTCTCATCCGTCACCGGCGGCACCCGCGTGCTGTCCGACTGGCTGGTGGTGCAGTGCAGCGTCAACCCGGGCGAAACCTTCCTTGATCGGATGATCGCCATGGTGGAAGGCGCCAAACGTCGCAAAACCCCGAACGAGGTGGCGCTGACCATTCTGCTGGTGGCGCTGACCCTGGTGTTCGTGCTGGCGACCGCCACACTGTTCCCGTTCTCGCAGTACAGCGTGGACGCCGCCAATGGCGGGTCGGTGGTCAGCATCACCGTGCTGGTGGCCTTGCTGGTCTGTCTGATCCCCACCACCATAGGTGGTCTGCTGTCCGCTATCGGCGTGGCCGGGATGAGCCGGATGCTGGGTGCCAACGTGATCGCCACCAGTGGCCGTGCGGTGGAGGCCGCCGGTGACGTTGACGTGCTGCTGCTGGATAAAACCGGCACCATCACGCTGGGTAACCGTCAGGCCTCCGAGTTTCTGCCTGCGCCGGGCGTTAAAGAACAGGAACTGGCCGACGCCGCACAGTTGTCTTCCCTGGCGGATGAAACGCCGGAAGGCCGTAGCATCGTGGTTCTGGCCAAACAGCGCTTTAACCTGCGTGAACGTGACCTGCAGGCGCTGAACGCCACCTTCGTGCCCTTCTCCGCCCAGACCCGCATGAGCGGCGTCAACGTGCAGGACCGCATGATCCGCAAAGGGGCGGTGGATGCCATTCGTCGCCACGTGGAGTCCAATCAGGGTCACTTCCCGCAGGCGGTGGATGACCTGGTGGCCAGCGTGGCACGTACCGGCGGCACGCCGCTGGTGGTAGCCGAAGGACCACGCGTGTTGGGGGTGGTGGCGCTGAAGGATATCGTCAAAGGCGGCATCAAAGAGCGCTTTGTCGAACTGCGCAAGATGGGCATCAAAACGGTGATGATCACCGGTGATAACCCGCTGACCGCTGCCGCCATTGCAGCAGAAGCCGGGGTCGATGACTTCCTGTCGGAAGCCACGCCGGAAGCCAAGCTGGCGTTGATCCGTCAATATCAGGCGGAAGGTCGCCTGGTGGCGATGACCGGCGACGGCACCAACGACGCCCCGGCATTGGCGCAGGCCGACGTAGCGGTGGCGATGAACTCGGGTACCCAGGCCGCCAAAGAGGCGGGCAACATGGTCGATCTGGATTCCAACCCAACCAAGCTGATTGAAGTGGTGCACATCGGTAAACAAATGCTGATGACCCGCGGTTCACTGACCACCTTCAGTATCGCCAACGACGTGGCGAAGTATTTTGCCATTATCCCGGCGGCGTTCGCGGCAACCTATCCGCAGTTGAACGCGCTGAACGTGATGCACCTGCATTCCCCCGCTTCCGCCATTATGTCGGCGGTTATTTTCAACGCCCTGGTGATCGTGTTCCTGATCCCGCTGGCGCTAAAAGGGGTGAGCTACAAGCCAATGAGCGCCGCTGCGCTGCTGCGTCGTAACCTGTGGCTTTATGGCGTGGGCGGTCTGCTGGTGCCGTTTGTCGGTATCAAGCTGATCGACCTGATCCTGGTCGCCTTGCATATCGCCGGTTAATCATTAAGAGGAAATGAAAATGTCTTATTTACGACCTTCGCTGGTGATGTTGATCCTGCTGACGTTGATTACCGGTATCGCCTATCCGCTGTTGACCACCGGGCTGTCGCAACTGCTGTTTTCCGGCGCGGCCAACGGCTCGCTGCTGTACCAGGGCGACAAAGTGGTGGGGTCGGCGTTAATCGGCCAAAACTTCACCAAACTCGAGTATTTCTGGGGCCGCCCTTCTGCCACCGGTGATTCGGCCTATAATGCCATGGCGTCTGCCGGCAGCAACCTGGCCGCCACCAACCCGGCACTGGACAAAGCCATTGCCGAGCGTGCGGCGCAACTGCGTCAGGCTAATCCGGCGATGAAAGGCCCGATCCCGGTCGATCTGCTGACCGCTTCCGGCAGCGGCCTGGATCCGCAGATTTCCCCCGCGGCGGCACAGTATCAACTGGCGCGGGTGGCTGCGGCGCGTCAACTGGCACCGGAGCAGGTCGCCAAACTGATTGATGAAAGTACCGATCAGGCCACCCCCAACTTTATGGGTGAGTCGGTAGTGAACGTGCTGAAATTGAATCTGGCACTCGACGCATTGAAATAGTGCCTCGCGAGCTGCTAAAAAATAGTTCTCGGGTTCGGCGTGCCGGACCCGCTTTACGTTGCTGCAAAAGGAACCCCGATGGTGGAAGAGGAACAACAGCGCCCCGACCCTGACAGCCTGCTGGCGCTGGCCAATGAAAAACCCCGCGGCCGCCTGAAGGTATTCTTCGGTGCCTGCGCTGGGGTGGGTAAAACCTACGCCATGCTGCAGGAGGCGCAGCGGTTGCGTGCCCAGGGGCTGAACGTGCTGGTCGGCGTGGTGGAAACCCATGGCCGCAGCGAAACCGCCGCGCTGCTGAACGGGCTGGATATATTGGCGCAAAAGCGTATTCAGTATCGCGGTCGGCTGGTGCAAGAATTTGATCTCGACGCCGCGCTGGCACGCCACCCGGCACTGATCCTGATGGATGAGCTGGCGCACAGTAACGCCCATGGTTCGCGCCATCCGAAGCGCTGGCAGGATGTCGAAGAGCTGCTGGACGCCGGCATCGACGTGCTGACCACCGTCAACGTACAGCACCTGGAAAGCCTGAACGACGTGGTCGGCGGCGTGACCGGGGTGCGGGTGCGTGAAACGGTTCCCGATCACGTATTCGATGAAGCCACCGAAGTGGTGCTGGTCGATCTGCCACCGGACGATCTGCGCCAGCGGCTGAATGAGGGCAAGGTGTATATCCCCGGCCAGGCCGAGCGCGCCATTGAGCACTTTTTCCGCAAAGGCAATTTAATCGCCCTGCGCGAACTGGCACTGCGCCGTACCGCCGACCGGGTCGATGACCAGATGCGTGCCTTCCGCGATACCCAGGGCCGTGAGCGCGTGTGGCACACCCGTGACAGTATCCTGCTGTGCGTTGGCCACAACAGCGGCAACGAAAAGCTGGTACGCATCGCCGCCCGGCTGGCGGCCCGGCTGGGCTGTCACTGGCACGCGGTATATGTAGAAACACCAAAGCTGCACCGTTTGCCGGAGAGTCAGCGCCGGGCAATCCTGCGGGCGCTGCGGCTGGCGCAAGAGTTGGGTGCCGAGACCGCCACCCTGTCCGAACCCTATGAAGAACGCGCGGTGCTGCGTTACGCCCGCGAGCACAACCTGGGCAAAATCATCATTGGCCGCCGCAGCGAACAACGCTGGAAGCTGCGCGGCAGTTTTGCCGATCGCCTCGGTCGACTGGGGCCCGATCTCGATCTGGTGATCGTCGCGCTGGAAAATGACAGCCAGCCACCGCAGGGCAAAGAGCATGACAACCGAAACTTTAGCGAGAAGTGGCGTATCCAACTGCGCGGTTGCGCGGTCGCCGTCGCGCTGTGCGCCCTGATCACCCTGCTTTCTCAATGGCTGCTGCCGGGCTTCGACCAGGCCAACCTGGTGATGGTCTATTTGCTTGGCGTTGCCATTGTCGCGCTGTTCTTTGGCCGCTGGCCATCGGTACTGGCAGCGGTAATCAACGTCGCCAGCTTTGATCTGTTTTTCGTCCAGCCGGAATGGTCGTTTGCCGTCAGCGATATGCAGTATCTGCTGACCTTCGGCGTGATGCTGACGGTGGGCATCACTATCGGTAACCTGACTGCCGGCGTGCGTTATCAGGCGCGGGTGGCGCGTTATCGCGAGCAGCGGGCTCGCCATCTGTATGAGATCTCCCGCGGGCTGAGCCAGGCGCTGACCACCGAAGACATTGCCAAAACCAGCCGCCACTTCCTCTCCAGCAGCTTCCAGGCAAAAACCGTGCTGCTGCTGCCACAGGAAGACGGCAAACTGCAGCAAATGGTCGGGGAGACCGGCGGACTGCTGTCGGTGGATGAGGCGATTGCCCGCTGGAGCTTTGACAAGGGCATGCCGGCCGGGGCCGGTACCGACACCCTGCCCGGCGTGCCCTATCAGCTGTTGCCGTTAGCCACGTCGAAGCAAACCTTCGGCCTGTTGGCCATCGAGCCCAGCAACCTGCGTCAACTGATGGTGCCGGAGCAACAGCGACTACTGCAGACTTTCGCGGTATTGATTGCCAGCGCACTGGAACGCCTGCATTTGGCGCGCAGCGCCGAGGAAGCCAAGCTGGACGCCGAGCGCGAACAACTGCGCAACTCGTTACTGGCAGCACTGTCCCACGATTTACGCACCCCGCTGACGGTGCTGTTCGGTCAGGCAGAGATTCTGACGCTCGATCTGGCAGCAGAAGGCTCCAACCATGCGCCCCAGGCCAGTCAGATCCGCCAGCAGGTGCTGAGCACTACCCGGCTGGTGAATAACCTGCTGGATATGGCGCGTATTCAATCCGGCGGCTTTAACCTGCGTAAAGAGTGGCAGTCGCTGGAAGAGATCGTCGGCGCATCACTGCACATGCTGGAGCCGTTGATGACCCAGCATGAAATTAAAGTGGAGCTGCCACCGGAGCTGGTATTGGTCAACTGTGATGGCAGCCTGCTGGAACGGGTATTCACTAACCTGTTGGAAAATGCCAATAAATATGCCGGTTACGATGCTACTATCGGTATTCGTGCCCATACGCTGCCAGAGTGGCTGGAAGTTGAGGTCTGGGACAATGGACCGGGCATTCCCGAGGGAAAAATGCAGCTTATTTTCGATAAGTTTTCCCGCGGTAATAAAGAATCGGCAATCCCCGGTGTGGGTTTGGGGTTAGCGATTTGCCGTGCCATTATTGAAGTGCACGGTGGCCGTATCTGGGCGGAAAACGGGGCCAATGGCGGGGCCAGCTTCCACTTTGTGCTGCCGCTGGAGAAACCGCCAGAAATAGACAGTGAACTCTTTGATCTATAAATAATTGCCGGGAGTCTTGTGAGCAGCGCGCCAACCAATATTCTGATTGTCGAAGATGAGAAAGAGATCCGGCGTTTCGTCCGCACCGCACTGGAAAGTGAAGGCCTGCGGGTGTTTGAAAGCGAAACGTTGCAACGCGGGCTGATTGAAGCCGGCACGCGCAAGCCGGATCTGATTATTCTCGATTTAGGGTTGCCGGACGGCGACGGGCTGAACTATATCCGCGATTTGCGGCAGTGGAGCGCCATTCCCGTGATCGTGCTGTCGGCTCGCAACGCTGAGGAAGACAAAATCGCCGCGCTCGACGCCGGGGCAGACGACTACCTCAGCAAGCCGTTTGGTATCGGCGAACTGCTGGCGCGCGTGCGGGTCGCGTTGCGCCGTCATTCCGGTAGCCTGCAAGAAAGCCCGTTGGTCAGCTTCTCCGAAATCACCGTCGATCTGATCAACCGCCGGGTACTGCGTCAGGGTGAAGATTTGCACCTGACGCCAATAGAGTTTCGTCTGCTGGCCGAACTGCTGGCCAACTCCGGCAAGGTGATCACCCAGCGTCAGCTACTGAGCCACGTCTGGGGGCCGAACTATGTCGAGCACAGCCATTATCTGCGGATATATATGGGGCATCTACGACAGAAACTGGAGGCCGACCCGGCCCGGCCGAAACACTTGCTGACCGAGACCGGCGTCGGTTACCGCTTTATGCCTTAAGGTTAATGGGCGCAGCATGCGGCGCCCCTACTGTTGCGGGCCTTTCTTCAATCCCATCATAAATTCCTTGAACGCTTCACGCAGCGGTGCAAATACCGGATGCTTGCGGTTTTCGATCATCACTTCGGAAAACAGCTTCAGGCCAACCGCAAAGGCCGCGCTGTTGTTCTCGCCAAAGTTCAGATCTTCACGCGCTTTGATGCGCTCAACAATGCCAAGAATATCGTCGTGGTTTTCTACTTCAAAACTCAGTGGCGCTTTATCTACCGGTTCGCCTTTGCGATCGCTCAGGGCTTCAACGGTAATGCGAAAACGGTGGCCTGGCATCATTCATTCTCCTGTGCGGGCGGGGCAATGTTCATTTCGCCTTCAATCGCCGCCACGGCGGTCAGCAGCGCCGCATTAATGTTTTCAACCTGCTGCGGTGAAAGATCCGCACGCATCACGTTACCACGCAGCAAACTGCGCAGGCGGTTCATGGCTTCGGAGATGCCTTCAGCCAGATTGCCGTGATGGTGATGCCCGCGACCGACACCCGCCAAACGGGCCAGGATCACGTCGACAGCGGCCTGGTGCTTTTGCAGCTCACTCTGGCCCAGTTCGGTGATCTGATAACTTTTGCGGCCGTTACTGCTGGTGATCGGCTCAAGGAAATCCTGCTCTTCCAGCAGCGTCAGGGTCGGATAAATCACCCCTGGACTTGGCACATACAGGCCGGAAGACGCCTCATCAATGGCCTTGATCAATTCATAACCGTGGCTCGGTTTACGTGCCACCAGCGCCAGCAACACCAACCGCAGGTCGCCATGTTCAAACATGCGGTGACGGCCACCACGGCCCCCGCGCCCGCCCCGGCCATGCTCTTCGCCGTGATCGCCGCCAAAGTGATGACGCCCGCCGCGACGGCGATGATGACCCTGCCCTTCTTCGCTGTCAGGGTGGCAAGCGTGACGACGGTGTAAATCTAAACGGTGAAACATAGGGTATACCTCTCAATGGATAATCAGTTGACGAGGTGATTTAGATATATCTAAGTCACTTCGATATATCTAATCTAGATCGATATATCTAAATGCGCAAGCGGGATTTATTAAAAAGATATATCTAAATTGCAGGCATAAAAAAAGCGCTGTAAAAACAGCGCTTTTCTTCAGGCAGGGAAAGATTACTTGGCGGAAGCCAGCACTGTGCTGACGATTTCTACCGCTTCATGCTCGATCTTTTCGCGGTGCTCAGCACCCAGGAAGCTCTCACAATAAATCTTGTAAGCCTCTTCGGTACCGGAAGGACGAGCGGCAAACCAGCCGTTGTCAGTCATCACTTTCAGACCGCCAATCGGTGCGCCGTTGCCCGGTGCCGCGGTCAGACGTGCGGTGATCGGATCGCCTGCCAAGGTGTCGGCCTTGACCATTTCCGGCGACAGCTTGGACAATGCCGCTTTCTGCGCTGAGGTTGCCGGCGCCTGAATACGGTTGTAGCTCGGCGCGCCAAAGCGTTTGGCCAGATCTTCGTAGTGATTCTGTGGGTTTTCACCGGTCACCGCGGTGATTTCCGCCGCCAACAGGCACATGATCATGCCGTCTTTGTCAGTCGACCAAGGAGTGCCGTTGAAACGCAGGAAGGATGCCCCGGCGCTCTCTTCGCCACCAAAGCCCAGGCTGCCGTCGAACAGACCATCAACAAACCATTTGAAGCCCACCGGCACTTCCACCAGCTTACGCCCCAAATCGGCGACCACACGGTCAATCATCGCGCTGGAAACCAGCGTTTTACCCACCGCCACATCAGCTCCCCACTGTGGACGATGCTGGAACAGGTAGTTGATGGACACCGCCAGATAGTGGTTCGGGTTCATCAGGCCTTTCGGCGTAACAATGCCGTGGCGGTCGTAATCCGGGTCATTGGCAAACGCCAGATCGAACTTGTCGCGTAGCGCCAGCAAGCCCCCCATCGCCGGAACTGACGAGCAGTCCATGCGGATCACGCCGTCGTGATCCAGGTGCATAAAGCGGAAGGTCTGATCGATAGCATCGTTCACCAACGTCAGATCCAGCTTGTAATGCTCGGCAATACGCTGCCAGTAAGCAATGCCGGAACCGCCGAGCGGATCAACGCCCAGCTTCAGGCCGGCACGCTGGATAGCAGGCATATCTACGATATCCACCAGCCCTTCGACATACGGCTGCACCAAATCTTGCGCGTGCACGCGACCGCTGTTCCAGGCCTTATCCAGTGACTGACGCTGTACGCCTTTCAACTGCAATGACAGCAGTTCATTGGCACGTTTTTCAATCACTGAAGTCAGATTGGTGTCGGCAGGACCGCCGTTGGTCGGGTTATATTTAATGCCGCCGTCTTCCGGTGGGTTGTGGGACGGAGTGATAACGATACCGTCGGCCAGTGCCCCACCTTTGCGGTTGTGGCACAAAATGGCATGGGATACCGCAGGGGTTGGCGTGAAACCGTTATTTTCCTGCACGATCACATCGACGCCGTTGGCGGTCAACACTTCCAGCACGGAAATAAAGGCCGGCTCGGACAGCGCATGGGTGTCTTTACCCACGTAGCATGGGCCGGTCACCCCTTGCTGATGACGGACTTCGGCAATCGCCTGCGCGATAGCGAGAATATGGTTTTCATTAAAGCTATGGCGCAGAGCACTGCCGCGATGGCCTGAAGTCCCGAACTTCACCGCGTGTGCCGCATTGCCCGCTTCAGGTTGCAGTACATAGTACTGCGACGTCAGCTGAGCTACGTTGATCAAATCGCTTTGCTGAGCCGGCTGCCCGGCACGTGGATTATTCGCCATCGACATATCTCCCTATCCCTGTCCTGCGGCCTGGCAATATGTCGCTCACGGCCACCATGACGGGCTGTTCGCTAAATTAGATAGTGCCGCAAACTTTTTCTGTCAGTTCCGCTGGGAACTGCATAGCCTGCATGATGTGTTCCACCATGCTGCGTTTACGACCGGTATTGGTATTGGTGATCACCCAGTAAGGCGTGCCCGGAACGTGCTTTGGTTTGGTGTGCGTTCCGTTCGCCAACAGGGTTTGCTGATCGCCGGCAAAATAAGTGCGGGTACGACCATGCAACGCATCGGTAGCAGCGGAGAAACCAGCCGCATCCAGGGTATACAGGGTGGAAAGTACCAGCATAAAACGATGTACCGCTCTGCTCTGATCGGCATACTCGTCCGACAACAACAGCTCACGTACGGCACGCACGCGATCGCGCGGACGCGACACGGCGACAATCTTATCCTGCTCGGCGCTCTGAGCACTGCTGGCCGGCACAGAACGTAACGGCTGACCTGCGGTAAACTTCAACATGCGGCGCAAAATATCGGACGCGCTCTCACCAATATGTTGCGTGTGGCTGGCAATATAACGGTAGAGCTCTTCGTCGACTTCAATAGTTTTCATCTTTATCCAGTACTGTTTTTTTCTACTTAGAACCTGAAGCCAGATCCGGCATTCAAGTCATGGGATTATAAGGTTAAAAGCGCAGGTGCGAACATAACAATGTGCCTCAACACGGCAAAAGCAGACAATTACCTAAAGCCTGCTTGGCATCGGCCCTGCCAATCCCGCACCTTATCATGAAAAATCCGCGTTATTCATCGTGAGTTTCAATCATGATACCCTAATCTGAATCTCTCTCAGTATGAACTTTGCCATGAAATTACATTATCAACTGCTGGCTACCGAGTCCGATGCGCTGCCGGTGATCCTGATCCACGGATTGTTCGGCAATCTGGACAATCTCGGCGTGCTGGCGCGCGATCTTAACCAACAGCACAGCGTGATTAAAGTCGATCTGCGTAACCACGGCCTGTCGCCCCGCTCAGCGGTGATGACCTACCCGGAGATGGCGAAGGATCTGCTGGCATTGCTGGATGATTTGCAGCTGGACAAGGTGATTGTGATCGGCCACTCGATGGGCGGCAAAGCGGCGATGGCGCTGACGGCAATCGCACCCGAGCGAGTGGATAAACTGATCGTTATTGATGTGGCACCGGTGAATTATCAGACCCGCCGCCACGACGAGATTTTTGTCGCCTTACAGGCCGTGAGCGCCGCCGATATCACCCAACGCCAGCAGGCGGCGGAATTAATGCGCGACTATCTGAAGGAAGAAGGGGTGATCCAGTTCCTGCTGAAATCCTTCCATCAGGGTGAATGGCGCTTTAACCTGCCGGTATTGATCGATCAATACGAAAACATCACCGGCTGGCAGGAAGTGCCCGCCTGGTCACATCCCACATTATTCATTCGCGGTGGCCTGTCGCCTTACGTACAGGACAGCTACCGCGCAGATATTGCCCGCCAGTTCCCACAGGCTCGCGCGCATGTGGTCGCCGGTACCGGACACTGGGTGCATGCGGAAAAACCAGAGGCGGTGCTGCGTGCCATCCACCGTTTTCTCGGCGAAGCCTGAGTCGAACGCTACCTGACAACAGTGCAGGCGGGCGCTAAAACGGCCATCTGGTGGAAAAACGCGCTAAAGATAACGGCTTAGCGCGTTTTGAGCTCAGTTAAGCATTGTCGTTGCTCCACCTGCTGGGGTAATATGGCGCGCTATAATTTTGCCGCCGTGTCGAGCGTGTTATTTAACGCCAGGCTGGGGGTGAATTTGGGTTAGGGTTTATTGGCCCGAAGTGTGTTAACCGAACCATCCAGAAGCGTCTACGCGCTTTTAGATGCAAACTCCCTTGCAGTACCGCTACCTATGGCAAAAGAACAAACGGATCGCACGACGCTGGATCTGTTCGCAGATGAACGCCGTCCGGGGCGCCCGAAAACCAACCCGCTATCCCGAGATGAACAGCTTAGAATCAATAAGCGTAATCAGCTTCGACGCGATAAAGTCCGTGGCTTACGGCGTGTGGAACTGAAGATCAACGCGGATGCGGTGGACGCCCTGAACAAACTGGCGGAACAGCGGAATATCAGCCGCAGCGAGCTTATTGAGCAAATGCTGTTGGCACAACTGGCGGACGACCAGCCAGAACATTGATCATTGCAGCCGCACATGCGGCGCGGCGTTAAGGATGACGCCCGATCAACATCGTTTTATTCCACCCGGCATCGCATAAACGCGATAAAACCCCGGGGTAAATTTCTGGCATGATACGCAATTACCGGTGAGGGATATCCCTTGCCATGGCATCATTTTAATCGGTGTTATCGTGGTCAGCGCTAACATCGTGTAATGCAATTAATTGAATTTAAAGGTTATACGCGATATGGCTAATGTAGGCATTTTCTTTGGCAGCGACACTGGCAATACCGAAAACATTGCCAAGATGATCCAGAAAATTCTTAAGCAACAGTTTGGCGACGATGTGTGCGAAATTCACGACATCGCCAAAAGCAGCAAAGAAGACCTGGAAGGTTTCGATATCCTGTTGCTCGGCATCCCGACCTGGTACTACGGCGAAGCCCAGTGTGACTGGGATGATTTCTTCCCGACGCTGGAAGACATCGACTTCAACGGCAAGCTGGTAGCGCTGTTCGGCTGTGGCGATCAGGAAGATTACGCAGAATATTTCTGTGATGCGATGGGTACCATCCGCGACATCATTGAACCGCGTGGTGCCGCCATTGTCGGCCACTGGCCAACCAAAGGCTACCATTTCGAAGCCTCTAAAGGGTTGGCAAGCGACAGCCATTTCATCGGTCTGGCGATTGACGAAGATCGTCAACCGGAGCTGACCAACGAGCGTGTTGAAGGCTGGGTGAAACAAATCGTCGAAGAGCTGAGCCTGGCCGAAATTGTCGGGTAACGCCAAAGGTTGAACAAAAGCCCTGCAAAGTGCATAGTGTTGCCGGCAGGGCTATCATTGGCAGTGCTGATTACTGCAATCGAAGATACAAATTTGTAACTTCCCACATCGTCAAGGTAGACTGCGTTATCGGTTTATCCCGCCCATCAAGACGTTGCGTGTGTGCGACATGCAATAGTGCAATTATATCTTTGTTAACAACCGGCGGTTTCTATTTAGGTCAACCGGTTCTATAATGAGACGCAATTAACTCTTTGTGCCGACCGATGCCACAGGCGAGAACGCCTCAACTTGATTAGCATAGTAACAGGACTGAATCCGCATGACTGACAACAACACCGCATTGAAGAAGGCCGGCTTAAAAGTCACGCTTCCGCGACTCAAAATCCTGGAAGTACTGCAAAATCCGGAATGCCATCACGTCAGTGCGGAAGATCTGTACAAAAAACTGATAGATATGGGCGAAGAAATTGGCCTGGCTACAGTTTACCGCGTACTGAACCAATTTGATGATGCCGGCATTGTGACCCGTCACAACTTCGAAGGCGGCAAGTCCGTGTTCGAACTGACCCAGCAGCATCACCACGATCACCTGATTTGCCTGGACTGCGGCAAAGTGATCGAATTCAGCGATGAATCTATCGAAGCGCGTCAGCGTGATATCGCCAAACAACACGGTATCAAGCTCAGCAATCACAGCCTGTACCTGTACGGCCACTGTGCAATTGGTGACTGCCGCGAAGACGACACTCTGCACGATAAAAAATAATGCCCTCAACCGGCATTAAGGACCGCCTTAACGGCGGTTTTTTTATGCCTGCAGCCTGCGCAGTGAGTAGATAAAAAATCCCCGGACAGGTCCGGGGAAAGTTCACAGCTTGAAATACAACAATTGCAGCGGCACTTCTCTCTCACTTCCCACTTACACTCACTTCACCGTCAACTCACCCGCCGACACGCGGATGGGCAAACTCTTCACAGCTCATACTCAAGAAACAGCAGCCGATCAAAGAACAACGACAAGGCCTGATCGAACACACCACGAACACGGAACCCTTTGTTCAGATAAATTTGGCTGGCCTCACTGCTTTGCCATACACACAGCACGATGTTTTTCGCCTGGTGCCGATCAGCCTGCTGCTTTATCAGGGCAAACATCTGATTAAAATACCCCTGCCCGCGGAATTGGCTCTCAATCGCCAGGCTACAGATAAAATAATCATCCTCAGTACCCAAGCCTTGCACAAAGTGGTCGTAAGCCTCATCAAGCGGCTTCAGTTCATCGCGATAGTGATAATCCGCTTTTACGCCATACAGCTCACTGACGGTAGCCGCATTGAAAAAGCCGACAAACGTCCCGCGCCGATCGTAAGCCACCGTGATCAGGTGCAGATAAGGCTCGATATTTTGTGCCTGCTGCAGCGACACCAGATCCAGCCCTGCCCGGTTGCCAACAGAACAGTACTCCAGGTAACTGGTACTAAAAATCAGCTTCGCCATACGGGTTTTATCGGTTTCACTCGCCTGCCGCCCCGGTAGAAAATGCAATGCCCCGCCCGGCTCCGGCAACACCGCATCCCCCTCTCCTGTGGTTGAGCACCAGTAATTCCCCGCCGCAATCTGCCGCCGGTTATCGGCGATCAGGTATTCCCCAAAAAGCTGGTTTACCCGATCCAACGTGCGGTCATGGGAAAGCACGGAATAATAGTGGTAATGGTCGATATCGGAACGGATCTGCGCTGGATAGGCCATTCGCGGCACTTCATCGACGGTAAATATTTCCGCATAACGTGCCAGATCCAGCGGCTGTTCAAGCTGCCAATCCACCTGCTCCAGGCGACTGACGCATTGCTGGTAACTGAACTGTTCCTCCTGCGACAGCGGAAGCCGTTCATTGGTGATCACATCCTCCAACAGGCGCATGCCACGGATACCACAGGTCACTGCCTGCGGATGCGCATCATAATGAACGCCATAATCCTGACAGAAGCGATCGTGACTGAGGAAGGACCGGCCAATGTGGCGACTCCACAGCTGATAAAAGGGATCAAACAGTTTCCGTTCATAAACCGAATTCTTGTCCGGGACTTCACCACTTTCCGCCGCATAGATCTGATCCAACCCTGCCAGCATCCGGCACAGCGAGATATCCCCCTTGCGGCTGACTATCATGCCGGTTTCATCGAGAAACAGATTCAGCCAGCTAACGTGGCTGACCTCGCCCCCAGCCAGAAACTGGAGATAATCCGGCAGTTCAGGTTTGATCAAAAATAGCGTCGCCGATCGGTGGGGAATGGTGTCGATATCCATGTACAGCCCCCCCATCTCGATCAAAATCAGAAAGCGAAAGTAGTCGGAAAGCGTGGCGTAATAACGCTTATCGTGCAGTTGATGGATAAAGCCCAGGCTGTTGCCGACCCTTTTTTGCGCCAGTTCGCTCAGCGAATGCACCTGCAGGCGATGATTACCGGCATCATACTCCCCCAGGTAGCCGCCTTTTATCACCGGTACGGGAATGAAATACCTATCCCTTGCCAGTTGCTGCGCGTCCCAAACCCATAACATGCCGACCCAGTCATTCGTCTCGGCGCTAGCCACCGCCTGCTGCGCGTCGCCCCATTGGGAGATAACCTCTCTGGCATCGTCAGGGATAGCGCCCCCCAACCAGATACGGTGCAGCCGTTTTTCACTCGCTGCCAGCGGGCGGGTAGGAACGCAAAAGAGTGAGGAACAGCGGGCGGCATCAAATAAATGCCCATGTGCCGCCAGCCATTCGCGCAGTTGAGTGACCCCACGCTGATAGCTTTCCAGCAGCGCCGGTGAAGTCTGGCGTTGATATTTTACGAACTCAAACTTCAGGTCGTGGATCCGCGCCTCGTATTCGGCTCGAAACAGATCGTCTCGCAGAGCGCCAAAATGCCCGTTGTTAAGCTTCATCGGTGGCCATCCTTATTGATGACAGCGGCACTGAGGGACCATAACCCTGCGGATTTTTGCTCTGCCAGGACCAGGCATCGCACACCATTTTTTCCAGGCTGCGTTTAGCTTGCCAGCCCAGTTTTTCTGCCGCCAGCGACGGATCGGACCAACACTCGGCGATATCTCCCGCACGCCGGGGGTTAAATTGATAGGCAATTTTAAACCCGCAGGCGCGTTCAAAGGCCCGAATAATCTCCAAAACCGAGTAGCCTTTACCGGTACCCAGGTTAAAGACGTTAAAACCGGGCTGCAGGTTATCCAGCGCCTTCAAATGCCCTTCGGCCAGGTCCATCACGTGAATATAATCTCGTACCCCGGTACCATCGCTGGTGGGATAGTCGTTGCCATACACCGGCAACACCGCGAGTTTGCCAATAGCCACCTGCGCCAGATAAGCCAGAAGATTATTGGGAATGCCGGCGGGATCCTCACCAATCAAGCCAGACTCATGCGCGCCGGCCGGATTAAAGTAACGCAGCGCGGTAATCGCCATCTGCGGTGCCGTGGAGGCAAACTCCGCCAGGATCTGCTCGACAATCAGTTTGGAGGTTCCGTAGGGGTTGGTAGTCTGCCCAACGCGGCAGCTCTCCGTCAGTGGGGTATATTCCGCCGGCCCATAGACGGTGGCCGAAGAGCTGAAAATAAATTGCTTAACGCCAGCATGGCGCATTCTGTCCAGTACGATCAATGAGCCGGAAATATTATTTTGATAATACCTCAGCGGTTCTTCGGTAGATTCCCTGACCGACTTCAATCCCGCAAGATGGATAACCGCATGAATATCATGCTGGCGGAATATATGATCCAGCAAATGATGCTGCTGGATATCTCCCTGATAAAAAATCACTTTTTTACCGGTTAAGCGCTCTACGCGAAACAAAGACTCTGGCGAGCTGTTGGACAGGTTGTCCAGTACGACAACTTCCTCCCCCCTTTCCAACAGTGCCAATACCGTATGCGAGCCGATATAACCGGCGCCGCCCGTCACCAATATAGCCATCATATATCCTTGTTTGTGTTTAAAAATAAACGACTCACTCAGAAACCACCTAAACTTCCCGGGTCTTAAAACCGACAGGTAAAGCAATACAAAGCAGTAATATGGCTAACAGATAAACGGAGGAATGTGGCCCGTACTCGGTCAGGATCCCTTGTAATATTCCGGCCAGGATCACACCGGTGGAAATGCTGTTGGTGAACAACGTGGTGGCCATGCCTGCCCGTTCCGGCATTAAATCCTGGAAATACAGCATGCCGACGGTGGCAATAATGCCGATAAAAATAGCGTTAAACAGCTGCAAGGCCAGCAACCCGGTGGTCGAGGTAAACCACAGCATCCCGGCATAAAACACGATGCCGGCCACCATGGCCCCCGCCATCATCAGGCGCTTGCCCACTCGGTTTACGTAACGTCCCACCAGGATCATGATGGGGATTTCGATTGCGGCGGCGATGCCCATCATCCAGCCGGTCAGACTTTGCGGCAAACCCAACTCGGCCGTGATATACAGCGGCACATCAATCAGATACATGGCGCTGCAGGTCCACATCAATACCGAGACGAAAAACAGCAGGCTAATGTCTTTATCGAAGACCGTTTTTTGCCGTATGGCGACTTCATCGCCCACCATGGGGCGGGCGACCTCGGGCAATATCCACCAGGCCAGCAGTGTGACCAGCAGAAATATGCCGGCAGCAAAAATAAACATCGCCGTGAAGCCGTAATTCACCACCAGCATAAAAGCCAACGGCGGACCAAAAACCCAGGCCAGAGAAAGTTGGGCGCGCATGATGGCGCTGAACATAGCGACGTTTTGCGATGACCGCTCTCCGTACTCACGCGCCAGAGCGAAGAGCTGCGGTATCGCCGTATTGGCAATGGCGGTTAACAGCACGCCCGCCGTAATTAACGTCAGGTAATTGCGATTAAAAGCAAATAACAGACAGTTTCCTGCCGCCAATAAATAACAGATAAAAATCAAATGACGCCGGTCACGCTGGCGATCTGATTTTTTCGCCAGCAAAAAACTGACAATAATGCCGACCCCGGCGTTCACCGCATAAAAAAAACCGACCCATAATGACGACACCCGCACCTCGGAGGTGAGGAACAGGCTTAGGGTCGGTATTTGCAGTGCCCCGGCAATCCCGGAAAAAAAAGCAACGACCATAAAGGTCAGCCGTATCGAATTCATCTCTGATTACCGTCGGTCGCTGCTGTTAACCATCAATAACGGCCCGCCTGCGAACAGACGGGCCGTGGTTCAGGGGTTACACTTTCTCGGCACGGCTATAACGCTTGCCGTCCGGGCTGACCGCGCGGATCAGCACCTCGCCGGTGACGCCAGGTTTGGCTTTGGCATCGTAACGCTGCCATTGCTTGCCGCCGTCGGTGGAATACTCAATGCCCAGGCCCGGCAACGAGATATTGGCCTCCAGCCTGCCCCCGATCACGCGGGCACCCGGTACCGGCAGCCGATAACTCACGCCACCCTTGTCCAGTTTTGCCAACTCACGCTGACCGAGGATATTGGCAAAGCGCAGCCAGTCCCGGTCCAGCTTTTGGCTGTCGATAAAGTGGGTTTCGCCGCCTTTATACTCCCGGCCAGCCTTATAATCCTGCTCCCAACCTGCGCGGTGCCATGCTCGCTCGGCCACCGACAAGGAACGCGGGAAGATCATGTATTCCATTTGATCGTCAGTGCGCTGAGTTTCACTCCACATCTGGGCGGAGATACCGTAAGCACCCGGCCACGGCTTGTCGCTCTTGGCAGTAAAGTGATTGCCATCGCGATCTACCGAGGTTTCGGCGTTCTGCGGCAGGTTGTTCGGGGCGAAGCTGAACATCTTCTGTTCGTCGCTGAAACGGGTGCCCCAGTAGTAACCGCGCTCGTTCGGGTTCACCTCATACGGGAAGTCCATATAGACGTAATCCGGGTTGGAGAGGATCACTTCGTAACCTTTGTTCGCCCAATCGTTGGCGCTATCAAAACCGCCCCAATACAGCGTATCCCAGAAGTTAACCCCAACCCGTTGAGTGGCGAAGGCCTTGGCGTTTTTCGCATCTTTCAGACCGTCTTGCCAGGCCTGCATTCTGTCGATGCCATGCGCTTTCACCAGTTGACTGACTTCTACGCCAAAGTAGCTTGGCAGATGTTCCATATCGGCGACTTTGCCGTCTTTGATCATCTTTTGACAGACCTGGGATTTCGCCCATGGCTTGTCTTCTTTGCTCTGATCGATGATGCCTTTGCCTGCTTCGGGCTTGGCCTGATCGGTATAGCCGGCGCCCAAACGAATGTTTTTCGCTTCGTCGCCACCAAAGTGCCAGGTGCGTAACGGCTGCCCGGCCTCTTTGTGCATCTGGGCAATTTCGCCAATCACCTTGTCAACAAAGCGCTTGGACGAATCCAGGCATGGGTTAAGGTAACTTTGTCGATTGAAGTACTGCACCGAGGTGGTATTGGAGGTATCGGTCGGATCCACCAGGCGGAACTCATTGGCCTGCTGCTCTTTACCGGCGGCATGCAGCTTTTTATAGCGGGCCTCCATCGAAACCACGGCAGCGCGGGCATGTGCCGGCATATCGATTTCCGGGATCACTTCAATCTGACGCGCCTGAGCGTATTTAATGATCTCGATGTAATCCTGACGCGAGAAGAACCCGCCATACACCTCTGGCCCCTGTCCGTACTGTGGCAACAGGCAGGTGGTTTCGCTCAGATCGTGGCAACGCTGGCCCCCGACTTCAGTCAGTTCAGGCAGACCTGGAATGGCAATACGCCAACCTTCGTCGTCACTCAGATGGAAGTGGAATTTATTCAGCTTGTAAGCCGCCATTTGGTCAAGCAGGCGCAGTACCGCATCTTTATGATGGAAGTTGCGCGCCACGTCGAGGAAGATGCCGCGATACTGGAAACGAGGTGCATCTTTGGCGTCGAGGGTAGCGATTTTAGCGCTGCCGTCGGTTGGTACCAGCGACAGAATGGACTGCAGACCATAGAACACCCCGGCCTGATCGAAGCCGATAACCTGCGCTCCTTTATTGCCAATCTTCAGCTCATAGGCTCCCGGCACCGCCAACTCACCTTTGAATTTACCCGGCTGAATATCGGTTTGGATCGGGTAGCCCGCCGCGTTATGGGTTACACCCAACAGTGCGAAACGTTGAGTCGCCGCGTCCGCCGCCGGTTTGGACAGCGCGCTCAGTTCCAATGCAACGCCTTTGCTCAGATCCACATCTTGCGGATGCACTTTTACCTGCAGCGGCGTCGGTACGATCTGGCCGCGCAGCGAGGCCGCAGGCAAGGTTTTCAACTCGGCGTTTTTGGTGAAGCGGGAAGCCGGCGTCATCAGGATGTTGTTATCATCCTTGATGCGTTTCCACTGGTCGCCGGTAAAGGGCGTCACAAACTGGTTCAAATCTTCGGTATCGGTGTTGACCAGAACTTTTGGTTTGGCATCGCCCGAAGCGGCGTACCAACGGGGGACAAAGTCGGTTTTAAACAGCTGCCAATATTCGGCAATAATCGGGATTTCAACCGTTTGACCGGCCGGGAAACCGGTAAATTTATCGGTCGGCTCCAGTTTGTACAGGTCGCCGGTCAGGTGAGTTATTTTGAACTGGCTGTTATCCACCCTCATGGTTTGACGGGCGCTGTGGAAGTAAATCGCCCAGTCGTGACCTTTAATCTCCTGATGATCGTTGGTCAGGCTGATCAATACCTTGTTGCAGGCTGCCCAGTCGGCTCCCAATTTACCGCAATCTAGGCCGCTGTCGGCAGCCCGGTTATCAACCATTTTCAAATTCAATTTTAGCTGGCTCAGTTGATCCACCAGCGGCTGATTGGCCAACGCATTCCCCGCGCTACCAAATAATCCAACGGTTGCCGTTAATGCAGCAAGCGTACTTAATTTGAATTTGTTCATTTTTAGCATCATCCTTAATTATTGTTATCGTGGATCTCTTTCCAAATCTGGCCGCACTTGGCGTCGTAGGCCTGACCGTTACCGCTGTGAACTGCCTGAATGCAGTTCTGATAATCCATCACTCGCACCGTTTCTTTCTCGGCGAACTGCTGGTGCTGCTTCTCTTGTTTCAGCACGTTCAGCACCGCCTGGCACGACTGCAATTTTTCCGGTGAGCCTTCTGCGGTATTAATGCAGGCGCTGTAGGCCTGTTTCAGTTTGGCATCTTCCGGCGGTGCGGCCGGTTGAACACAGGCACTCAGCGTGACTACTGCGGCTAACATCAGCATGATTTTTTTCATCATTATTTTCCCGTTAAGTGTCCCCGGCGTTACCACCGGGGAACGCATCAGAAGATGGTGAATGGCGCGATAACCATGAATTTGACGTCTTTCTCATCCTGGAAGATGTTGCCGTAACCCCCGCCCCAGCTTGGGATGTTGGTGTGGTTGTCATACTGGGTGTAGTGCAGTTTCAGCAAGGTGCCTTTGGCGCGGCCTTCCTGAATGGTGTACATCGCATCCAGGCTCCAGGCGCTCTCTTTCAGGCGCTGGCTCTGGTCATACATCGGGTTGGTGCTCGGCTTGGCGTCCCAGGCGTAAACGTAAGAACCGCCAACCGCCATGCCTGGCAGGTTCCAGTTACTCAGGTCATACATCACCCCGGCGTAAACCGCTTTTTCGCCGTTGGCGTTGAAGTCGGAACGGTTATCCCACCAGACGTCGAGGCGACCGTTGGAAGAGGCGTAGGTTGGGGTCATACGTTGCAGGAAGTAGCCCTGGTTACCCTCGGCCTTGACCATGGTGCCTTCCAGACGCCAGTTGAACTGGCCGGTGGTGTAGCCAAAGGTCAGCGCCTGCAGCCAGGCCAGGCCGTCATAAATGCTGTTGGGGTCGTTCTTGTCGCTGATGCGGTCTTCAGTGCCGTAGAACTGATAACTGGTGGTCAGCGGGTTGCCTACCAGATCAAACTTGTAAGATGCCTTGGTGAAGTACTGATTCACATAGCCCTGGGCCTGGCCGAAGGCCGCTTCCAGCACCAAATCATTTTTGAAGTCATACTTGGCACCCAGGGAGTGCAGATAGGAGACGCCGGTTTTTTTGTCGTTCTGGCGGAAGTCGTCCATCTCGATATGCCAAGGTGCTTTGTACTTATTGGTCCACATGTAGGAGAAGCTCAACGCCCCGGCATCACCGTAGTCAAACTTGGCACCGGCCTCGGCCCCCTGATAGGTACCAGGCAAAAAGCTCCAGTGCGGCGCCAGCAGGGTTTGCCCACTTGGCTGGATGTAACCGGCGCGAGCCCAGACTGGGCCATACTTGAATTTACCAGCGGCTTTATACAGGCTGATGCCGCCTTTATCGCCGGAGTAGTCTTCATCATAGGTACGGTTTTTGGAAGAGAATGCGATTTCGTTCGGGTGGCCGCTGGCGCTGGACTCGGCCAGTTCAATGGCGGTAAAGGCTCCGACATCCACGCCAAACATGTCCCAGGCATAGCCCGAGGCAAAATCCAGGCTCAGGTTAGCGGTCGAGTGTGACAGGTTGGTAGTGTATTTATTGTAATCGTCACTGGTCGGATTGAGATCTTTACGGTCACGTTCACGCTGCCAGTAATACACACCGCCGGTCATCGTGGAATCATCGATAAATCCTGCGGCTTTCGCCTCAGGGGCCATGGCAAACCCTGTTCCCAACAGCGCACCCGCGACTGCGAGCGCCAGCGTTTTACGCTGAGCACCGTGCGTACCCATAATGAAATTCCTCTTTGACTTAACTTTAAAAGTTGCAGTCGCCCGTGTTCACCACTGCCCTGCACGACCGCTAATAAAAAACCCAACCGGGTAAAAAAATATTGCTGACGGGCTCAAACCCCACAGCACTTATTGCTACAGACAGACTATTTTTCGCGACGCGAATTATCAAATGAATTGTGAGAGAGATTTGTCAAAGTATGACAAAGAGCACATATCGATGAGATTATGTTACGTGGCTATGCAAAGAGGTTGTCGAATAAAAAATTCAATAAAATCAGAATAAACATTGATACAAGGTCAATGAGAGACGATTAATGGTTTCAGCTTAATCAAAAAAGTCAGTCAGAAGAAAAAATATGAGAGCGCTCTCTAAATGACATTAATTCGCATCGCGAATATATAAGACGATGTTATATGACTGCTGATTTTTATCAAGAAATTGCTGATGCAACCGCCTGATTAAAATTTAAAAATAGATTGAGGAATTAAAAGCATTAACGGAGAGAAAACGGGATTTGCAGGCATAAAAAAAGCGCAACCGAAGTTGCGCTTTATCGCGTTAGCTAACAATCAGCACTCAGGCGCCAATTTTAGCCCAGGTATCACGCAGGCCCACGGTGCGGTTAAACACCAGGTGCTCGGCCGAAGAATCACGGCTGTCAGCGCAGAAATAGCCTTCACGTTCGAACTGGTAGGCTTTTTCCGGCTGTGCAACTGTCAGGCTTGGCTCCACAAAACCGTGCTTGATCACCAGCGACTCCGGGTTAATGGTGGTGAGGAAATCCTCTGCCGCCGCCGGGTTTGGTACGCTGAACAGGCGATCGTACAGACGGATTTCAGCCGGCAACGCGTGCTCGACGGACACCCAGTGGATCACGCCCTTCACCTTACGGCCATCGGCAGGATCCTTGCTCAACGTCTCTGGATCGTAGCTGCAGAAGATAGTGGTGATCTCACCCTCAGCATCCTTCTCCACGCGTTCCGCCTTGATCACGTAAGCATTGCGCAGGCGAACTTCTTTACCCAGCACCAGACGCTTGTACTGCTTGTTGGCTTCTTCACGGAAGTCGGCGCGATCGATATAAATCTCACGGCTGAACGGCACTTCGCGGCTGCCCATTTCCGGCTTGCTTGGGTGGTTAGGCATGGTCACCATTTCCACGCCGGTGGTCAGGTTTTCGATGATCACCTTCACCGGATCCAGCACGGCCATCGCACGCGGTGCGTTCTCGTTCAGATCTTCACGAATACAGGCCTCAAGCGCCATCATTTCGACGTTGTTGTCCTGCTTGGTCACGCCGATACGCTGGCAGAACTCGCGGATGGATGCTGCGGTATAGCCACGACGACGCAAACCGGAGACGGTCGGCATACGCGGATCATCCCAGCCTTCAACGATGTTCTCGGTCACCAACTGGTTCAGCTTGCGCTTCGACATGATGGCGTACTCGAGATTCAGGCGCGAGAACTCGTACTGACGCGGATGACAAGGGATGGTGATGTTATCCAGCACCCAGTCATACAGACGGCGGTTGTCCTGGAACTCCAGCGTACACAGCGAATGGGTGATCCCTTCCAGCGCATCGGAAATGCAGTGGGTGAAATCGTACATCGGGTAGATGCACCATTTGTTGCCGGTCTGATGGTGTTCAGCGAATTTGATACGGTACAGCACCGGATCGCGCATCACGATAAACGATGAAGCCATGTCAATTTTGGCACGCAGGCACGCGGTACCTTCGGCGAATTCGCCGTTGCGCATTTTCTCAAACAGCGCCAGGTTCTCTTCCACACTACGACCACGGTACGGGCTGTCTTTGCCCGGAGACGTCAGGCTGCCGCGATATTCACGGATTTGCTCAGGCGACAGTTCGTCGACGTAGGCCAAGCCTTTGTTGATCAGCTCCACCGCATAGCTGTGCAGTTGATCGAAGTAATCTGAGGAGTAACGGACGTTGCCGCTCCACTCAAAGCCCAGCCACTCCACGTCGTGTTTGATCGACTCAACGAACTCGATGTCTTCTTTCACCGGGTTGGTGTCATCAAAACGCAGGTTACATTGGCCCTGGTAATCGCGCGCGATGCCGAAATTCAGACAGATGGATTTAGCATGGCCGATATGCAGATAGCCATTTGGCTCCGGCGGGAAACGGGTATGGACTGACGTGTATTTCCCGGACGCCAGATCTTCATCGACGATCTGACGGATAAAATTGGTTGGGCGGGCTTCAGCCTCACTCATTTCATTATTCCTCAATGCAAAGCGCTACACATAACCGCCTATGATCCAACAAGCCACGCCCGGAAACAACCGTTTGTTTAACGAAAAATGCGCAACGTTGCACCGCGAGAGATCACAGCACCATGAGGGGGCAGGCTTTGCCCATAAAAAAGCGGGAAGAGATTACTCTCTTCCCGCCAAAGGTAGGGTGCGTTCCGTCATGACTCGTTAAACACCCCGGGTACTACTCAGGTAAAACAGTTTATTTCTGGATCTCAAACAGTTTGGTCTGGCCGGCAACCACAGAACCGCTTGCCAGCGCCGTCAGACCGGCGTAATCGTCAGAGTTACTGACCACTACCGGGCTTATCATCGAGCGGGCATTGGCGTTCAGGAACTCCAGATCCAGTTCAAGGATTGGCTGGCCGGCTTTTACCTCAGCACCCTCTTCAACCAGACGTTTGAAGCCCTGACCGTTCAACGCAACGGTGTCGATCCCCATGTGCACCACAATCTCCGCGCCCTTGTCGGTTTCCAGACAGAAAGCGTGGTTGGTGTTGAAGATTTTCACGATGGTGCCGTCTGCCGGTGCTACCACAATTTTGTCGGTCGGGCGGATCGCCAGACCATCACCCACCGCTTTGCTGGCAAAGGCTTCGTCAGGAACCTGTTCCAACGCCACCACTTCACCGGTGACCGGGGCCACCAGCGACTCGAAGGCGACTTTCGGTGCATTAGGCACGGCCTGCGATTTTACTGCGCTCACACCGGCTGCCGGCGCCACTTCTGCCGCAGGAACCGGGCCGGTCGCAATCACCGCACGCATACCGTCGGCAATGGCTTCAGCTTTAGAACCCACAATCACCTGAACGGTTTGTTTGTTCAGTTTCACTACGCCGGAAGCACCCAGGCGCTTACAGCTGGCATCGAGCACTTTGGAAGAATCTTTAACGGTCAGGCGTAAACGGGTGATACAGGCATCAATGCCGGTCAGGTTATCAGAACCACCGATGGCACCAATGTAGCTGCGAGACAGTGCGCGCAGGCCTTCATCGGTATTGCTGTTGGCTTCAGGAGCGACAACATCGTCAGACGCATCTTCACGGCCTGGCGTTTTCAGGTTGAAGGCACGAATAATGACCGAGAACAGGACGAAGTACACCGCAAAGGCGACCAGGCCCATCAGGACCAGCATCCAGACGTTCTTGCTAGCGGCCGGCAAGTTGTACATCAACACATAGTCGATGGCACCCGCAGAGAAGGAGAACCCGGCGTGAATGCCCAGCAAGGTGGCTACAAACAGGCTGATACCGGTCAAAATGGCATGGACCAGATACAGCAGCGGAGCCAGGAACATGAACAGGAATTCAAGCGGCTCGGTCACACCGGTCAGGAAAGCCGTCAGGGCAACGGACAGCAGCATACCGCCAACCATTGGACGACGTTCTTTCGGTGCAGCAAAATACATAGCCAGTGCCGCACCCGGCAGACCAAACATCATGATCGGGAAGAAGCCGGACATGAACATCCCAGCAGTACCGTCACCCGCGTAGAAGCGGTTGATGTCGCCGTGGAAGATGGTACCGGCAGCGTTGGTGAACTCACCAATCTGGAACCAGGCAATGGTGTTCAGCACCTGATGCAAACCGGTTGGGATCAGCAGACGGTTAACGAAACCGAAAATACCGGAACCGATAGCGCCCATAGACACAATCCATTCACCGCCTGCATGAATAGCATTCTGCACCGGTGGCCAGATATAACCAAAGACGGCGGCCAGGATTAAACAGAAAAAGCCGGTAGCGATAGGGACGAAACGTTTACCGCCGAAGAAGGAGAGGAACTCAGGCAGTTTGATGCCGGACCAGCGGTTATAGACCGCACCGCCCACCAGGCCGGTAATGATACCCGCCAACACGCCCATATTGATCGCTGGGTTAATGGTGACCATCGCTTTGGTCAGAATGAAGTAACCCACCGCGCCTGCCAATGCAGCCGAACCGGCATTGTCTTTCGACCAGGTTGCCGCCACACCGATAGCAAAGATTAACGCCAGGTTATCGAAGATTGATCCACCGGCCTGTGCGATAAACGAAATATTGAGTAAATCAGGCTGGCCGAAGCGTAGCAAAAGCGCCGCAACGGGCAGTACTGCGATTGGCAGTTGCAACGACCTGCCCAATCTTTGGAAAAAGCCGAGTATGTTCACCTTAGTATTCCCCCTAATGCCCTTTTATGGGCTTTATCATATTTTACGCAAGCGCCATCACACACTGCGATTAACTCTGGACGAACGACAACACGTGGAGTGTAAAAAAATTATTTCGTATCGCAAATTAAAACCTCCTTTTTTGTGATTTATATCACCAAAAAGCAGTCTTAAGCTGCCACATTGCTAGCCATCACACAAAACTTATTTTATCATTAAAAAAATCATCGGACCTGACGCATCACGTGAGAATCATAAAGCTGGGTTACGCTTAAGGCTCTCGTTCAGGCTCGAACCAGTATAGCTTTAGTTTACTTACCCCAAGAGGTGTTAGATGAGACTTATCCCACTGAAAGATACTGCACAAGTCGGCAAATGGGCCGCCCGCCATATCGTCCAGCGCATCAACGCATTCAAGCCTACTGCGGAGCGTCCGTTTGTTCTCGGCCTGCCCACCGGCGGGACTCCACTGGAAGCCTACAAACATCTGATTGCGATGCACAAAGCAGGTGAAGTAAGCTTTAAGCATGTGGTGACTTTCAACATGGATGAATACGTTGGCCTGCCGCAGGAACACCCGGAAAGCTATCATACCTTCATGTACCGTAATTTCTTTGATCACGTTGATATCCCAAGTGAAAATATCAACCTGCTGAATGGTAATGCGCCGGACGTTGACGCCGAGTGCCGCCAGTACGAAGCGAAAATCAAATCCTACGGCAAGATCAACCTGTTTATGGGTGGCGTTGGCATCGACGGTCATATCGCGTTTAACGAGCCGGCTTCATCTCTGGCCTCTCGGACTCGCATCAAAACCCTGACTGAAGATACCCGTATCGCCAACTCCCGCTTCTTCGGTGGTGATGTCAGCCTGGTTCCCAAGTTTGCTCTGACCGTGGGTGTGGGCACGCTGCTCGACGCAGAAGAAGTGATGATTCTGGTGACCGGCCACGCCAAGGCACAGGCGCTGGAAGCCGCAGTGGAAGGCAACATCAACCACATGTGGACCATCAGTTGCCTGCAGTTGCATGCCAAGGCCGTTGTGGTGTGCGATGAGCCATCCACTATGGAACTGAAAGTCAAAACCGTTAAATATTTCCGCGAGTTAGAAGCGGAAAGCGTTAAGAGTCTTTAATTCTTGCAGGGGGCTACGATGTTCGCTTTAACCCACGGCCGTATTTATACCGGCCACGACGTACTTGACGACCACGCAGTTGTTATCGCTGATGGGCTGATTGAACGAGTCTGCCCGCTGGCTGAACTGCCGGCCGGCATTGAAACGCGCAATCTGGGTGGCGCTATCCTGGCCCCCGGTTTGATCGACGTGCAGCTTAACGGCTGTGGCGGCGTGCAATTTAACGATTCGCTGGAAGCCATTTCGGAACAGACGCTGGAGATTATGCAGCGTGCCAACGAAAAATCCGGCTGTACCAGCTATCTGCCAACGCTGATCACCAGCAGCGACGAATTTATGAAGCACAGCATCGAAGTGATGCGCGCTTATCTGAAAAAACATCCGAATCAGGCACTTGGCCTGCATCTGGAAGGGCCGTACCTCAGCCCGCAGAAGAAAGGCACCCATAACCCGGCGTTTATCCGCAAACCGACCAGCGAGATGATCGACTATCTGTGCGCCAATGCCGATGTGATCACCAAGGTCACGCTGGCGCCGGAAATGGTGGAACCCCACTTTATCAAGCAATTGACCGAGGCCGGCATTGTGGTGTCCGCCGGGCACTCGAATGCGACTTACGATCAGGCCCGTATCGGTTTTGCCGCCGGTATCACCTTCGCCACTCACCTGTATAACGCCATGCCGTATATTACCGGGCGTGAACCGGGGCTGATGGGCGCGATTTTTGACACGCCAGAAGTCTATACCGGCATTATCGCCGACGGCCATCACGTGGCCTGGGCGAGTATCCGTAACGCCAAACGCATGAAAGGTGATAAATTGGTGCTGGTCACCGATGCCACCGCGCCGGCGGGTGCGGATATCGACCAATTTATTTTTGCCGGTAAAACAATATACTATCGCGATGGGCTGTGCGTGGACGAAAACGGCACCCTGAGCGGCTCAGCGCTGACCATGATTGACGCGTTAAAAAACAGCGTTGAGCACGTCGGTATTGCGTTGGACGAAGCACTGCGCATGGCGACGCTGTATCCGGCGCGTGCTATCGGCGTGGATCACCGGTTAGGCACTATCGAAGCCGGTAAAGTGGCGAACCTGACCGCATTTACCCGTGATTTTAATATCACCAAAACGCTCGTTAACGGTAACGAGGTTTAATCTAATGAACAGCGAGTAAAATTATTGATGAGTACTGGCGGACAGGCACAGATAGGGAACGTTGACTTAGTCAAGCAACTCAACGGCGCGGCGGTTTACCGTCTGATCGACCAACAAGGGCCGATCTCGCGCATTCAAATTGCCGAACTGAGCCAGCTAGCGCCCGCCAGCGTCACTAAAATTACTCGCCAGCTGTTGGAGCGCGGGCTGATCAAGGAAGTCGATCAGCAAGCCTCTACCGGCGGCCGCCGCGCCATTTCCATTGTCTCCGAAACCCGGCATTTCCACACCGTGGCCGTGCGCCTCGGTCGGCACGACGCCACCATCACCCTGTACGACATGAGCGGCAAATCGCTCGGTGAAGAACACTACCCGCTGCCGGAACGCACCCAGGAGACACTGGAAAATGCGTTGTTTATCGCTATTGCCCAATTTATCGAAAACCACCAGCGCAAGCTGCGTGAACTGATCGCCATCGCGGTGATCCTGCCTGGCCTGGTTGATCCGGCGCTGGGCGTGGTGCGTTATATGCCCCACATCAGCGTCAACAACTGGGCACTGGTAGACAACCTGCAGCAGCGTTTTAACGTTACCAGCTTTGTCGGCCACGATATCCGCAGCCTGGCGCTGGCAGAACATTACTTTGGCGCCACCCGCGACTGCGAAGACTCTATTTTGGTGCGCCTGCACCGTGGTACCGGTGCCGGTATTATCGTTAACGGCCAGATTTTCCTCGGCAACAACGGCAACGTCGGTGAAATCGGTCATATTCAGATCGACCCACTGGGCGAGCGCTGCCACTGCGGCAACTTCGGCTGCCTGGAAACCGTCGCCGCCAACGCCGCGATTGAACACCGCGTGCGCCAGTTACTGACCCAGGGCTATCCCAGCAAGCTGACCCTTGACGATTGCAGTATCTCCGCCATCTGCAAGGCCGCCAACCGCGGCGACCTGCTGGCCAGCGAAGTGATCGAACACGTTGGCCGCTACCTCGGCAAGGCCGTGGCTATCGCCATCAACCTGTTTAATCCGCAGAAAGTGGTGATCGCCGGTGAAATTACCGAGGCAGAAAAAGTGCTGCTGCCGGCGATCCAGAGCTGCATCAATACCCAGGTGTTGAAAGACTTCCGCAAAAATCTGCCGGTGGTCACCTCCGAACTCAATCATCGCTCGGCGATCGGCGCTTTCGCCCTGGCCAAGCGGGCGATGCTCAACGGCGTGCTATTACAGCGATTGCTGGAAAGCTGATCCGCCGCTTCAGGCAGGTGTGCTATCTTCGCGTTTTGCCTGCCGCAAATCATGAGAAACAGCAACAATGACAATCAAAAACGTTATATGTGATATCGACGGCGTGCTGCTGCATGACAACACGCCGGTTCCCGGAGCCGATCTTTTCCTGGCACGTATTCAGGAACAGGGCATGCCGCTGGTGGTGCTGACCAACTATCCGTCGCAGACCGCACAGGATCTGGCAAACCGCTTCTCCGCAGCCGGGCTCGAAGTGCCGGAAAGCGCGTTCTATACCTCTGCCATGGCCACCGCCGATTTCCTGCGCCGTCAGGAAGGCAAGAAAGCCTATGTGGTCGGCGAAGGCGCACTGATTCACGAACTGTATAAAGCCGGTTTCACCATTACCGACATCAACCCGGACTTCGTGATTGTCGGCGAAACCCGCTCCTACAACTGGGACATGATGCACAAGGCCGCCTACTTCGTGAACAACGGCGCGCGCTTTATTGCCACCAACCCGGATACCCACGGCCATGGTTTTGTCCCGGCCTGTGGCGCACTGTGTGCCCCGATCGAAAAGATCACCGGCCGCAAGCCGTTTTACGTGGGCAAACCAAGCCCATGGATCATCCGCGCTGCGCTGAACAAAATGCAGGGGCACTCGGAAGAAACGGTGATCGTCGGTGATAACCTGCGCACTGATATCCTGGCGGGCTTCCAGGCCGGTCTGGAGACCGTATTGGTACTGTCTGGTGTCTCAACGCTGAACGATGTAGAAACCATGCCGTTCCGCCCGAGCTATATCTTCCCTTCGGTTGCCGATATCAATATTTTCTAATGCCTGCGGTGGCCCTCACGGCCACCCTTTAATATCGTCAGATTGAATTTAATTTATTATTGGTCAACAAAGGTTTCACCCCAGCCTCGTTAAAAACCCGCACTATATATTTACGCCCCGCCAATAATACACCTTGGCGGTCAGTGGAAATAATCTTACCTACCCTAACGAGGTTACCATGAGCATCAATAATATTATCAATGCACAAGCAGCAGATGACGCTGCCATCATGCCGGATATGGCCAATAAAAAAATCATGATGGGTTTTTGGCACAACTGGGCCGCCGGTGCCAGTGACGGTTATCAGCAGGGGCAATTTGCCAATATGAACCTGACCGACATCCCGGCCGAATATAACGTGGTGGCCGTGGCGTTTATGAAAGGTGACGGCATCCCCACCTTCAAACCTTACAACCTGTCCGATACCGAGTTCCGCCGCCAGGTGGGTGTGCTGAACAGTCAGGGCCGTGCCGTGCTGATTTCACTGGGTGGTGCAGACGCGCATATCGAATTGAAAACCGGCGACGAAGACAAGCTGGCCAATGAGATTATCCGCCTGGTAGAAACCTACGGTTTCGACGGGTTGGATATCGATCTGGAGCAGGCGGCCATCGGCGCAGCCAATAATAAAACCGTTTTGCCAGCCGCACTGAAAAAGGTAAAGGCGCATTATGCCGCCGAAGGTAAAAACTTTATTGTCAGCATGGCACCAGAATTCCCTTATTTACGCACCAACGGTACTTACCTGGATTATATTACCGCGCTCGAAGGCTATTACGATTTTATCGCGCCGCAATATTATAACCAGGGCGGTGACGGCATCTGGGTTGATGAAGCCAATGGCGGTAAAGGCGCCTGGATCACCCAGAATAACGACGCCATGAAAGAAGACTTCCTGTATTACCTGACCGAAAGCCTGGTCACCGGTACCCGTGGCTACACCAAAATCCCGGCGTCCAAATTTGTTATTGGTCTGCCAACCAACAATGACGCTGCCGCCACCGGTTATGTGGTCGATAAGATGGCAGTCTATAACGCCTTCGCGCGTCTCGATGCCAAAGGTCTGTCGATCAAAGGCCTGATGACCTGGTCAGTTAACTGGGACAACGGCAAAAGCAAAGCTGGCGTGGCTTATAACTGGGAGTTCAAAACGCGTTACGCCGCGCTGATCCAGGGAGGTGTAACACCACCGCCGGGAAAGCCTGATGCGCCGACGGCATTGAACGCCACCGCGATCGCCTCAACGTCGTTGACGTTAAACTGGGCGGCTTCCAACAGCGTAAATCCTGTCAGTCAATATACGGTTTACCGGAACGGCAGCGCGATCGGCCAGACCGGCGGCCTGTCGCTACAAGACAGCGGCCTGGCACCGGCGACTCAGTACAGTTACTTTGTCACGGCCACCGACAGCCAGGGCAATACCTCGCTGCCTAGCAGTGCGCTGGCGGTGAAAACGGCAGATGGCGGGACACCACCTGATCCGAGCCCAAGCGAGTGGCAGAACAACCACAGCTATAAAGCCGGTGATGTGGTGACCTATAAAGGCAAGAAATACACCTGTCTTCAGGCTCACACCTCTAACGCGGGCTGGACGCCAGATGCAGCCTTCACCCTGTGGCAGTTGACCGCCTGATAGTCTGCAATGAGTTGCCGGTAAAATTCTCCGGCAACTCATCTATTCGTCAAAAAATTACATATCCATCAATTTAAACCGCCATTAACTGAATATCCGCTAATAATCGACCTACCCCAAACAACTATTTTTCAGCACAGCGCTAAAACGCTTGCATCCCCTGCCGCTTTTGACGCATTTTCATAAACACAACGCAGCAAAACCGCGCCATCGCTGATGAGCCGGCCACGCTGCCTATAACAGCAAAAACAACATCACAGTCTAAAAAAGTCGTTAGGAGAGTCGGTATATGTGTTCTATTTTCGGTGTGCTCGATCTGAAGTCTGATCCCGTTGAACTGCGTAAAAAAGCGCTGGAGCTGTCCCGTCTGATGCGCCACCGCGGCCCGGATTGGTCCGGTGTTTACGCCAGCGATAAAGCCATTCTGGTGCATGAGCGCCTGTCGATTGTCGACGTCAACAATGGTGCCCAACCGCTGTACAACGCTGCACACACCCACGTCCTGGCGGTTAACGGTGAAATTTACAACCACCAGGCGCTGCGCCAGCAGCTGAGCGATCGCTATGAGTTCCAGACCGGTTCCGACTGTGAAGTGATCCTGGCGCTGTATCAGGAAAAAGGCACTGACTTCCTCGACGATCTGCAGGGCATGTTTGCCTTCGCTCTGTACGACTCAGAGAAAGACGCCTACCTGATTGGCCGCGACCATCTGGGCATTATCCCGCTGTACATGGGCCATGATGAATTCGGCAACCTGTATGTCGCTTCTGAAATGAAAGCGCTGGTGCCGGTTTGTCGCACCATTAAGGAATTCCCGGCGGGCAGCTACCTGTGGAGCCAGGACGGTGAGATCCGCGAATACTACCAGCGTGACTGGTTCGATTACGACGTGGTTAAAGACAACGTGACCGACGCCAACGCCCTGCGCAACGCGCTGGAAGACTCGGTGAAAAGCCACCTGATGTCCGACGTACCTTACGGCGTGCTGCTGTCTGGTGGCCTGGACTCTTCGGTGATCTCCGCCATTACCAAAAAATACGCCGCGCGCCGTGTGGAAGATCAGGAACGCAGTGAAGCCTGGTGGCCACAATTGCACTCCTTCGCCGTCGGCCTGGAAGGTTCACCGGATCTGCGTGCCGCTCAGGAAGTGGCTAACCACCTGGGCACCGTGCACCATGAAATTCATTTCACCGTGCAGGAAGGCCTGGACGCCATTCGCGACGTGATTTATCACATCGAAACCTATGACGTGACTACCATTCGCGCCTCTACCCCGATGTACCTGATGTCACGCAAGATCAAGGCGATGGGCATCAAGATGGTGTTGTCTGGTGAAGGGGCCGACGAAGTGTTCGGCGGTTACCTGTACTTCCATAAGGCACCGGATGCCCGTGAGTTCCACGACGAAACCGTGCGTAAACTGCTGGCGCTGCATATGTTTGACTGTGCGCGTGCCAACAAGGCGATGTCCGCCTGGGGTGTGGAAGCCCGCGTGCCGTTCCTGGATAAAAAATTCCTCGACGTGGCAATGCGCATCAACCCGAAAGACAAAATGTGCGGCAATGGCAAAATGGAAAAACATATCCTGCGTGAATGTTTTGAGTCCTACCTGCCGGCCAGCGTGGCCTGGCGCCAGAAAGAGCAGTTCTCCGACGGCGTTGGCTACAGCTGGATCGACACGCTGAAAGAAGTCGCTGCCAAGCAGATCAGCGATCAACAGCTCGAAACTGCACGTTTCCGTTTCCCGTACAACACGCCGAGCTCCAAAGAAGGCTACCTGTATCGCGAAATCTTCGAAGAGCTGTTCCCACTGCCAAGCGCGGCTGAATGCGTGCCTGGCGGCCCGTCAGTAGCCTGCTCTTCGGCGAAAGCCATCGAATGGGATGAGTCATTCAAAAAGATGGACGATCCTTCTGGTCGTGCAGTCGGCGTTCACCAGTCCGCCTACAAATAAGCGTCCTGCGTTTTATTCCCTGGGCGGGCCTTCGGGTCCGCCTTTTTGTTGATGTTTTCAACCATTAATTGTCTGAATTGATGATTTTATCGCCATAATGTTCACAACCCAGACAAACAACACATCCGGTCGCTTTTTCGGGAAAAAACTTGTTGACGCAAAACGGCCATATACGCATAATGCGCCCCGCAACGCCGATGAAGGTTGCGCGAAAAAAGATGGCTACGTAGCTCAGCTGGTTAGAGCACATCACTCATAATGATGGGGTCACAGGTTCAAATCCCGTCGTAGCCACCATCTTTTTTTTGCGGGAGTGGCGAAATTGGTAGACGCACTAGATTTAGGTTCTAGCGCCGCAAGGTGTGCGAGTTCAAGTCTCGCCTCCCGCACCATTTCTTATCATCGGGTTGCAGTCATCAGATGGGGTATCGCCAAGCGGTAAGGCACTGGTTTTTGATACCAGCATTCCCTGGTTCGAATCCAGGTACCCCAGCCATTTTTTAAATGGTTTGATGCAGTAAGAAGAAGTTAAAAATTTGTTGATGGGGTATCGCCAAGCGGTAAGGCACTGGTTTTTGATACCAGCATTCCCTGGTTCGAATCCAGGTACCCCAGCCATCAACACTGTTGACTTTTAAAGTAAAATATCAAAAATGGCTACGTAGCTCAGCTGGTTAGAGCACATCACTCATAATGATGGGGTCACAGGTTCAAATCCCGTCGTAGCCACCATATTTTACTGTTATACCATTGGGGTGTCGCCAAGCGGTAAGGCTCTGGTTTCTGATACCAGCATACCCAGGTTCGAATCCTGGCACCCCAGCCACATTTAGAAAAGCCCGCTTCGGCGGGCTTTTTGCTGTCTGGCGTTCAGGTAAAATACGGGTTGATGAGGGCGCCGTTCCCAACGCCCCTATCACGAATCCGCTGCTACAACCCCAGTGCGTATTTCAGCGCATGTTCCTTCAGCTTGCCCGCCCGCTGGGCCGCCATCAACGCAATATTGCGTGCCACACTTAACGGGGCCAAATTATTGCTGAAGGCGGTATAAAACAGATCCATACCGCTTTGCATCAGCAGGTTATCGGTACGGCGGCGACGCTGATAACGCATCAACACCGCTTCAGTGCTCCAGTCCTCGCCCTGTTCCCGCGCCTCACTCAATACCGCCAACAAGGCTTCGACATCGCGATAGCCCAGGTTCACCCCCTGCCCGGCCAACGGATTAATGGTATGCGCCGCATCACCGAGCAACACCAGCCCCGGCAACACATAGCGTTGCGCATGACGGCGTGCCAGCGGGAAAGAGCCGGCGGCGTGCACTTTCACCGCCCCCAGACGTGCAGGAAACGCCTCAGCGACTTCCCGCTCAAGCTGTACCGGCGGCATCGCCTGTAGCTGACGAATACGCTGCGGGCTGTCGTACCACACCAGCGAGGCCCATTGATCATACAACGGCAGGAAAGCACGCGGTCCGGAAGGGAAGAACTGCTGCCAGGTCACATCCTGCTGCGGCGCACCGGTCTCGACGGTGATCAACATGCAGGACTGACGGTACTGCCAACCGCTGGTGCCGATGGCCGCCAGATTACGCACCTGCGAGTTGGCACCGTCAGCCCCAACCACCAGACGCGCCTGTAGCGTCTCAGATGAGTCCAGTGTCACTTGCCAATGGTCATCATTACGTTGCAGCGAACGCAGCCTGGCGGGGCAGCAGAGCGTCAGATTGTCGCACTGCTCCAGTTGCTGCCACAGCGCCAATTGCAGAATACGGTTTTCCACCATAAAACCCAGTTCCGGCAGACCGAGCGAGGCGGCGTCAAACGCCACCCGTGCCGATGCCCACTCCCAGGTTTCCAACCGGCGGTAAGGGGCGGTGCGCATCGCTTGCACCGCCGACCAGGCACCGAGCTGTTTGAGCAACCCGACCGAGGTGCAGCCAATCGCGGAAATACGCAAATCCGGCGGGCTTTGCGCATCGAACGCCTGTGGTGCCTGATGTTCCAACAAGGCTACCGACCAACCGGCCTGCGCCAGCCCCAACGCAGCGGCCGCGCCGACCATGCCGCCACCTACCACCACCGCGTCATACCGTTTTTGAGAAGTGTTCATATTGGCTATTTTTTCTTGGTTAATTATCGCCATCCCCACCGGCATGGCGTTTGGCATCAGTGTAACGGATTTTTAATTTGGCTTCAGGTCGCATGCCGTTTTACCCGCACTGGTCACAACGGCGTCAAATGTTTACAATAGCGCCCTGCATGTCGCGTATCGCAACTTTCGCTCCGCACTGAGTAATGGCAAGTCAATGACCAAAAAACTACATATCAAAACCTGGGGCTGCCAGATGAATGAATATGATTCATCAAAAATGGCGGACTTACTGGGAAGCACGCACGGTTACCAATGGACCGACAACGCTGAAGAAGCCGACGTGCTGCTGCTGAATACCTGCTCGATCCGCGAGAAAGCGCAGGAAAAAGTTTTCGCCATGTTAGGGCGCTGGAAACTGCTGAAAGAAAAGAACCCGGCGCTGATCATTGGCGTAGGTGGGTGCGTGGCCTCGCAGGAAGGTGAACATATCCGCAGCCGTGCGCCCTGCGTCGACGTAGTGTTTGGACCGCAAACCCTGCATCGCCTGCCGGAAATGCTCAACCACGTGCAGGGCACCCGCAGCCCAATCGTCGACATCAGCTTCCCTGAGATCGAAAAGTTCGACCGCCTGCCGGAACCCCGCGCTGAAGGCCCAACCGCCTTTGTCTCCATTATGGAAGGCTGCAACAAATACTGTACCTTCTGCGTGGTGCCTTACACTCGCGGTGAAGAAGTGAGCCGTCCAAGCGATGACGTGCTGTTCGAAGTCGCCCAACTGGCGGCGCAAGGCGTGCGTGAAGTCAACCTGCTTGGCCAGAACGTTAATGCCTATCGCGGGGCCACCTACGACGGCGACATCTGTTCATTTGCCGAACTATTACGCCTGGTGGCCGCTATCGACGGGATCGACCGTATCCGTTACACCACCAGTCATCCGATTGAATTCACCGACGATATCATCGCGGTGTATGAAGACACCCCGGAGTTGGTCAGTTTCCTGCATCTGCCGGTACAGAGCGGCTCAGACCGCATACTGACCATGATGAAGCGCGCGCACACCGCACTGGAATACAAAGCGATCATTCGCAAACTGCGCAAGGCGCGGCCGGACATCCAGCTCAGCTCTGATTTTATTATCGGCTTCCCGGGGGAAACCCAGACCGACTTCGAACAGACCATGAACCTGATTGCCGAGATTAACTTCGACACCAGCTTCAGCTTTATCTACTCGTCGCGCCCTGGCACCCCGGCGGCCGATATGGTGGACGACGTCAGCGAAGACGAAAAGAAACAGCGCCTGTATATCCTGCAGGATCGCATCAACCAGCAGGTGCTGCAGTTCAGTCGCCGGATGCTCGGCACGGTACAGCGCATTCTGGTGGAAGGTACCTCACGTAAAAGCGTGATGGAGCTGGCGGGCCGTACCGCCTGCAACCGCATGGTCAACTTTGAAGGCACGCCGGATATGATCGGCCAGTTCGTTGATGTGGAAATCACCGAAGTTTTGACCAACTCACTGCGTGGTGCAGTGATACGTACCGAACAGCAGATGGACCTGCGCGTACATGAATCCCCGCAGTCGGTGATCGCCCGTACCCGCAAAGAAAATGCGCTGGGTGTCGGCATTTACCAACCCTGACGCAGTTTCCGCCTGGCGCTAAACGTGGTGGCCGCGCTTCCCCCCGCCACGATAACGGTTATCCTTATTATTTCTCTGTCGGGCCACACGCCCGGCAATTTTTCTTTTTTTTATTTTTTTGATGATTAAAGAGGCGACATAGCATGCAACTCCCACACTGCCCGAAGTGCAATTCCGAATACACCTATCAGGACAACAACCTGTTTATCTGCCCTGAGTGCGCCCATGAGTGGAGCGACAGCGCCCCGGCAGAAGACAACGATGCGCTGATTGTCAAAGATGCCAACGGCAACCTGCTGGCCGACGGCGACGCCGTGACCGTGGTGAAAGATCTGAAGGTCAAAGGCAGCTCTTCGATGCTGAAAATTGGTACCAAGGTGAAAAACATTCGCCTGGTGGAAGGCGACCACAACATCGACTGCAAGATCGATGGCTTTGGCCAAATGAAGCTGAAATCCGAGTTCGTGAAAAAGAACTGATCCCGGCCCCTATTCTCAAGTCATTACGCGGCTGTTTTGGCCGCGTTTTTCCTCTGCTGCCCCTTGAATTACGCCGCCGGCGCACAGATAGATCATGGGTAAACTTGCGCCCGTGCTTCGCACCATGAATAATTCAAGGTAGAGAACCTCAGGGTTTGCCCTGAATGCGCGTACCGAAAATCAACCAGGCCCGATATGAGCCTTGAGGAATAGTTTGAACGTCGCAACACAAGAAATTTTGTTAGAGCCGGCAGACAATCAGCGATTGCTCAGCCTGTGCGGCCCGTTTGATGACAATATCAAACAACTCGAACGCCGGTTGGGCATTGAGATTAACCGTCGTGACAATCGTTTTAAGCTGGTTGGCAAGAACCTGTGCGTGGTAGCCGCCGCCGATATCCTGCGCCACCTGTATGTGGATACCTCCCCCATTCGCGGCGTGATCCCGGATATCGACCCAGAACAGATCCATCTGGCGATCAAAGAAAGCCGGGTGCTGGAACAGGTTGCCGACAGCGTGCCGGATTACGGCAAAGCGGTCACCATCAAAACCAAACGCGGCATGGTGAAACCGCGGACGCCAAACCAGGCGCAGTACATCGCCAACATTCTCGACCATGACATTACCTTCGGCATTGGCCCGGCCGGTACCGGTAAAACCTACCTGGCGGTTGCCGCTGCGGTAGACGCGCTGGAACGTCAGGACGTACGTCGCATCATGCTAACCCGCCCTGCGGTCGAGGCCGGTGAAAAACTGGGCTTCCTGCCGGGGGATCTGAGCCAAAAGGTCGATCCTTACCTGCGCCCGCTGTACGACGCCCTGTTTGAAATGCTGGGCTTCGAGCGCGTAGAGAAGTTGATTGAACGTAATGTGATTGAAGTTGCGCCGCTGGCCTATATGCGCGGTCGCACCCTGAACGACGCGTTTATCATCCTTGATGAAAGTCAGAACACCACCATCGAACAGATGAAGATGTTCCTGACGCGCATCGGCTTTAACTCGAAGGCAGTGATTACCGGTGACGTGACGCAGATAGACCTGCCACGCAACCAAAAATCCGGCCTGCGTCACGCGATAGAAGTGTTGTCGGACGTCGAAGAACTGAGCTTCAACTTCTTCCATAGCGAAGACGTGGTGCGTCATCCGGTGGTCGCCCGCGTGGTGATCGCCTATGAAGCCTGGGAAGCCGCCGAACAAAAACGCAAAGATGCGATTGCAGAACAACGTCAACGTGAGGCGACCCTCGCCTCCGAGCAGGAGACACGATGAGTCAGGTGATTTTGGATCTGCAGCTGGCCTGTGCAGACAACAGCGGCTTGCCGGACGAAGCCACCTTCCAGCACTGGCTGGAAGGCGTGCTGCCGCAGTTTCAGGAAGAGGCCGAGGTGACCATTCGCCTGGTGGACGAGGCCGAAAGCAACGAACTGAACCTGACCTATCGTGGCATGGATAAACCGACCAACGTGCTGTCATTCCCCTTCGAAGCCCCTCCGGGCATCGAGCTGCCGCTGCTGGGCGATTTGATCATCTGTCGGCAGGTGGTTGAGCGTGAAGCGGTCGAGCAAGACAAGGCGCTGGAGGCCCACTGGGCGCATATGGTTGTTCACGGCAGCCTTCATCTGCTAGGGTATGACCACATCGAAGACGATGAAGCCGAAGAAATGGAGTCTTTGGAAACCGAAATCATGCACGGACTGGGTTACCCGGACCCGTACCTGGCGGAAAAAGACCCCCTCTGACGTCAGCTGATTTCCCCACAGCCCCTGTATGGGGCTGTCGCTGACTCCCCTAACTCTGACATGAGTGATATTAACTAAAACGCCATGAGCGACGACCATTCACAAAGCAATGACAGCCCCAGTCCCAAGAAGGGGTTCTTTACTCTTATCCTTAACCAGCTGTTCCACGGCGAACCTAAAAACCGTGGCGATCTGGTAGAGCTGATCCGTGATTCCGAGCAAAACGACCTGATCGATCCCGATACCCGAGACATGCTGGAAGGCGTGATGGATATCGCCGAACAGCGCGTGCGCGACATCATGATCCCGCGCTCCCAGATGGTGACGCTCAAGCGTAACCAAACGCTGGAAGAGTGCCTGGACGTGATCATTGAATCCGCCCACTCGCGCTTCCCGGTGATCAGCGAAGATAAAGATCACATCGAAGGCATCCTGATGGCCAAGGATCTGCTGCCGTTTATGCGCGCAGAAACCGAGGAGTTCAGCATCGACAAGGTGCTGCGTACCGCAGTGGTGGTGCCGGAAAGCAAGCGGGTCGATCGGATGCTGAAGGAGTTCCGCTCCCAGCGTTATCACATGGCGATTGTCATTGACGAATTCGGCGGTGTGTCCGGCCTGGTCACCATCGAAGACATTCTGGAACTGATTGTCGGCGAAATTGAAGATGAGTATGACGACGAGGACGATGTGGATATCCGCCAGCTCAGCCGTCATATGTATACCGTGCGCGCACTGGCACCAATTGAAGACTTCAACGAAGCCTTTGGTACCCACTTCAGCGACGACGAGGTCGACACCATCGGTGGCCTGGTCATGCAAGCCTTCGGTCACCTGCCTGCACGCGGGGAAACCATTGAAATCGAAGGTTACCTATTTAAAGTTGCGATGGCCGACAGTCGACGTATCATCCAGGTTCATGTAAAAATTCCGGACGATTCTCCGCAACCGAAACTGGAAGAATAAATCGAACATGGCTAAAGCCTCTTACCTTGATCGCCAGTGGGTTCGCGCCCTGCTGGCGCTGTTGACTGGCGCCAGCGGCACGCTGGCGTTTTCTCCTTACGATATCTGGCCGGCGGCCATTGTCTCCCTGTTCGGCCTGTTGGCCGTTACCCTCAATCGCACCACCAAACAGTCTGCTCTGCTCGGCTTCTGCTGGGGTTTCGGCCTGTTCGGTACCGGGATAAACTGGGTTTACGTCAGCATTGCCGACTTCGGCGGCATGCCGTTCTCCGTCAATATATTCCTGGTGGCGCTGCTCGCCGCCTATCTGTCACTGTATACCGGGCTGTTCGCCGGCTTGCTGGCACGCCTTTGGCCTGCCACCAGTTGGTACCGTCTGGCGATTGCCGCACCGGTACTGTGGCAGGTCACTGAGTTTCTGCGCGGCTGGGTGCTGACCGGTTTCCCTTGGTTGCAGTTCGGCTACAGCCAGCTTAACGGCCCGCTGAAAGGCGTGGCGCCGCTGCTGGGGGTGGATACCATTACCTTTATGCTGATGGCGATCGCCGGGCTGCTGGTATATGCCATCAATCAACGCCGCATTACGCCGGCGGTAGTGGCTGTCGCTCTGCTGCTGTTGCCGTGGCCGCTACGCCAGTTGCACTGGTATACCCCACAGCCGGACAAGGCGGTCAACGTCGCCATGGTGCAGGGTAATATCGCTCAATCGATGAAGTGGGATCCCAAAGCGCTGGTCAGTACGCTGCAAACCTATCTGGATGAAACCCGTCCTTATATGGGCAAAGCGCCGATCATCATTTGGCCGGAGTCTGCCATCCCGGATTACGAAGCCAGCCAGAACGGTTTCCTGACCATGATGGACGACCTGATGCGAGCCAAAAACAGCAGCCTGATCACCGGCATTGTTGACGTCCGCGCCACCCCACAGGGCCAGCAAATTTACAACAGTGCCATCGTGCTGGGTGAACCGACGCCGTACACTTATCCGGCCAAAGACCGCTATAACAAGCACCACCTGGTGCCGTTCGGCGAATTTGTGCCGATGGAAACGCTGCTGCGGCCACTGGCACCCTTCTTCGACCTGCCGATGTCCTCATTCAGCCGCGGCGATTACGTCCAGCCACAGCTCAGCGTGAAGGGCTATAACCTGACGGCGGCGATCTGTTATGAAATTGTCCTCGGCCAGCAGGTGCGCGATAACTTCCGCCCGGACACCAACTTCCTGCTGACCATCTCCAACGATGCCTGGTTCGGCCATTCCATCGGCCCATGGCAACACTTCCAGATGGCGCGCATGCGTGCATTGGAGTTGGGCAGACCCCTGTTGCGCAGCACCAACAACGGCGTGACGGCTGCGGTCGACGCCAACGGTGAAGTGATTGCAGAGATCCCTCAGTTCACTCGCAAGGTACTGGAGGTGAAAATGACCCCCACCACCGGCATTACCCCTTATGCCCGCTTTGGTGCCACACCATTGTGGATCATCACCCTGCTGCTCGGCGGTCTGGCGTTGGTCCTCGGCCTGCGTCGTAAATAATCCCCCGGGGCGTTGCCTTTGGCACGCCCCGTTGTTTCCCCCTCCTGTCCAAAATCATTGCCAAATCAACGCTTCTGGCACACTCCTTGCTTTAGTTTCTATGTGATTTAGAACCGATTTACTTTTGCTGACGTTTCGTCGCATCTGTGCACAACCTGAGAGCATCACTGGCACCATAAGGGTGCATTGATATTTTGTTGCATTAATTTGGTGCGCGTGGCGTCTCAAAAAAAGAAACATTTTAGTTTCAATCTGTTCACAATCGGCTATTTTCTAACGGTTATCTGTTCTAGGACTATCTTTATACTTGAGCAATAAATCTCCATTTAGAATCTGATGCTCTTTGAATTTGAGCTACCACAACAGCAAAGGAGTTGGACCATGCAAATGCGTAAATTGGCGTTATCGTTACTGCTGATCGGTATGGCGGGTAACGTAGCCCATGCGGAAGAACTGACCGGTACGCTGAAGAAAATCAAAGACAACGGCGTGATCGTTGTCGGCCACCGCGAATCGTCAGTGCCGTTCTCCTACTACGACAACCAGCAGAAAGTTGTGGGTTACTCCCAGGACTACTCCAACCAAATCGTTGAAGCGGTTAAGAAAAAACTGAACGCTCCGGATCTGCAGGTCAAAATGCTGCCGATCACCTCGCAGAACCGTATTCCTCTGCTGCAAAACGGCACCTTTGACTTCGAATGCGGCTCGACCACCAACAACCTTGAACGCCAGAAACAGGCCGCCTTCTCTGACACCATCTTCGTGGTCGGTACCCGTCTGCTGGTGAAAAAAGGCTCTGACATCAAAGATTTCAAAGATCTGGCCGGTAAAGCCGTGGTGGTGACATCCGGTACCACTTCCGAAGTGCTGCTGAATAAACTGAACGACAGCAACAAAATGAACATGCGCATCATCAGCGCCAAAGACCACGGTGATTCATTCCGCACCCTGGAAAGCGGCCGCGCAGTCGCCTTTATGATGGATGACGCCCTGCTGGCGGGTGAACGCGCGAAAGCGAAGAAACCGGACCAATGGGAAATCATCGCCACGCCTCAGTCGAAAGAAGCCTACGGCTGTATGCTGCGTAAAGACGATCCTGAGTTCAAAAAACTGGTCGATGACACCATCGCTCAGGCTCAGACTTCTGGTGAAGCGGCCAAATGGTTTGATAAGTGGTTCAAACAGCCTATCCCACCGAAGAACCTCAACATGAACTTCGAACTGTCAGACGATATGAAGCAATTGTTCAAAGAGCCTAACGACAAAGCACTGAACTAATAAAACAAGAGCTGGGGTGGCCGCCTGGCCAAACCAGCCCTGTTGATGACTGGGACAGACAGGAATACGGGAGGCCGTTCCCCTCCCGTATTTTCCCCACAACACACCACCGATGCCCGCTATAGATAAGTCAGCCCGACTGGCCGCGGTGCCATTGGTGCTGAATAGTCATCAATCTTTAGGCGCTCTGCGCCCGCTTAACGGAGTTTGTTATGTCAATAGATTGGAACTGGGGTATCTTCCTGCAGCAGGCCCCGTTTGGGAATACCACCTACCTCGGCTGGATTTGGTCCGGCTTTCAGGTCACGGTAGCCCTCTCCGTCTGTGCATGGATCATCGCTTTCTTTGTCGGTTCGCTATTCGGTATTTTGCGTACCGTACCTAACCGCTTTCTTTCCACCCTCGGCACCTGTTACGTCGAACTGTTCCGTAACGTGCCGCTGATCGTGCAATTCTTTACCTGGTATCTGGTGATCCCCGAATTGCTGCCGGTGAATATCGGCATGTGGTTCAAAACCGAACTCGATCCTAACGTGCAGTTCTTCGTTTCCTCGATGCTGTGTCTCGGACTGTTCACCGCCGCTCGCGTGTGCGAACAGGTGCGCGCGGCCATTCAGTCACTGCCACGCGGTCAGAGAGCCGCCGGACTGGCCATGGGCCTGACGCTGCCGCAAACCTATCGCTACGTGCTGTTGCCGAACGCCTACCGGGTGATTGTGCCGCCGATGACCTCGGAAATGCTTAACTTGGTAAAAAACTCCGCCATCGCTTCCACCATCGGGCTGGTCGACATGGCTGCCCAGGCCGGCAAATTGCTGGATTACTCGGCGCATGCCTATGAATCCTTTACCGCGATTACGCTGGCCTATGTCGCCATCAATGCCGTGATCATGCTGCTTATGCGGTTGGTAGAGAGAAAAGTGCAGTTGCCCGGCAATATGGGGAGTAAATAATGTACGAATTTGACTGGGCATCGATTGTCCCAAGCTTCCCTTATCTGCTGCAGGGTCTGTTCATCACGCTGAAGATCACCGTGACCGCCATCGTCTTCGGTATCCTCTGGGGTACCGTTCTGGCAGTAATGCGCTTGTCGCCGATCAAGCCCATCAGCTGGTTCGCCGCCCTGTACGTCAACCTGTTCCGCTCGGTGCCATTGGTGATGGTACTGCTGTGGTTCTATCTGGTGGTTCCAAGCTTATTACAAAAGGTTCTGGGACTGTCGCCGAAAACCGATATTCGCCTGATCTCCGCCATGGTAGCCTTTTCCCTGTTTGAAGCGGCCTATTACTCGGAAATTATCCGTGCCGGTATTATCAGCATCTCGCGCGGCCAGTCTTCCGCCGCACTGGCGCTGGGCATGACCCACTGGCAGTCAATGAAGCTGGTTATTTTGCCGCAGGCGTTCCGCGCCATGGTGCCGCTGCTGCTGACCCAGGGCATCGTACTGTTCCAGGATACCTCTCTGGTGTACGTACTGAGCCTGGCTGACTTCTTCCGTACCGCCTCAACCATCGGCGAGCGCGACGGCACCCAGGTTGAAATGATCCTGTTCGCCGGCTTTGTCTATTTTGTTATCAGTCTCGCCGCCTCGGCGCTGGTAAGCTATTTGAAGAAAAGGACTGTTTGATGATATCCCTGAAAAATGTTTCTAAGTGGTACGGTCACTTTCAGGTTCTGACCGATTGCACCACCGAAGTCAAAAAAGGCGAGGTGGTGGTAGTCTGCGGTCCTTCAGGCTCGGGCAAATCTACCCTGATCAAAACCGTCAACGGCCTGGAGCCGATCCAGCAGGGCGATATCCTGGTGAACGGGACTCCGGTCAACAGCAAGAAAACCAACCTGGCGCAGTTGCGTTCCAAGGTCGGCATGGTGTTCCAACACTTTGAGCTGTTCCCGCACCTGTCGATCATCGACAACCTGACGCTGGCACAGGTAAAAGTGCTCAAGCGTGATAAAGCCGCTTCCCGCGAGAAAGGCCTGAAGTTGCTGGAACGCGTCGGCCTGACCGCCCACGCCAACAAGTTTCCCGGACAGCTTTCCGGTGGTCAGCAGCAGCGCGTGGCGATCGCCCGTGCGCTGTGTATGGATCCCATCGCCATGCTGTTCGATGAACCGACCTCGGCGCTCGATCCGGAAATGATCAACGAAGTGCTCGACGTGATGGTCGAACTGGCGAACGAAGGCATGACCATGATGGTGGTGACCCACGAAATGGGCTTTGCCCGCAAGGTGGCCAACCGGGTGATCTTTATGGACGAAGGCAAAATTGTCGAAGACCGCAATAAAGACGATTTCTTCAACAACCCTGAGTCTGAGCGCGCCAAAGACTTCCTGGCAAAAATCCTGCACTAATTGATCTGATGCGCTCCATTCGGGGCGCATCTCCCCGCTCCCGGCACTAAAAGCGCTTGTTTCTCCCTGGTTTTGATCCGATGCTCTCAGCACAATTCTACCCTATGGCTTTCAAGTTGCAGCTAGGCGACCAGCTCGCTCATCCCCAGGCGCTTACTTGAGTAAGTAACTGGGGTGAGTGACAAATCTGTCGGGAACAGATTTGAACGCTGCTTGCAGCGGCCCCGAAGGGGCAAGACCCACGGATGGGTCTTGTAGTGCAGGTAACAACGCTGCAGCTTGAAAGACGACGGGTAAAAAGGAGATACATATGCCCCGCCCTATCATTATCGATTGCGATCCCGGCCTCGACGACGCCATTGCCCTTGCCATGGCACTGAGCTCACCGGAACTGGAGGTAAAAGCCATCACCACCTCTGCCGGTAACCAGACGCCGGAGAAAACCCTGCATAACGCGCTCGGCCTGCTGACGCTAATGAAGCGTGAAGACATTCCAGTCGCAGCCGGTGCCGCTGCCCCGCTGATGCGTGAGCTGGTGATTGCCGACTACGTGCATGGCAAAACCGGCATGGGCAATACCCACCTGCCGACGCCCACCCTCAAGCCGGTCAAACAAAGCGCCGTCGAGCTGATCGCCAGCCTGTTGCGCAGCAGCCCGGAACCGATCACCCTGGTGGTCACCGGCCCCATGACCAATATCGCCCTGCTGCTGGCCCAGCACCCCGAACTGAAAGGCAACATCGAGCGCATCGTCTTTATGGGCGGTGGCATGAACGCCGGTAATACCACCCCGGTGGCGGAATTTAATATTTTTGTCGATCCCGAAGCCGCCGAGATGGTACTGAAATCCGGCGTGCCCTTGACCATGGCCGGGTTGAACGTCACCCACCAGGCTCTGGTGTTGCCACAAGATATCGAACGTATCCGCCAAATTGACAACCCGGTGGCACAGGCGGTGGCCGAAATGCTCGACTTCTACCTGCCGCTGTATCTCAGCCACCCACGCGGGCTGCCGGGTGCCGCAATGCACGATCCCTGCACCATTGCCTGGCTACTGGCCCCTCAGCTATTTAGCAGTATCGAACGCTGGGTCGGCGTGGAAACCAAGGGGGAATACACCCAGGGCATGACGGTGGTGGATCTCTTCCAGCAAACCGGCAAGCCGGCCAACGTGGAAGTGCTGACCGCTATCGATCGTGAAGGGTTTATCAGTCTGCTGGCTGAACGCGTTGCGCGTTACTGACCCACTGGGGCGCAAGACGCGCCCTAATGTTCAATTTTTTTGATTTAACTCAGCGAATTTTTACGCTATCACTGATCCCGGCTTGCCTCTAAGATGCTGTTAAACGCACAGCATTGCTGACGCCCTTAGAACAAGCCTGGAGATAACCGCATGAGTCGTATACTGGTCCTGAAATCAAGTATTCTGGGCGATTACTCCCAGTCTGGAAAATTGGTCGATTTTTTTGTTCAACAGTGGCAAGAAGCGCACCCAAGTGACACCTTTACCTTCCGCGATTTGGCCAACCCCACTCTGCCGGAGCTGAACGGTGAAGTGATCGGCGGTTTTAGTGCCGGGGACAAACCCTTAACCCCCTATCAGCAACAGACGCTGGCGCTTTCCGATGAGCTGATTGCCGAACTGAAATCGCATGACACCCTGATCATCAGCGCACCGATGTACAACTTTAATATCCCGACCCAGTTGAAAATTTACTTCGACCTGATAGCACGCGCCGGTCAAACCTTCCGTTACACCTCCGAAGGCTCCGAAGGCCTGGTCACTGGCAAGAAAGCGATCGTGATCTCCAGCCGTGGCGGTATCCACGCCGAGACGCCAACCGACCTGATCACGCCTTATCTCAAGCTGTTCTTGGGCTTTATCGGTATTACGGATGTGGAATTCGTGCTGGCGGAAGGGTTTGCTTACGGGCCGGAAGCAGCAGAAAAAGCGGCACAAGACAGCCGTATCGCGGTGGCACAGAAAGTCCCTGCAACCGTATACACCGCCCTCACAAGCGAGCCTGAGCCGGCAACAGCCCCGACCGGTGGCGGTTTTCTCAGTAACCTGATGAAAAAGCTGTTCGGTTAATGACGACCTCCCTGCCCCGGCCCTTTCCACTCAGGTGAAGGCCAGGGTGCGGGTAACTTAAGGTTCGAAAGGCCGGCGCTGGAACTGGTCGTGGCCGCATTTCGGGCACAGCGGCAGCACTTCCGGCGTGTAAAACGCCATATGATGGTGGCACTGCTCGCACACCAGATTCCCCAGCCCAACCACTTCACCGCTGTGGTAAACGCCATGGTGGCTGACGTCCTTGAACACTTCGCGCCATTCCAACTGGGTTTTGTCGGTAATGTCCGCCAGTTCCTGCCACAGGCTCTCTTTAATCACCCGCATAAAAACACTGTCAGTAAATTCTTCCCGGCTTTCCTGATAACTACGGGCGAACTCTTCCAGATCTCGCCGTACCGCCAGGGTCACCTGCTCCACTTCATCGCGCGTCAGCTCACCCGCTTCGTTCAGCCGTTTTTCAGCGCTCGCGACCAGCGAGTCAATATCACGTTCGCCATTTTTCAAGCGTTCGGTCAGAGATGCCACCAATTCGCGGTAGTACTGAGCAACCTTGTTCATAATCTCTCCTCGATGAACTTACGTGACGGGACTTACCTCTTCAAACTAGCTCTTATCATTTTAGCCGTAAATTGCTGATGTCACTTGGCAAGGCACGGGATCCTCAAGATGTGAGTCATATCAAGGCGAGGATTTTTTAAATACGGCGAGTCGGGCGCTTGGTGTTGTTGCCGGGAGGTCTTATCAGCTATGCTATGCGGATCTATAAGTACTCAACAGAATGCTACGGATGTAGCTGTTTTACACCTACAGGACCACCAGCCGCCATGCAAGAGCAATACCGTCCAGAAGACATAGAATCGAACGTACAGCTTCACTGGCAAGAGAAGCAGACTTTCAAGGTTACCGAAGATGCGAGCAAGGAAAAGTATTACTGCCTATCCATGCTGCCATACCCATCAGGCCGTCTGCACATGGGACACGTTCGTAACTACACTATCGGCGACGTGATCTCGCGCTATCAGCGCATGCTAGGTAAAAACGTACTACAGCCGATCGGCTGGGATGCGTTCGGCCTGCCGGCGGAAGGCGCTGCGGTCAAGAACAACACCGCACCGGCCCCGTGGACCTACGACAACATCGAATACATGAAGAACCAGCTAAAACTGCTGGGCTTCGGCTATGACTGGGATCGCGAGATCGCTACCTGCGATCCGGATTACTACCGTTGGGAACAGTGGTTCTTCACCAAGCTGTACGAAAAAGGCATGGTCTACAAGAAGACTTCTGCGGTGAACTGGTGCCCACACGATCTGACCGTGCTGGCCAACGAACAGGTTATCGACGGCTGCTGCTGGCGCTGTGACACCAAGGTAGAGCGTAAAGAGATCCCACAGTGGTTTATCAAAATCACCGCTTACGCCGACCAACTGCTGAACGATCTGGATACGCTTGAAAGCTGGCCAGAGCAGGTGAAAACCATGCAGCGTAACTGGATTGGTCGTTCCGAAGGGGTGGATATCACCTTTGACGTGGCGGGCAGCGAAGAGAAACTGACCGTTTACACCACCCGTCCAGACACCTTTATGGGTGCTACCTACGTCGCCGTCGCTGCGGGTCACCCTTTGGCGCAACAAGGCGCGGTGAACAACCCGGCGCTGGCTGAATTTATCGAAGAATGCCGTAACACCAAAGTGGCCGAAGCCGAGATGGCGACGATGGAGAAGAAAGGCATGCCGACCGGCCTGTTCGCCATCCATCCGCTGTCCGGTGAGCAAGTGCCGATTTGGGTCGCCAACTTCGTGTTGATGGAATACGGCACCGGCGCGGTCATGGCGGTTCCGGCTCACGACCAACGTGACTGGGAGTTCGCCACCAAATACGGTTTGCCGATCACGCCGGTCGTACTCACTCTCGACGGCAACCAACCGGATGTCCTGGCCGAAGCGATGACCGAGAAAGGCGCGCTGTTCAATTCCGGCGAATTTGACGGGCTGGATCACCAGGCCGGTTTCAACGCCATTGCCGACAAACTGGTCGCCAAAGGCGTCGGCCAGCGCAAGATTAACTACCGTCTGCGCGACTGGGGTGTTTCTCGCCAACGTTACTGGGGTGCACCAATCCCCATGGTCACGCTGGAAGACGGCACCGTAATGCCAACCCCGGAAGACCAACTGCCGGTGATCCTGCCGGAAGACGTGGTGATGGACGGCATTACCAGCCCAATCAAGGCAGATCCCGAGTGGGCAAAAACCACCGTAAACGGCCAGCCTGCGCTGCGTGAAACCGACACCTTCGACACCTTTATGGAGTCTTCCTGGTACTACGCGCGCTACACCTGCCCGCAGTACGACCAGGGCATGCTGGATCCAGCCGCCGCCAACTACTGGCTGCCGGTGGATCAGTACGTTGGCGGTATCGAACACGCCATCATGCACCTGATGTACTTCCGCTTCTTCCACAAGCTGTTGCGTGACGCGGGCCTGGTCGATTCCGACGAGCCGGCAAAACGCCTGCTGTGTCAGGGCATGGTACTGGCAGACGCCTTCTATTACAGCGGCAACAGCGGCGAACGCGTCTGGGTTTCCCCAGTCGACGCCACCGTTGAGCGCGATGACAAAGGCCGCATTATCAAAGCCACCGATCCACAAGGTCGTGAACTGGTCTATGCTGGCATGAGCAAAATGTCGAAGTCGAAAAACAACGGCATCGACCCACAGGTGATGGTTGAGAAATACGGTGCAGACACCGTGCGTCTGTTCATGATGTTCGCCTCGCCAGCAGAAATGACGCTGGAATGGCAAGAATCCGGTGTGGAAGGGGCAAACCGCTTCCTGAAACGCGTCTGGAAACTGGCCTACGAACACCTGGAGAAAGGGGCAGTGCAGCCGCTGAACGTAGCAACGCTGACCGAAGAGCAGAAAGCACTGCGCCGCGATCTGCACAAAACCATCGCCAAAGTGACCGACGATATCGGCCGCCGTCAGACCTTCAACACCGCGATTGCCGCCGTGATGGAACTGATGAACAAGCTGGCCCGTGCACCGCAAGAAAGCGAGCAAGATCGCGCCCTGCTGCAGGAAGCGCTGCTGTCTGTGGTCCGCATGCTGTATCCGTTCACCCCGCACGTGTGCTTCTCACTGTGGCAGGCGTTGGGCGGTGAAGGCGATGTGGATACCGCAGCCTGGCCGCAAGCCGACGAGCAAGCCATGGTCGAAGACTCCAAGCTGGTGGTGGTACAGGTCAACGGCAAGGTTCGCGCTAAAATCACTGTGGCAGCCGATGCAACCGAAGAACAGGTGCGCGCGCGCGCCGCTGAGGAACATCTGGTCGCTAAATATCTGGACGGGGTTACGGTTCGTAAAGTGATCTATGTTCCGGGCAAATTGCTTAACCTGGTTGTGGGTTAACACAAGGAGGAATTGTGCGACAACGTATTCTGACGCTGTTGCTGGGGTTGGCGGTGCTGGTCACCGCCGGCTGCGGTTTTCACCTGCGTGGCACCACGCAGGTACCCTCGGAAATGAAAACGCTGATTCTGGACAGCTCAGACCCTTATGGTCCGCTGACCCGCTCGGTGCGTGAACAATTACGTCTGAGCGACGTGACCATTGTCAAAGATGCAAAACGTAAGGATCTCCCTTCCCTGCGCATCATTGGCGCCACTGAAAGTCAGGATACCGCCTCGATCTTCCAGGACGGTAAAACCGCTGAGTACCAGTTGGTGCTGACGGTCCAGGCACAGGTGCTGCTCCCGGGTCACGATCTGTATCCGCTGAACGTGAAAGTGTTCCGTTCGTTCTTCGATAACCCGCTGACCGCACTGGCAAAAGATTCCGAACAGGAAATTATTCGTCAGGAAATGCGCGAGCAGGCCGCCCAACAACTGGTGCGTAAACTGCTGACGGTACACGCGGCGGAAGAAGAAACTCAGCAGAAAGCAGCTGCCGCTGGTGAAAAAGCGGCAAGTCGCGTCGATCAATGATCCGTATTTACCCTGAACAACTTGCCGCGCAGCTCCGAGAGGGGCTGCGCGCTTGTTATTTATTGAGTGGCAATGAGCCACTGCTGCTGCAGGAAAGCCAGGATCTGATCCGCCAAACGGCACAACAGCAACAGTTCACCGAGCACTACAGCATTTCGCTCGACGCCCATACCGACTGGGACGCCATCTTTAGCATCTGCCAGGCCATGAGCCTGTTCGCTAGCAGGCAGACGCTACTGCTGATCTTCCCTGATAATGGGCCGACCGCCCCGATCGGCGAACAGCTGATCAAGCTGGCCGCTCTGCTGCATGACGACATTTTACTGATGCTGCGTGGACCACGTCTGACCAAAGCGCAGGAAAACAGCGCCTGGTTCAAGGCGCTCAGCCCGCATGGCGCTTACGTCAGTTGCCAGACACCGGAACAGGCGCAGTTACCCCGCTGGGTAGCACAGCGCGCCAAATCCATGAAACTGGAACTGGACGACGCGGCCAATCAGCTGATGTGTTATTGCTACGAAGGCAACCTGCTGGCGCTGTCACAGGCGCTGGAACGGCTGTCGCTGCTACACCCGGACGGCAAGCTTACCCTGCCGCGCGTTGAACTGGCGGTCAATGACGCCGCGCACTTCACGCCATTCCACTGGCTGGACGCCCTGCTGGCGGGCAAAAGCAAGCGAGCCTGGCATATCCTGCAGCAAATGCAGCAGGAAGATGTCGAACCGGTGATCCTGCTACGCACCCTGCAACGTGAATTGCTGCAGTTACTGAACCTGCAACGACGCATGGCGTCAGTGCCGCTGCGTACGCTGTTCGACCAGTACAAGGTCTGGCAAAACCGCCGTAACCTGGTCACCCAGGCATTACAGCGGTTATCTGCTGCCCAACTGCGGCAAGCGGTTCATCTGTTGGCGCAGATTGAAATCGCCCTTAAGCAGGATTACGGCCAGTCGGTGTGGTCGGAACTGGAAACCCTGTCGATGCTGCTGTGCGGCAAACCTCTGGCCACGAGTTTTTCAGATGCCCACTAACCCGCAAGAGACCACCGTCCTGCACGCCCTGTTTGGCGGCACCTTTGACCCGATCCATTACGGCCATCTGCGGCCGGTGGAAGCGCTGGCCGCCGAGGTTGGCCTGAACCGGGTCACACTGCTGCCCAACCACGTGCCCCCGCACCGCCCTCAGCCTGAGGCTAACGCTCAGCAACGGTTAAAGATGGTTGAACTGGCGATCGCCGGTAACCCACTGTTTGCGGTTGACGATCGCGAACTGCACCGCACCACGCCGTCCTACACCATAGAGACGCTGGAAGCCATTCGTAAAGAACGTGGCGCTGCATTGCCGCTGGCGTTTATTATTGGCCAGGACTCGCTGTTGACGTTGCACAAGTGGCACCGCTGGCAATCGCTGCTGGAGACCTGCCACCTGCTGGTGCTGGCGCGCCCGGGTTACAACGATCGGATGGACACGCCGGAACTGCAGCAGTGGCTGGAACAACATCAGGTGACCGATGCAGCGCTGCTTAGCCTGCAACCACAGGGCTATATCTACCTGGCCGATACGCCGCAGCTGGAAATTTCAGCGACGGAAATCCGCCAGCGCCGCCACCTGGGTCTCGACTGTGACGACCTGTTGCCGCGTTCGGTACAGCGCTATATCGAGTTACAGGGTTTATATCGCTAGCGAGAGCCGCATGATATACTGCGCCGCTATTTTTCAGGTATTCGCTGAAAACCCCGGAAACCTTAGCTGGCCGGGCAGTCACCAGCTGGCTTTCAGCGGCATCCTGCCGACTTATCATTGATTCAGGCCGCAAAACGGGCAGTTGCCCGCCGCAGTCGAATGAACAGAACACTCCCGAGGGGGAACCTTTGCAAGGTAAAGCGCTCCAAGATTTCGTCATCGATAAAATTGATGACCTGAAAGGCCAAGACATTATCGCTCTGGATGTACAGGGTAAATCCAGCATCACTGATTGCATGATCATCTGCACCGGTACTTCTACCCGTCACGTGATGTCGATCGCCAACCACCTGGTGCAAGAATCCCGTTCTGCGGGCATGGAACTGTTTGGCATGAAAGGCCAGGAAGCTTCCGACTGGATAGTGGTTGACCTGGGCGAAGTGATCGTCCATGTAATGCAAGAAGAAAGCCGTCGTCTGTACGAGCTGGAAAAACTCTGGAGCTAAGCGGTGAAACTGCAACTGGTAGCGGTCGGCACTAAAATGCCAGACTGGGTGCAGACCGGCTTTATGGATTATCTGCACCGCTTTCCGAAAGATATGCCGTTTGAGCTGACCGAAATCCCGGCGGGCAAGCGCGGCAAGAATGCCGATATCAAACGCATTCTGGAAAAGGAAGGCGAACAGATGCTGGCGGCGGTAGGCAAAGGCAATCGCATTGTCACGCTGGACATCCCCGGTACGCCGTGGGAAACGCCGCAGTTAGCACAGCAGCTCGAGCGCTGGAAGCAGGACGGCCGCAACGTCAGCCTGCTGATTGGCGGCCCGGAAGGGCTGGCACCGGCGTGCAAGGCCGCAGCAGAACAAAGTTGGTCGCTCTCACCGTTGACATTGCCGCATCCTTTAGTGCGCGTTCTGGTGGCTGAAAGCCTCTACCGCGCCTGGAGTATTACAACAAATCATCCTTACCACCGGGAATAACCGGTGGTAACCGTGACAGAGTGAAATAAAGCAGCGGGATGAAAATAGAACGTAACCCTTTTCGCGACTATACGGCTGAATCCGCCCTGTTTGTACGCCGCGCCCTGGTGGCGTTCTTTGTCATCCTGGTGCTGACCGGCACCCTCATCGCCAATCTGTATAATCTGCAAATCGTCCGCTTTGAGGATTACCGCACCCGTTCCAACGAAAACCGCATCAAACTGGTGCCGATCGCGCCCAGCCGCGGCATTATCTATGATCGCAACGGCACCCCGCTGGCGCTCAACCGCACCATTTATCAGCTGGAGCTGATGCCGGAAAAGGTCGATGACCTGAAGGCCACGCTGCAGGCACTGCGTCCGGTGGTCGATCTGACCGACGAAGACATCACCAACTTCGAGAAAGAGCGCAAGCGCTCACGCCGTTTCGTCTCCATTCCGGTGAAAACTGCCCTGAATGAAGTTCAGGTAGCACGGTTTGCGGTTAACCAGTTCCGCTTCCCCGGCGTCGAGGTCAAAGGCTACCAGCGTCGCTACTACCCGTATGGCTCTGCCCTGACCCACGTGATCGGCTACGTGTCGAAGATCAACGACCGCGATGTCGAACGCCTGGATAAAGAGAGCAAGCTGGCCAACTACGCCGCCACCCACGACATCGGCAAGCTGGGTATCGAACGTTATTACGAAGATACCCTGCACGGCAAAACCGGCTACGAAGAGGTTGAAGTCAACAACCGTGGCCGGGTGATCCGCCAACTGCATGAACAACCCCCGTCAGCCGGTCAGGACGTTTACCTGACGCTGGATCTCAACCTGCAACGCTATATTGAGCAGTTGCTGGTCGGCAGCCGTGCGGCCGTGGTGGTAAGCGATCCGCGCACCGGCGGCATTCTGGCGATGGTCTCCAACCCCAGCTATGATCCGAACCTGTTCGTCGATGGCATCTCCAGTAAAGACTATCAGGGGCTGCTCAACGATCCGAACCGGCCGTTGATTAACCGCGCCACGCAGGGGCTATATCCACCGGCGTCAACGGTAAAACCGTACATTTCCGTCTCGGCGCTCAGTGCCGGGGTGATCACCAAAAACACCACCCTGTTCGATCCCGGCTGGTGGCAATTGCCCGGCTCGGAAAAACGCTTCCGTGACTGGAAAAAGTGGGGCCACGGCCGCCTGAACGTCACCAAAGCCCTGGAAGAGTCGGCGGATACCTTCTTCTATCAGGTCGCCTATGATATGGGTATCGATCGCCTGTCGACCTGGCTGACCAAGTTCGGTTACGGCGAATATACCGGCATCGATCTGTCCGAAGAGCGTTCCGGCCTGATGCCGACCCGCGACTGGAAATTCAAGCGCTATAAAAAACCCTGGTATCAGGGTGACACCATTCCGGTGGGCATCGGCCAGGGCTACTGGACGGCAACGCCGATCCAGATGGCCAAGGCACTGACCACGCTGATTAACGACGGTAATGTCAAAACGCCGCACCTGCTGCAGAGCACCCGAATCAATGGTGCGCTGGTGCCTTTCACTCAGGAAGAAACCAAGCAGATCGGCGATATTCATTCCGGCTTCTGGGAAATTGCCAAAGACGGCATGTATGGTGTAGCCAACCGTCCGAACGGGACGGCACGCAAGTACTTCTCGGATGCACCTTACAAAGCCGCGGCGAAATCGGGTACCGCACAGGTATTCGGTTACGAAACCTACAACGCCCACAAACTGGCGGAACACCTGCGTGACCATAAGTTGATGACCGCCTTTGCACCGTACAACAACCCTACGGTCTCGGTCGCCATCATTCTGGAAAACGGCGGCTCCGGTCCGGCGGTCGGGACGATCACCCGTCAGATCCTCGACCATATTTTGCTGGGCGACAACAATACGCAATTACCATCTGAAGCCCCACTGCCACCAGGCGTTGAGGGTGATTAAGGCAGAACATGACTGAAAGCCAACAAAAGGGCTCGATCTGGACCAAAATCCATATCGACCCCACATTCCTGGTATTAATTCTGGCCCTGCTGGTCTACAGCGCGTTCGTGATGTGGAGCGCCAGCGGTCAGGACATCGGCATGATGGAGCGCAAGATCGGCCAGATCGTGATGGGGCTGATCGTGATGGCCGTCATGGCGCAGATCCCACCGCGAGTTTATGAAAGCTGGGCACCGTATTTATATATTTTCTGCGTGATCCTGCTGATTTTGGTGGACGCTTTCGGGCAGATCAGTAAAGGCGCTCAGCGCTGGCTGGATCTCGGCTTTGTGCGTTTCCAGCCGTCCGAAATCGCTAAAATCGCCGTGCCGCTGATGGTGGCGCGCTTTATGAACCGCGACGTCTGCCCGCCTTCGCTGAAGAACACCGCCATTGCACTGGTGCTGATTTTCCTGCCGACCCTGCTGGTGGCCGCACAGCCCGATCTGGGGACCTCGATCCTGATCGCCGCCTCCGGGCTGTTCGTGCTGTTCCTGTCCGGCATGAGCTGGAAGCTGATCGCCGTGGCCGCCGTACTGCTGGCGGCCTTTATCCCGGTGCTGTGGTTCTTCCTGATGCACGGCTATCAGCGCGACCGCGTCATGATGCTGCTCGATCCGGAAACCGACCCGCTTGGCGCCGGCTACCATATTATTCAGTCAAAAATTGCCATCGGCTCCGGCGGCCTGTCCGGCAAAGGCTGGCTGCACGGCACCCAGTCACAGTTGGAATTCCTGCCGGAACGTCACACCGACTTTATCTTCGCAGTATTGGCCGAAGAACTGGGGCTGATCGGGGTGCTGGTATTGCTGGCACTCTACCTGCTGGTGATTATCCGCGGGCTGATGATCGCCGCCAAGGCGCAAACCACCTTCGGCCGGGTGATGGTCGGCGGTCTGATGCTGATTTTGTTCGTTTATGTGTTTGTTAACATTGGTATGGTCAGTGGTATTTTGCCGGTAGTTGGCGTACCTTTGCCTCTGGTCAGTTACGGGGGTTCGGCGCTGATTGTGCTTATGGCTGGGTTCGGCATTATCATGTCGATCCACACGCATCGAAAAATGATGTCCAAGAGTTTATAAGGGGTGAGTAATGCGTAAGGAATGGCTTTGGGTCGGCGTCGTCGCGGTATTGCTTTCCGCCTGTACCGCCCCGACCACGGAACAGCAAGCACCACCGCAGCAGCCATATAATGGGCCGGTGGTGGAAATCGGTGGCGTTGAGCCTCAATATGAACCCTATAACCCTAATAACATGCAGGATTATAAGGTTAATGGCGACACTTACCGCATCGTCAAGGATCCGCAGAACTTCTCTCAGACCGGTCTGGCCAGCTCCTATGGTGAAGAAGCCCGTGGCAATACCACCGCGCTGGGGGAACAGTTTGATCCTAACGGCCTGACGGCCGCACACCCAACGCTGCCGATCCCAAGTTACGTACGCGTCACCAACCTGGCCAATGGCCGTCAACTGGTGGTGCGGGTTAACGATCGCGGGCCTTACACCCAGGGCCGTATTATCGATCTGTCGAAAGCCGTCGCCGACCGCCTGAACCTGTCCAACAACACCAAGGTCAAGGTTGATTTCATCAACGTGGCACCGGACGGTACTCTGAGCGGTCCAGGCACCATTGGCACCACCGTGGCCAAACAAAGCTATGCCCTGCCTTCACGTCCGGATCTGGGTTCCAGCAGCATGGGAACCCCGGTGCAGCAAGATGTTCCTGTCGCCAGCGGTGCCGCAGTACGCCCGATTGACAACAGCAGCCTGAACACCGGCGACAACGCCCCGGCCGCCACTACCGGCAATAGCCGCAGTGGTTTCCTGGGCGCGCCAAGCGCTGTCCCGGCTGGCGTGCTGGAGGGGTCAGAGCCAGAGCCTGCCGTCAGCGCCGCCGCCATTGCCGCACCGGTCGCAGCGACCGCCGCCGTTGCCGCCAATGCTTCTACAGGTGGCAGCTATGTGGTGCAGGTCGGCGCACTGAGCAGTGCCGAACGCGCGCAAAGCTGGCAACAAAGCCTGAGCCAAAAGTTTGGCGTACCGGGTAAAGTGGCCGCCAACGGCAGCGTTTACCGCGTGCAATTAGGCCCGTTCAGCAGCCGTCAGCAGGCGGTCGAACTGCAGCAGCGTCTGGCCAGTGAAGCGCAGCAACAATCTTTTGTCACTGCCGCACCTTAAAACAATTCTCTGGCAGGCGAACGCGGTTGATAAGCGTTCCTTTAGCTGAAACATTTTCTTTCAGCTAAAGCCAATAAAGCGCGATTAGTCAGAGGATTGACTAATGCCTGCCGGGATCTCATCTGTTATAGTGTGGCTCGTTTTTAATTTTACCCTCATGGATGTTGTAGTCTCGATCATGAAACAAGTAACCTCTTTCCGCTTAATCAAGAGCATAGCGCTCGGCACCGTTATCGCGATGAGTGCAACCTCCGTTGCGCATGCCGATGACGTTAATATCAAAACCATGATCCCAGGGGTACCGCAGATCGATGCGGAAGCCTACGTCCTGATTGATTACAACTCCGGTAAAGTTTTGGCGGAAATGAACGCCGACGCCCGCCGCGACCCTGCCAGCCTGACCAAAATGATGACCAGTTACGTCATCGGCCAGGCGTTGAAAGCAGGCAAGATCGGCCAGGAAGACATGGTTACCGTGGGACAAGATGCCTGGGCAACCGGCAACCCGGTATTCAAGGGTTCTTCCCTGATGTTCCTGAAGCCAGGCGACCGCGTACCGGTCTCCAAACTGACCCGCGGCATCAACCTGCAGTCCGGTAACGACGCCTGTGTAGCGATGGCCGACTATGTGGCCGGCAGCCAGGATGCGTTCGTTAATCTGATGAACACCTACGTCAGCAAGCTGGGCCTGCAGAACACCCACTTCCAGACGGTACATGGCCTGGATGCACAGGGTCAGTACAGCTCGGCGCGCGATATGGCGTTGATCGGCCAGGCGCTGATCCGTGACGTGCCGGACGAGTACGCGATTTATAAAGAAAAAGAATTCACCTTCAACAATATCCGCCAGATGAACCGTAACGGTCTGTTGTGGGATACCAGCCTGAACGTCGACGGCATCAAAACCGGTCATACCGATGCAGCAGGCTACAACCTGGTCGCATCTGCCACCGAAGGCCAGATGCGTCTTATCTCTGCGGTGTTGGGCGGTCGTACTTATAAAGGCCGTGAAACCGAAAGCAAGAAACTGCTGACCTGGGGCTTCCGCTTCTTCGAAACCGTTGCGCCATTGAAAGTGGGCAAAGAGTTTGCGTCTGAGCCGGTATGGTTCGGCGATGCGGATCGCGTTGAGCTGGGCGTAGACAAAGACGTTTACCTGACTATCCCACGCGGCCGGATGAAAGATCTCAAAGCCAGCTACGTGCTGAACACGCCGGAAATTCATGCGCCACTGGCGAAAAACCAGGTTGTCGGCAGCATCAACTTCCAGTTGGATGGCAAAACCATCGATCAGCGCCCGCTGGTGGTGATGAACGAAGTGAAAGAAGGCGGTTTCTTCAGCCGTATCGTGGATTACATCAAACTGATGTTCCATCACTGGTTCGGTTAACAGTTGAAATGGGCGAAATCGCCCCCATATACTGATTAACATTAACTCCCGCTCCGGCGGGAGTTATAATTTATAGAATCGCTATATCGATAGCCGCACTCTGGAGCGCACATGAAAACTAAACTGAACGAACTGCTCGAATTCCCTTGCTCATTTACCTACAAAGTAATGGGCCTGGCACAACCCGAGCTGGTAGACCAGGTGGTTGAAGTGGTGCAACGCCATGCTCCCGGGGATTATAACCCGCGGGTTAAACCTAGCAGCAAAGGCAATTACCACTCCGTGTCCATCACCATCACCGCCACCCATATCGACCAGGTGGAAACCTTATATGATGAGTTGGGCAACATTGAAATTGTCCGCATGGTGCTGTAATTCCAGCATAAACCCCTGTATTTCAGACCGGGACAGAGCATTCTCTGCCCGGGTTGCGCATTTTTGGTCAGCGAAACGCTGGTCGCCGGCCAGAGCGCCCGGTATAATGGCAACACCACTTCTGTAACCTGACGATGACTCTTTTGCAACCAGACAAGATCATTTTGCGTCAGCTGGGGTTGCAGCCCTATGAGCCTGTATCCCAAGCCATGCACAACTTCACCGATCGCCGAACCGAAACCACGCCCGATGAGCTGTGGCTGGTTCAGCATCAGCCCGTATTTACCCAGGGCCAGGCAGGGAAAGCGGAGCATCTGTTAATGCCGGGCGACATTCCGGTAGTCCAGAGCGATCGCGGCGGCCAGGTGACCTATCACGGGCCGGGCCAGCAGGTGATGTATGTGATGGTCGATCTGAAACGCAACAAGGTTGGCGTTCGCCAACTGGTCACGGCTATCGAAGATACCGTTATTAATACCCTCGCCCACTTTCACATTGAATCGCGTGCCCGTCCGGATGCGCCCGGTGTTTACGTGGGGGAGCAAAAAATCTGTTCGTTGGGTTTGCGGATCCGTAAAGGCAGTTCATTCCACGGCCTGGCCCTGAATGTGGCCATGGATCTCACCCCCTTCCAGCGTATCAACCCTTGCGGTTACGCCGGTATGCAGATGGCGCAGGTCAGCGCGCTGGTGCCCGGTGTTGGCATAGAAGACGTACACCCAGTCCTGGTACAGGAATTTGTTCATTTACTCGGCTACCCGAAGGTCGAGCTTCGTAACTGGAACCTGCACGATTATGAGTAAACCAATTCAGATGGAACGCGGCGTCAAATACCGCGATGCAGACAAAATGGCGTTGATCCCGGTAAAAACGGTGGTCACAGAACGGCAGGAGCTGTTACGTAAACCCGAGTGGATGAAAATCAAACTCCCTGCCGACTCTACGCGCATTCAGGGCATTAAAGCCGCAATGCGTAAAAACGGCCTGCATTCGGTGTGCGAAGAAGCTTCCTGTCCGAACCTGTCTGAGTGCTTCAACCACGGTACCGCCACCTTTATGATCCTGGGCGCTATCTGTACCCGCCGCTGCCCGTTCTGCGACGTGGCCCACGGCCGCCCGGTGGCGCCAGATGCCAACGAGCCGGAAAAACTGGCTCAGACCATCGCCGATATGGGCCTGCGTTATGTGGTGATCACCTCGGTTGACCGCGACGATCTGCGTGACGGGGGTGCCCAGCACTTTGCCGACTGCATCGCGGCTATCCGCGTCAAGAACCCGACCATCAAGATTGAAACGCTGGTGCCAGACTTCCGCGGCCGTATGGATCGTGCACTGGAAATCCTGACCGAAACGCCACCGGATGTGTTCAACCACAACCTGGAAAACGTACCGCGTGTTTACCGTCAGGTTCGTCCTGGCGCGAACTACGAGTGGTCATTGAAGCTGCTGGAGCGGTTTAAAGAAGCGCATCCGCACATTCCAACCAAGTCTGGCCTGATGGTCGGCCTGGGGGAAACCAATGCGGAAATCGTTGAAGTGATGCGCGATCTGCGTCGCCACGGCGTTACCATGCTGACCCTGGGCCAGTATCTGCAGCCAAGCCGCCATCACCTGCCGGTACAGCGTTACGTCAGCCCGGCCGAATTCGATGAAATGAAAGAAGAAGCGATGTCGATGGGCTTCACCCATGCCGCCTGCGGTCCGTTTGTCCGTTCGTCCTACCATGCCGACTTGCAGGCAAAAGGGATGGAAGTGAAGTAATTGCAGTAATTATTTGTTACGTTTCCAACGACGGAAACGGCAAAAAACGGATGTCCATGCGGCATCCGTTTTTTATTGCCTGGCAGAAGACGAAATTAAACGTCTTTCTTTTCGACGCTCTGCGGGTTGGACTGGCTTTCAGCCGTGGTTGACGCTGGCGGAGTCGTATCATCCCCCACCGCCTTTTTGAAGCCCTTCAGTGCAGCCCCCAAATCAGCGCCCAGAGAACGCAGTTTGCTGGTGCCGAACAGTAAAATGATCAACACCGCAATCACCAGAAGTTTGGTAATACTGAGACCTTCCATACTCACCTTCTTATTCATATAGCGCTGCGGGCGCAGCGAGAAAACAAACCTTGCCTGAGGATATTTACCTACTTTCTCTGGGCCAAAACAACAGCAACATGTAACAGAGTGAGATCCTGCGCCAATAAGCAAGGTTAAATACGCCGTACGCGCTTCAGACTATTCTGAGTTTTCAAGCTGCATGGTACGCTGTCCCCCTGCTCACTATGGAGTTGCCGGATGTATACGCCATCAGTCATTGATACCAGACGTTCCGGCCTCAGCTTCGCCAGACGCACTTACCTGCCACGCATCGTCGGTCTGGGGGTCGGTTTTATCTGTGTGTTCTCGGTGCTTTCTTCGCAGCAGACTACCCCCTGGCTGTGGGGACTGCTGATTTTCCATGGGTTTATCTGGCCACACCTCGCCTACCAGTGGGCGCGCCGCTCCGTCATGCCCTTCAAGGCCGAAATCCGTAACCTGCTGATCGATTCGTTTTTCGGTGGGCTGTGGGTGGCTACGATGGCCTTTAATGCCTTACCGTCGGTGGTCATCCTGTCGATGATGGGGATGAACAATATTGCCTCCGCCGGAAAATCCCTGTTTTTTAAAGGGTTGGTCGTGCAAGTAGCCAGTGCGCTGGCAATCAGTGCGCTGCTGGGTTTCCCCTTTCAGCCACAAAGCACGCCGCTGCAGATTTATCTATGTCTGCCCATGATCTATCTCTATCCGACCCTATTGGGGTTAGTGACCTACCGCACCGCCAAGCGCCTGGCGGAGAAAAAGCAGGAATTGCTGCGTATCAGTATGCGTGATGGCCTGACCGGGCTGTACAACCGCCGCCATTGGGAACATTTGCTGCATCACCAATTTGACAGCTGTCGCCGCTATCAGCACAGCGCGACCCTGATCCTGATGGATATCGATCGCTTTAAAACCATCAACGACACCTTCGGCCATGCGCTGGGTGACGAGGCACTGGCGGTACTGGCGGAGGAGTTGCTAATCGGCCTGCGCGCCGTGGATATTGTCGGACGCTACGGCGGTGACGAGTTTGGTGCCGTACTGCCGAACACCAGCGCCGAACAGGCCAGCATTGCGCTGTTGCGTATTCAGGAACGGCTAAACGAAATTATTTTCCGCGAAGCGCCACAGTTAAAACTGAACATCAGTGCCGGCATTGCGGATTATCACGGCGATATGCACGGCTATCTGGACTGGTTAAAAGCCGCCGACAACGCGCTGTACCGGGCGAAGAACAACGGTCGTAACCGCCTGGAGCTGGCCGTGCCCGGCCACTGAGGCCAAAGGTGACACTTTCTGCTTTGCAGTCACTTTTGATACTACAAAACAGGCAACGGCGGGTGTAAGATCCCGCCTGCGCGCCAAACAGCAGCGCCGACTGACGGAGATGACATTCCTCCATAACCGCCTTCACAGGCTAATGATGTCTACGTAACCTCTCAGAGAGGTGCGTAGCATTGCGCCTGCAGCTTTCTGAGTTTGACTCCCCATTTAATGAAAGGCAGTTTCGACCATGTTGAGTTCTTTATTGGCAGTTTTTATTGGCGGCGGTTTGGGTAGCGTCCTGCGCTGGGCCATAAGCATGAAGATGAATCCGCTTAACGCGCACATCCCGCTGGGGACGCTGGCGGTCAATCTGCTGGGCGGCTTTATTATTGGTTTGGCTATCGCCATCTTCACCCGTATGACGCACCTGGATCCCACCTGGAAATTGCTGATCACCACCGGCTTTTGTGGTGGGTTGACCACCTTTTCCACCTTTTCTCTGGAGGTGGTGTATTTACTGCAGGATGGCCGTTTCGCCTGGGCGCTGACCAACATGCTGCTGAATCTGGCGGGCTCGCTGGCGATGACCCTGCTGGCGTTTATGCTGGTGGTCTGGATTAACGGACAATAATTTAATTACGACTTCTTAATGTTTCCTTAATCTGCACTGAGCATAATCTCATCCAGTATCCCCACTGGATGAGAACTCAGATGTTTAGCCTGCCGAAAACTGCCGCTGAAGTGACCGCCACCCTGCTGTGCCTGCTGATTGTCGGTGCCTTCATCAAGGTTTATCTGTTCGCCTAAGTTCGGCCCCGCAAAACCCACCTTTACAGTTGCGCTCTTGCCTATTGTCGTTGTTGCATTACAATTGAGAATGAACGTTCGCACCCAGAAAGCGAACCGCATCTCATTAGGTAAAGGACCGGGACATGATATCCACCAGCGACAGCAGGCAGGCCAAAGTACAGGCCCGTCGCGACCAGATCGTCGACGCCGCAAAACTCTGTTTTCGCCAGCACGGTTTTCACGCCGCCAGCATGGCGGAAATCGCACAGGGTTCTCAGCTTAGCGTTGGTCAGATCTACCGCTATTTCGACAACAAAGATGCGATTATCGAAGAGATCGTTAACCGCATCATCGCCAGTAAAATGCGGCGGCTGGAAGATCTTGGCGATCATATCAACCTGATCGCCGGTACCCTGGCGGCACGCACCCTGTTTCAACAGCCCGGAGAAAGCGAAACCGACCATATGTTGATGCTGGAGGTCACCGCCGAGGCCACCCGTAACCCGACAGTGGCAAAAATGCTCAGCGATGCCGAAACCCGGTTATTCCACCATGTTTGCCAAAGCCTGCGGCGGATCTATCCGCACTTCAGCGAGCAGGAAATCGCCGCCAGAGTAGAGTTTATCGCCGTGTTAAGCGAAGGCACCGGTTATCGCATTCTCACCACGCAAAAAGCCGACGTCAGCCTGCTGAACGGCTTATACCAACAAGCTATTTCTCACCTGTTCAGGAAACTTTAATCCTCATGACCAAACAACTCGCCAGACAACGTCTGGTGTACGCGCTGGTGCTTGGCCTGCTCGCTTCACTGGGCCCGCTGTGCATCGATCTCTACCTGCCCGCCCTGCCGGAAATGGCCGGTGAGCTGAATACCTCCACCGCCACCGCGCAGCTCAGCCTGACCGCCGCCCTGCTCGGACTGGGCGTTGGTCAGCTGATTTTTGGCCCCTACAGCGACAAGCTCGGCCGTATGCGCCCACTGCTGCTGTCACTGGCACTGCTGCTGGTCGCCTCGCTGTGGTGCGCACTGGCACCGAATATCGACCAGTTACTCATCGCTCGCCTGTTGCAAGGGTTGGCCGGTGCCGGTGGCGCAGTTATTTCCCGTGCTATTGCTCGTGACCTCTATTCCGGACACGAACTGACGCGCTTCTTCGCCCTGCTGATGTTGGTCAACGGCCTGGCACCGATCATTGCACCGGTGCTGGGTGGTGCCATGTTGCAGTTTATGGACTGGCGCGGGATTTTCGGCGTACTGGCGGCCATTGCGGTGCTGCTGTTTACGCTTGCCAGCCTGAAGCTGGACGAATCACTGCCCGCAGAGCGCCGCAGCCACGGCGGTATTTTGGCCATGCTGCGATCGTTGGGCGGGTTACTGACCCAGCGCCAGTTTATGGGCCTGTGCCTGACGCAAGGGTTTGTAATGGCCGGGATGTTCGCCTATATCGGCGCCTCTCCCTTCGTGCTGCAGCAGATTTATGGCCTCAGCCCGCAGATGTTCAGCCTGTGCTTCGCCATCAACGGCGTCGGGCTAATTATCTCTGCACAGATCGCCAGCCGCCTGAGCATCCATTTTGGCGAAAGGAAGGTACTGAAAGGGGGACTAACCCTGGCGGCAGTTTCTTCGCTGCTGTTGTTGCTGGCCGCCGGTTTACACGCGCCGTTGGCACTGCTGATGGTACCGCTGTTCTTCTCGGTGGCAGTGATCGGTATTGTCGGCCCTACCGCTTCGTCTTTGGCGATGCAAAGCCAGGGCGACAAAGCGGGCAGCGCTTCTGCGCTGATTGGCGTGAGCATGTTCGCACTCGGTGCCTGTAGCGTGCCCTTGACGGGGCTGGGCGGTACTTCCAGCGTGTCAATGGCGCTGACCATCGTCGGCTGTTACGCCGTCGCCATCACGCTGTTTACCCTGCTGGTACGCAAAACGCAGGCATAAAACGACGAAAAAAAGGCAATAAAAAACCCGCTCAGTGAGCGGGTTTTAAGAATTTCGGCTGTAGCATTAGATAGCGATAACGTTAGCAGCAGATGGGCCTTTGGCACCGTTCGTGATTTCAAATTCTACACGCTGGCCTTCAGCAAGAGTTTTGAAACCATTGCTAGCGATGGCAGAGAAGTGAACGAAAACGTCCTTGCTACCATCTTCCGGAGTAATGAAGCCGAAGCCCTTGGATTCATTAAACCACTTAACGCTACCTTTAATCTTAGACATCAAACTTACCTTTAACGTGAATGAAAGACACTAAACGTGTGTCCAGTACAGTACAGCAATTAGACGGGTTTTTGTCCACAACCTGGATCACATAAAAACGATAAAAAGTGAAAAAGTCCGCCGCCTCCGCTGTAAAGCACTCACCGTCTGGGTCATCGGCTCTCTGGGTAGTCCAATCCTCTTCAAACCCCGGCGAACAGCGGTCGAACGCCTGTTTCATTCACCGTCAACGGGCATTGACGACGCGATGCAGACGTAATCGCTATGAAATATAACCAGATAGTCTTTTTGCTTCCGGCTGCCCTGCACTAGGGTTAGAACTTACTAACCACTGTGAGCCAAGACTATGACCAGCCAACTGGCCGAAAAAATCGTCGCCTACCGCCGTGAACTGCATCAGAACCCTGAGCTGTCCAACCACGAGTTTGCCACTACCGCCCGCCTGACCCGCTGGCTGGAAGAGGCCGGTATCCGTATTCTGCCGCTGGGGCTGAAAACCGGCGTGGTGGCTGAAATCGGCAGTGGTAAAGGGCCGATCATTGCGCTGCGTGGAGATATTGATGCCCTGCCGATAGAAGAAATTTCCGGAGTGCCATTCACTTCGCAAAACAGCGGCGTGATGCACGCCTGCGGACATGACTTTCACACCTCGGTGATGTTGGGGGCCGCGCATTTATTGAAAGCACGTGAGGCCTCCCTGCCCGGCACGGTGCGTATTTTCTTCCAGCCGGCGGAGGAAACCTTCAACGGTGCCCAGCACCTGATAGACGCCGGGGCGCTGGATAACGTAGCTGCAGTATTCGGTCTGCACAACGCGCCGGAACTGCCCACCGGTACTTTTGCCACCCGCGCCGGCGCGTTTTACGCCAACGTCGATCGCTTCCAAATCCTGATCACCGGCAAGGGTGCCCATGCCGCCAAGCCGGAGCAAGGGGTGGACACCATCGTCACCGCCAGCCAAATTGTCAACGCGCTACAAACCTTGCCGAGCCGCAGCTTCAGTTCACTGGAGTCGTTGGTGGTCAGTGTCACACGCATCGAGGGGGGCAATACCTGGAATGTCCTGCCACAGACCGTGGAGCTGGAAGGCACGGTACGTACCCATAGCGATCAGGTCCGCCGTCAGGTGCCGGATAAAATCCGCCAGGTAATTAATGGCGTAGCCGCCTCGCTGGGTGCACAGGCGGAGCTGCGCTGGCAAGCCGGCCCACCGGCGGTGGTCAATGACGCACGCTGGGCAGCCTTCAGTAAAACCGTCGCCGCCGAAGCCGGTTACCGGGTGGAAGAAGCGGAACTACAGATGGGCGGAGAAGACTTTGCGCTTTATCTGCACCACGTACCGGGGGTGTTTGTCAGTATCGGCTCGGCGAGTGAGTTCGGCCTGCACCACCCGCGCTTCAACCCGGATGAACAGGCGATTTTCCCGGCCTCACAGTATTTCGATCTGTTGGCAGAACGCACGCTGCAGCAATTAGCCACCGCCCCGGAAAAAGCCACCAGCAAGGCTTAAAAATCACCCGGCTATTATTTCGCGGCGCAGTGAATTCTGCGCTGCGAGTTATTATTTCCCCTTTGGTTATATTTGCTAATTTCAACATTTGAATATGCTGTTTTGTTGTTTTACATCCTGAGGGTGCTCGTCAATAGTGGGGCTCTAAAGATAGCGCCACACCGGCACTTAACAGGGTGAAAGCAATGAGCAACAGTGCGAAAGAACAACGACAATTGCGCCTTGGCGCCATTTTGCATGGCGCATCGGGAAATATGTCTGCCTGGCGACATCCGGATGCCACTGCCGATGCCAGTATTAATCTTGATTTTAATATTACCACGGCAAAAAAAGCCGAACAGGGTAAATTGGATTTCGTGTTTGTGGCCGACGGTTTATATATCAATGAGAAATCCATTCCGCATTTTCTCAATCGTTTTGAACCGCTAACCCTGCTCGCCGCGCTGTCCGCCGCCACCGATAAAATCGGGCTGGTGGGCACGTTATCCACCTCATACAGCGATCCTTTTACCGTAGCGCGCCAGTTCGCCAGCCTCGATCACCTCAGCAAAGGCCGGGCCGGCTGGAACGTAGTGACCTCACCGCTGGAAGGCTCGGCAAAGAACTTCTCGCGCACCGAGCACCCGGAACACAGCCTGCGCTACCGCATTGCCAGCGAATACCTCGACGTCACCAAAGGGTTATGGGACTCGTGGGAAAGCGATGCCTTTGTACGCAACAAGAACAGCGGTGAGTTTTTCAGCGCCGGTAAACTGCATACCCTGAATCACCAGGGGGAGTTCTTCTCGGTACAGGGGCCACTGAATATTGGCCGTACGCCACAAGGGCGGCCGATTCTGTTCCAGGCTGGCGCCTCGGATGACGGCAAGCAGCTGGCAGCCAAACACGCGGATGCCATTTTCACCCACCATGAAAGCCAGCAACAGGCGCAGGTGTTTTATCAGGACGTCAAAAAACAGTTGGTGGAACAGGGCCGTGAACCGGATGACCTGCGGATCTTCCAGGGCGTCAGCGTGATTGTCGGTGACGACAATGAAGACGTAGAACGTCAATATTGGGAAACCGCGCGCCTGGTCAGTATCGAAAACGCCCTCAACTACCTTGGCCGCTACTTTGAACACTATGACTTCGCCCGTCATCCGTTGGATGAGCCCTTCCCGGACGTCGGTGAACTGGGGCAAAACAGCTTCCGCAGCACCACCGATGCCATTAAGCGCAATGCGCGCGAACGCAATCTGACGCTGCGTGAAGTGGCGCTGGAAGCCGCCTCCCCTCGTCCGGTATTTGGCGGTACGCCGGAAGCAGTGGCAGACGGCCTGCAAAACTGGTTCGACACCCAGGCTGCCGACGGTTTCATCATTAGCGGTGGCACACCAAACTCATTCGGCCATTTTGTCGATCGCGTGGTGCCGATCCTGCAACAGCGCGGCCTGTTCCGCAGCGATTACAGCGGCAACACCTTGCGTGACCACCTTGGCCTGAAGCTGCCGCCAAACCAATTTACTCAATAACAAGAATATTTCTTCGGGGATATCCGCTATGCGAACAACCTTTAGCGTCCTGCCCGCCAAACGCAACGACCTGGGCGATTAGGAGCACACAGATGGCAAACGACGTTTTTATCCAAACGCTGCCGAACGATCCGCTGGTCCAGCCGGTGATCGCAGGGCTATTCGGTGAATATCGCCAACGCTACGGCGACTATTTTGGTGACCAGGAGCAGGAAGCACTGGATTTGTACGCCCCGCCGCAAGGCGCCTTTATTGTGCTGCTGCGCGCCGGGGAGCCGATCGCCATGGGGGCCTTCAAACGCTACGATTTACAGACTGCCGAGCTGAAGCGCATCTGGACACGGACCGATCTGCGCCGTCAAGGCCTGGCACAACGGGTATTGCAGCAATTGGAAACGCTGGCGCAGGAACAGGGTTACCACCAGCTCTATCTGACCACCGGCTTTCGCCAGCCGGAGGCGGTGGGTCTGTATTTGAGCAACGGCTACCAGCCACAGTTCGATCCCAGCGTCGACAGTGAAGTTTACAGCCACCCGCCCTACGATGGCCGACTGCCATTTCGCAAAAGCCTGATAACAGCGGACGCACTCTGTTGTGCACCGGAAAGGAAGATTGCCTAGGGGCCCGTCCCCTTGTTAACCCCCTTTATCTGTTTCAGGAGAATGGTCATGTCCAAGCAAGAAGTATTAAAAGTGGTTCCCGCCCGCTACCCGCTGCGGCTGGTGGGCGCGTTGTTTTCGGTGTTTATTCTGGCGGCAATAGTCCAGTCAGTGGCGGCCAACGAGCGCTGGGAATGGGGTGTCTTCGCCGAATGGTTCTTTGCGCCCGCGGTCCTGTCCGGACTGGGGCAAACCCTGCTGCTGACGCTGCTCGGCACGTTGTTCAGTATTATCTTCGGTACGCTGCTGGCACTGGCGCGGCTATCACGCTCTTACCTGCTGGCGTCGTTGGCATGGGGTTATATCTGGCTGTTCCGTTCGCTGCCGCTGATCCTGGTGCTGATCATTCTGTATAACTTCTCTTATCTGTACGACTCCATTTCACTGGGCATTCCCTTCACCTCACTGGTGTTCGCCAGCTATCCGACCATCGATATTCTCAGCCAGTTCTCGGTCGCGGTGTTGGGACTGACGTTGGTGCAGTCGGCCTATACCGCAGAAATTATCCGTGGCGGCATTATCGGGGTCGAGTACGGTCAACATGAGGCAGCGGCGGCACTCGGGTTGCCGGGCTATCGACGCACTTTCCGCATTATTTTGCCGCAGGCGCTGCGCTCCATCATCCCAACCGGCTTCAATGAAATTATCAGCCTGGCGAAGGGGACCTCGATTGTCTACGTGCTGGCGCTGCCGGAGCTGTTTTATACCATTCAGGTGATCTACAACCGCACCCAGCAGGTGATACCGCTGCTGATGGTCGCCACGGTCTGGTACCTGTTCATCACCACCGCGCTGTCGGTCATTCAGTATTACATTGAGCGCTATTTCGCCCGGGGCGCATTGCGCGAATTGCCACTCACGCCATGGCAGAAACTGGCCGGCTGGTTAAAACGTTAGGAGGATCCCATGTCCGAAGCCATTGATTATTATGCTCTGCGCGAAGCGCCGGTGCACAGCATCGTTCCGGTACCGGCGCGCGGCCTGATTGAAATCAGCAACGTGAGCAAGTTTTTCGGTAAACACAAGGCACTGGATGACGTCAGCCTGACGTTGCAGCCAGGTACCGTCACGGTGATCCTCGGGCCTTCCGGTTCCGGCAAGTCTACCCTGCTGCGAACCATCAACCACCTGGAGCGTGTCGACGAAGGTTTTATCCGTATCGACGGCGACTATGTGGGCTACCGGCGCAAGGGGGACAAGCTGTATGAGCTCAAAGAGAATGCCATTCTCAAGCAGCGTATCAACGTCGGCTATGTGTTCCAGAACTTCAATCTGTTCCCTCACCTGACGGTGCTGGAGAACATCATTGAAGCACCGGTGGTGCATAAGATTTACTCGCGGGCCGAGGCTAAAGAGGTGGCTTATCAGCTGTTGGATACCGTCGGCCTGCGCCACAAGGCAGACGCCTACCCGCGCCATCTGTCCGGCGGCCAACAGCAACGCATCGCCATTGCCCGTGCACTGGCGCTGAACCCGAAGGTGATTTTGTTTGATGAACCGACTTCAGCACTGGATCCGGAACTGGTCGGCGAAGTGTTGGACGTGATCAAGGGGCTGGCGGATCTGGGGGTAACGCTGGTGGTGGTCACTCATGAAATTGGCTTTGCGCGCGAGGCGGCCGATCAGATTGTGTTCATGGTCGATGGGCAAATCGTCGAACAAGGAGACGCCCGTCGAGTGCTGAACCATCCGCAACACCATCGCACCATCAACTTCCTCAATAAAGTGCTGTGACCGACGGGGCGCCAGCTGCGCCCCGCTCCGTTAGACCAACGCGAACCGGCGTTTTTCGGCGGCAAAATCCAGCGGTTTGATGCCACGCTGATTGCGATCCTGCTCAGTCAGTCGCTCAGCCGGGATAAACCAGGTGACTTCAAACAGTAACCCATCCGGATCGTGGCCATAAATGCTCTTGTGCACGCCATGATCTTCTTCCAGCCCAAGAATGCCACGCTGCGCCAACTGGTCGCGAATACGCTCAAGTTCGTCCAGGCTATCGACTTCCCAGGCCAAATGGTACAACCCGGCCGGTGGCTCGTTTTCCGCCGGCGGCTCACCGTTGGCACGAAATACCCCGGCCCGTTGCTGCCCCAGATTCTTGCTGAACAGCGCCAAATCGTGATCGTTATCCGAATCGGCCGCCTGGGTAAACACCGCTTTATCCGGACTGTTGGAGGGTTTGAGCTTAAATCCCAACACCTGATGATAAAAATCCGCACTCTGCTGCACGTCGCTGACATACAGCACCGCATGGTTAAGCCGTTTAATGCCCATCGATTTTCCCTTTCAGAATTGAATAAAGTCAGAAAGAAAATAGCATGTGGCCACAAACCCGCTAAATGCCGTAATCGCATTATCAAATGCCGGGCACGCAATCTGTCACTGCAAGGCATTCCGCGCTATCATAAGCACTGTATTGAGCGACTTTATGAGAATGATGATGAACGGCAAGATAACGACTTTTTTTGAAGACAAAGGCTTCGGCTTTATTACCGATGAGAACGGGGAAAATCGTTATTTTCACGTGATTAAAGTACAGAACCCGGAGCTGATTAAGAAAAACGCGGCGGTGACTTTCGAACCGACCAACAACACCAAAGGCCCGTCGGCGTTTGCGGTCAAGGTGCTGGCGTCGAGCAAGTACATCATCATCGCCAACGAAAGAATCAAGATCACCAGTATCAAATCCTTCAACACCTTCACCAAAGAAGTGCCGGTGAAAGCGGACGTGGATAAAGAAAATACCGTGCTGTCAGTTGGCCTGTTGATGAACCGCATTCGCCCACAGTCCGAAGAAGCGCCGCAGACCATGCAGACGCTGCGCATGCTGACCATCACCACCTTCCAGAACGATACCCATACCTTCTCGGAACACGAGATCGACATGGATGAAACGCTGAAAGTGCTGAAAAGTCTGTAAACCCTTTCCAAGCGTATAAAAAACATTCTAAGCAATTTGATACCACCTGTGTTAGCGTGGGTTTTCACCTGACACAGGCCATTTCATTATGTCTGATACCAGCAGTGTTAAAGGCTTTATCAACCGCTCCACCAAAATCGCCTGCCCCAAATGCGCCTACGTTACCACCCAAAAATGCGCGACGCTGCGGCAAAATGTCATGCTGATCTGCCCAAACTGCGGCACCGAGTTTGAACCCAAGCAGAACTGAAGCACTTATTTGAACATGATGTGCACAATGCTGTTGCCACTGACCACATTAAACGACTCCACCCGATTACGCCCCTGCGACTTAGCGCGATAAAGCGCGATATCCGCCATATTCATCAGTTGTTCCCATGATTTCACTTCATTCATCGCCAGACTGGCGACGCCAACGCTGATGGTGATGTTCAACGGCGCCTTACCGCCAGGGTGCAAATCGGCTTTTTGCACCAATTGCCGTAAATGCTCCGCCAGTGCCACGCCCTGCGCCGCCAGCGCTCTTGGCAGCATAATGGCGAACTCCTCACCGCCCAAACGGCCAAATAGCTGATCGTGACGTAACTCGCGCCGCACAATATGGGCGAATGAAGCCAACACCTGATCGCCCACCAGGTGGCCGTGGGTGTCGTTAATCTGTTTAAAATGGTCGATGTCGATCAACAGTAACGACACCGCCTCTTTCGATTTATGCTTATGATCCAGCAGCTCGCCGGCCTTACGCGTCAGCGCGTTGCGCGCCAGTACGCCGGTCAGGAAGTCGTGATTAGCACTGTGCTCCAGCCGCCGTAACAGCTTACGATTAACGGCAATTGAACTGGCCAGGATCAGCGGCCCCATCACCAGCATGGAGATCCCCAAACGGGCTGACATCAGCGTGTCGAGGAAGGCAACGTGGTTGTTCGGCGTTTCATACAGCATCAGATTGGCGGAGATACTGCTGATCTCGGTCATGCCGGTCAGCAGCGTCAACAAGGTCACCGTGAACAGTTGATAACGTACCGCGCACCACAGCAACGCCGGGATCGGGAAGGCTATCGCCCCCGGACCACCGATATACACGCTAAACACCAGTGAAAACAACAGCGCCAGCAGCGGCATACTGGCACGCAGTTGCCAGTTGATCTGCATCCGCAACAGCTGCTTGAGACGCGGGGCAGCCAGCAATACCGGCAACAACAACAGGTTGGTCGAGAACTGTTCACTGAACCACGCCAGCCAGGCGATAACGGCCGTGTTGTTGTACAGGCTTTCACTACGCAGTATCGATAAGGTCGACGCCACCGCCGCGCTACTCAGGCTGGCGGTAAACATATAAAGGATCGTCTGGGGCTTGCCCATCCTGCGCTGCGACTTTGGCAGCAGCAACATCACGCCGTAACCGGTGGCAATCAGGGACATATTGCAGGCATTCAACCACATCGCCAGCGACAGGCTCTCGCCGTTGGCTAAATCGGCGGCAATCATCCCAATATAGGTGATCAGCCAACCGGCCGGCGTAGCATAGGCGGGTTTACGTAACAGCAAACCGAGTAAAATCGCATTCACCGGCCAAAACAGGGAAAGCGACCCTATTGGCCGGGTAAAAATACCCAGTAGGGAAAGCAAAAATGCCAGCAGAAAAAGCGTAATCAACGGGATAGCAGCAGGCAAGCCATGTCTGTCGCTTATTCTGGCGTTCATCGTCTAACCCATGTATTTATAATAACCAGAGCAATTCTATGCATATTCCCTCGCCTGGCATGATGCGAATGACATTAAAACCAGAGGCAGACTTAAAAAATACAGGCAGATCAGTCACAAAGATACATCCACTTTTATTTAACAGAATGTTCTTAACTCACCCCCGCACAGGCATCGTTCACTACGGAACGAATTTTCACCCTTCCTGAAATAATATTCAAAGATATCTAAGAGCATAGCGTAAACCATCGCCAATCAGCACAACGTAAAAACCATAATAATAAAATGGGTATTTTACTTGCCGTGCAAACTATTCTGTTGCCTATTATTTTCCTGCAAGAGACTCGTGACGGCAATTAAAAATGAAAATATAAAAAAAGCCCGCACAGTGCGGGCTCGCTTGAAAAGCAGCTAATTGACAGTTACGACACAGCCATTGCATGCCTGTGCTGCTGCTCATTGTATCGCCGGAAGCTTAAGCCCACCTTAGCAACAAAAAACCCGGTCTAGGAACCGGGAATATTTGTACGAAATGCAGTGTTAGCCCAAGCAGGCTAATAACATTCACCACTTTACGCTGCAATTGTGTAGAAAAAATGAGCGAAAGAGGAATGCCGATTAAGCCAGTTTGGCAGCGAAGCCCGCGACACGTTGGCCGTAAAGGCTGGCGGTTTCCAAATCACCAGACAGCATTTCATCCACGCCGGCATCGGCAGGCGTTTGTACCAACAACCCTACCGACCCCCCCAGATTGTTTATATCGGTACGCTGCGCCGATTTGGTGTTAGCCGGCATCAGCCCCAGACTGACCCACAGACCACCATGCTGCGAGGCCAGGGTTTGCAGTGCGATCAGCGTGACCTGCTTATCACCGTTCAGGCTGGCGCTGTTGGTAAACCCACCGAAAACTTTGTCCTGCCATTTACGGCTAAACCAGGCTTTCGAACTGGCATCGGCAAACTTTTTGAATTGCCAGGACGGACCGCCCATATAGGTCGGCGAACCAAAAATGATGGCATCCGCCTCGTCCAGTTTCTGCCAGGCTTCGTCGCTGATATTGCCTTCCTGATCGATAGCGATCAGTTCCGCTTCCGCGCCCTGAGCAACAACCTTTGCCAAACGCTCGGTGTGGCCGTAGCCGGAATGAAAAATTACCACTGTCTTCGCCATAAGGAACTCCCAAATCGTTGCAGTAGGGTGCCGACGGCACCCGAGGATACTCTGATCCAATCTAATCAACTGGCCTTGGGGTGAATACCAAATTTATCTGACAGAGTTATTCAAAAAAACCGGGCGCCGATCATGCGCCCATTGCCTGCGGACCCTGCTGCCGCGCGAAATCAATAAACGCGCGCAGCGGCCGCGGCATTTGCCGGTTGGCGGGGTAATAAAGATAGAAACCGGGAAAAGGTGGCGTCCAGGCCGCCAGCAGCGGCAGCAAACGGCCGTCGCCCAGTGCCTCTGCCACCTGACTCTCAAACAAATAGGCAATCCCCAGCCCATCCGTGGCGGCACGCACCAACACCTGCGGCTCGTTCACAATTAACGGGCCTTCCACCGCGATCTCCAGTTTTTCGCCACCGCGCTCGAATTCCCAACGATAAAGACTGCCGTTGGTTGGCCAGCGAGTATTCAGGCAACGGTGCTGACGTAGCGCATCGGGGGTTTGCGGCGAACCATAACGCGCCAAATAGGCTGGCGAGGCGACCACGCACATTCGTTGCTCGCCCCCCAGCGCTATGGCCACCATATCCTTCTCCAGTCGTTCATGCAGACGCACACCCGCGTCAAAACCCGCTGCCACCATATCCACCAGCCGATCCTCCACGCTCAGATCCACCACAATATCGGGATAATGTGCATTGAACGGGGCCAACAGCGGAGCCAAATAATGGATTGCCGCCAGACTGGAAGCATTAAGCCGCAGGGTGCCCGCCGGCTGTAAACGTAGCGCGGCGGTCTGCGTCACGGCGGCCTCAATCTCCGCCATCGCTGGTGACAGACGCGCCAACAACAACTCCCCCGCTTGGGTCAGCGCGACACTTCGAGTGGTGCGATTCAGCAGGCGCACGCCCAGCCGGGTTTCCAGATTGCGTTGTGTCTGGCTAAGCGCAGAGGCGGACATGCCCAATTGCGCTGCGGCACGGGTAAAACTGCCATGTTCAACAATGGCGGCAAAAGCGCGCAACTCCGCGAAGTCACTTCCTCTCATTATGCCTCCTGTACTTAATAATTCATGAAGATTATAGCGTATTCAATACACTCCCGGTGGGGCCTATGCTTGAACAAAACCACAGAGGAAATACCTATGCTGACATCACTGGCCCTGAACCATTATCGCCTGCTGGGGCGCTCTGGCCTGCGAGTTTCGCCGCTGGCGCTCGGCACCATGACCTTCGGCACCGATTGGGGCTGGGGTGCAGAACAAGCGGAAGCTCGTCGGCTGTTCGACGTTTATGTCGAACGTGGCGGCAATTTTATTGATACCGCTAACCGCTATACCGAAGGCAGTTCTGAACGATTTATTGGAGAATTTGCCACCGGGCGCCGCGACCGTCTGGTGATCGCCACCAAATACACGCTCCCCATGCAGCCCGATAATCCAAATTCTGGCGGCAACCATCGTAAAAGTATGGTGCGCTCAGTGGAGGAAAGCCTGCGACGCCTGAACACCGATTATATTGATCTGCTGTATCTGCACGCCTGGGACGCCACCACCCCGGTGGAGGAGATCATGCGTGCCATGGACGATCTGGTGCGTGCCGGTAAAGTGTTATATCTGGCCGTTTCGGATCTGCCCGCCTGGCAGGTGGCCAGAATGCAGACGCTGGCGGATTTGCGCGGTTGGTCGCCGTTGATTGGCCTGCAGATCGAATACAGCCTGTTGGAACGTACCGTGGAGCGAGAGCTGATTCCGATGGCGCAAGAACTGGGCCTTGGCGTCATTCCATGGTCACCGCTGTCGGGTGGCATATTGAGCGGCAAATACAGTCGGCAGGATTTGCAAGCGCAGGGGGAAGAGAGCGGCACCCGACGTGCCATGGTTCGCAACAAGGGGATGCTGACCGAGCGCAATATTACCATTGCTGAAACGGTATTGGCGCTGGCCAGGGAGGCGGGTTTTAGCCCTTCTCAAGTGGCCCTGGCCTGGACACTTCGCAACCCGGCAGTGACAGCCCCGATCATCGGTGCACGCACGCTGGCACAATTGGAAGATAACCTGGGGGCGTTGGAGGTCAGGCTGACAGAAGAGCAGTGGCAACGCCTGGAAACGGCAAGCGCCATTGAACTGGGTTTCCCCCATGATTTTCTGGCGCTACAGGCTACGCGCGACATTATGTTTGGCGGTTTGACGATTGATCATCGATAAAAAAAATCCCGCACAAGGCGGGATAAACTTAACAGGGATGGGGTAATACACTACAGGGAATGGATAACACACAACATCATCGGGTAGGACTACACTACCAATCCCAATGTATAGAACTGTCATCCCTGAGTAAGTTTGCTCCGGCAGATGTAACGCCCGATGGAAATGTGACATTTTTACTCTGTACCCGCTTGCGAGAGCTATCGAAATCCCCTCACAGCGCTCACAGAAATGATTAATAAACAATCAATAAAGGGCTATTAAAGATGCCGAATGGTAGAGTGGGGTTCCTTACATCTACCCGGTGAAAGATATGTCTATCTTTGATGCCCTTAAGATGTTCAGCAGCACAACGGTAAAAGTGACTTGTCCAGAATGCGCTCACGCTTTTGAACAAAATAGCCGTAAAGTGCGTAAAAACATCACCCTGATTTGCCCCAAATGCGGCCACTATTTCCTTCCTGACGAAAAGTAGTGCCTCACCGCCGTTAGTGCGAAAATTGAGTGGTATAGTTGGCGGCAACCCAGCGGTAACCGTTGCCCTCGACCTTCACGTGCCCCAGTCCGGGGAATGATATATGGGCTGCGGCCACCCAATCGCCCTCACGCGCCACCTGTGCCAGAATACGCTCTCGGGTTTGCACTGCCTGCTGTTGGTTCACATCAAAATGGATCGCCACTTCAGGGTCCGGCATTTGCACCGCCTTGGCGTGAATGATGTCGCCCCACAAGACCAGCGTTTGCCCTTCGCTTTCGACCCGATAAACCACGCTACCTGGCGTGTGGCCCGGCGCCGGTAGCGCCTGGATCCCGTCCAATACCCTTAGCGGCGCAGTGAAAGTTCTCAGCTTATCGGCGGCGATCACCGGGTTAAGCGAATCTGCTGACTCCTTGAAGGTATGCCTCTGGCTCGCCTCCACCTTGCTGAGATTGGCCGTGTTCAGCCAAAAATCCACGTCTTTTTTATCGACATAAACCAGCGCATTAGGAAATGCCGGTTTGCCGTTTAACGACGCGCCGCCAGAGTGGTCACCATGTATATGTGTCAACAGTACCGCGTCCAGAGTTTCCGCTGGGTACCCCGCCGCACGCAGGTTTTCCAACAGGTGCCCACCGGCTTTGCCGAATAGTGGTCCGGCACCGGTATCGACCAATACCCGCTGCTTGCCGGTATCAATAACAAAGGTGTTGATTGAGGTTTCCGCCTGCGGCGTCATCGCCTCCTGGGCCATTCTTTGCTTCAGTTCCTGCGGCGAGATATGGGTCAACAATTTGTCGAGCGGAATGGTCACCGTGCCATCGGACACAGCGGTAATGACAAATTTACCCAGAGGCATGCGGTAATAACCCGGTGCCTGGACTTGCGTATCCGCGGTGGCAGCATGGGTCAACAGTAAGCCGGCAAATGCCAGCGCAGAAAGCAGCTTCATAACATCCCCTTCAGTTAGAAAAATGCGTCGCCTTTAACGCTGACGGGGATTATGGTAGTGGCAGCTAACATCATTCAAATTGATTGGAATGATTATGAACATCAGAGAAAATGATTTTAGTCGTATCGACCTGAACCTGCTGACGGTGCTGATGGTACTGTTTCGCGAACGCAGCGTGTCGCGGGCGGCAGAAAAGCTGTATCTGGGGCAACCGGCCGTCAGCGGTGCATTGGCGCGTCTGCGTGATATGTTCAATGACCCACTGTTTATCCGTACCGCTCAGGGTATGGAACCCACCCCAAGGGCGCAAGCACTGGTGCTGGCATTGGCACCCTTGCTGGAAGAGATGCAACAGGTGCTATTCCAGCCACCTAATTTCGTTGCCGCCACGGCGCAACACAGCTTCCGGATAGGCATGGCCGATTGGGTCGAAATGTGGCTAATGCCCACGCTAATGGCTGACCTGAAACAGCAGGCACCCGGTATCACTCTGAACGTGGTGGCCACCGATCCATTCCAGGACAGTGATGCATTGGAACAGGACCGTATTGATCTGGCCATTTCCGTCGCACCATCGGGACCTAAATGGCTGCAGCGAGAAGTGCTGACCAAGATGCGCTTCTGCACTCTGTGGCATCCGGGACAGCTAAATCTGCCCACTCCGCTGCCGCTGGCGAATTACATTACTAACGACCATCTGCTGGTTTCCTACCGTGGCGCAAACACCAGCGCTATCGATGAACAGCTGACCACTCATGGGCTGCAGCGTTCGGTGCGTTACACCAGCCCGCACTTCGCCACACTGCCGCGGATCCTGCAGCGCAGCCCGGCACTGGCCACCGTACCTGCTGGGCTGGGCAAAATCTGGAGTCAGGATTACGGCCTGAACCGCAGCGAGCTACCGCTGGATCTCCCGCCTTTCGAAGTAGCCATGTTGTGGCATCACAAACGCAGTCAGGACCCCGCATTACAGTGGCTTATGGAGCGGGTAGGTGCATTGGCAGCATCCACTTATCTGGCGGGGTGAACCACAAACAGGCGTGATTCGAATCCACCACTTTTAAAAGTGCTGGTATTAACCCATCCCGACGGTGAACGGCCAAAATCCTGATTGAAATCGCCACCGCTGATCAACCATACCCGACGATGGCTCGCGGACAGAGCCTTGAGATTATCAACGTAAGTTTGCGCCGCCCGATCGTGAAAGAAAGTCCCAAATCCGTAGGCATTGGGTTTGCCGGATATGCCATTGGGTTTCGCCGGTGTATACAATAAGGCGCGATAAGCTTTTTTGTTGTAATACACATAACTCAGATAATTGAACATGTTGCTGACGACGACGGCATCACCAGGCTGATAACCACTATTGATATAGTGCACCATCCCCTTAAACTGATCTTTATCTGACAAATAATCATCACGCAGCCCACTGCCGAACAGCAGGCTGAAAAACAGCAGCAGCGAAACCCCACGAACCTTACTTTTACTTTCTGTAATCAGGATCGCTAAAATGATGGGGATACCTAACGCAGCAAAAAATAAATAGCGATCAACAAACAGCGGCATCCGCCAGGAAATCACAAACAGCAGTAAGACCGGGACAAATACCCCACTGAGCAGCAATAGCTTGAATTTGTTCTCAACCCCACGCGAAACCAGCAGCAAACCAGACAACCCAACGAAGAATGCTGGCAGCAACAAGAAAATACCCCAGAAATAATTTCGGCCGTCATCCCCGGTTAAAAAACGCCAGAACATGGCGGGCAGATCGCTCCATACCACTTGGGGTATCCAACCGACGTCCCCACCGACTCTCAGCTCCGCAATATGAGCCAGCAAATTCAACAACACCAGCAACCAGGGGATATAAGCCAACCCGATAGCTAGATTGGCCAGCCACCACGCAGGCTGCTTTAGATAGCTCACAGGTTCGTCCCGCCGGCAGGCCAGTACCGATAGCACAAACCAGTGGGTTATCAGGGCAAAAATAGTGAAGTAGTGAGTATACAGACTCAGTGTCATCAACAACGCGTAGACAGCCAAATAACGACGGTTGGCGGGCTCCTTCAACCACATGATCAACGCCATGGTCGCCGCGATGATCAACATCCCCATTAGCGCATACATGCGCGCTTCCTGACTATAACGTACCGCCATCGGCATAATGGCCATCAGCCCCCCCGCCAGCAACGCCGCCCGTTCATTGGCCAGCCAACGGGTTAGTTTGATTGTCAGCGCTACCGTAACGACACCAAACAGCAAGCTGAGGGTTCGCACCGCCAGAATGCTGTCGCCAAACAACAGCATCCAACCATGCAGCAGCAGATAATAAAGCGGGGGATGTACGTCAAAGGAGGCATGGTAGAGCAGCGCCGACAAGTCATAGCGGCTGGTCAGCACGCTGGATGCTTCGTCACACCAAAAATATTTATTGGTTAGCGAAATGCCCCGAATCACGGCAGCAAACATCACGATCAAATACACGTAATGTTTATAGCCGATGCCTTTCAACCTGTTGCTCGCCAGAGGGGCTTTTAATACTTGTTGCAGTGACATGGCCACATTCCACCGGATTGATCCACACAATGTGGAGACGCGGCATCATCATTGCCGAGAGCAGGTAAATGGTGGCTCAATCAATAGGTAAAAGTCAGTGAAATCTCACGGCAATGCGACGACCCTCTTGATATGGCTCGTCCGAAAAACCGTGGCAGGCTAAACTAGAATTTCCGAACTTTGCTTGCTGACTTATCCCCCTGAATTCCGCAAGACGGGTCCATTGAATCGACAAGATGAAAAATGGGAGCGCCATGATGCACAGAGAACGACACAGTATTGAAAAGATAGGCTGGCTCAGAGCGGCGGTCCTTGGCGCTAACGATGGCATTGTTTCTACTGCAAGCTTGCTGCTGGGGGTGGCATCCGCCAACGTCACCCACCAAAGTATTCTGTTAACCGGCATTGCCGGTTTGGTTGCCGGTGCGATGTCGATGGCAACCGGTGAATATGTCTCCGTGTCTTCCCAGTCAGACACGGAGACAGCCGCTCTGGCGGAAGAACAGGCCGAGCTGGATGCCGATTTTCAGGGTGAATTTCGCGAGTTAACCTCAATTTATGCCCATCGTGGCCTGGACGTCGCGCTGGCGAAACAAGTGGCAGAAAAACTGATGAGCCACGACGCCTTGGCCGCACACGCGCGTGAGGAGTTGGGCATATCAGAAATCACCACCGCCCGCCCCCTGCAGGCTGCCCTGACTTCTGCTGCAAGCTTCTCGACGGGGGCCATATTACCTTTATTGGTGGCCGCGATTGCCCCGGCCCAGTGGGCGATCCCCGCTATTGCCCTTTCTGCATTGGTTTCTCTGGCCATTCTTGGCGGTATTGCCGCTAAAGCCGGCGGGGCGCCGATAGGCCCCGGCATTATTCGCATTACTTTCTGGAGCGCCCTGGCAATGGGGGTTTCATCAGGCGTCGGGGCGCTTTTTGGTTCAATAGCTGGCTGAATACTGACATAAAACCGGCGCGGGTCCGGCTTTAAGAAATGGTGGCGCTATTTTTTCAGCATATAGATAAAGGAATCGACGATATCGCCGCTTGCCGTGGTGACTTTAACCGACACCCGCTCATAGCCCTCGCCTTCGAACTCGTCGAGAGAACTCCAGCGATCAGCGAGGTTGTCAGAGTGGAACAGGAAACCTTCAACCTTATTGCCGCTATTATCCAAAACGATGCCGGGATACCCCATGTCAGCCCCCCAGCCCTCATTTAGCAGCGTTCCGCCGACACTGCCCTCTTCCCAACTGCCGCCAATGCTTTCCATGATATGAGCATTTGGCCGCCCTGGGCCCAAGGTGCCGTACACAAACAAACTCAACATGTTATGCCCTGTCATCTTCGATGGTTTGGGACTCAAAATAGCATGAGGTTCAGCGATGACCAATGGGTTCGAGGAGGAAGGAGAACCATAAATCAGCAGATCTCTAGTGACTAATCTGTTCAGGAAATGGGGGATGGAACAGCATAGAAATGGTATAGAGATATACACTCTTGGCACCGAATCATTTAACTGAGCACGCGAGACAGATCGATGCGATTTTCGAAGATTTAGTCCCAAATATGTCTCACATCAAAATTGTGAAACTCGGGTGATTTTCGTAAGCAGTTGAATCTAAATGGTCCCTACAGGATTCGAATACATACAGTATTAATATGTTTTATATGGATAAAATTGTGTTCGATAAAATTTGTACCAACATTTATACCAACAGATAAATTTGTCAGAAAGTACGGTCCATTATCGATGGGCCAGCATGCCGGGATAATACTTAGCAATGATGTCGTTCATCTTTTCTACCAGCTCTAGGCGTTTGAATACGATATGTCCGGTCCCCTTTTGAAAGTACTTTATCTTAAACAGTTCATCTTCGTAGCGGTCTGAGGCTTTCTGCTCGCTAATATGATCGCTGAGACGACGAGCAATATCTGCACGGTTATCAGGAATGGGTTTTCCATCGAGTAACATCAACATGCGTTCCAGGTCGACCAGTTGATCCCGCCTCCAACCCCAAGTGAAGCTGAACCCCCAACGGTTGTGAGTGACCAGGTTGCTAATGATGATCTTTTTGCCAAAACTACACGGGCGGTTAGTTTTATAATCCCAGCTCAATCCTTTAAACACGTTTATCACACCCCGCTCAAAGAATTCAGATTTGCTCTGATGCAACTGCTCAAAGGTACTAAGAATGTTGTTCTCACTGATTTCCGGCAATTCTCCGTCATCCAGGCTTTTATTCCACTGGTCACGTGCCTGAGCATCCATCAAAGAGAGCATCCCGGATTTCAACATCAGGTCACGCCAGATGCTGCGATCGATGTTGCGGGTGATTGCTTTCATGGCAGTTTCCGCTTTCTCGGTGAACCAACAGTCGTAGCGATGTCCTGGTCTCATACCCCACTCCATGGATGTTCCACCTCCAATACTGTTGGTCAACATCGATATTTCATCCAACTGGTTAATGAGGGCAGTAATCTGCGTACATGCGACATTACGCCCAGACACGATGCGTTCGATGCTGGTGGAACAAATCACTTCCGTATGGTCGGTCAAAATTTCGGGTTCAGTCTGCATATTTCTTTCTCCGTAAACGTAAACGCCCGCCGGTTTAAGGGCGGGCGTAATGGGGTGACGTTGGTCAGTGTTGTTCGGAAAATAGTAGTCGGATGCTGTGGGCGCTCACCAATCAAAGGTTTCAAATTCCGACAGTACATCCCCCGCCGCATCCAAATGAAGGAGAGCGATGTGATGGTGTCGCATCAGGCCGAGAATTAACCGACGGCAGGCTTTCGATAACCCTAACTGTTTAAGCCGTAGTACCGGATGTTGCCACGCATTGAGTCGTATCAGGTACCCTGTGCCGGTGAAATGGCACCACTCACCGTTGCCATAGTCTTCTTGCTGGTGTGAGACGTGATACAGCACCGTGTTATCGTCGTTGGTGATATGAGCGGTACTGCACTGGATCCCCGTGAGCAGCGCACTGACGGGGCGTTTGTCGCGGTTCATGGCCGTTTTTCTCCCTGAATGGTTCGTGTTATGACCTGATATCCGTTACGTGTCATCAACCCGGTGGCGTGACGGGCCCGCAAGATATCGATGGTATTGATGAACAGTGATTGCTCCCGGCAGGAGAACCCCCGCCGGTCAGTGCGTACCAAGTCGAACTTCTCCACGATAAAATTCAAGGCATCGGCCAGTGATATACCAGCATCAATATGTTCCTGAATTATTGTGTCATCACTGAACACAGTGTCGTTCACTGTCAGTCCATAATGTTGGGCCAGCAGATACGTGAGCAGATCCCGCCAGATCGCAATGGGAGTTTGGCAGGAGTAAACCGCCCGTTTCGGGATGACAGGTAAAGTTTTCATGTGGGTTATCTCGGGGTTGGAATAAGGAAGATGGGTAATGGGATGGAGAGAGTTTATTTACGTGTAAGCTTTTACGTGGCTGCCATGCGCGTTGGATACACCGAAATATACACATAGCCATGTGATCCCAATGTGTCGGCTTCACAAGTCAGCCCATTGCGGTAGAGCGTGACGCAGTGCTGATACCGGGGATTGAGTTCCCCGGACAACAGCATCAGCTCCAGATGGTTGATAAACTGCGGGAAGGCATTATCCAGTGAACGGGCCTGCACTTCGCTGAAGGCGCCGCTGATGCCGGCACGATCGGCCAGATAATGGAGTCGGTTACCTTGCTGTACGAGACGGGCGCCCAACTGCGGAGTGATGTTGCGTTTCAGGCCCCAGGCAGTGACTACGATAGAAGACATGTTGCTTTCCTTATAAAAGTCCGTGTTCAGCAAACGAGTACACCGTCATACCGCCAACAATACAGTGGTCCAGCACGCGGACATCAACCAGCGCCAGTGTCTCCTGGATCCTGTGGGTGATTTGCCGATCGGCATCGCTGGGGTCTGCATGTCCCGAGGGGTGACAGTGCGCCAGCAGGACCGCCGCGGCGTTGTGCTTCAGCGCCGATTTCACGATTTCGCGGGGATGGACTTCGGTACTGTTGATGCTGCCGGTAAACAAGGTTTCATGGGCCAACAGGCGATGCTGGTTGTCGAGATAAAGCACCATAAAGACTTCACGCTCCAGCCGGGCCATCTGCAGTCGCAACCAGTCGCGAGCGGCATTGGCGGAGGTGAACGATTCGCCGGGTTTACGCAGATGCTGCTCCAGTAAGGCCAGCGCGCGCTGAATGGTACGTTGCGTGGGTAATGGCAGTTCCGCCACTGACGGGGATAGGATTGTATGCATCATGATGATGGGTGTTTCCGTAGGGAGTATTAAGGGTTAGTCGATGATGCGCATAATGGCGTTAGACTCAGGATGAATAAGGGCGTAATCCCGCAATCGGTAGTAATGTTCCGTCATCGCATTGCACATTGTGCGGCAAGCGTGGTGGCTGTAAGTGATGAGGCAGGCGATGATGCCGGCGGCCTCATGACCGACGGTGGCGCCATTCCCGTTCAGGGCGTTAAAGAGTGCGTACTCGCCTTCGGTGGACGGGATAATAAATGCCCCACCGTTACTGAGGGTGTAAAATTCCCAATAATCGCCGCAGTAGTGTTCACACAAGAGGTCAAGCCAGGAAAATATCGGTGATTCGATGCGGAGCCAATGCGGGACATTACCAAAATGCTGTAACCAGAACGACGGGCGGTCAGCCTCAGAGACGAGCGCGACGATCATCGTCAAGGGGGCGGTTTCATGAGAGCGTTTTTCACATGTCATAAGGTGTTTCCAGACGCTTTTTTCGGGTGAATAAAAGGTAGCCAGACAGGATGTCCGGCTACCGGGATATGAAGGTGTGCGTGTTATTACTGTCAGGTCAATGAGCGGGAAAGGGACGTGTTAAACGAACGATAAGAACGGGATTGATGCTTATGGCTGCACTCTTGACCACGTCGTGTTACGACGCAAATGGGGAGATAATCGGCCCCCAGAGCGTCTCTGCCGATCGTGTGTTAAAAAACGCTTTTTAGTGATATCGCCCGGGTAAATATTTATCCAGTCCTCTCTTGGTCAATAGCTTCAGTCCCTCTTTTTTTTATCCAGGCATTCTTGTCGCCAAGCGGATGACACAGGCTAGGCGACGAGAGCATTTACATTTTACTCCTGGTCAGCCATTCCACACCGCGAAGCATTCCGGTCCAATAGAACCGAGGCAAGAACCAGACCTTTAACCACCAGGCGAAACGACTCGGTCGGGTGGGGTCAAGCGGAAATGTCGGCAATAACCGGTTTCCATAACCAAACTCCGCCAGCACGACTTTCCCTCTTTCAACGGTCAGTGGGCAGGAGCCGTAGCCGTCGTAGCGTGATGTTGGGCTCTCCCCGCGCATGACCGATGTCAGGTTGTTAGCCACAATGACAATCTGTTTACGCACCGCCGCCACAGTCTTTGCATTGGGCGCTGAACAACAGTCGCCAAGCGAGAAAATGGAGGGCCAGCGTAGATGCTGCAAGGTGAATTTGTCTACATCACACCACCCATCAGCATCGTCAAGTCCACTGTCTGCAATAAATGGGGGGGCGGACTGTGGTGGAACCACATGCAGCATATCAAAGGGCAGCGTCACTTCCTCCTTTTCCCCTCCAGCGACGGCGAAGGTCGCCACTCTTTTTTCACCCTCGACACGAATGAGAGTATGAGAATAGTTGACCCTGGCGTTATATTTTTTTAACTGGGCCTGTAAAGGGAGAACAAACTCAGGTATGCCAAATACGGTGTTTCCCGCAAGGCAAAAAAAGACGTTGATATTCTCCAGGCAACGCTGACGCTGCCAGTAATCACTGGAAAGGTATAAGGCTTTTTGGGGGGCGCCTGCGCATTTTATAGGGGCAGGGGGTTGAGAAAAAATCGCGTTACCCTGTTTGAGATTTTTCACTACATCCCAGGTATAACTGGCCAGGTCAAAACGATAATTAGACGTCACCCCGTTACGCCCCAGTGTTTCTTCCAGACCGATGATTTTTTCCCAGTGTAATACCAGACCACTTGCCACAATGAGATAATCGTAAGAAATACAGTCACCTGAACGTATTTCAACAACTTTCTCATCGGATTTGACCCGTGTCACCGTGTCTTTTATCCAGGTGACCCCCGGAGGAAGAACCTGCTGCATGGGCCGGCGTGTTTTTTCAATATCATATACCCCTCCTCCCACCAGGGTCCATGCGGGTTGATAGTAATGATATTCTTGTGGCTCGACCAAAATAATCGTTATGCCTGTGTTTCTTTTTTTTATACTGGCAATGACACCTATTCCGGCAGATCCCCCACCGATGACCAACAGTCGCTGTGATGAAGCCTTCTCAACTCTTGTCATTTACGCCTCCTTTCCCTTCAACTTATCTCAGAGACTTTTCGGTTAATAGGTTTTATTTAGACTGTTACGTTATAATGAATATTTATTATTCCATTTTGCTATATGTAATAACTTTAAAGAATAAGTGATTGACACTGTATTTTTCCCATCGCCTAATAGCGTAAAAAATAACAACAGGGATCCCTATGAGCTTACAGGAGATTATTTTTTTACCTCAACTCCTCCTTTCTCTTTGATGCTCACGGGTGTCATTGTCGGTTTGCTGCTGGCATTGACCGGTGGAGGGGGATCGGTAGTGTGTGTTCCGCTTTTGCTTTATTGGGTAAAAATGAAAGATGTGCACATGGTTATCGCTACCAGTGCGATAACCGTGGCTGTCAGTGCGTTGTTCAGTCTGCTGATCCATGCCTCACAGGGTCACGTCAGGTGGAAAAAGGGAATATTGCTCACGGTGTTCGCCGTCTCGGGAACCTTGATTGGCGCGGAGTTGGGCAAGGTGCTCAATGGGAAATACCTGCTGCTTCCGTTCTCACTCCTGATGATGACGGTGGCATTGCTGATGATCAACCGGCTGCGTCGCGTCTCCCCAGCCATCACGGGCCGCGAGCGGTATCCTCACCCCAGATGGGGGGGCATTGCCGGTTTTACGGTGGGGCTGCTTTCGGGTTTTTTGGGTATTGGCGGTGGCTTTTTGGTGGTTCCCGTCCTGGTCTGGCTGTTCCGGTGCTCCACATTGGACGCTATCGCCACCTCACTGATGGTGGTATTTGCCATGAGCGTGTCGACCAGCCTCAGTTATGCCTTAGCGGGCTATGTTGCCCCTGAAAATACGCTGCTGATTATTTTAGGGGGATTTTTCGGTGGCGCTCTGGGTACGGTAATAGCTCATCGACTTAAGAAAAACACGAGGGTCATTGAGTTGTTATTTTCAATGATGCTGCTCGCAATGGCACTCTATATGTTAATTAAGAACCTCTGAAAAATACGGGAGAACGCAATGAACCTTCGCCATGTTAATGACTGGCTTTCATTTTCTGATGCACTAACAGCAGAGGCATTTCAGCGACTGTCCCATGAGGGCTATACCCTCGTCGTGAATCATCGTCCCGATGAGGAAAGGGGCAATTATTTAACGCACAGCCAGGAAAAAGTGTTAGCAGACCAGCAGTCTATGGATTATATCTACATGCCGTTCACCTACGATTCATTATCTTGGGAACAAGTCTATACCTTTAATCGGCAAGCAAAGAGTGGAAAGAAAGTAGTGGCGCATTGCCGCTCGGGTTCTCGCTCGGTAGGGATATTTTTTTTGCATGACCTGAATGAAGGTCTGATTGATGAAAAGACCTTTCGGGAATATTGCCGCCAATATAACGCAGACGCTGAACCGGCGCTGGCCTGGTATGCCCGCCAGCAACAATGTTCACCGGTAGCACAGGTACAGGCTTTTTATGAACCGATCAGCGGGAGCCTGCAATATGTGATTGCCGATCCTGAAAGCCAACGCTGCGCCATTATCGACCCAGTGCTGGATTTTAATCGCCAGACCGGCGCAGTTTCGTCTCACCAGGCGCAAAATCTGTTGGATTTTATCCAAAGCTGGCAATGGCAGGTTGCCTGGATATTGGATACGCACCCTCATGCTGACCATTTTTCCGCTGCAGCCTGGCTGGCGGAGCAGACCGGTGCACCCATGGGGATAGGGGAAAAGATCGAAGACGTGCAGACGCTTTGGAAAGCGCTTTATCACTTGCCCGAGCTCAGTGCACCCAAATTAATTTGGGACAGATTATTTAAAGACAGCGACGTTTTTTATGTGGGGAATTTGCGGGGGGAAGCGATGTATTCACCCGGCCATACGCTGGCCTCCGTCACTTACCATATCGGTAATTGCGCCTTTGTCCACGATACGCTGTTCATGCCGGACAGTGGAACTGCTCGTACAGATTTTCCCGGCGGCAGTGCGGAGGCGCTGTGGGAAACATTACAGCGGCTGTTGACGTTACCGGAGGAGACGCGTTTGTTCACCGGCCACGACTACCGGCCAGGTGGCCGTGAGGTGTGCTATGAAAGCACGCTACGGGAACAGCGTGACATCAATCCCTTTTTACGCCATCAAGATCGGGCCAGTTTTAGTGCAATGCGAGCACAACGTGATAAGCAGTTGCCGTTACCGGAGCTCATGTTGATGGCACTGCAAGTGAATATCAATGGCGGCAAACTGCCGTTGCCCGAGAGCGATGGACACCGTTATTTGAAAATCCCGCTCAATCGGTTTTGACGGCTCAGGGTGAACCGTCTCCCGTCGTCTTACCCGTTGGCTTTGCCCCCAGGCCTCCCGGATAACCGGAAGGCCTGCAGTTGATGGCACGTCATCGTGTGAAAAAGAGCTACAGATGATCAACAAGACGCTTGAGGGGGGAAAGCTGACTATTGCCTGATTTGATGTCGCATGATGTGGTTTTAGCATTAACCAATGCCTTCCCCAGGGCTGGGGCCAGCAATTTCGCAGGGTATTGGAAGCTGTACGCCAGAGGGACATGATCGAAGCTGCTGTCATTATGGTAGAAGTGAAAAACAAAGCTTCCAGTCTTGTGATCCAGCATTTTTGAAACAGCCTGTGCCAAATTGGCTGTCAGCAGACTATCCATCAGCGTATCGGGATGATCGATACTGATGTTCATTTGATGAGCCCCTGCCGGGTAATACTGCAGAGTCATTCCCGTTGCCCCCTCAGCCTTATCGCCATAGATATCTTTCAGGTAATACATGATGTCCAGACGTGCTTCATCGGCGTTGCAGGTGAGCCGGAATTTCTCAGTGATTTTCCCCTTCTTCCCCGTGATGATAAATTCATCAACGCCCGCCATAATACGGTCATGCTCAACCTGTACGTTGTCAGCCACCACATTCTGGTATTCCACCGGTTTAGGGTCATACGCCGCTGCATATCCGACCTGGCTCAACTGAGCGCTGACCAACAGGGTAAACATCATTATCACTTTCTTCATGTTCATCATCTCCTTGATAAAAATCACTTATTCAGAATCCGTTAGCGTGACGTATATACTCCCGCCTGAGCGTACTTCTATCGTCAGCGGTTCTTTTGATCCGGTATTCAGCAAAGCCTGAGCCTGATAAAAGCGCCCCGCCACCTCCTCCCTGATATCTGTGATACGGATACAGTGCTCCTCTATGCCCTGACGCTGCAGGATTTTAGTGACCACCGGGCAAGCACTCTGCGCCAACTGTTCGGTACCGGATTGTGTTTTAAAATGATTGCCGGCCACGGCTGACAACACGGTACAAATCAGCCATACCTGTAACAAACGCCAGGGCTTCCCCTGACGCTCGTCACGTTGGCGCAGATACACCATCGGCAACAGGAACCACCCCAGTGAAGGGGCCGTTTTCTCCTGTTTCATCAAACTCAGCCGGTCGAGCAGTACCCAGACCAGGGAGCACAGCATATAAAGACCCAACGCCACCTTTTGTGGGAGGAAGATAGCAGAGAGTCCCCAGATGACCGGAAGACCAATGGACAAGCACCAGGCGTAGGTGTCTTGCTTGAGAAACGGATAAGGTTTCAACATAGTGAAATAGTCCTTTATTAATAATTAATTAGAAAATGTTGGGATTGAGCGACCTCCCCAGCGAGGGGATCGTATCGGGATGTAAAGGCGAGGGATAATCGTTAGTGATGATCAATAAACCGAAACCGATCGGTTAAATCTATCGTTAAAAACGATCGTAATATTATTATTGATAGCCTATGGCTATGGCGTAACTATCTTCGATCGGCGAAACAGATCGAACACATAGGCAGGTTTTTAGATATGCATTAAAAGAAGCGATGCCACAGCAGTTTGGCCAGAGTGAGCAATCGATAACGGATCCGTGTTAACCAGGTTCTGAATGTGTGAGACTCCAGCAGGGCCTCCACGCTTTCATCAAAGATGTCTCCCACCACACGGGCAAAACCTTCCTGTGCCGTGGTAGTCACCTTCTCTGTCCGATACTCAGGTTCAAGCTGTCGGGTTACCCCGCTACTGGCTTTATCCGGTAATGCGGTGATCAGGGCCTCAACCCACCGAGTGATATTGAACCCCTCCGGTGCGGAAACGGCTAAAACGGGGTGGGCCGGTGTAAATACCGCATTCACCTGAGCCACTTTCTCCTGCAGGTGCAGCTGCTGGCGTAATGAGGGCAGATGCGCAACGGTATCCCATTCCCGGCAGGGGTCGATTTTATCGGCCTGGTTAAGCACAAAAAGAAACCGGGTCGGATCCGCACCGTGCGACACCAGTTGTCGGTAGCAGCGGATATCGTCATTCCAGGCACGGTCGTCGGCTTTTAGCACCCAAACAATCAGGTCCAGTTTATTCAGCCAGCGCTGGTAGAGATGTGCATAAACCCGGTCGAGTACCGGTGTTTCACCGATCCCCGGGAAATCCACGATAAGCAGGGCATGGTTGGCCAGACTGAAGGAGTAAGGCTGCACGAGCCGCGTACATCCCCGAACGGCACTGACCCGGGCAGGCGGTGGTGTAAACAGAGCATTGCACAGGCTGGACTTTCCTGCCCCGCACTTGCCCATCATGCCAATCGTAGGCTCATAGTGAATGGATTGCCGTAATCGACCCAGGATCGTCGCGGAGAGATACGCGGGGAGCAGGGAGAGTTGTTGTTTAAGGATGTGCAAAGGGTGTTCAGGATTGTCGGGCACGAAGGTCTCCATAAGATAAGCATGCACGGCAGCAACCGTTGCTGCGGTCTTCACTCAGGTAATATCGGCCTCAGGTTTTTTGGAGATGAATACTCAGTCAAACCTCGTTTGTTTAACCCATTAAATTTTAATGAATTATATCAGGTTAGCGGCTACGAATTTCTCTTCTATTTTATGTGAAGAAAGTAATGATTTTATATCCATTCAATAACTAACTTGAGAGTGAACACCTCATGTCTTTTAATAAAATATTGGTTGTTTTTGGTATTCTTTTCTTTTATTGCATTTTTATCATATAACACAGTCTGACTGTCGGGTTGGTATTATTACTATATAGAAGGAAATTTATATTATAGGAGTAATAACAATCTAATCATCAGTGATTAATGATATCTACTTAAGTAAATAAAACCAACACAACACACCCCTTGTCATGATTTTTATTTCTCACTGGACCGTCCAATTCTATTATCCACCATTTAAAAGGAAAATACTATGGAGATAAACCACTCGAGCCTGGGCCCTCTGAATGCGAAGTATGTGGCACGCATTCAAGATACCTTATGCAAGGCCCTGAATGAGTACCCAAGAACGCTGGTGTTAAGAATTGACCTCAGACTGCCGGATAATAACCTCACTCATGAATACTCACTGGACTCCACGCTTATCACCCGCTTTATCGTCTCTTTAAAAGCGCAGATTGACGCGGATTTATTGCGAAAGAAAAATAACGGGAAAAGAACCTTTCCCTGTCGGGTTCGTTATGTCTGGGCCCGAGAGTTTGGTGAGCGTGGGAAAAAACACTATCATCTGGCCTTATTCTTGAACAAAGATGCGTATGCCTACCTGGGTAATTACATCCCCACCGACAAAGGGTATCCACATAACCTGGGTGTCATGATTATGGAAGCCTGGGTACGGGCATTGAATTTACACGATGACGATGATTATCAGAAATACTATCCGCTGGTGCATTTCCCTAAACCAAGCTATGCCCATCTGAATAAGACCAGTACCAATTTTAACAATGACTCTGCTGAAGTCATTAATCGAGTGTGCTATCTGGCCAAGGAATACAGCAAAGACAGCTCAGATAAACAACGTAATTTTGGCTGCAGTCAGTACTGAGTCATTATTTTATTACTGAGGAAAACCATGTTATGGCGGAGTGCTAAGTAATATCACTATCGATAATACACGCACTCCTGTCTTTTACTCAACTTAAAGACAGAGAGATATCGTCATGACAAACCTAAATAACATACCTGACCTGATGAACGATAAACTGGTGGATATGGTCTTCATCACCAAATTTACTGGATTAAGTAACAAATGGTTCTACAAACTCATCCAGGAGGGGGAATTCCCAAAGCCAATAAAACTGGGCAGGAGCTCCCGCTGGCTACAGAGTGAAATAGAGACGTGGATGCAGCAACGTATTGTTGACTCTCGGGGTTAATTACGACAGCACCGGTAAAAACAATATATCATCCCCATCGACACCACGTAAACCACGCCAGAACCCCCACTACTGCATTAATAAACCGTAAGGCACATAACAGCATCCCTTTCAGACAAACCAGCACAGCAGGCATTACAACACAGTTAATGGGGATCATTGATTATGGCAAGTCATGTTCCGGAAGGGGAAATTCAATCCGTACGTATGAAATGGATATGATTAATGAATTTCAGCAGAAATGACGAGGGATCCCACGATGGTCCAGGGCGAGCATAAATGCAACATAGTGGTAACAATCCATATCACTATCAGGAAGAAGGGGTCAGTGAGTCACCCATCCTCTATAGATTAAAAATCAATCAAATTATAATATTTTTGCGTTATGATTTTTAAAAAATCCTGCTATCGTTGCTACAGTAGCAAGTGTAGCGGGGTTGCTCAGTAGTTTTACTTGTTTTTTTACGGCTCAGCCTGTGTCGACTGAGCATTTTGCGTACGAAAGAAAAACGTCATCACACACCAGTTACTGGCCTCTTTGCATAGGAATTATCATCAATTCATTAACAAGACAAAGTATTTTATGAGTATAACAATCTGGATTGATTAAAGTAACTGGCGTCATATTTTCCTCGGACATTTTGGTATGAGGCAATGATAGGGTTTCCTCCATTGGCATAAAATTCCTGAGGGATATACCAGCCTGTATTATTTGGACGAGGTGCTGAGATAAAAATGGCGGAATTGAGATTGGCACGAATAAGACAGACAAGTCCCATCCCGATGAGTTGCTCAAGGACAGGTTTTAATTTTTCTATTCGACGCAAACGATTGGGGCCGAACCTTTCCACGTGATTCATTTGAATCGGATGAGCGTTCCCTTGAAAGAATTTATTTCTAATCCATGCAAACAGCTCATAGACATCCTGTTCAAATTGGTAACGCTCTGACTTCGGGTAAAATAATACACTGGCCTGATTAAGATGCCAGTCTACAATTTTCATGGCCCCACCAAGGGTCTCCGAAGAAATCTGTGTGCTTTCATTACTCTGAATAAAGGTGAGTATGGCGGCAAGCCGGATGGTATTAGCACCTGACTTTGACGCCATATCCCGGATATGCTCCCACTCCTGGTTAAGGCCAATTTTACCCTCAACCTCAGAGCGCTTATTTGCCTGCAGCATTTTTGCCTCATCTGTCAGCGTCAGCGCTTTCTTTTTATTTTTATTGCCATAAAAGCGTGTCCTCTGAATGTCTAACAGTGCCGAAATCCTTTCGTGCAATCCACGCAGTGCCTCATCAGACTGTTCGAAATGGGTGTTTCCGTTACGGTGACCGATGGTACTTGTTGTATTGGCATACAAGAATCGAGAAAGGAAACCACTGCCTTTAGCGAGCTCACCATGTTTTTTCAGGTAATCCTCAAAAACACTCGGCTGGGCCATTAATGAGAGAGTCAGGCATGCCTTAATTTCATGATTTTCACCTTCGGTGCGTCGGTGACTGTAAGTCTCACCGTCCCAGGCTTTATTGAGCAGTCCAAGATTATTTTTCAGATACCCTTTAAAAAAGATGCTTGCCTCGTCGGAGAACAAACCTGCTTCTGGATACTCGCTTATCCCTTCAATGAAGGCTGTAGGTGTGACATCCTCATAAAGCATCACCGGATATGTTGGTTTTTTTGGCTCACGTTTAGCATGTTCTTTAATGTCACTTTCTTCGTCTTCACTATCTTCTCCATTCTTAATTGCGCGCCTAAGAAGACCGTCAAATGCCTGTTTTTTGACTTTCCAAACATTATGTTCGTGTTTATATTTATCCAGTTTTTCCTGATATTCCTGATTCATTCTTTCTGCAAAAATGTTAAACGGTCGCATCACCCGCTTGCTGATGGTCGTTTTACCCTCGCCAGATTCAGCGAGGGTCAACAAATAGAGAGAACAGGACTCAGGCTGATGGGTATGGGTGGGAATAACCTCAATATGAGACTGACATGCGAGCGAAGCGGCTGCCAGGACAACATTGCCAATCAGTTCTACCGGGATTTGAGTTTCTTCATGTAATGCTTGGATCACTGCCCGCAATATAGGGGGGAATGCATTCACCGGATAAGGATAGACTTGTAATGGGGCCTGGGAGGTGTTCTGGGGCAGTTGTGGCACGGAATGTCCAAGCCCGGTTGCGTTAAAGACTTCAGTCGACATACTCATGTTCGCTCCTTGCGAGAAAACCAATAACTCTCTTCCTGAAAGCATAAATCAAAAAACCCACTAATAGCGAGGATATCCGTAATTGCGGTTTATTCTGCTGTAATGCCTGGTCAGACCCGTTGAGCACTGTCATTCTAATGGGCTGTTATCGGGAAGCAACGAGCTCATACACTGTGTGATGATACCATCCGTAGTCTCAGAGGATTACGATTATAAGGGCCGGAAATGACTCCACCGAATTCCGGTCTCGTCGCGTAAGCATGCCGTCAACATAGAAGAAGGCGATATGGCCATCTAACTCATCCCTACGTGTAGTAAAACTCATATCAAAACCACACATTAAGTCACTTGATATAATTACCAAGACAACCATTCTCCAAGTAAAAATCATATTAGTGATCACAAACACACTTATACCCACGAATGACAGTCACTGAACGGTGCCTATGACAGTCGACATGTCGCCTGCCCGCAGAAAGTTGCAACTCAGTTCGGCCATCCCGACTGACACCGCTGGCTTTTTCCGCACGGATAATTTCACAACCGCCAGCGCGAAGAATTTGGGTCGGAAAAGTAAGATCCTGGCCATTGGTTGGAATCCAGGTGTAGCCATAAAGAACAATGATAATGAAAAAAGTATCGTTAGACCCAAGGTGATGAGAACGTAACACTGGGATGAGACAGGAAATGGAAGGAATGATTAATTGACAACAATGCGACGTTGCATCGAATTGAGGTGTGATTTTGCACCACGGACGATGTAAATACCTTACGTCATACGAACTCTACTTCTATGAATGAAGGCAAGAGGACGGGCGAGTCATGCACGCCCATCCATTGTTAACATTTTACCCGTGGTACCGTTTAAGCCAACCAGAATCAGTATGGTATTATTTTCTCAGGCGACAGAACAGATCAGTTTTTATGCGCCAGTTTAAGAAGAGCCAAAAACTGGCCTTCCAGCATTTTCACTCTGGCCAGATATTCCTCTGGTGTGCCTGACATACCGACGGCCGCCAGGTAGTCTCGTGCCAGTTCTCGCGCCTGTTGCGCGTCCATCTGCTGTCTCAACATCGTATGGTTCTCCTAGGGTAAATGAATGCGTTATGTTTCACATGGGACAGGTGGGCATGGCATGCTTTCATTGTACCCTTCGTTGGCACGGTGATGGCCATTATTTATCCGCAATAAAGGCTTCATCGGCTCCGCTGACGGGAATATAAGCCCGGATCCATTCGTCGCCGTCGACCATTTCCCAACTGTGCCCTTCACCCTCGGTATCTTCCGCCAACAGCACCGTACCAGGAGCTATTATAAAGGTAGAACCGTCGCTGACCTTAAATCTTAAGGTTCCCTTAAGCGTCACCACATATTGTTTTCTTGGTGCCGGGTGAACCCCTTTTTGCCATTCTTCAATGGTGTTACTGAACCAAAAACTGTGCGCAGGAATTTTCTTTAACCCAGGCACGCTGCCTTTAATAAAGGCGGCGCGGTTGTCTGGCGTGTTGATTAAACGGTACGCGGGTAACCGACCATTATCCTCGGCCTTTTTAACCGATTCTTGGGCCGATAGTGAGAACGTTAACCCTGCGGTAACTAGCAATAACAACATTACCCTTTTCATCATTTACAACACCGCCCCTGTTGAAAAAATTCCGTGGCAACGCATGCCCCGTTGATACAGGACATGCTCTTTTTATTTTTTCACTATTTAAAATAGACAGCGTACGCCCAATGCAATTGCACAGATACCAAATGGGCCTTCGTCTGTTCCTCACGCAGTCAACGCCCCAACATGCTCAATGGGCGAATAGCTCAAAACGCCCCCAACAGACACCAATGGAATGCGAAGGAGGTTTACGTGGTGCCTTCATACACGAGAGCGGTAGGTCCAGCCAGTCGACGGGATATCCCTTGCGCCATCCCCCTAATTTCAGCATCACATAAATTGCAAAATCGATCTCTGATGTTTTTTATCCCACACTTAAATCCGTATGACGTTCCTCGATCATCCCGACTTACGAGGGAAGTAGAGTTGACACCAAAAGGGCGCGCTGGCTTTTAATGGTTATCCCTTTATCGTTCCTTATACTCGCATGCCCTTTCGGGTTTGCCATCAGATTTAGTCTGGAAGGTACGAGTTGCGACTAGGATGGGCGTGAGTCCGCTCTCTCTTATTTTGATACTCTACCAATAGGAGATCGATACACCGACATTGCCAGATCGAGTGCCAGTGGTTGCAGATGAGTCTGATGACACAAGGGCACGAAGTGTCACTGATTGTTGCCCGGTCACTTCAAATTCCCCAGGTACGCCTAATCCGTTACCCCAGTCGAACTGTACTTGAGCTAAGCCATCTGACCCGAGAGGCAGTCGTTCATCGGGTAAAGTCGAGATACGGAGAGTGGCATTTGATGGTCCAGGGCATTTTAAAGTCAATGAGGTACTAATTTCTTTCGTCCTTCCAGGGGGCATGGAGCCAAAGTCGATATTGATGTCCTTTGGGGTCAGTGCGCACCCAGGGACTTGGGCGTAAATTGGAACGCAATCTGTTAGTTTCCTTCCGGAGCCGGGAGTGAGGTTTCCGATAAACAGTTCAATATATACACATGTTCCAGATGGAATCCCGCCAGGGAAATAGTCCCAGTCATTGTGGTAAGCTCCTTTCCGGAGTAATCCGGAAAGGCGACCCATGGTTTTGACAGTGTAGATGGCGGGGTCTGCCGATTGCCATCCGATGTCTAATGTCAAGCGTAGAGGTTTCCCAGGCTCGTTAAATACCGTAAAAGCTTCACAATTGGGTTTATCTTGGCCATCTTTTATGAGACATGGGTTTGGGGATTGGTCGGACGTGTCATAGTTCAGTACGCGCGGGTAAATGTCATAACTATTCCAATAGGGGATGTATTTATACGTAGGTGCGATAATCCATGCGGCAGAGCCCGATTGCGTGTAAAGCAGAATTATCCACAAGAGAACTGATTTCATCGAGGGGGTTTCTCCATGTTGTTTTTTTTGTTGTACCAGACAAATCGCAAGATGGGTCACCGATTTATCAACATACTTTTTGCCCATAATGTCCACCGTGCCTCATACGCTCGCACTCGCGCCTCGGTCTCTGTCAATGACAACCGTTGTCGACGAGCTTGCTCGTAAAGCCGCACGCGTTGCGCACGGTGGTTTTCTAATGCCCGGGGCGCGATGGTGGTCCCCGTGGTGCTGAACTGCACACCCAGCCAGTCAAAATCCTGTTCAATCCTGCCCAACTGGGTTTTATCCGGATGGGTCTCAAACCCACCCAGGTTAAAAAATGCATGTAATCCTTTAACGCAGCGCCGCAGTTGCCGGCGCGTTCGGGTGAACACCAAAAAGTCATCCATGTAGCGTGCATAAAAGGTGCCCTCCTGTACGCTAAAGTAACGGTCGACGTGGTGCAGTAAACTGCCGCCGATTAACGGGCTGAGTGCACACCCCCGACAAATTCCGTGTTCTGGCGTATAAAACTCCCCGCCCTCTTCCACGCTGTAATGCACATATTGCGCAATCACATCCTGCAGCACCGGGTTGGCGATGTATCCCCGAACCTGGCGCATCACCTGCGCTTTGAGGATATGCCGGTAATAACCGCGAATATCCGTACGGTAAACAAAAGCATATTCCCCAGAGCCTATGGCCTGACGCACTTCGGCTACCGACTGGCGGCTGCCGCCATGCCCACGTAAATGCGCACAGCGTTTATGCATCGGCAACAGCCGTTCGGCCTGTAACGCCACCCACTTCAGTACCAGTGCATCTTGCGCGCACCACTGCACCCAACTGCGTTCTGCGTAATGGTGCACCTGCATCGCCGACAACCGGTATTGGCCGCTCACCACCAGGGCATACAGTACCGGCTCCAGCCGTGACCGGTGATAGCGCAGATGCCAGATATCGGCATTGGCCGGCGCATGTCGTCGGCGTTGATACAGCCAACGCCAGGCCGCCTGCCAATCCGCATCCGCCCTATTCATACTCCAGGCTAAAGGTGGCAATGGCGTTAAACGGCCCGCGCTCAATGGTCTGGTCGGCTATCGCCTTCGGCTCGCCCTGCACGTACGCCCGAAGAGTCAGGGTATTGGCCCCGCTCACCAGTCCGAAGCCCGGCCCCGGTTTGTTCAGCGGCAGCGGTGTACCGTCCTGGGTTTCCATGCCGATACCGATACCGTTGGCCTGACTGCCGGCCTCCAATTCCAGTAACCCCGGCAACATCGGGTTCTCCTTGCCGCTGAAGGTCACCTTCACCGTTTTGCCCAGGCTCAGGTCGCATTCCGTCAGGCGAATGTCGAACGGCTGGCTGTGAGTACGGGTGTTCAGGTACAGGTACTTGTCAATCACCGTGCCAAAATCCAGCGTGATTTTTTCATCCCCCGGCGGAATGATGCAGGGTTCTGCCACCAGGGCACCGTGAAAACGCATATTGTCCGCCGCCAGTGCGGGTTGACTCAGTATTAACATCAGGCTTATCAGTGTGTTGTACATGGCCGCTTGTGCCCTCATTGGTACACCGCCTGCAGGGTCGCCGTGGCTAAAAAAACACCCTCTTCCAGCGTCGCCCCCGGCCGCTGTACCGGCACCGCTTCGAGCGTGGGCGGGTTGGCCGGGTTGACCGGGATCGGCAGGTTCAGCTCAAACGGCTTGCCGTTTTGTATCAGCCGGATACCCAGATCGGTGACGTCGGTGCGTACCGCCGCCTTGTCATAGGCCGTCTGGATACCAATCACCGCCAGCGTCATGTTCCATTTGCTGGCGCTCGGTTCACAGGTGATGCGGTAACCGATCGGCTGCAGGTAGTTCACCCCGTTCACCTTCTTGATACCGACCCGCTCGCCAAAGTCGACGTCAATGTCCTCGCCGTTGTTGATGCTGCAGGCCGGCGGCTCTATCAAGGTGCCACGAAAGGTCATATCGTCCGCCGCCGCCAGCACGGCACTAAAACACAGCCCTCCCAGCAACAACAGTCGGGTTACCGCAGCGTATCGCATCATGCTTGTGCTCCTGTTAGCGATAGTCGATCTTCATGGTCGCCGTGGCGTTAAAGGCCCCCCCCGTCAAGGCACCCGCCGGATTTTTTGCCGGTACCGCTTGCAGTTTGGGCGCCGTTGGGTAGGTGAAGTTAAACCACTTGTTCACCCCCAGCGGGGCATCGTTGCTCAGCAGTGCAATACCCAAATTGGTTTTATCCGTACGCAGCTGCTGAGTGCTGAACGCAGCCGCGGTGCCCTCAATTTGCATCCGCAGCGCATTGGTCACGGGGCCGTCGCAGGTCAGGCTATAGCTCACCGGCATCTTCTTGTACGCTAAGCCGTCAACCTTGTTGGTCATCACGTCATCCCCGAAGTTGATTTCTATCGGTTTATCGCCATTAATCACGCACGGCGGCGGTTCAATCAGGGTGCCGAAGAACTGCATATTCTCGGCCTGTACGCTGCCACTCAGTAACATAACGGCAGCCCACAGCGCCGAATGGATTGGCTGTTTCATCAGATTGTCTCCCTTCACTGGTATTCGACCTTCATGGTCGCCCCGGCGGAAAATGCTCCGCCCTGTAACCTCGCACCGACACGCTTGACCGGCACCGCTTCCAGTTGGGGTGGGCTAAAGGTGTCAAAATTAACCCAGGTGTTAATCGGGTAACGGCTGCCGTTATTAAGTAATGCAATGCCAAAATCCGTCTGGTCGGTCTGCAGCACGTCACTGTCAAAGTCAGCACCGCTGCCTTCTATCAGCATTTTCACCGCACTGGAGGGCCCACCGCAGTTAACCGAGTAGGTCACCGGCTTCTTTTTGTAGGCCTTTCCGTCTACCTGGGTAGTCAGCACGTCATCGCCGAAGTTCACTTCAATCAGGTTGTCGTCGTTAATCACACAGGCTGGCGCTGCAACCAAAGTCACTGTGACCGTAATTTTAGCCAAATCAGCCGCCTGTACGCTGGGCACCCCGGCCAACAGGGCTAATCCCAGCGCAGTAACAAGACGCCGCGTATCAAACATGCCGCTCATAGCGTCCCCTCAGTCATAGTTAAGCCGAAAATCCAGATGGGCCGAATAAGCCCCAGCCTCTAACGGCGCACGCGTACGTTCTGCGACCAGTTGGTAGTTCAGCGCATCTTGCCCCGGGGTCAGCAACAGGGGCGCCCCACGGCTGCCGAGGCGGATGTCCCGCCCCTGGCTGTCGGTCATACGCAACCCCAGCCCACCTGCCCCCCGTACCTGCACCAGTTCTGGGGTGTTGGCATCCGCCGGGGCGGCAAAGCTCACCGACACCGCCGGTTGATGCGTACTCCACAGCACGCTGCCGGTGCGCTCATCGCGGTTGTTCGCCGGGCTGCGCAGGCAGTCTTTTAACTGCAGACGCACCGCCACCGGCGTGCCACGGTCACCCACCTTCAGCAGTCGCCCGGTGCCGGTCTCACCCAACTGCACCGTCTGGTGAGCCGAGGCCATCTCCAGCCTGCAGGCGCTTTCGGTCAGCGCGCCGCGCACCCGCAGCACACCGTTGGCCCCCTCCACTTGCATGTTGTCCGCCGCCTGCGCCATGGATGCCGGCAACAGCACCAGCACCACCCCCACGGTCAAGGGCACCATCATCACCAGTGCCGCGATGACCAATGCGTACTGGCGGTCGTGGCGGTGACAGGTTGATTGCTCTCCTCGCCGAAATATCCTTTGCATGCTGCTCTCCTGGCCGTTTGGCTCGCGGGCGTTACCCGTTATTTTTTATCCGCATTCACCTGACAAGACGCACCGCTGCAGCGGAAGGTCAATTGCGGGCGGCCGCCGTAGTCATTCACATAGGTCAGGACCGGCGTGGCGCCCAGCGCTGCGGCACTGACACTCAGGGTGTCGCTGCTCTTGGGGGCGACCATCAGCGGTTCAAAGCCCGGGGCACTGGCGCCGTCTTTTTTGCTGCTGCCGTCAACCAGGGTCACGTAGTAAGCGGTCGGGTTGCTCACCTGGTACTTGTCACCCTGTTTGCTCAGGGTGAGCTGCTCCTGCCACGGCACCGCCGCTTCGCTGTTGGTCACCGCAATGGCCTTCGGGCGGTAGAACAGTTTGATGCGGGTCTGCAACGCCAGTTGCAGGGTGTTCGGCTTGTCGCTCTTCGGCGGAATTTCCCGCAGGTTGAAGTAGAACAGCGACTCGCGATCCTGCGGCAATCCGGCAGCCCCTGGTAGCCCCTGTACCTTCACCTGGCTTTGGGCCCCCGGCTCCAGACGTTGCACCGGTGGCAGCACCGTCAACGGGCTGGCGATTTTGTTGCCCTGCGCGTCTTCAATCCACCCTTGCGCCAGGTACGGCAGCTGTTTGTTCTCATTGCTGATGTTCAGACTCACCGACTTGCTGTCACCGTTGAAAATCACCCGGGTGCGATCCAGTGCAATCGCGGCCTGAGCCTGCTGTGCCGCCAGTGTGCTCAACAGCAGTGCACTGATTACTGTAGTTTTGTTCATCAAAGTCATCGTCTGGTACTCATTTAAAAAGTGAATTCTGGGTTAAAGCGCCTGTGCTTCTGCTACCTGAGCCATCAGCATGCACGGCAACAGCAAATCGGTAGTGCCGCTGTTCGGGATCTGCGGTGGCAGCGTCAGTTGGCACTGCGGTTTACCGCTCCAGTGCACCGTCATCTGTTCACCTGGGTTAATGCCGCTCAGGTAGACGCTGCCGGCGTCGTTAACAATGCCCACTTCCTGCTTTTTGGCATTCAGCACCGTGGCACCGAACGGCGGTGTGGAGCCGTCCGCCAACCGAATCACCGCCATGGCTTTTTCACCGGCGATGACCGCAAACCGGCGGTAGCCAATCGCGCCCTCGGTCAGTGTGGCCTGCACCACCGACTGGGTGGCCTCGGCGTTCTCCGGCAGGGTGTTCAGGTCAATGCTCACCTGGTTGCGGTAATAGCTGCTGACGTCCGCCACCACCGCCTTGCCAAAGCGGTTGGACAGATTGGTATCCCCGTATCCGCGGATCGGGATGCCCGCCACGCCGTCGGTATCCACCAACATGCGCGTCCCCCCTATCATGCTGCTGCGGTGCAGCGCTGCCCCTTCCAACGTGGCCGTCGCGCCGCCCTGTACCGACACGCCCAGCGACGAATAACGTCCGTCCTGGTAGCTGGCGTTGGCGTTGACCTCTGCAATATCCCCCTGGTGGCTGTAATAGCCGTTGGCGGTCCCCCCGCTGCGCGCCCAGCCGCTGCTGATCTGGTAACTGTCGCCGTTCTCCAGCCGATCGTAGTACCCGACCTGATGGCTGTTGTCGTTGCGGTTAACGCTGCCGTTGTAACTGACCGAGCCACTGTTGCCCCAGGGCACCGACAGCGACAGGTACATGCCGTCGTCATTGGTGTTGTTGTACTTGTTACGGTACGCGGTTGCCGACAGGCTCAGGTTACGGAACCGGCCAACATCAAAGTTGCGCGACAGCGTCAGGGTGTACCTGTCGTTGGCCGGGCGATCCCAGTAGGTCTGGTGGCTGTAGTCGAGATAGGCACTCAACCCCAGGTCACGGAACTGCTGGTTGAAGGTGATGTTGTACCGCTCCTTACTGCTGCCCGAGCGTGCGCCGTGGTTACGTGCATCCAGGTATTCGCTCATCGACATAAAGTCCTGCTCCGAGAAGCGGTAACCGGCGAAGGTCACCTGGCTGTCGGTCTCGTCAAAGCGCTTGGAATACTGCAGCCTGTACGAACCGCCGCTCAGCGTCTGGTCCTCATACGGCAACTGTGCGCGTGACTGGGTGACATCGAACGACAGGGCACCAAACATCAGCAGGTCACGCCCCACGCCCAGTGCCAACGCGTTGTAATCGCCGCCCGCCACGCCGCCGCCGAACAATGACCAGCCGTTGCTCACACCCCAGGAAAACTCACCGGTGGCGAACACCGGGCCGTTAACGCGGTGCTGCCAGTCCGAAGGTCGGCCGCTGGCCACTTTGTAACGCACCTGGCCCGGACGGGTCAGGTAGGGAATACTGGCCGTGTCCATCTTGAACTGCTGCACGCTGCCATCCAGCTCTTCCACCCGCACGTCCAACTGGCCGCTGACCGCGTCGTTAATGTCCTGAATACGGAACGGCCCTGCCGCCACCTGGGTCTCGTACAACACGCGTCCCTGCTGGCTGATCACCACTTTGGCGTTCGTGCGCGCCACCCCGGTCACCTCCGGCGCATAGCCACGCAGGTTCGGCGGCAGCATGCTGTCGTCGCTGATCAGGCTGGCACCGGCGAAGCGGAAACTGTCAAAAATGTTGGAGTACAGGTAGTTCTCACCCACCGTCATCTTGGCGCCGAGGCTCGGGATCGCCCGGTAGGCGTAATAACGGTTCCATTCCCATTTTTTCTGTGAGGACTGATCCGACCCGCTTTGATGATCGACCCGGGTTTGCCAGTCCGCGCGCAGCCGCCAGGCCCCCATGTTGGCACCCACAGTGCCGTTACCGCTGAGGTTATAGTCTTGTTCACCCTGCTGCTGTTGACGTTGAGTCTGGGCATTGAGGTAATAATCCACCAACAAACCCGGAATGCCTTCATCCCAACGCGACGGCGGATCCCAGTTCTCTGCACTGTATTCCAGGTAAGCCTGCGGCAAACTGACGTACAGGGTGGATGTACCTAACTCCGCACGCGCTGTCATCCCATCCAGGCTGGTATTGACCAGGCACTGCCCCTGGTGCCACCAGGTCAGTTTGTCTTGCAGCGCGGGTTTTATCGCAAACTGCTCGACCATTGCCGGTGTAATACAGGCTTCACTGCCTTTTGGGTCATTGTCCGGCACATAAAAGGTGATCGGCTGTTCCGGCAGCTCTTGCTTATTGATGCGCACTTTCATGCTGTAATCGCCCGGCATGATATAGCCGCCACGGGAGAACTGGTCCAGATCGATGTTATTGCGGTCTTTGACGTCCAGCACATCGGTATTAAACTGAGTGTCTTCCGCATAGGCGTAATAACAGCCTCCGCCCAAAATAATGGACACCAATATCCCCAGCAGCCGCGGGCGGGACGGAAATGCAATCAAAGATGGGTTATCCATAATCCTTAGACCTTGTTAATAACTCAACATGCCGCCAGCGAAACAGACATTCGTTAACGCGCGCAGATTTAATCTGCATTCTGCGTATTGAATAACGGGCGAACGCAAATAAATAAAATAGAAAATAGAAAATAGAAAATCAGTAATATTCCATTTTAAAGCGCAGGGTAGAGTTGTACTCTCCCGCTTTTAATTGCTGGTCATTCCCCACCAGGCGTATCGAGTAATTGAGTATTTTATCCCCGGGTGAAATTTCACCACTGGGTAAAGGTTTCCCTGGGTTGGCAATATTGCCGAACGTATCACTAATTTGTAGCGCGATCCCTTTCGCGTCCCCCTCGACACCAAATCCGCCGGTATCCGCACGGCCATCAAAGGTAATTTGAAAGCGTTGCCAGTCCGGCAGCCTGGGATCGATACGGCCCAAAACGCAGTTAACCAGCCGAATGCTGAACGGGCGACTGACACCCTGGCCGTCACGCGCTATCTGGCTGACCGGCGCAGTATCCATATCAATCGTCTGGTCGCGGCTTTGGGTATCAATGGCGCACGCCGTTTCAATGATAGATCCTTGCATGTTGACACGCCCCCATCCTGCCGGGGTTGCCGACCAGGCCTGGCTGCCAGACACCATGAACAACAGGGAAGAAACCACCACGCGCTGTACTTTTGGCAACATTACCCCACTCCATCAGTAACCAACTCCGTGAAAAATGCATGCGGATTCCCCGCATGCATGGAACAGAACAACTCAGGGCTTATTGGTAAGCGAGGGTAAAGTTGGCAACGCTCTTGAAATCACCCGGTACGATAACCGCATCTTTACCGCCTTCACCTGGCGCTTTTGGATCACCCTGCAGGTAAGCGGTGAAAAGCAATGTATTATTGCCAGCCAACAAAGGGGTTGCCGTGGTTGCGCTGCCCAGCTTAATCACGTTGGTATTGCCGTCGGTCATCACAATACTGGCACCTTTGGCGCTACCGGTAATACCCAGGCTGCCGTCTACCGCACCAGCGATACCGCTAAAGGTGGTAGTCACGGTTTTGAGGGTACCGGGAATACAATTCGCCAGTTTGATCTCGAAGTCCTGAGCCTTGGACTTGCCACCTTTGTCCAGCGTCGCGTTAGACACCTGACCCAGGTTTACCGTCTGGTCCATGGCGGCAGGTTCAATAGAACAAGGTGCATCAATAATAGAACCGGTAAAGCTCACAGTACCGTGGCCCTGATCGGCCTGTGCTACAGAAACTGCGCCAAATGCCAGTACTGCTGCCATCATAATTTTGTTCAATTTCATTTAACTATCCTTAGGTATCGATAACGATAAAAACTATTTTCTTCATCTACTTATTGGTAACCGCGATTCATATACATGACTAAATTCGAAGTTCCATTAAACCGTCGCAACCACGAAGATTCTCATTAACATAAAGTCGATTGAAACCTTCATTTATTCAGAAAAAATGAATAAACAAGATCTCAGAAAAACCTTTATATTAACAAGTTCATCGCTCACAACGTTTCTACTGAAATACCGCACCAGACACATAACACCGTGCGCACATCAATAAAGGTAATACGTCATAAAAACGGAAAAACACATTGTAATTTGAAGAGTGAAAACAAATAAACTCCAGTTAAAAAACCACCCTTTACTCGGCGTCTCAAAGTAAATACCAAACGCTTTTTCCGTTGAAATGATTATGGCGAAAGACAATATCTGTGAAAACAAAAAGACCCGCATGACAATAAATTCAATATATAACTCTCAACCCAGACCTCACCATTAACAATTGCGATCTTTAGTGTCGTAAAAAACCAATAGATCAGCATTTTATATCGTAAATATATAATTATTAAGCCTCATTGATCGCAAGATAAAAATACGCGATATAATCATCCGTATCAGTGGCAACACAAAGGAGAGGGTGCCTGGCCACTGAACGGTCAAAAAATGAATATCCAGACAATACAAAAAGATAAAAATAATTAGCATGATAATTAAAGTGTAATTGCCCATGCCTTTAATCCACAAATTTTACGTGCATATTGTGGATGACTTAATCGACACACGCATACCGCTATGGAGTGAATATGATAGACACACAGGAACCCGGTCTTTCACGCAATACCAAGGCAATATTTTCGGCCATCGTTAAATTATGTGCATCTCGCGAAGACGTGCACTCCTTGTCACCGGAGTCCTGGCCAAGCACCCGAGAGATAGCAGAGGACTGTAACTTCAGTATTTATAAAGCACGTTACCTGTTACTGAGTCTGGAGAGGAAGGGTTGGGTAAAGGTCACACCTACCCCAATAAAAAACTCATTGCGCTGGTATATATGCGGACAATGACAAACAGGAAACCACACGACGAGCGACGATGAAAAAACACATAAATAAATTTTCATTTTCTTGTAAATACTGCGGATTAAAGCAGCAAGAGAAAACAAAAATTAAACAGGAAAAATGCTGTTCACACGCCTTTTATCTCGAGAGGATTAACCCCCATGGAATCGATAATTAACATCCTGATTTGTGAACCAAACAGCTATTTTGCCGATGGATTAATCCGAGGACTATTGATACATGCTCATGCCAGGGGATTACACACAAGAATAACCCGAGATACATTAGATAAACACGATGCTGACATCGTGTTTTTAGCGGTGGAGCAAGATCCGGTTCTGTTCCGCCATCTGATCAGTCGCAGGACGGGTCCGGCACATCAGCAAATTTTTTTAATCAAGGAGAAGTTTCAGCGGCGGGACAAAGAGCAATTCGCCGGCATCTCCGGGTTCTTGTATCGCCATCAACGTCTGGAATGGGCCTGCGAGCTCGCCACCCTATCATTGCGACAGGCTGGCAACCTGCCGGCCACCACGCAGCAGCAGAAAACCGACCAGAGTCTGACGGTGAAAGAGACTGAGGTGATCCGCTGCCTTGCCCAGGGGTTGAGTCCCAAAGAGATCGGCCGAAAGCTGGAGATCAGTGAGAAAACGGTCAGCGGCCACAAACGCAATGCGATGGCGAAGCTACACATGGGGCGCACACCTGACTTTATTTATTGGATGTTACGCGGGGGGCTTGATGCGTTGCCGGCACACCGGCTGCCCCCTCAACTGATGAGCACAGGGCCGGCCTTCATCCCGCCACGTCACGACAGTTATTCCCTTACCACCGCCACTCAACAAAAGAGAATTTCCGCATCATGATAAATGTTTTTGTGTGTAAGCGTGTCCTGAGCCCGACCTCACTGTGCCTGCTGGTAATGTTGCTGAGCGGATGCAAGATAGCCCCGCGTTCAGCGATCCCCCCTGCGGTGTCCAATGCCGCGGTGACTCAGCAAGCCGAAGCGCAGCGGCTGCGTCAGTGCCAGCAAGAGCTTGACACATTGCGGGACCTGAAGGCGGACAGTTACGCCGCCACACAACACACCTTCAGCACCCTGATGCAGGGTGCCGCGCAGTACGCAAAATTACGGACCCAGGTCAATACGGACACGCAAGAAACCGTCGATGCTTTGTACCGTTACCGGGTGAATGTGTTGTGTGCACAGATAAATCAGGCCGTCCTCGTCGGGTTGATGACGCAAGGCGAGGCACCGAAATGAAGAAAGATGCTCCGCGTAGCCACAGTCGCCTGCTCAACCTGATGACCGTTGGAACCGTACTCCTGCCGTTTCTTGCCAGCAATGCGTCGGCAGACGTTCCCGCGTTGTTGCAATTTGCCGAACGCTACCAGGCACCTGCAGAGGCAACACCGCCGGTAGCCCGGACAACACCGGCCAAAAAGGACGTTAAGAAGTCGGGTACTGACACCGCTTCATCACCAACGAGAAACACAAAGTCCACATCAGCGTTAGCTTCTCGTTGGCAATTGAAGGAGCTCGAGCTCAAACGTCAGCAGGTGACCATCACGCAGCTGGAGCACCAGGTCAGTCGGATGCAAAAGGCGCTGGCTGAAAAAACAGGACCGGTCGCGCAAACACCGTCACCGGTTCCGCCCGTAGACCTGAAAAGCTTACAACATTTAGCACAAGGCGTTCGTCAGGCTCTGGCCATCACTCCCGGAGAGAAACAGGCTCAGGCACGCGAGGCACTCGCCCGGCAGCTGACCGCTGACGCACAACAAACAGAAAAAGCCTTGCGGACGGACAATCAGTCGTTGACCACACAACTCAACACCCTGAATGCCCAACACACCGCCTTCCGGGCAGCCGCCGAGAAAAATGCGCTGGCGATTTCCCAACCGCTAGCGACACAACTGAGTGCCATGGCACAGGACAAAACCACGCTGCAATCGCACCTGTCCAGCGCACAGAAGGAGAACCAAATGTTGCTCGCCAGCACAGAAGACCTGAAAGCGCAGTTGGGGACGGCAATGAACCGGGAGAAAGCTTTGCTGCAACAACAGGGGGAGTTGAAAACACAGCGCCAAGCTCTGCAGGCGCAAGTGGACGACACTGTCGGGCAGGTGGCAACATTGAACGCCACCCTCACGGCGATACGGCAGGACACCCCGGCGACGGTCACGGTGGAAGCATTGAAAAAAACGCAGACTCGCCAGGATTATGCGGCAGGGGTCTCTTTGGCCGAAGAAATTTTGCAGATGCAGAATGAACGGCAAAAGTGGGGGGTACATACTGACAAACAAACCATGCTAAGCGGCATTTTCGACACCTTAACCGGGCATAAAAAAATGACCGATGACGAACTCAATCAGGCACTGGACGCGTCGGAAAAGCAGGTCGCATCGGCCCGTGACAACGTGATGTCTGAGCAGACAAAAAAAGGGAACAGTTACCTGACCCGCTTTCGCCAGGACAAAAATGTTCGACAGACTGCCTCCGGGGCCTGGTACAAGGTGGATTATCCCGGGGAGGGCGTGTTGACCCCCGGGGCCATTCTGGATGTGGTGATAAAGGAAACCTTGACCGACGGCACGGTGATCCAGGACATGGAAAGCAGCGGAGCGGTGCTTTCTCAGCCGATGGACAGGTTCCCTCCCTTGTTCAGTGAGGCGCTGAGCCAATTAAAAAACCACGGCACGTTAACACTGGTTGTCCCCCCAATGCTGGCTTACGGCGACAAGGGCTACCCGCCCAATGTGCCCCCCAACGCCACGATGGTTTATACCTTGCGCATTGCAGAAATGTATCCTGCAATCGCGGCGAAAAACACGGACGCCAACACAAATAAAAAACCGATAGCCCGTTAGCGGAAGAGAAATCAACCTGGCTCCGTCCTTTATTGTGGGTGGCATTCCTGCGGCACCACTCTTTTTAATGACTTAATGTACACGGAAACCGTTATGCCACTACCCACCTCGGATTTCGACGTGGTTAACTTTCCGTTTTACTTATGATTATAACAACTGCATTTCGGCAGTTTCATTAAGCAAGAACATCGCCTAGCCTGAGGAGGCCGATGCCATCAAGGGAGCAGACAACCTACACGTTACATACGCCTGTGAACATGGGGTTATCATCAAAACGGATGTTAGGGTCAGCGCGTGCCACATAAAAAACGGGCCCATTTACAGCTATTGAGCTTATTACGCAACAGAGTCAACACGCTATACCCGAAAAATAGATACGGCCATTGATATAAAAAGCAATGCAGATGTCACAAATCGCTTGCACAGTTTTTACGCAGAAATAGGCTGCGAGACGCTGACGCCATTAATAAATAGCTAACAGGTGTCTTGTCTTCGCTTGGGGTTGATGATTAGCATATTGAATAGGTAGCTTACTATGTTCACCAATAAACATAGCAACTTTGCATCTCGTTTTTTTTCCAGAAGAGTAGTGTTAATTCTGGTTATACTTTTCAGCACGATTTTTTGGGGTATAACCATAACGATTATTATACTAACATTTGATTGATTTTTTATTTTTAAAATAAGAAAAACACCAAAACTGGTAATCTGGAAAAGAGAGCCTTTTAAGGCTATATCGCGTTAAAAAATCATTACAACGTAATCACTTTATCGAATTCAAGCTCTGGTGATTGGTGCAAAGCTGAACTTCTGTCTCTGGGTCGATTACGCAGCTCCCCCTCAGAGATGGATATCTGTTGCTATCCATCAACAGTCTGCTTTTTTTTGCACAGCATTAGGCGTTATTACCCGAAGGTGGCAAATGGGTTCAGCTCATAAAATAATATAGATTATTTTATATAAAAAAACACCAACGCTAAACAAATGGAATCATAACATTATCCAACTTCTGCTTTACACTAAAGAAAAAGATGCAATCCTTTGTTTTTAAAATAAATTTAATTACAACTCGGAAACATTATTAATGATTATGTTTACATTGATTTGAAATCCATATGATTTATGATGGTATCACTGAACAGGCATAGCATTGCTACGTTCAGGCAGTATCACATAACTTGAATAGGCGTATTTATATATAAAATTCGCACAATCTAATGGGACCTTTACTTTCCTGTTGGATGGGCAAATACGTATATATCTTCACATATACCTATAACTCTCTATATGGAATTTGGAGTCAACATGGTTAATAAAATTTTTTCTATCACAGTATTGGCCGCTGCTCTGAGCTCAGGCAGCGCGATGGCGGCAGATCAGTCTGCCGGTGGTGTTATTTCGTTCTCTGGCGCGATTACCGATACTACCTGTACCATTAATGGCGGTAAGAGCGCTGATTTTACCGTTGCCCTTAGCCCAATATCCGTAACCGATGCCGGTAACGCCGTAGGGCCAATTGTGAAAAACAAAAAGTCCTTTTCTTTTACTTTCTCTAATTGCTCACCTGCTTCAGGTACTTCTGGCCAGCCGTTAAAAATCTATTTCTCTTCAGCTGATAATATTTCTACCGACGGCAAATATCTGCTGAACGATACGGTCAATGAGCAGGATAGCGCAGTCGCTAAAAACGTCGGTTTCTCTCTGGCCAACGCCAGTTCATCAACCCCAATCGTACTGAATCAGCCCTTTGTGACTGATATTCTCGGTAACAGCGTCGATCCGGATTCAGAAACCCTGACGCTGGACGCATATTACTACAAAACCAATACTGCAGCGGCTAAAGTCGGCGCACTGCATTCTAACGTGACCTATACCATTTCTTACCTGTAATTTAATCATTGGCCAGGCTCAACGGATGAGCCTGGCTATCGGGAGAAGTATGATAAAAAATATTTTATTAGCCGGGTTAACCCTGGTGACGGCTCAGACATATGCCAACGTAGTAATTAATACTACCCGTGTTATTTATCAGGAAAGTAATAAGGATGTTGTCGTTCAGTTGATCAACAACGGCAGTGAACCATCATTAGTCCAGGCCTGGATCGATGACGGTGATATTAACTCCACACCCGAAACAGCCAATGTTCCCTTTTTACTTTCACCTCCAGTAGTCAAAGTGACCGCTAACAACGGTCAGCAACTACGTATAAAAAAATAGGTCCTCAGCTCGCAACCGATCGCGAGTCAGTGTTTTATCTCAACGTTCTTGATATTCCACCGATACCCGAAAATCTTCAGGGCCAAAATACTCTGCAATTAGCTGTGAAGTCACGAATAAAACTTTTTTACCGTCCCAAGGATCTGAAAATCAATCCTGATACTGTGGCCCATCATATCGAACTGCATCCACAGGGTAATCAGGTCACTATCAGAAATAATGCTCCCTACCACTTTACCCTGGCCAATATTGACCAGGGTAATCAGAAAAACGTGTTGAATGACGCCATCATGATCCCGCCATTTTCCAGCGCAATGGCGCAAACCCGGCATCCCCTTAAAGCCAATGACAAGCTGTCGTTAAAATATGTTGATGACCTTGGCGCTTATAAAGAAAAAACCATAACGTCTCATTGATGAGGTTAAGCAACGATGACGATAAATAAAACACTCACTTCGCTGCTGACATTGACGTCAATTCTGCTGGCCAACCGGGTAGTGGCCGTCGAATTCGATACCCGTTTGCTGGCGGGCGCGTCGCAAGAAGCTGACCTTTCACGCTTTTATCTCCAGTCCGATCTCCCCGCAGGGCAACATACCTTTGATGTCTACGTTAATGGTCACTGGAAGGGCCGTTTCCCGCTGCAACTGGGGGAACAACCTGAGCAGATTGCTATACGTTATGAGGATGCAGCCGTTCTGGGGATCAATCTCACCGCCTTGCCCAAGCAGCAAAACGCGGCACACCTTTTGCCCCTTAGCACCCTGGTTCAGGGCGGCAGCATCCGACAGGAAACCGACACGCTCAGTATGAAGCTGTCAGTGCCGCAGGCGTATATTAACCATGCGGAAAGAGGCTATGTTGATCCGCAGTTCTGGCAACAGGGTGAATCCGCCCTGCTGTTTTCTTACAACACCTGAATAGACCCGGGTTTCGTAGACACTTTTTTGCCTCATAATGGAGGCCTAATGAAGGAGTGTTTATGTCAGTCAAAACGTTCACTGAAGAATTCAAAATTGAAGCCGTAAAACAGATCACTGAGCAGGGGTACCCTGTATCTGAGGTCTCCTCTCGACTTGGTGTATCCACTAATAGTCTTTACGCCTGGGTTAAGCGCTACCAGAAGCCCGAGCCGCAGCGTAAGCAGGACGATGCACTTCAGCATGAAGTAAAGCGCCTCAGGCAAGAACTTAAGCGAGTAACTGAAGAGCGGGATATCTTAAAAAAGGCCGCCGCGTACTTTGCAAGAACGTCAGGCTGAAGTACGCCTTCATTAAAAAAATGTCGTCCTTTTATGCTGTACGCCGGTTATGCCTGGTTCTTGGCCTCCATCACAGCGGTTATTACCAGTGGCTAAAGCGGCCTAAATCTTTGCGTACCCGGCAAGATGAACGGCAAACAGGCTTGATTAAACAACTGTGGCTTGAAAGCGGTACGGTTTACGGCTATCGAAAAATCTGGCTCGATATGAAAGATCTGGGTGAATGCGTCGGACGTAACAGGATCGCGCGCCTGATGAGGCTCGCTGAACTAGCATCTCAGACTGGATACCGAAAACGACGCTATTACGGTGGCGGAAAGCCTTCTTTTGCCAGTCCAAATTACCTTGAACGCCAATTCGTTGTCCCAACCCCAAATACGCATTGGGTGAGTGACATGACTTATATAAGGACGCATGAGGGTTGGCTGTATCTGGCTGTTGTTCTTGATCTCTTCTCACGCAGGGTTATCGGCTGGAGCATGGGCGGACGAATGACTGCTGAGTTAGTAATGGATGCATTATTGATGGCGGTATGGCGACGTAAACCAACGGCAGAAGTATTAATCCATTCAGATCAGGGCTCTCAATATACGAGCGAAAGATGTCAGCATTTTATGACAGCTCACAATTTAAAAAGCAGCATGAGTCGTCGGGGTAATTGCCATGACAACGCAGTGGCAGAAAGCTTTTTCCAGTTGCTAAAACGGGAACGCATAAAGAAACGGATCTATAAAAATAGGGAAGAAGCGAAGGCGGATATCTTCGATTATGTCGAGATGTTTTATAATGCTAAACGCCGCCACAGTGCCTGTGAGGATCAACCCCCTGCAGTTTATGAAAGTGCCTGGTTCATGAGGCACGGAACAGTCTAGGAAACTAGGGTCTATTCAAACTGACTTCATCTATAATCGAGCCAGCAGGCAACCTCGGGGCATCCCATGCTCGTGGTCAGCATCAGAAAAATCGAGATGATCATGAAAAAAACGCCAAATTATGCAGAGGCAATTAGCGCCTTGTTGAACCAAAAAGGGGTGGGTGACAGAAAGCACGCATCCACCCTGGCGAGCATACTGAACCTCCAATACAACAGCGCCAAGCAGAAGCTGGACGGTAAAAGAGGCATCACTCTCAACGAGGCAAAAAAGGTATTTCAATACTTCAACCAATCGTTTGAAGGGCGCAGAGCCCATAACTGCGTGTTTATCATGAACAGCATACATAAACGGTGCAATATTGAAGTGGATGACAAGCCGGTAGATAACATTGAGGATGTGGAAACCTATGCATTCAGAAAAGACGATCTTTTTGTTATTAACACTGGCAGAGATAAAAGTGCGGATGCAGAGCTGTATAAGGTCACAAAAATAGACTTTCTGCCGGCGCCAAGGATAGCCATACTCGACAACGACCAGGACATTCTGGAGTTGCTAAAGAAAATCACCACCCGCTACGGGATTGAAACAGACACTTTCTCAATGGCGGCAACAATCATCGACAGCCTGGATCAGCACACCTACGAGGCCTTTATTCTTGATTGGCTGTTAGACTTCGGTGAAACGTCCGAAAAGGTCGTAGAAAAGATAAAAGATAGAGTGGATACCCCTGCACAAATCATCATCCTGACCGGCCAGTTAAACCACTATGAGAAAAACATAGGCGATATGATATTAAACTACGACGTGCATTTGGTTGAGAAGCCGACCAAGCCGCTGATTATCTCTTCGCTGCTGCTTTCCCATTTATTTTTCAACTGATTTTATTGGCAGGAAAATCAAAAACGATGCCCCTTTGCCCTCGCCTGACTTCACTCTGATGGTGCCTTTCATTCTGGTCACATAGTTCTTTATAATGGTCAGTCCCAAACCCAGCCCCTGGCGCGTCTCTCTTTCCAGCCCCTGATTAAATGCCTTGTATAATCTGTCAATATTTTTTACGTTAAAGCCGATACCGTTATCCTTCACCAGAAGATAAAGACGACTATTATAAACCTTCACATTCACAGTAACCTGACCGCAATACGTATATTTATCGGCATTGCTCAACAGGTTGACAAGTATCCGATATAGCTTGTACTTATCGGAATAGATCCTCCCTGCATAAGGCGAGTGCCGGACAATAAATTGATTGCGGCTTTCCCCACTCACCGCGGCAACAGCATCGTCGACCACCTCATTGAGTGAAAACAGGGAATCATTTATCTTAATCTCCCCCATTTCAAGCCTTGAGTAATCCATTACCTCACGCGTTTGCTCTGCAATTTTATTGCCATGGTGCGAGATGAGCCGGGCTTCTTTTTTCAATTCATCCTGAACCAGCTCATGCTCCATGATGTCTGCCGCAATCACGATAGCCTGCGTTGAACCGGCAATCTCATGGTAGATGGAGGAAATAAAGATATTCTTATTTTTAATTATCTCCTTCAGTGAAAACGCATTCTTCAAGATGAGGAACATCATCAAAAAAATCAGCACCAGTGAAAACATGGCAAATAGCTCGGCTTTGCCCGAGTTATCTTTGATGATGTCTTTAACCTCGGTGAAATTCCTTATCTGTATTTTGTAAATTACCTCTTGAATATCAACCAGAGTAATTTCCATCTCTTCCATAAAGGAGAGTATATCCGCTTTGGTCTTCGAGCCATCCACCAGCCCAGTACTAAGCAGATCCAGCTCGGCATACTGATGCTTCAAAACCGCAAGGGTCTTGATAAACTCCTTGTCATAATAAAAAGAGTCACTGAACGTGGAGCGGTTTTCAAGAATAGCAATCTTTGATGCAAATATTTTCTTTTTGAGTAGAAAAACGTCGTAGTTATCCTCATCGCCCAGAAGCAATGCGGTTTTCGTCCTTTCAAAAGATAAAAAGAGAATTTCAGCGACGGAATAGTTATCGAGACCAGGCTCAATCTGCTTGTATCGCTCTTTCACACTGCCAAAGTTTACGGAAATCAGTAAAATCAAGAACAGCAGAGCGGCAATGAGGGTGACGAGAGTCCCGATAAATTTCTTGCTCATTTCACTTAACCTCTAGCATTTTTATTTGCCAAACGGTTTTTGCGTTCACATCAATATTGTTTAATTCTGGGTGGCTATCGCGAGGATAGATAATCGCAAACGGCCCTAACTGCGCAACGTCCATAAGCTCGCCATTTTTCTTATAGGCAATAATAACTTTGTATTTAGCCAGCTCAGCAACGGGCATTGAATATGAATAATCATCCCAGGCAAAAGCGCGAACCTTGCTTCCCGTCAGGTCATATTCCTTTGCCAGCACGCTAAACTCAACGCCGGTAAAAACGGCCTCAGGGGTAAAGTTGGTAGAGGTTTTAATCGAAGAAGATGGCATCGCTTCTAATGCTTGCAGCGTAATTTTGATCTTCTCGCCATCGTTCTTTTTAAGATAGAAATAATCAACGCCCGCATAGAGCGGCGCACTAAACAGGGAAATCAGAAATAATGCTATCAGTCCTCTGATTTTCATTACTTATCACCTTTACGCTTAACCAGTTCCGCCTGACCAAATTCATCCTTCCCAATGACAACCCAACCACGCCGCTGATAAAACACCTCAGCCCTGGAACCCGGATCGGTAGTGAGATGGATTTCTTCAGCTCCATTCTCAAACAACCATGCCGTTACAGCGTTCAGTAAGGCGGAGCCTATACCTTTCGACTGATACTCTGGCTTAACAAACAGCCCGCCGATCAAGGGTTCTGGAATAAAGAGGCCGAAACCGACGCCGGCGTAATCTTCACCATATTTGCAAATCCAGCCACCGCCCTGATTGATATCATCCAGCGCCTGGGTTCTCTGAAGGTATTGGATCTGGTGAGGGTGAAGTGGATTTTCTTCGACAGAAAATCTGATTTCATACAGGTAAGGCAAGTGTTTTGCGGCAAGTTTTTCGAAGGTGATCAGGCTGTCCATATCTGTACAATCCTTGGTTAACATAGCACACAGGCGATTTTAGCCATTATCTCGGATTTCTTCATAGTAGCAAAGAATGCCGCTGAGGGAGCAGGCAAAAAAAAACCGCCCCCGAAGGAGCGGTTTATCTGGTCAGGATCCGGCAATGCCGAACCCCAAGGCGCATTCAACGATTAATCGTTGTTGCCGCCACCCAGGTTGCCTGCGTTTAGCAGTTCAGCCAGGTTAGCCGTTGCTTCTTCCGCGCTCACCTGCGGAACAACTGGCGTTTCACCCTGAGCTTTACGACGCATGCGGTCCTGATGATAAGCGTAACCGGTACCGGCTGGGATCAGACGGCCCACGATGACGTTCTCTTTCAGGCCACGCAGTTCATCACGCTTACCGGCAACAGCCGCTTCGGTCAGAACGCGCGTCGTTTCCTGGAACGATGCTGCGGAGATGAAGGACTCGGTCGCCAAGGAAGCCTTGGTGATACCCAGCAGATCGCGTGAGAAGGTTGCCTCGATTTTGCCTTCAGCAGCAAGCTGACGGTTGGCAATCTTAACGCGTGACACTTCAGCCTGCTCGCCTTCCAGGAACTCGGTGCTACCAGCGCTAACGATGGTCCCTTTACGCAGCATCTGACGAACGATAACTTCAATGTGTTTATCGTTAATCTTAACGCCTTGCAGACGGTAAACTTCCTGCACTTCGTTGGTGATGTAGCGGGTAACCGCATGCACACCACGCAGACGCAGAATGTCGTGCGGAGATTCTGGGCCGTCAGAAACAACGTCACCACGCTCCACAACTTCGCCTTCGAACACGTTGAGCTGACGCCATTTTGGAATCATCTCTTCGTAAGCGTCGCTGCCGTCCAGTGGAGAGATTACCAGGCGACGTTTGCCTTTGGTCTCTTTACCGAACGAGATAATCCCGCTGATTTCAGCCAGGATTGCCGGCTCTTTCGGACGACGTGCTTCGAACAGATCCGCAACGCGTGGCAGACCACCGGTAATATCCTTGGTACCGCCGGATTCCTGAGGAATACGCGCCAGGGTATCACCCGCACCGATCTGAATGCCGTCTTCCAGCTGTACAATCGCTTTACCTGGCAGGAAGTATTGAGCAGGCATATCAGTACCTGGGATCAATACGTCGTCGCCTTTGGCATCAACGATTTTCAGTGCCGGACGCAGGTCTTTACCGCTACCGGTACGCTCTGCGCTGTCCAGTACTACCAGAGAAGACAAACCGGTCAGTTCGTCGGTCTGGCGGGTAATGGTCTGGCCGTCAACCATATCAGCGAAGCGGATGAAACCACTCACTTCGGTGATAACTGGCATGGTGTGCGGATCCCAGTTAGCAACGGTTTCGCCGCCGTTAACTTCGATGCCGTCGCCTTTGCCCATGACGGAACCGTAAGGCACTTTATAGCGCTCTTTAGTACGGCCGAATTCGTCGATCAGCTTCAGTTCGGTGTTACGAGAGGTAATCACCAGCTTGCCTGCGGCGTTCATTACGAACTTCACATTGCTCAGCTTCAGAGTACCCTTGTTTTTCACCTGGATGCTGGATTCAGCAGCCGCACGAGATGCCGCACCACCGATGTGGAACGTACGCATCGTCAGCTGTGTACCCGGCTCACCGATTGACTGTGCCGCGATAACGCCGATAGCTTCGCCTTTGTTGATGATGTGACCACGTGCCAGGTCGCGACCATAGCAGTTTGCACACACACCAAAGTCGGTTTCACAGCTAACCACGGAACGGACTTTAACGCTGTCGACAGAGTTCTCTTCCAACAGGTCACAAGTCTTCTCGTGCAGCAGGGTGTTACGTGGCACCAGGATATCAGCCGTACCCGGCTTGATGATATCTTCTGCTGTCACACGACCCAGAACACGTTCGCGCAGTGGCTCTTTAACGTCACCACCTTCGATAACCGGAGTCATCAGGATGCCGTTGTGAGTACCACAGTCGTCTTCGGTAACCACCAGATCCTGTGCCACGTCAACCAGACGACGGGTCAGGTAACCGGAGTTAGCCGTTTTCAGTGCGGTATCCGCCAGACCTTTACGAGCACCGTGCGTGGAGATGAAGTACTGGAGTACGTTCAGACCTTCACGGAAGTTCGCTGTGATTGGCGTTTCAATGATGGAACCATCCGGCTTAGCCATCAGGCCACGCATACCGGCCAGCTGACGAATCTGTGCTGCAGAACCACGCGCACCGGAGTCGGCCATCATAAAGATACTGTTGAAGGAAACCTGCTGTTCAACAACACCGTCACGGTTGACGACGTCTTCAACAGACAAGTTTTCCATCATCGCCTTGGCAACACGCTCGTTCGCTGCGGCCCAGATATCGATCACTTTGTTGTAGCGTTCGCCGGCGGTCACCAAACCAGACTGGAACTGCTCCTGGATTTCAGCAACTTCGGTTTCTGCTTCTTCGATGATCTCTGCTTTCTTGGCAGGGATTACCATGTCATCGATACCTACTGACGCGCCTGAACGGGCAGCGTAAGCAAAACCGGTGTACATGATCTGGTCAGCAAAGATAACGGTCGGCTTCAGGCCCAGGATGCGGTAACAGGTGTTCAGCATCTTGGAGATAGCTTTCTTGCCCAAAGGCTGGTTAACGATCGAGTACGGCAGACCGCGCGGTACGATCATCCACAGGATGGCACGACCCACGGTAGTGTCGATGATCGAAGTCTGGTGTACAGACTCGCCTTCGGTGTTTTTGATCTCTTCGGTGATACGCACTTTGACACGCGCATGCAGAGAGGCCAGACCGGCGCGGTAAATACGTTCCGCTTCTTTCGGGCCACTCAACACCATGCCTTCGCCTTTGGCGTTAACACAGTCACGGGTCATGTAGTACAGACCCAATACAACGTCCTGAGAAGGAACGATGATTGGCTCGCCGTTCGCAGGTGACAGGATGTTGTTGGTAGACATCATCAGCGCACGCGCTTCCAGCTGAGCTTCAAGCGTCAGCGGAACGTGTACTGCCATCTGGTCACCATCGAAGTCGGCGTTGTATGCCGCACAAACCAGCGGGTGCAGCTGGATAGCTTTACCTTCGATCAGAACCGGTTCAAACGCCTGGATACCCAAACGGTGCAGGGTTGGTGCACGGTTCAGCAGTACCGGGTGTTCGCGGATAACTTCGTCCAGGATATCCCAAACGACAGCTTCTTCGCGCTCAACCATTTTCTTGGCGGCTTTGATGGTGGTGGCCAGGCCACGCAGCTCCAGCTTGCCGTAGATGAACGGTTTGAACAGCTCCAGTGCCATTTTCTTAGGCAGACCGCACTGATGCAGACGCAGGTATGGACCTACGGTGATTACAGAACGACCAGAGTAGTCAACACGTTTACCCAACAAGTTCTGACGGAAACGACCCTGCTTACCTTTGATCATGTCGGCCAAAGATTTCAGAGGACGCTTGTTGGAACCGGTGATCGCACGACCGCGACGGCCGTTATCCAGCAAGGCATCTACCGCTTCTTGCAGCATACGCTTTTCGTTGCGCACGATGATATCAGGCGCAGCCAGATCCAGCAGGCGTTTCAGACGGTTGTTACGGTTGATCACGCGGCGATACAGATCGTTCAGATCTGAAGTCGCGAAACGACCACCATCCAACGGAACCAGCGGACGCAGATCCGGCGGCAGTACCGGCAGCACGGTCAGGATCATCCACTCTGGCTTGTTGCCAGACTGTACGAACGCTTCCAGCAGCTTGATACGCTTGGTCAGCTTCTTACGCTTGGTTTCGGAGTTGGTTTCGTTCAGCTCTTCGCGCAGAGTTTCACACTCTTGCTCCAGATCCATGTTTTTCAACAGGGCCTGAATAGCTTCCGCACCCATCTTGGCGTCGAATTCGTCACCGAACTCTTCCAGCGCATCCAAATACTGCTCTTCAGTCAGGATCTGACGACGCTCGAGGTTAGTCATACCGCCTTCGATAACCACATAGGATTCGAAGTACAGTACACGTTCGATGTCACGCAGCGGCATATCCAGCAGCAAACCGATGCGGGATGGCAGCGATTTCAGGAACCAGATGTGCGCAGTCGGTGATGCCAGCTCGATGTGGCCCATACGCTCACGGCGTACTTTGGTCTGGGTCACTTCAACGCCGCACTTCTCACAGATTACGCCGCGGTGTTTTAAGCGCTTGTACTTACCGCACAGGCACTCATAGTCTTTTACCGGCCCAAAGATACGGGCGCAGAAAAGGCCGTCACGTTCTGGTTTGAACGTACGGTAGTTAATGGTTTCCGGCTTCTTAACTTCGCCGAACGACCACGAACGGATCATGTCTGGCGATGCCAGAGCAATCTTGATCGCATCAAACTCTTCGGTCTTAGTTTGCGCTTTCAGAAACTTTAATAAGTCTTTCACGGATTGGCTCCTGTCGGAGTTAAACCTGTTGGGTGCACGCTGACAAATCGCGCACCCGTGTGACCTGAACAACCACCCTCAGGCTCCCTAAGGTCGGGAGCCTGAGCTGGAAAAACGATTAATCGCCTTCCAGTTCGATGTTAATACCGAGCGAGCGGATTTCTTTCAACAGTACGTTGAAGGACTCCGGCATGCCTGGTTCCATGCGGTGATCGCCATCCACGATGTTTTTGTACATCTTGGTACGGCCGTTAACGTCATCCGACTTAACGGTGAGCATTTCCTGCAGGGTATAAGCTGCGCCGTATGCTTCCAGTGCCCACACTTCCATCTCACCGAAGCGTTGACCACCGAACTGCGCCTTACCACCCAGCGGCTGCTGAGTAACCAAGCTGTAAGAACCGGTTGAACGGGCGTGCATTTTATCGTCAACCAAGTGGTTCAGTTTCAGCATGTACATATAGCCAACGGTAACCTGGCGCTCAAATTGCTCACCGGTACGGCCATCGAACAGCGTAATCTGACCCGAGGTTGGGACCCCGCCCATTTCCAGCAATTGCTTGATTTCACTCTCTTTCGCACCATCAAACACCGGCGTTGCGATTGGCATACCTTTTTTCAGGTTCTCTGCCAGACGCAGTACTTCGTCGTCGGTGAAGGTGTTCAGGTCAACTTTCTGGCAGACATCGTCGCCCAGATCGTAGGCCTTCTGAATGAACTCACGCAGCTTGGCCACTTCCTGATGCTGCTTCAGCATTTGGTTGATCTTCTCACCAATGCCTTTCGCAGCCATACCCAAGTGGGTTTCCAGGATCTGACCGATGTTCATACGTGATGGTACGCCCAACGGGTTCAGTACGATGTCAACCGGCGTGCCGTTTTCATCGTAAGGCATATCTTCGATCGGGTTGATCTTGGAGATAACACCCTTGTTACCGTGGCGGCCTGCCATCTTGTCACCCGGTTGGATCTGACGCTTAACAGCCAGATAAACCTTAACGATTTTCAGCACGCCTGGTGCCAGATCATCGCCCTGGGTGATCTTACGACGCTTGGCATCCAGCTTCTTCTCGAAGTCGGATTTCAGTTCGTCGTACTGCTCTGCCAGCTGTTCCAGCTGGTTTTGCTTTTCTTCGTCGGTCAGGCCCAGCTCCAGCCAGCGATCGCGTGGCAGCTTGCTCAGCTTTTCAGCTTCAACACCGCCGGCAACCAGCACCGCATGGATACGTGCAAACAGACCAGCTTCCAGGATCTGCAGTTCTTCAGTCAGGTCTTTTTTCGCCTGCTTCAGCTGCATCTCTTCGATTTCCAACGCACGCTTGTCTTTTTCCACGCCATCGCGGGTGAAGACCTGCACGTCAATAATCGTACCGGAAACGCCGTTTGGTACACGCAGAGAGGAATCTTTAACATCAGATGCCTTCTCACCGAAGATCGCACGCAGCAGCTTCTCCTCTGGCGTCAGCTGGGTTTCACCTTTTGGTGTTACCTTGCCAACCAGAATGTCGCCACCGGTCACTTCAGCACCGATATACACGATACCGGACTCATCCAGTTTGGAAAGCGCTGCTTCACCCACGTTAGGGATGTCGGCAGTGATTTCTTCAGGCCCCAACTTGGTGTCGCGAGACACACATGCCAGTTCCTGGATGTGGATGGTAGTGAAGCGATCTTCCTGAACTACACGCTCGGACACCAAGATGGAGTCTTCGAAGTTGTAGCCGTTCCACGGCATGAACGCCACGCGCATGTTCTGGCCCAACGCCAGTTCACCCAGGTCAGTGGACGGGCCATCTGCCAGCACGTCGCCGCGCTCGATTGGCTCACCCAGATTCACACACGGCATCTGGTTGATACAGGTGTTCTGGTTAGAACGGGTGTACTTGGTCAGGTTATAAATATCGATACCTGCTTCGCCCGCGAGCATCTCGTCTTCGTTAACTTTAATAACGATACGGGAAGCATCCACGTACTGGATCACACCGCCACGTCGAGCTACGGCAGTAACACCGGAGTCAACAGCTACAGCACGTTCCATACCGGTACCTACCAGCGGCTTATCAGCGCGCAAGGTTGGAACCGCCTGACGTTGCATGTTCGCACCCATCAATGCACGGTTGGCGTCATCGTGTTCCAGGAATGGAATCAGTGAAGCACCAACGGAAACAATCTGCTGGGTTGATACGTCCATATAGTCAACCTGGTCGCGGCTGAACAGGCTTGATTCGCCTTTGCTACGACAGGTGACCAGGTCTTCTTCGAAGCGGCCGTCTTCACTCAGGTTGGAGTTCGCCTGAGCGATAACGAAGTTGCCTTCTTCAATAGCAGACAGATAGTTGATTTCATCGGTAACCAAACCGTCACGCACGCGGCGGTACGGGGTTTCCAGGAAGCCATACTCGTTTGTCTGTGCGTACACGGACAAGGAGTTGATCAGACCGATGTTTGGACCTTCCGGCGTTTCGATTGGGCACACGCGACCGTAGTGAGTCGGGTGTACGTCTCGAACTTCAAAGCCGGCACGTTCACGGGTCAGACCGCCTGGGCCCAATGCAGAGATACGACGTTTGTGCGTAATCTCGGACAACGGGTTGTTCTGGTCCATAAACTGAGACAGCTGGCTGGAGCCGAAGAACTCTTTCACCGCCGCCGAAATCGGCTTGGCGTTGATCATGTCCTGTGGCATCAGGGTGTCCAGATCGCCCAGGGACAAACGTTCTTTAACCGCACGCTCAACACGCACCAGGCCTACACGGAACTGGTTCTCAGCCATTTCGCCGACGGAACGGATACGACGGTTGCCCAAGTGGTCGATATCGTCCACTTCGCCTTTACCGTTACGGATACCGATGAGCTTCTTCATCACTTCAATGATGTCGTCTTTGCTCAGGATGCCCGAACCTTCGATCTCGTCACGCAGCAGAGAACGGTTGAACTTCATACGGCCAACCGCAGACAGATCGTAGCGGTCTTCAGAGAAGAACAAGTTCTCAAACAGATTTTCAGCAGCTTCGCGAGTTGGCGGCTCACCAGGGCGCATCATGCGGTAAATTTCTACCAGCGCGCTCAAACGATCGCTAGTTGGATCGACACGTACAGTCTCAGAGATGTACGCACCGTGGTCCAGATCGTTGGTGAACAGCGTTTCGATACGCTTGTGGCCTGACTGGCTCAGTTTGGCCAGCAGATCCAGCGACAGCTCCATGTTGGCTGCGCAGATCAGCTCACCGGTATTGGTATCGATATAGTCCTTCGCGACCACTTTGCCCGCGATGTACTCAACCGGTACTTCAATACTCTGAATTTCGTCTTTTTCGAGCTGACGGATATGACGAGCGGTGATACGACGGCCTTTCTCAATGTAGATCTTGCCGTTGGCTTCGATATCAAACGAAGCAGTCTCACCACGCAGACGTTCTGGAACCAGCTCCATCTGCAGCTTGTTATCACGGATCTCGTAAACTACTTTCGCAAAGAACAGGTCAAGGATCTGCTCAGTGGTGTAGCTCAATGCACGCAGAATGATGGTCGCAGGCAATTTACGGCGACGGTCAATACGCACAAACAGGTTGTCTTTCGGGTCAAACTCGAAATCCAACCATGAACCGCGGTAAGGGATGATACGTGCGTTATACAGCACTTTACCCGAGGAGTGGGTTTTACCCTTATCGCTGTCAAAGAATACGCCAGGACTACGGTGAAGCTGAGATACGATAACCCTCTCAGTACCGTTGATCACAAAGGTGCCGTTTTCGGTCATGAGCGGAATTTCGCCCATATAGACTTCTTGTTCCTTGATGTCTTTGACCGTGCCTTCCGGAGCTTCACGCTCATAGATTACCAGGCGCAGTTTTACGCGCAGCGGTGCAGAGAACGTCACACCACGGATCTGGCACTCTTTGACGTCGAAGACCGGCTCACCAAGACGGTAGCTAACGTATTGCAGCTCCGAATTGCCACTGTAGCTCTGGATAGGGAAAACAGAACGGAAGGCGGCTTCTAGGCCGTGCTGCCCTTCTGGATCTTGCTCGATAAACTTCTGGAACGAATCAAGCTGGATAGAAAGGAGATATGGTATGTCCAAAACTTGCGGACGCTTACCAAAATCCTTACGAATACGTTTTTTCTCGGTATAGGAGTAAACCATAGGGTTCCTCAGCTCGCTGGAAAGTCGAACCTATTTGTCCGTCCGGATATCAGGACGGTTCACGCAACACCATTTTGTCGACCGGAAAGCGGGAACACTTTCCGCAATACTCGTTTCTATCACGCTTAAATCATTTCGCTGCGTTGTGCGGCAGATTCGGCTGCGGCAAAAAAGGCAGTATATTAAGTCATCGATAGAAAGAAATATTGGGGTTAGCCAGTAGCCAAACAGTGTGAAACTCTACTGACGCCCTACAGCGCAAAAAGGCTGGTGACCATAAAGTCACCAGCCATCAGTCTGTTAGTTAAAACAGACTGCACTCAGAAAGCAGTGGCTTATTTAACTTCAACTTCAGCGCCAGCTTCTTCCAGAGCTTTTTTCAGTGCTTCAGCGTCGTCTTTGCTGATGCCTTCTTTCAGTGCTGCTGGTGCAGACTCAACCAGGTCTTTAGCTTCTTTCAGACCCAGGCCAGTTGCACTACGTACTGCTTTGATTACTGCAACTTTGTTCGCGCCGATACCTTTCAGTACAACGTCGAATTCAGTTTTTTCTTCAACAGCTTCAGCAGCAGCAGCAGGACCTGCAGCTACAGCAGCAGCAGAAACACCGAACTTCTCTTCCATAGCGGCGATCAGTTCAACGATTTCCATTACAGACAGAGCTGCAACGCCTTCGATAATTTGGTCTTTAGTGATAGACATAACAAATGTTCCTAAAATTCAGAAATAGTTTAAATACGTAAGCAACGGAAAAAAAAGAGGGCTTATGCCGCTTCTTTTTGATCGCGCAGTGCAGCCAGAGTGCGAACCAATTTGCCAGCAGCGGCTTCTTTCATGGTTGCCATCAGGCGTGCGATTGCTTCATCGTAAGTAGGCAGAGTTGCCAAGCGGTCAATTTGTGCCGCAGGGATCAGCTCACCTTCAAAGGCCGCAGCTTTAATCTCGAACTTTGCATTCGCTTTCGCGAAATCTTTGAACAGACGAGCAGCAGCGCCCGGGTGTTCATGAGAAAATGCAATCAAGGTAGGACCGACAAACGTGTCTTTCAGGCATTCGAATGGAGTGCCTTCAACTACGCGACGCATCAGGGTGTTACGAACAACACGCATGTAAACGCCAGCTTCACGACCTGCTTTACGCAGTTCAGTCATTTTATCAACGGTAACGCCACGGGAATCCGCAACAACCGCAGACAGCGCGCCTTTGGCTACTTCGTTGACTTCAGCAACAATCGCTTGTTTGTCTTGAAGATTTAATGCCATTAGCTTTTTGCTCCTGGATTTAGCCGGGGGAAATCCCCGGCACTCACATCACTCAACACCTTGTGATAAATCACGCAGTGAGAGCGTTCAAACACGGTGAGCAGAATCCAGCAAAGACTATTCTTTTATAAAAAGAAAAAATTTCTTTAGGCTCTGTCACCGTCTACGCAGGAAGGATTAAGTACCTTTCGATACACCTGCGGTCTTGGACGGAGGCCTGGATAGGCCAGGCTCCAACCGAAAAATCTTTGTCTCGCAGCTGGCTATTGCCAATAGCGAAACCTTGGGGGATAAGATTCTAGACAAATCTCCCCCCCAAGTCAAAGCGATAATCGCAGGGCGATTAGTTCGCTACAGCAGTCAGACCGCTTTGATCGATAGCTAAACCAGCACCCATGGTGGTGGAGAGGCTAACTTTCTTGATGTACACGCCTTTAGCCTGGGATGGTTTTGCTTTTTTCAGCGCAACCAGCAGAGACTCGAGGTTTTCTTTCAGCTTGTCTGACTCGAAATCAACCTTACCGATAGTGGTATGGATGATGCCGTTTTTGTCGTTACGATAACGAACCTGACCTGCTTTAGCGTTTTTCACTGCTTCAGCAACGTTCGGAGTAACGGTACCCACTTTCGGGTTTGGCATCAGGCCACGTGGACCCAGGATCTGGCCCAGTTGACCAACAACGCGCATTGCATCCGGGGAAGCAATAACAACGTCGAAGTTCATTTCGCCTTTTTTGATCTGGTCTGCCAGATCTTCCATACCTACCAGCTCTGCGCCAGCAGCTTTAGCTGCTTCAGCGTTAGGGCCCTGGGCAAATACGGCAACGCGAACAGAACGACCGGTGCCGTTAGGCAGTACGGTAGCGCCACGAACGTTTTGGTCAGATTTACGAGCGTCGATGCCTAGGTTAACAGCAACGTCAACGCTTTCTACGAATTTAGCGGTGGCCAGCTCTTTCAGCAGAGCAACAGCTTCGGTGATGTCATACTGTTTAGTAGCATCAACTTTGTCACGGATCACGCGCATGCGCTTGGTCAGCTTAGCCATTTCTTAATCCTCCACTACCAGGCCCATGGAACGAGCGGTACCTTCGATGGAGCGAGTCATCGCTTCAACGTTAGAACCAGTCATGTCCGCAGCTTTGGTTTCTGCGATTTCACGTACCTGAGCACTAGTCACTTTACCTACTTTGTCTTTGTTCGGTTTGCCTGAACCAGACTTAATACCAGCCGCTTTTTTCAGCAGAACTGCTGCTGGCGGGGTTTTGGTAACGAAAGTGAAGGAGCGGTCAGAATAAACAGTAATAACAACCGGAATCGGCAGGCCTTTCTCAACGCTGTCAGTCTTAGCATTGAACGCCTTACAGAATTCCATGATGTTAACGCCTTGCTGACCCAGAGCTGGACCAACTGGCGGACTTGGGTTAGCCATACCGGCTGCAACTTGCAGTTTAACGTAGGCTTGTACTTTCTTGGCCATTTACAATTCCTCGGTTTGGGTAATAACGCCTCACAAGAGGCTCCCCGTGTTTCACCTCGCTCAATGAGCAAGGCCTATAAAAACAAAAGGCGCGAAATTATAGTTCAATTTCGCGCCTCTGACAAGCGGCAAAAGCCACTTATTGCTGATTAATTGATCAGCCTTTTTCAACCTGAGCAAAGTCCAGTTCCACCGGCGTTGCACGGCCAAAGATGGAAACAGACACTTTCAGGCGACTCTTCTCGTAGTCCACTTCTTCAACAACACCGTTGAAGTCAGCGAACGGACCATCGCTAACGCGGACCAATTCACCCGGTTCGAACAGCGTTTTCGGACGCGGCTTATCACCAACCTGCTGCAGGCGGTTCATAATCGCATCAACTTCTTTATCGCTGATCGGTGCCGGACGGTCAGAGGTACCGCCGATGAAACCCATTACGCGCGGAACGCTGCGTACCAAGTGCCAGCTGGCGTCATTCATTACCATCTGAACCAGTACATAGCCCGGGAAGAATTTACGTTCGCTTTTACGACGCTGGCCACCACGGATTTCAACAACTTCTTCCGTAGGAACCATGACTTCGCCGAACAGTTCTTCCATATCATGCAGTTTGATGTATTCACGCAGCGATTGCGCTACGCGACCTTCAAAACCGGAAAACGCCTGAACGACGTACCAACGTTTTTTTGGAGCTTCAGACATTTTAGAACCTCAGGCCAGTAATAAACGATACCAGACGGACCAGAATACCATCCAGTCCCCACAGAATCAGTGACATCACGGCAGTTACCGCGGCAACGATCAACGTGGTATGTAGCGTTTCCTGACGAGTTGGCCAGATCACTTTGCGCACTTCAGTACGCGCTTCACGTGCAAACGCAACGGTGGCTTTGCCTTTGGTCGTCATCAGCGCCACTGCGCCTGCAACGGCGATAACCACTACAACGGCCAGCGCGCGTAATGGCAGGCTGAAATCACGGTAGAAATAGTTACCGACAATCGCTACAACCAACAGAACAGCGACGATCAGCCACTTAGCCGTTTCCAGGCCGCGCCCGCTCCCTTGAGCCTCGGTATTCGCACTCATAAACCAACCTGTCACAATGAATTCAGAACAGACAACTTTGCCTCGCACTGCAAGGCAAACCAAACCGATCAAATGCTGCTCGGCAGCATTTCGGTGTTTTACGCTATGACGTATCTCAGTCAATACGCTTTAAGAGCCCATCTCACCAATGATTATGACTGCAAAATCGCTGATGAGATAGGTTCTAGTTCACAGCGTAGAAAAAGGGCATCAAATGATGCCCTTTTACCGCGTGTCGCGTCAAATGTTATCAGCGATTAAGCGATAACTTTGGCAACAACACCAGCGCCAACAGTACGGCCGCCTTCACGGATTGCGAAACGCAGGCCGTCATCCATCGCGATTGGGTGGATCAGGGTGACTTTCATGTTCACGTTGTCGCCAGGCATTACCATCTCAACGCCTTCTGGCAGCTCGATGGTACCGGTCACGTCAGTTGTACGGAAGTAGAACTGTGGACGGTAGCCTTTGAAGAATGGAGTATGACGACCACCTTCTTCTTTGCTCAGGATGTACACTTCTGAATCGAACTGAGTGTGCGGCTTGATAGAACCTGGTTTAGCCAGTACCTGACCACGTTCGATGTCTTCACGCTTAACACCACGCAGCAGAACACCAACGTTCTCACCAGCACGGCCTTCGTCCAGCAGTTTGCGGAACATTTCAACGCCGGTACAGGTAGACTTAACGGTGTCTTTGATACCAACGATTTCAACTTCTTCGCCAACTTTAACGATACCGCGCTCAACACGACCGGTAACAACGGTACCACGACCGGAGATGGAGAAGACGTCTTCGATTGGCAGCAGGAACGGCTTGTCGATAGCACGTTCTGGTTCTGGGATGTAAGAGTCCAGGTAGCCAGCCAGTTCGATGATTTTAGCTTCCCACTCAGCTTCGCCTTCCAGTGCTTTCAGCGCTGAACCACGAACAACCGGCAGGTCATCACCAGGGAAGTCATAAGCAGACAGAAGTTCACGAACTTCCATTTCTACCAGTTCCAGCAGCTCTTCATCATCAACCATGTCGCATTTGTTCATGAATACGATGATGTAAGGAACGCCAACCTGACGACCCAGCAGGATGTGCTCACGAGTCTGTGGCATAGGGCCATCAGTCGCAGCAACAACCAGGATAGCGCCGTCCATCTGAGCAGCACCGGTGATCATGTTTTTAACGTAGTCGGCGTGCCCTGGGCAGTCAACGTGCGCGTAGTGGCGAGACGGGGTGTCATACTCAACGTGAGAAGTGTTGATGGTGATACCACGAGCTTTTTCTTCTGGCGCGTTATCGATCTGGTCGAAAGCACGTGCAGAACCGCCGTAGGTTTTAGCCAGAACGGTGGTGATTGCTGCAGTCAGGGTAGTTTTACCGTGGTCAACGTGGCCGATAGTACCGACGTTAACGTGCGGTTTTGTACGTTCAAACTTTTCTTTAGACATCGATTGTCCCTCTAAGACACGGATAAATCGGTGGTATCACCACATCAACCAAGCAGTTGCCTGTTGAATCCAGAACAGAAAGAAAATCAGGGGGCGAGAGAATAAGAAGTGGTGCTGATAGGCAGATTCGAACTGCCGACCTCACCCTTACCAAGGGTGCGCTCTACCAACTGAGCTATATCAGCACATCTTGGAGCGGGCAGTGGGAATCGAACCCACATCATCAGCTTGGAAGGCTGAGGTAATAGCCATTATACGATGCCCGCATCCTGGAACTCGGCTACCTGACTTTTCTGTAGAATTTTTAGGTGGGAGAAGGATTGTTCGTCGCTTTACTCTCACCCTTCGGGCCGGCTACGCAATGCGCTGCACAACTCGAACCTTGCTGAAGGCTTTCGCCTTCCCCTTCCGCAAATTAACCGTTGCGAGTTTATCGCTGGCCGGTTAGTTGCCGAAGGCAAGATATGGTGGTGGGGGAAGGATTCGAACCTTCGAAGTCTGTGACGGCAGATTTACAGTCTGCTCCCTTTGGCCGCTCGGGAACCCCACCAGATTTTAACTACTGTGACTTGATTGGTGCCGGCTACCGGAATCGAACTGGTGACCTACTGATTACAAGTCAGTTGCTCTACCAACTGAGCTAAGCCGGCATCAAGTGCAGCGCATTCTAGGTAGAGCGGGCGGCCTATGCAACAAAAAAATTGCGTTAGCTGCACTTTCGCTCACAAATCACCCAATTTTGCTTGCTGTCTGGCAATTCGTACCGTCAGGCGCACAAACATTCATCAATCACAGTCATCACTCCCTACACTGTAATTGCTCTTTTGCGAGTGTCGTCCACATATTTTACCTGAACAGCAGTTTCACCCCATTCGACAAGCTGTGAATGAAGCAGGAATACGCCGAAATCGACTTCAGCCTACTGCGCGCCGCTTCGCACAATTGAGATAAACTCATACTAATCGCCAACTTTTGCGAAAAAAGTCTACGTCAAAAACGAAGCTGTCTATAATATGCAGCTTGATTATTATCTGGAGTTGGCGTCCGGCGCCTTTCCCAACCTGCGTTAACAGGCAGAATTTGGCTTATGATAAAAAGAGATCAATCTTTAGCGACGCCCTATCTTCAGTTCGATCGTACCCAGTGGGCTGCGTTGCGAAATTCGGTGCCGCTGACACTGTCAGAAGAAGAAATTGTTAAACTTAAAGGGATTAACGAAGATCTCTCTTTGGAAGAGGTAGCACAGATTTATCTGCCGCTATCCCGCTTGTTGAACTTCTATATCAGTTCCAACCTGCGCCGTCAGGCCGTACTTGAGCAATTCCTCGGCACCGACGGGCAAAAAATCCCTTACATTATCGGTATTGCCGGCAGCGTTGCTGTAGGTAAAAGTACCACCGCACGTTTGCTGCAGGCATTACTTAGCAGTTGGCCGGAACATCGTAGCGTTGAACTGATCACCACCGACGGTTTCCTGCATCCGAATAAGGTGCTGAACGAACGCGGGCTGATGAAGAAAAAAGGCTTTCCACAGTCTTACGATATGCACAGCCTGGTGAAATTCGTTTCTGAAGTGAAGTCCGGTGCCAAGCGTGTGACCGCTCCGGTATATTCCCATCTGATTTATGATGTTGTCCCCGAAGGCAATAAAGTCATCGAACAACCGGATATTCTTATTCTGGAAGGGCTAAACGTATTACAGAGTGGGATGGACTACCCTCACGATCCGCATCGTGTATTCGTGTCTGATTTTGTTGATTTTTCAATATATGTCGATGCACCTGAAGAACTGCTGCAAAGCTGGTATATCAACAGATTCCTTAAGTTTCGTCAGGGGGCGTTCTCTAATCCTGATTCTTATTTCCATAACTATTCCAAGCTACCTGAGCCAGAGGCTATCAATATAGCCACCCAGTTATGGAACGAGATTAATGGACTGAATTTGCAGGAAAACATCTTACCAACACGTGAACGGGCCAGTCTGATAATGACTAAGAGCGCTAATCACGCGGTTGAAAACGTGCGCTTAAGAAAGTAGTTTAATAATAGATAAGGGGCACTCTTGCCCCTTATTAATTATAATTATTCAGCGCTACGCAGCGATATTTCCCCACCAATAAATGGCTTAATTACACCATCTTGATCGAGTAATAAGGCACCTTGCTGATCGATGCCCCGTGCAATACCAAAGATCTGTTGTTCACCGATTAACAGTTTAACCGGCCGATCGATAAAGTTATCCAACGCACGCCAGCGCGCAATAAACGGCGCCAAACCATCAATCTCAAACTGTCGCAGCGATTGACGCAACTCATTGAGTAAAGTGGCGGCCAGTTCATTACGGTCAATATTAATCCCCGCTTCCTGCAGGTTTATCCAGCCCTGGTTAATCGCATTCGCATTGGTTTCACGCATCGCCAAATTGATACCTGCGCCAATCACCAATTGCGCTGCATCACCGGTTTTCCCCGTTAATTCGACCAGGATACCCGCCAACTTGCGATCGTTAAGATATAAGTCGTTTGGCCATTTGACCCTGACACCTTCCGCACCTAACCCTTTCAACACTTCAGCCATCACTATACCGATGACCAGGCTCAACCCCATCGCTGCGGCAGGCCCCTGATCCAAACGCCAAAACATCGAGAGATACAGGTTGGCACCAAATGGCGAGATCCATTGGCGGCCGCGACGACCACGACCAGCCTGTTGATACTCAGCGACACAGGCATCGCCCGATTGCAGTTCGGCAATACGATCCAACAGATATTGGTTGGTGGAATCCACAACCGGTAGCACGGTGACACGCTTATCAGCCAGTTGGCTGAGAATACGCTCAACATCCAGTAATTGGATTGGGCCAGGCAGGCTATAACCTTTCCCTGGTACGGTAAACACGTCCAGGCCCCACTCACGGATGGTCTGGATATGTTTATTAATGGCTGCACGGCTCATGCCCAGCAACTCACCAAGATGCTCACCAGAATGAAAACCACCATCGGCCAGTATCGCAATCAGCTTAAGAGGGACTTTGGTATCCTTCATGAGAGAACCCCTACGGCATTTAACTCGCCATCCGTACCGATAAAGCGAACTTCCGGCTCGAGCCATACATCGAACTTTTTCGCTACGGTATTACGTACGTGACGAGCCAACGCCACCACGTCCTGACTGGAGGCGTTATCCACATTAACCAGCACAAGCGCCTGTTGATTATGTACCGCTGCGCCGCCAATTTGGTGGCCTTTCAGCTCACATTGGTCGATCAACCAGCCTGCAGCCAGTTTCACCTGACCATCCTGCTGCGGGTAATGTGGCATGCCAGGATATTCAGCAACCAACGCTGCGGCCTCTTCACTACTGACCTGTGGATTTTTGAAAAAGCTGCCAGCATTACCCGTTACTTTAGGATCAGGCAGTTTGCTACGGCGCATTGCACATACCGAGTCAAATATCTGACGCGGTGTCACCGTTTCCGGATCCAGCTTTGTCAGATCGCCATAATTCAGCATCGGTTCCCATTGTTTACTCAGGCGCAGGCCGACACCAACAATGATATGGCCCTTCTGAAAATGATGCTTGAAGACACTTTCCCGGTAGCCGAAGCCACAGTCTGATGCGGCAATGCGATCAATGGCACCCGTATTCAGATCCAGCAGATCAACGTAGTCACATACACTCTTGAGCTCGATACCATAGGCACCGATATTCTGAATAGGGGCGGAACCGACCAGGCCGGGGATCAACGCCAGGTTTTCCAGTCCAGGAATACCGGTTTCCAGAGTGCGGCAAACCAAACCATGCCAATTCTCGCCAGAGCTAACGTGGAGAAACCAGGCATCTTTCTCTTCCCTGATGTCGATTCCTTTTAATTGATTGATCATAACCGTACCGGAAAAATCCTCAATAAACAGTACGTTACTCCCTTCCCCAAGTACCAGCAGCGGCTCTTGGCGCTTCTGCGTTTTCTGCCAAACCTTGATCATTAATTCGATTGTTTCTGCAATGACCAGATGCGCTGCGTTGACCGGGAGCGCAAAAGTATTGTGTTTTTTTAATGACGCGCTTTCAGTAGACATAACGATAAATACCTATACGGAAATGAACCTCCACCTAGTCTACTCGATTCGGCACGCCAGGCTAATATTTGTTTTCATCGATCTGGCTTTTATCTGGAGAACATCCACCGAGGGAATAGTTCTAATTTTTTATAAGGTATTTTCTATATAAATTAATTAGGTAATACGAATTAGATAGAAGCTAACATGATTAATACCTACATTTCTTTAAAATTTGCCTTATTACTGCATACTAAAATATTCCATCCGCCCTAGCCTATATATATTTAAAGTTATTTGTCGTTTTTAAACATTGTTAATATTTATATATTATAGGTAAACAGCTGGGTTCTATTCGGAGGTTATTGTGGTGTGGTGTTATCTAGAAAAATACAGCGTAGCTGCGTCTGTTCTTTCTTTCGCACACAGCAAAAAGCCTCATGCTTTCGCATGAGGCTTTCGACTTTATTTGATGCCTGGCAGTGTCCTACAATACTCGTCTCATCCTGAAACTCTCCCCTTCGGGGCCGCCGCAAGCGGCGTTAAAGCCCGTTCCCGACGGGCTTTTCGCATGCCCATGCTCGAGCAGAACGATATGCGACAGATAAAACAAAAAGCCCCACGCTTTCACGTAGGGCTTGTTGCTTTATTTGATGCCTGGCAGTGTCCTACTCTCGCATGGGGAGACCCCACACTACCATCGGCGCTACGGCGTTTCACTTCTGAGTTCGGCATGGGATCAGGTGGGACCACCGCGCTATGGCCGCCAGGCAAATTCTGTTTCATTCCAACCGC
>NZ_CAMISV010000012.1:0-176061 GCF_946227095.1 Serratia proteamaculans
GACCTCATCAATATAATGGTGGTTTGACGCCGAATGAATCAGAACGATTGTTCTGGAAAAACTCTAAAGCCGTGGCCAGTTTTGCTTGACCACTACATGGCAACATCTCCCGTATTTTTGGAGAGCTCATTACGTTGCTTGAACCAGATAAACGTAAGAATGCCTCCGATGAGCGCTCTGTCATACTGCCTTACTCTAAAGAAGCCTTCACAGTTCCTGATAACTTATACGTCATTGGAACCATGAATACTGCAGATAAGTCTTTAGCTCAACTCGATCTTGCATTGCGCCGCCGTTTCGAATTTATCGAACTCATGCCCCAACCTCAGTTGCTGGCTTGCACATCGATATTTGGTATAGATATTGGGGATTTGCTTACAGTGATGAACCAGAGAATAGAGGTTTTACTCGATCGGGATCATACACTGGGGCATGCCTATTTCTGGCCTCTCAAGGGAGTAAGATCTGAAGATGAGAAAACAAGACTGATAGCTGATATTTTCACAAAGCGTATTATCCCATTGCTACAAGAATATTTCTTTTCTGATTGGGAGCGTATTGGATGGGTGCTTAACGATCCTGGAAAAGCACCTGAAAATAGATTTATCCAAATAGGAAGTATTGAACGTACTATCGAAGATTTATTTCCCAATGCGATAGCGAGACAATTGAACGATCGCAGATACAGGATAAACCACGATGCTTTCACAAACGCTGCCGCATATCAGGGAATTATGCCAAAGGGCGGAGCTGCCAACTAATGATTAAGGTTCGCGAGTACGCTCGGCTAACCACCGATGAGTATGCAACGCCTTCTCTGGATTGCGCGATTATCACACCTGCAACTTTTGAATGGCTACAGGACCTAGCTTCGGGCTGGAAAGGAACGGAGCCGGTTGTACTGTCTGATGGTCATCGATCGCTTAAATTGGGCAGTTATGTAGGCTATCTACAAAGTCCGGATGGCGCAGGGATTGAGATTCTGCCAAAGACAAGTCAAGGAGCAGATAACCCGCTACAAACGCGGAAAATACTGCAACGTATGCTTATGGCCACTTTAGCTATTAAACCGCATACAGCTGGGCCAGCTGAACTGCTGCGGATGGATCAGCCTTTGCACGAATGGATCTTCAGCCAGTTTTTGTCTGAACTGCAAATACTAGTCAGCAAAGGGTTACGTTTTGATTATAGCCGGATTGAAGAAGAAAGCCGCTTTATTCGTGGCCAATTACGGATAGAGCGCCAGCAACGTCAGTCTCCAGCGCGACAGCATCTGCTTCATATTAACCATGATGTCTTTTCTCCCAATCGGCTTGAAAATCGTCTGCTAAAAACCGCGCTGATCTATGTGTTGGCGATCTGTAAAAACAGTGAAAACTGGCGCTTATCTAATGAACTTTCTCATCGTATGAATGAAGTTTCTGCGGAGACTATGCCACAGCGTGGAATGAAGGATTGGAACAGTAGTAAGCTGATGCAAGCATATGACTACGTACGACCTTGGTGCGAGTTAATACTTGAGAAAATGAACCCGAATTTTCAGCAAGGTAACCACAAAGGCGTTTCACTGTTATTTCCTATGGAAAAGTTGTTTGAAAAATATGTTGAGGTTTCGCTCAAACAACAGCTACCTAGCCACAGTCAATTGATATCACATGCAAGCATGGAATATCTGGTTGAGCACACAGTGGCGAATGGAGAGGGGGCTCAAGCCATGTTTCAGCTTAAGCCTGATCTGTTGCTGAGAACACAGCATGGTGATCAGACCCTAGATACTAAGTGGAAGCTCGTTGACCAGTCGGCCTATCAAAGTGATGAAAAATACAATATTGCCCAATCCGATTTATATCAAATGTTTGCTTATGGGCATAAGTATCAAGATGGACAGGGAGATATGATGTTAATTTACCCACGGCATATGGCCTTTAATCAGGCATTGCCCCCTTTCTGTTATTCAAAAACATTAGCTGTCTGGGCTGTGCCTTTTTGTCTGGAAAGTCAGAAATTGCTTCCAGGTAGCTGGCAGGAATATTTCCCGGACCTCACTAGGCCAGATAATACTAGAGGATGCGTATGAAAGATGTATTTCAGGAACCTAAGCTTTAGATTTCAGTCTATGTCGCAGCTGACAACCCCCTGCGGGATGTAGACATATCCAAGACCACTAAAGTGATCATTAGTTGAAAGCGCGAACGTTCGCTTCTCGTGCATTCCTATCCAAGGCCTTTCCAACGGACGGCTTTGTGCTGAAACGGACGTTGCAAACACCACGTTATGCTAATTATTGTAAAACAAGTAAGGACAGTTTTACACCATTCAGCGAAATTTAATGCCAATTTAAGTATATAGTACTCACTCAATTGGCAGTATGTTGTATAACGGCTTGAACTCCGACTATTACTCATATTAAATAAATATCAATAAATTGTAATGATACCAGATGTGTCTTTTACTTCAATACATGTTATATCCCATCCTGAAGTGCTGGGATTGAAATTTGTATAAAAAGCAATTTCATCAAGGGCTGTATTTGCCTGTATGTTACTAATAATTTGTCCGTTATTACTTTTGACTAAATAGTCATATCCAGCAAGTTCAGGGCTTTTATTGCTACCTGATTGGAAATGATTAAGAGCATTCATCTGCATCAATGTTTTTTTGTCACATATAAAAACAGCCATCGTATTAACTCCATGTTTACTTTTACAATCAAGCTTATTAAGCTTCTTTAATATAAGGCTATTCTCATAGGGGTAAATATCCCTGTAAAAACAACCTCAGTATGCTAGCAACCAGTCCGGTGGCTGGATGCTTTATGCTAGACCATTCTAATCACTCTGCGTACTCCTAGCGGCAACGGCACACATCGCTTGGGTTCGGCTGCAATCTGCAGTCATTATATCGGCTGCCCCATCAAACAAACCGAGAAACCATACGCTGCCATTTAGGTTCCGATGTGACGGACAACCGTGGGCTGCGGATAGATTTGCGTTTTGTTGCACGGGAAGAAGACATTGTGGTTGTTGTCTTCATGGTGCTCAATATCATGTTATTGAATATTGCCCTCAGTCGCTTGAGAGCCATATCCCGCTTATCCTTGCTATCGAATATCCAGACGAACTCTTTCCTTGTACTGAAAAAATCATCTGTGAGTCCTTTGTTACCTCTAAAGCCGTTGGATTGCAGTTCCATATTGACACGCCTAACGAAGTTGGCGAAATCCTTTATGCTGTTAAAGTCCCGGAAATTAGCTACCATAAACACCAGTGAATGGAATACTTTTTTCATTCTGAGAGCCCCTCATTAATGATGGACAGAATCTGATCACTGCTTAGCTTACGGAACTTAGAGGCAGATTCATGGCGGATAAGGCTGTAACTGGTATGACTCACCTGAAAGATACACCAACCGCGGACGATTAATTCTGAAGCGAGCATCATCAAATAATTCTGATCAACAACATCGCGCCCAGCTAGTACCCCGATGCCTTTTAGAGACAATTGAAAGCGGGTTATGGGCTTCTCTTCATTACGCTTTTCCATAGAAGTGCGGATCAGCTCTGCGGTTTGTGAGGGAGTTTTTAACACACCGGTATTCCTAAGCTTTAAAGTTACATATACCTTACAACTCGCCAATCCAAAAATCAACAAATTACAGCTTTTAGTGTTCATGAGAACACTAAAAGCTGTAATTTTTGTGCGTCGGCATTAAGGAGGTGGCAGATGAGAAAGCGCAGTCTGAATACATGAAGTTCCCGAGCAGCAGCGCCGCTTAAAGCAGCTGTGGGAGAAAAGGATATCGCCGGTTAACTACAGTGGAACACCAGCACCAACAAATAGCCTCCATGCCCCGCTCCCCACAAGCAAAATCATTTGGGGGCACAATAGGGGGCATTAACCAAAATCCAACACGATAAAACTAAGTAAATTCAATAGCTCTAGCTATCAAATGCGACTCCTGTGATGTTCATCCTGACAGTTTCTGTAAATTCCATAAAACCCCAAAAATCAGTGCAGAACTGCTTTAATTCTAACTAATGGCAGATAATAAATTTCTGGTGAAAATAAACTTCACCAGCTTTAGCACAAAGAGCTAAAAACGCGTCTATCTTTACCATTGAACACTGGATCCGTAAATTAGAGGCAGCTATGTTTCTTAATTACTTTGCATTGGGTGTACTTATTCTGGTTTTTCTCATTATTTTTTATGGGATTATTATTCTGCATGATATTCCCTATCTTATTGCCAAGGCACGTAACCATCCGCATGCCGATGCTATCCATGTCGCGGGCTGGGTGAGTTTATTTACTCTGCATGTGATCTGGCCGTTTTTATGGATATGGGCTACGTTATACCGCCCCGAGCGTGGTTGGGGTATGCAAGGTCAGGAGGCATCGTTCGCACAGTTACAGCAACGTGTGGCGGAGCTGGAGTTGAAACTGGTTGAAAATAAAACGCCTCCTTCGGAGTAGCCACCATGGACCTGCTCATTATCCTGACGTATGTCGCTTTTGCCTGGTCGATATTTAAAATTTTCAAAATTCCAGTCAATAAATGGACGGTGCCCACGGCTGCATTGGGCGGGGTATTTTTAATTGGGGCGTTAATTCTGCTAATGAATTACAACCACCCCTATACTTACCTGGCGCAGAAAGCGGTGATCTCTATCCCTATTACTCCGCAGGTGACAGGCATCGTTAGCGAAGTAACCGATAAGCAAAACGTATTAATTAAAAAAGGTGAAGTGCTGTTTAAATTAGATCCGGTGCGCTACCAGGCAAGGGTTAATAGACTTCAGGCCGACCTGGTCACCGCGATTAATAATACTCAGGTGCTCAAAGGGCAGTTGGATGAAGCTATTGCCAACACTTCTCGGGTTAGCGCAGAACGCGATCGGTTATATAAAGACTATCAACGTTATGTCCGAGGCAGTCAGGCCAAGGTCAACCCATTTTCAGAAAGTGATATCGATAACGCCCGACAGAACTATTTGGCACAGGATGCGCTGGTAAAAGGTTCGGTCGCTGAACAAGCGCAAATAAAAAGTCAGTTAGACAGTGTGATTAACGGGGAGCAATCTCAAATCGTTAGCCTCAGGGCACAGTTAGCCGAGGCCAAATATAATCTTGATCAAACGGTGATTCGAGCCCCAAGCAACGGTTACATCACCCAAGTGCTGATCCGCCCAGGTACCTATGCCGCGGCGTTGCCATTGCGCCCGGTCATGGTGTTTATTCCTGAGCAAAAACGCCAGATTATTGCTCAGTTCAGACAAAACTCGTTGCTGCGCCTGAAAGCCGGTGATGAGGCCGAAGTGGTGTTTAATGCGTTTCCCGGCCAGGTCTTCCCAGGAAAGTTGATAAGAATTCTTCCGGTGGTGCCCGGCGGATCATATCAGGCGCAGGGAACACTGCAATCGCTGAGCATGACGCCCGGCAGCGACGGTGTTCTGGCCGTGATTGAGCTGGCGCCCAACAGTGAAATTGACGAACTGCCTGACGGCATTTTTTCTCAGGTGGCCGTTTACTCCGATCACTTTACCCATGTGGCGGTAATGCGCAAAGTCCTGCTGCGTATGACCAGTTGGATGCACTATCTGTATTTGGATCACTAACTCAGTATAACAAAGCCGCTTCATGAGGAGGCGGCTTAGTGACTTACAACTTAGGTATATTGCATTAATCGCCAGGTAACAGCCTGGTTATTATAGGGCGGCATGGTATTGCCTTTAGCAATGGGGGCGGTGGTTGATGGTGTGCCAACAACCGTCCAGACGCCGCTTTCAGGGCACTTGTGCCCGGTAGAGGCTGTGGTACCGATAGGGGATTTAGCCATGATGATCTTTCCTTAATCAGTGCGGTGCTACCCTTGGCCCCGCTAAGAAAGATATTTACAGGTTCTCGTATATATTCAATCCCACAAGCTAAATACAAAGCATTAGTTTGTTATTAGTAAAATCAAGTGTCTATTATTTGATTTTACATGTTTTTCGCCGTGAATTACTTCAACATATAATAAACTTATATTGTCAGTGTGATAGTGTTCTATTTCTATATCAATTTTTTAATGATTTAAATTGTTTATTATTAAGTGGAGAGTTGTTATATTAATGGAGTGTTGAAATGGAAAATACAAAGCCGGCCCAACATACAGTCATTCCCTAACCCCTGAACAACGAAGTTATCGGTGACAATACAATAGACGTCGCTTGTCTGGCACAGAAAGCAACCCAATAAGGTCGGGTAGACGGCCTGCGGCCCTGGCGAAGGTGAATTTGAAAGGGTAAATTAGCAGTGTTAAATTGAGGATCCCGGCCAGCAGTGACTTTTTGTCTATTCTGTCTGACCGGAAAGTTTCCCTGGTGTTGGCTGAGTGGCCTACCTGATCTTACCGAGCAAATTTTTACTCTTCGCCTAACGCGGTTCATTATAAGACAGAGTGCCTGATTCATAACCTGAACTTAAGTGCAGCTTGTACCTCTACATAAGTGCAGGTTTTCTCACTAAATGGACCCAGTCAGACTGCCATGGAGCCCGTATGTTTTCTTCCTTCAGTGAAAATCAAACAATAACGGAAACGCTCAGGGGACATATCGACCGAAAGTTGTCCCCCTGAATTCGCCTATACGGTGATTAGAAAAAAAGATCCGTCAGATGTGCTTATTATTTCCAGCTATCCTGAAGAATGGGTAGATCTTTACCGCACCAACAATTTCCAGCTCACTGACCCGGTGGTACTGACTGCGTTCAAGCGTAGCTCGCCCTTTGTCTGGGACAAAAATATCACCCTGATGTCAGATAAGATTTTTTGCCTTTCCAGGCGCTACAACATTGTTAACGGCTTCACCTTTGTGTTGCACGACTCTATGAATAGTCTGGCGTTATTATCGGTCATCCTCGGCGGCAATGGAGAGGAGGATCTGGAAAAGCGGATCTCATCCGATCGCGGAGCCATGCAAATGTTGCTGATCGATATTAATGAACAAATGTATCGTCTCGCAGGGTCGGTCTCATCCAGCCAGCGGAAGCATCATGCGGATAAGGAAAAAACCATTTTTACCCCACGGGAGAATGAGGTGCTGTATTGGGCCAGTATGGGGAAAACCTATGGCGAGATTGCCGCCATCGCCAGTATTTCCCTGAGTACGGTGAAGTTTCATATGAGAAATATTGTGGTTAAACTTGGCGTCAGTAACGCCCGGCAGGCTATTCGGTTGGGTGTTGAGTTGGGGCTTATGACGTCGTCAGCAGTCAGATAAAATGAGTCAGGCCCGGAGAGACTCCCTTATGTCATCTCACCGAACCAGCCGAAGGCAGTTTAGCTTTATCCTGCGGAAGGACAGGTCTCCGCCAACGCGGTCAACCCTTCGCTTTCCTGCCTGAATGACACCTTGCCTTGATCCAGCGTGACCACGAAGACGCTGTCGAAATCGCTACCCGGCCAGCTGGGTACTGAATTGGCGTCGCCCCCGCGTGCAGCCACGATGTTCTTCACTGCCTTATCGAGATTCTTGTGTTCCCAGGCGATGAAAATGCGTGCGTTTTGGTATTTATCGCTGAGCAACTCCTGTTGCAGCCCGGCAATGTCATCGGCGTGGAACTGAATGCCGATCGGTAACCCCACACGCACGGCGGTGGGCATGATGGTCGACAGCGCTCGCAGCGAACTGCCGGTTTTGTTTTCTTTCGGCCCGGCGGCAAAGATAAAGTCCGGCTTGCCGTAGCGGCTCAGCAGTACGTCTGGCAGTGCCAGCGCGCGGTTCAGCCCCTTGCAGGTCAGCTGCCCGCTGTTGTTGGCCGGCTTTTCCCCATGTCGCACAAAGATCAGCGTTTCCTGCGCCAGTGCATTTTGGCTGAACAGCAGCAACGCTGCCAAACCGCCGAGTGTTTTGTGAGCTACTTTGTTAAACATCCTCAACCCTTATGTAATGGCTTGCTGATTTCTGTGCGCTTTTCGCCGCGTTACTCGCTATCATAACCGGCGTGACAACAAGGCATACCGTACCGATGCGGCGCCTCTGGGATAATTAAATACTGGCCTAAGGAAGGATTTACAATGAAAAACATTTTCTTTTTTGATGCGATGCTGACACCGAAAATCATCACCGGTGTCTACTGGCTTTGCCTGCTGAGCATTATTGTTGGCGGGATTGGGGCGATGTTCTACGGTGAGTTCTTCCGTGGTCTGTTCGCGATCATCATCGGTGGCGTGTTTACTCGCGTTTGCTTTGAAATGATCATTATTGCGTTTAAAAATAACGAATATCTGCGCAAAATCTCCGAAAAGCCGTAATGCCATAAAAATGCCGGGCATCGCCCGGCATCCTGTTATTCCCCCAACGTTAACGCCAGCCGTTCCCGCATCAGCTCAATAAAATTATCCGGCAATGTTTTCGTCGTGGGTGCCCGTAGCGCCTGGCTCCAGACCGGCTCCGGGAAATGCGAGTCGTCGAGGTAACGCGGGACGATATGCCAATGCAAATGCGGCAGCGCGGTGCCCAGACTGGCAATGTTGATCTTTGCTGGCGTCAGCAACTGGCGCAACTGCGCCTCAATCTGTGCCACCACCGCCATGATGCTGTTGCGCTGGTCGTCACGCAGGTCACTCAACTCGGCGATATGTTCATGCCACACCACCCGACACCAGCCGGGAAATGGGCTGTCGGCGATAAAAATTGCCCGGCACTGTGAGTTTTGCCACAGCACGATCTCATCGGTCGGATGGCAGTAAACACAAGATTCATGATTCATTTTATTCTCCTGCTGCGGTTTTGGGCGCAGCGAAACCCCGCCGCGCGTTAGCGCAGCCAGGTATTCAGTGTTAAAGAGAGCGGGACCGGCGGCCCCGCCGGGGCTACGAGTTAATCACCGACTGGCGGCGTACCAGGCTGGGGGCAAATAAAAACTCCTCAACTGGCAGTTCCGGGTTTTCCAACCGGCCGATCAGCCGATCGACAATTTTCACTGCCATCTCGCGCAGCGGGGGGGCCACAGAGCTGAGTGCCGGATTGAACAGTTCGGACAGAAACATGTTATCGATGCCGACCACCGAAATATCCTCCGGTACCCGCACCCCCAATCGCTGGAAGGCAGAAATCATGCCGATGGCCAGCATATCGTTCAGCGCCACCACACCGTCCGGCCGTGGTTCACTCTGGCAGACTTGTTCGGCCAGCGTTTTCCCCAACTCGGCCATTTCGGCATCACCGTAGGCGAACTGCGCTTTACCTTCGATCACCCTGACCGGCAGCCCGGCAGCCTCCAGTGCCTGCCGGTAACCGGCAATCTTGTTGGCGCGGCTGCTGGTCATGCCGGAGGCGGTGGCGAAAGCGATACGCTGGCAGCCCTGGGCGATCAGATGTTGGGCCGCCATGTTGCCGGCGGCGCTATTGTCCATCGACACGCTGTCGATTGGCAGCGCCTCCTCATCCGGTGCCGTCAGGGTGCGTTCATCGTAGTTAATCATCACCAGGCCGCGTTTCAGGGCGTCACGGAAATGGGGGCGATCGTAAAAAGTGGAGGCGACCACCACGCCACGGATACCTAATGCCAGCAGATCGTCGAGAAAACGGATCTCTTCTTCCTGCTGGCGATGGGTATCACCCAGCAGCACCTGGTAACCGTAGTTTTGCTTGGCCGCCAGCTCAATCTCACGCACCAGCGCAGCGAAGCTGGGGTTGACGATCGAAGGCACCAGCAGGCCGAGCATTTTGACCTGTCCGGTTTTGAGCTGCTGCGCCGCGCGGTTCGGCTGGTACTGCAGCGCCGCCATCGCCTGCTCAATACGGGCCAGCGTATCCTTGCGCATCTGATCGACCCGGCCGTTCAGCACGTTGGAAACCGTACTGACCGAAACCCCGGCATGACGTGCCACATCACGTATATTCGCCATCACATTCCCGTTTTGCATTAACCCATTACCGCGACTTTAGCACGCGCTCGAAAGTGAGTCACAGACCCTTAGGGCGCGATCTGTCCGCCGTTGACGTCGATAATCTGTCCGGTGATGTAGCCGCTGCAATTATGCGATGCCAGGAACAGGTAGGTGGGTGCCACTTCTTCGCTGCGGCCAAAGCGGCCCATCGGGATCGAGGCGCACATCTTGCCCAGCACTTCTTCGCTTTTGCCATGATGGAAGGCGGTGTCGATACTGCCCGGTGAGACGATATTGAAACGGATGTTGTCCTGGGTGAACTCCTTCACCCAGTTGCGGTGAATGTTGTGCAGCCAGGCCTTGGCGCTGGCATACAGACCGGCACCGATGCCGCCGCCTTCACGTGCGGCGATGGAACCGGTGCTGATCACACTGGCGGTAGCGCCGCTCTCGCGTGCCGAAGCGCGCAGGTGCGGGATAGCGAATTTGGTGACCATCAGCGCCGAGCGGCAGTTCAGGTCCATCACCCGGTCAAAGAATTCGTCGTCTATCGCTTCCAGGCCGTTGCGTCCGCCCAGCCCACCGGCGTTATTGATCAGAATGTCGATGCCACCAAAGCGGGTGACAAAGGCTTCGACCAGCGCTTCGCAGCCGGCAGAGCGCGATAAGTCGGCCGAGAAGAACGCGCATTCACCGGGGAAGGTGGCAATTTCTGCCGGTGGTTCGCTGCGCATGCCGTTTATTCCCACTTTGGCGCCGTGTTGGGCGAACAGGGCGGCGGTCGCCAGACCAATACCTGCGGTGGAACCGGTGATCAACACGCGTTTGTTGGTTAAATCAGAGAACATGGTGTGACTCCTTGCTTGAGAAAATCAGTAACCCAGCTGCGTGGGCAGCCAGGTAGTGAGCGCCGGGAACAGCGCGATAACGATGATGCCGAGCAGTATGATCAGCAGGTATTTGGCCATCGGCTTAATCACGTCCTGCATCGGCACACCGCAAATGGCGCAGGTGGTGTACAGACCCAGGCCGATGGGTGGAGAAAACAAACCGAAACCCATCGCCAGAATCATCACAATGGCGTAGTGCAGCGGGTTAAAGCCGAGCTGGGTGGCGATGGGCACCAGGATCGGGGCGAAGATAATCAGCGCCGGAGCGCCCTCCAGCACCGCACCGAAGATCATCAGGATGACAATCGACAACAGCAGGAACAGCCACGGGCCGTAGTCCGCGCCGATGGCGACCAGCAGCTGTGCGCACTGCTGGGGGATCATCTCGATGGTCAGGGCGAAGGACAAACTGGTGGCGCAGGCAACGATAAACAGCAGCATGCCGGCTAGCGCCGCAGTATCGACAAACAACTTCAGGGTGGCTTTCAGGGTCAGTTCCCCAAAGGCCAGCCGACCGACCACGATGGCGTAAACCACGGCGAAGGCGGAAATCTCGGTGGAGGTGGCGATACCGGCCACCACGCCCTTGCCGATCATCAAAATCATCACCAGCCCGACGGCAGCCCCGATCAGCAGTTGGCGGGTCGGCATGCGCACCGGGTAGGCGTCATCGACGTTGATGCGTTTGCCGAAGATCACGGCGGCAATCAGCAGCAATACCAGCAGGCACAGCGCCGGGATCAGTCCGGCGATAAACAGTGCGCCAATGGAAATGTTGGCGATAAAGCCCATCACGATCAGGTTGACGCAGGGAGGAATGGTTTCCGCCATGATGGCAGAGGCGGCGAACACTCCGGCCGACTCTGCCGCCGGTTGGCGCGCTCGCCTTACTGCGGGCATCAGCACGCCGCCGACCGTGGCGACATCCGCCAGCTTGGAACCGGAAATACCGGAGAAAAACGCCATCGACACAATGGTGGTCATGTGCAGGCCACCGCGATAACGTCCCATGCCACGGACGATCAGCTCAACCAACCGTGACGACATGCCGTTGACCTCCATTACCGCACCGGCCAGCAGAAAGAATGGAATGGCCAGCAGCACGAAATGGTCGACGCCAGCGGTCACCTGCTGGGCAAAGAACACGAACGGCAGCGACGGATCGCTGAGGAAGAACACCATCGCCGACATGCCGAGGGTAAAGGCGATCGGCACGCCCGAGATGATGCCCAGGATAAAGCAGGCCAGCATCAGCGCGGCGGGCAGTGAGCTAAACCCCAGCGGGATATGCAGGCTGAGGTAACCCGCGGCGCCCAGAAGAGCGACGGCGGCGGCGCTGAGTAGCACCACTTTCAACGGTGCCTGGCAGGCGTGATCGAGCGCGCTGACCAGCATCACCGCCGCGCCGATAAACACCGGCACCACAAAGATCGCCTGCGGCAGGCCGTGTTCGGTGGTCTGCGGCAGTGAAATACCCACCAGGCTGAAGCTGGAGACCGTCAGTCCCAAAGCTACCAGCACCAGCACCCAACGGCTGGCATGCACCACGTAGGGTCGGGCTCCCGCGGGCACCCAGCGTAGGAACAGATCTACGCCGATGTGCCGACCACGCCCGGTGGAGGTGGCGACGCCGAAGAACACCAGCGTCACCATCAGCGCGCGTGCCACTTCTTCCGCCCATTCAATCGGGCTGTGCAGCGCGTAGCGCCAAATCACCGAGGCGAACACCACCACCACGTTGATCAGCAGCGCCAGTGCGCCACCCCAGGCGGTAAACAGGGTCAGGGCGCGGCTTAACTGCGTCAGGATGGCCACTTTTTTCACACTCATTTCAAGGGTTACAGGAAGGGTCATAGCAAATCCTCCGCCAGAGGGGCGTTACGGCTGCGCGGTGGCATGTATGGCATCCAGCACCGCTTTGGCCTGTGGATATTTCCCGCTAAACGCCGCCTGAAGTGGCAGAGTTTGCTGACGGAAATAGTCGCGGTCGGTTTCGGTAAAGGTCACGCCGGCGGCTTTCAGTTTTTCCATCGCCTGAGCTTCTTTTTCCGCCGCGATTTTGCGTTCATAAACCGTGGCTTCGCTGGCTGCCGCCAACACCTCGGCTTGCATCGGCTGCGGGATGCGTTGGAACGCCGCCTGGCTGATGGTGGCGACAATCGGGTTGTAGATATGGCGGGTCAGCGTGGCGTATTTGGCGATCTCGTAATACTTGCTGGTGTAGACCGTGGCCGCGTCATGCTCCACGCCGTCGATCACCCCCATCTGCAGCGCGGAGTAGACTTCACCGCCGGGCATCGGGATCGCCGTGGCACCCATGCTTTTCAGCGTGGCGATAAAATTGGGTGCCGGCAGCACACGTATCTTCATTCGGTTGAGGTCGTGCGGCGACTGCAGTGGCTTTTTACTGTAAATGTTGCGGGCGCCCAGGCTGAAGCCGTAGCCCAGTACCTTGATGTTGCTCTGTTTGGCCAGCATGGCGCTCAACAGTTGGCCCGCCTGGCCATCCAGCGCCCGACCTAATTGCGAGTTATCGTTAAACAGATAGCCCAGATCCAGCACGCCGATTTCCGGTACCAGCGTGCCCCAGATGGAGGTGCCGGAGATCATCATGTCGATCGCGCCAATACGCACCTGCTGGACGGCATCGGCCTCTTTGCCCAGCATGCCGTTGGGGAAATAGTTGAGGGTGATTTTGCCCGGTAGGCGCTGGTCCAGATTCTGTTTGAAGCGGTTAAACCAGATGGCGTGTGCGGAGTAACCATCATCGGGCAGCGATGAATAGACCCGCAGGTTAACTTCGGCTGCATTGGCGCGCAGTGGCAAGATAAACAGCATAAATAACAGCGTGATAAACAGACGCGGCGTTAAGCGGCATGTCAGTGATTTCATCAGCCTGGCTCCCGATCGCAGATAGCCTGCGATGCTGGTGGTGAAGATGATTTCCCCTGGGTGGCAAAGCTGTAGGGACAGGGGGAACGGGTACGATACTTTGTTTCTGGTCTTTCACTGTAACGTTTTAGTGTATCGTTACAGAAAACCTACAAACATTCCGTTGGCAGATCAATTTTTATCCGCCAAAACGGCTGGGAAATGCGGGTTCTGTGAGCAAGTTCTAAAAATCGGTGGGTCACGGCCAGCGATCGTCGGGCTGCCCCTGCGGGCATTTAACTTCTATAATCGCAGCTGGGATCACCGTAAATTCAGGAGTGGGCATGCCTTCCAGGGCGATAATTAAATGGACCAAACGGCTGACGATTGTGGTTGTCACCGTGTTGCTCACGCTGTTTGCGGTGCGCATTTACGATACTCAGAGCGGTCCGGCGCTGGAGCCGTGGCATACCTTTGTGCCACACGAACTGTCGGCTGCCGAAATGGACAAGACCGACTGGCAGGGTTATCTGGCCGCAGAGAGCCGGGTGTTTGATGAGGTGAAGGCCAACGTCACGGACAAACTTTCCGCCAGCGAACGCATCCCACTTAACCGCTACTTCGATGGCAGTCCGGTGTATCCGGAGCACTTTGCCCGCGACTGGAACCGCTCCTACGAATTGCTGCCGCAGGGTGAAGCGCGCGGTGCCGTGGTGCTGTTGCACGGCCTGACCGACTCCCCTTACAGCCTGCGGCACATTGCCGAGAACTACCGGCAGCACGGTTATGTGGCGGTCGGCATTCGCCTGCCGGCACACGGTACGGTACCGGGTGCCCTGACCGATATTGAATGGCAAGACTGGTTGGCGGCAACGCGATTGGCAATACGTGAGGCGCGCAGCAAGGCCGGGGGCGACAAGCCGCTGCATATTGTGGGCTTCTCCAACGGTGGTGCGCTGGCGATGAAATACGCGCTGGATGCATTGGACAATCCACAGTTGGCGGCGCCGCAGCGGTTGATCCTGATCTCACCGATGATCGGCGTCACCAGCTTTGCCCGTTTTGCCGGCATTGCCGGTTGGCCGGCGGTGTTCCCGGCGTTTGCCAAAGCCGCCTGGCTTGGGGTACTGCCGGAGTTTAATCCTTTTAAATACAATTCGTTCCCGGTCAACGGGGCTCGCCAGTCCTATCTGCTTAGCAATGGTCTACAACAGCAAATCGTCCGTGCGGCGCGTGACGGCAAGTTGGATAAATTAGCGCCGGTGCTGACCTTCCAGTCGGTAATGGATTCCACCGTCAGTACCCGGGCGGTGATCCGCGCGTTATATAACGAACTGCCGGCGAACGGCAGCGAACTGGTGCTGTTTGACGTCAATCGTACGGTAAACTTCGGTCCGCTGTTGCGGCCAAATGCGGCTGCGGCGGTCAGCCAACTGTTGCCTGCGCCTCCGCGCCGCTATCAGACCACGGTGATCGCCAATGCTTCACCGGAAAGCAGCGATGCGATCGCCAGTGTGACACCGGCCGGGGCTACCACGGCCAGCGAGCAGGCGTTGGGTATGACCTACCCGGCGGATATTTATTCGCTTTCGCACGTGGCGCTGCCGTTCCCGGTGAGTGATTCGCTGTATGGCCGGTTTCCGGCGCAGCGGGATGAGTTCGGCATTAGCCTGGGCACCCTTGCTGCGCGTGGCGAACGTTCCGTGCTGGTGGTCGATCTCGATTCGCTGATGCGCATTGCCTCCAACCCGTTTTTCCCCTATCTGCTGCAGCGCATCGATAGCAAACTCTAGGCGAAACCCAGGATGCTGAACGCATCGTCCTGCGGGTAGTAGCCAAGCAGGCGACTGGTTTCCTCCAGCGACAGGCGCTTATAGCGGTTATTGGATACGCCGTGCACCACCGCATGGTGCACGCCTTCAATGCGTAGGCAACGTTCCAACAGATCGGCGGCGTCGCGGTGGCTGAGAAAAGCGCTCATATCGCGGGCGCTGAGCTGCTCGCCGGGTTCCAGCGTGGTGAAGTTGGCGATGCGTACCGACAGGGCTGAAAGCCCCTCCTGATGGGCAAAATAGGCGGCGATACCTTCGCCAAAGGCCTTGCTGACGCCGTACATATTTTTCGGTTTGGGCGCGTCCTGTGGCCGAATCTGGTGATCCAGCGCATAGCCTTCCACCGCCTGTGCACTGCTGGCGAAGACTACCCGTTTACAGCCGGCGTCTTTCGCCGCCCGGAAAATATTGAAGGTGCCGAGGATGTTGTTATCCATCAGCGAGTGGCAAAAGTCTGCATCGGGGGAGGGATCGGCCGCCAGATGCAACACGGTGTCGATGTTGGCGCAGGCCGCACGGCAGGCTTCGATATCGGCGATATCGAAGCTGATGACCTCATCGCCAGGCAGCAGATCGGTCAACAGATCGAGGTTTTTTTCCGCCAGCCGTAGCTGATAGCGATTTCCCACCGATTGACGGAATGCCGTCGCCACCCGACCACCCGCGCCGGTAATCAGAATTCGTCCAAATTCAGTACGCAAAGTCATGATCTTAGCCAGTCCCTAAAGTCCATTATGTCGTGACCAGTAATAATCCGCCGCGTAAGATTTGTCCAGCATCAAATTAGCATGACTTATGTTTCAGCGCGTCAGTGGGCATTTTTCTCCGATGATATCAGTCAGAAAAGTCATCACCGCGCGTACGGCTATTGAGCGCGCCAGGTCCGGGTAAGTGACCAGCCACAGTTCGCGGGTTGGCGCAGCGATTGAAGTGGGCAGTGTCACCATATCTTGGTCGCTATCGGCGACAAACGTCGGCAATACTACCGCTCCGAGTCCCGATCGTGCCGCTTCCTGTAGCGAGAACAGATCGCTGGCCTGAAATACCACCGGACGGCCCTGCAACAGCTGTTGTAGCCACTGCTGATGCGGTTGGTTTTGGTAGTGGTGGTCGTAGCCGATAAAGGCCCGCGCCGACTCCGGCAGGGCGGCGTGCTGCGGCGTGGCGTACAACGCGTAGCGCATCATGCCGATACGTTGCACCAGCAGATCCGGTTGTTGCGGGCGCACCATACGCACCGCGACTTCAGCGTCACCGCGATCTAGCTCGGCGATTGCCGATTCGCCGGAGAGTATCAGCGTAATGTGCGGAAAAGTATGATGAAATTTCGCAATCTGTGGGGCGATGACCCGTGCGGCAATCGACGGCGGCGCGCTGATACGCACCTGGGTTTGCGGTGTCTCACCGGCGCTGCGCGCATGGCGGACAATGGCGTGGCTTTGATTTTCGATATCGGCCGCCAGCCCGGCAATCATTTTTCCGTCCTGCGTCAGCGGCGTACTGCGTGGCAGACGCAGGATCAACCCCAGGCCGAGAGCCTTTTCCAGCGCCGCCACCCGTCGGCCTACCGTGGCGTGATCGCAGCCCAGCTCCCGCGCTGCGGCTGACAATGAACCGGTGCGCGCCAGCACCACAAAGTGTTTTAAATCCTGCCAATCGAACATCAGTGAATTCCTGCACAGTATCTCCGCAAATTTATGGAATATTCACACAGAGTGGGACATGATTCAATGGCGTTATCTTTGTAACCAGATTGAATTATTCAATTAGGATATCTTATGAATTTGCATCTGCAGGGGCGTATCGCGCTGGTAACGGGTGCCAGCGAAGGGATTGGCGCAGGCATGGTTCGGGTATTGGCGGCGCAGGGGGTGATTGTGGTGGCGACGGCGCGCCGGGAAGACCGTTTGCAGACCCTGGCGGATGAGGTAGAACAAGCCGGTGGCATACGGCCCTATGTCATCGCGGCAGATATCACCCAGACACAGGCGCTCGACAGCATGCTGGCGCTGGCGATACAGCAGGTCGGGACCATCGATATTGTGATTAATGCGGTTGGTGGTGCCCGCCCGACTTCACTGAGCGAAGGCGACGCGGGTTGGGAAGAGGCGTTTGCCCTGAACTTTACCCCGGCGCGTCGGATAACCCATGCATTGCTGCCCCGCATGCAGGCTCAGGGATGGGGGCGCGTGATTAACATCAGCGGCTCAATGGAGCCGCGTAGCATGAACGCGGCCACTGCCGCCAAGGGGGCATTGCATCTGTGGGCCAAGGGGTTGGCTGGCGATGTGGCGGGGCAAGGGATTACCGTCAATACGCTGCAGCCCGGGCGGATTAATAGCGAACAGGTGCGTGAAAAACTGCACCCGACCGAGGCCACGCGCCAAGCGTTTATCGAACAGAATATCCCGATTGGCTACTTTGGTGAACCGGAGGATATGGCCTATCTGGCTGCGTTTCTTTGTTCCCCGCAGGCGCGCTATATCACCGGAGCGGTGATCCCGGTAGACGGCGGCATGCATTATTTCGCTCACTGAAGCCGTTTTGCCCGCCGGATCACAGTTCGGTAATTTGCCAGGGCAAAGCCTTGCCCCACTGAAAAGCACAGTGTTAACGTCTTAGCTCAGCCGATTTAGGGTTGTCACTGCTCCGGCAGGCAAAACCTAAACCTCGTGCTTCTGTCCCCCTGGTGGGAGCAGAGGCCATGAGGTTTAGGTTTTTTTTTGCGCTGAATTTCGTGACGACGATTGGCCATCGCGGCACTGAGGTTGGCAGAACGTAGATTTTAAGGGTAACGCTATGAAATATGAACAATTAGCCAGTGAGATCTTGGCCGGCGTCGGTGGCCGCGACAACGTGAGAAGTCTGGTGCACTGCGCCACCCGCCTGCGTTTCAAGCTGCATGACAGCCAGCGTGCCGATGCCGCGGCACTGAAAAAAAATCCCGGTGTGATCATGGTAGTGGAAAGCGGCGGGCAGTTTCAGGTGGTGGTAGGTAACCACGTGGCTGAGGTCTACCACGCGGTCAATCAGGCCGGTGGGCTGGGCGATGGCGCGGTGGCGGAGGATGACGGCAAAAAGGAAAACCTGTTCAGTCGCTTTATTGACGTGGTATCCGGCATTTTTACGCCGTTGCTGGGGGTGATGGCCGCCTCGGGGATCCTGAAGGGGTTTCTGGCGCTGAGCCTGGCCTGCGGCTGGCTACTGGAGAGTGGCGGCAGCTTTAAAATGCTGTTTGCTACCAGTGATGCGCTGTTCTATTTCCTGCCGATTATGCTCGGCTACACCGCTGGGAAAAAGTTTGGCGGTAATCCTTTCATTACCATGGCGATTGGCGGGGCCCTGACCCATCCGCTGATGATGGCGGCATTTGAAGCGGCACAGCAGCCAGATGCGGTGCGCGAGTATTTCTTCGGCATCCCGCTGACCTTTATCAATTACAGCTCGTCGGTGATCCCGATTATTTTTGCCGCCTGGGTCTCGTGCCGGCTGGAGCTGCTGTTTAACCGGGCACTCCACAGTGCGCTGCGCAATTTTGTTACGCCGCTGCTGTGCCTGGTGATCACCGTGCCCTTGACCTTCCTGCTGATCGGCCCGGCAGCCACCTGGCTCAGCCATTTGCTGGCCAACGGTTTTCAGACCATCTACGGATTTAACCCGATTATTGCCGGTGCCTTTATGGGTGCGATGTGGCAGGTGTGTGTGATCTTCGGCCTGCACTGGGGGCTGATACCGCTGATGATCAATAACCTGAGCGTGCTCGGCCGCGACATCATGGTGCCGTTGTTGTTGCCGGCAGTGATGGGGCAGGTGGGTGCTACGTTGGGCGTCATGCTGCGTACCCGTGATGCCAAACTGCGGGCTCTGGCCGGTTCCGCCATCGGTGCCGGGGTGTTTGGCATCACCGAGCCGGCGGTTTACGGCGTAACGCTGCCGAACAAACGGCCGTTTATTTTTGGCTGCATTGGCGGTGCGCTGGGGGGCGCGGTGATCGGTTATTTCCATACCGCCACCTATTCCTTTGGTCTGGTGAACATCTTTACCTTTGCGCAGATTATCCCTGCCAGCGGCTTCGATGCCACGGTGTGGGGCGCGATTGTCGGCACCTTGCTGTCATTTTGTTTCGCGGCGGTGGCCAGCTATCTGTTCGGTGTGGCGCCTGTCGAGGAGGCCGTGGAACCGGCACCTGTCGCACCGCTTAATCGCAAACAGTCTGTTGTCAGCCCGATAGCCGGCGAAGTGATTGCGCTGGAGCAGGTTAACGACGCCACCTTTGCCAGCGGATTATTGGGCAAGGGAGTGGCGATAGTACCGCAGCAAGGTCGGGTGGTTGCGCCGGTTGCCGGGCGTGTGGCCTCACTGTTTAAAACCAAGCACGCCATTGGTATTGAGTCGGACGAGGGCGCAGAGATTTTAATTCACGTCGGCATAGATACCGTCAAGCTCGATGGGCTGCATTTCACTGCCCATGTGCAGGAGGGCGATCGGGTTAACCCGGGCGATTTGCTGATTGAGTTTGACCAGGTGGCGATCCGCGCCGCCGGCTTTGATACCACCACGCCGATCATCATCAGCAACAGCGATGACTACGTCGACGTGCTGACCAGCGGCCAGGGCAGGGTGCAGGAACAGGCACCGCTGCTGACTTTATTAGGTTAACCGAGGAGAAAGCGATGAGCAGCAAATTTCCAGACCATTTTCTGTGGGGCGGCGCAGTGGCGGCCAATCAGGTGGAAGGGGCTTATCAGACCGACGGCAAAGGGCTGTCGACCTCTGATTTGCAGCCGCAGGGCATCTTCGGCACGATTACGCCACGGGTCGACGGCGACAGCGGCATCAAGGATGTGGCGATCGACTTTTATCATCATTACCCGCAGGACATCGCGTTGTTCGCTGAAATGGGCTTCAAGTGCCTGCGTACCTCCATCGCCTGGACGCGCATTTTCCCGCAGGGCGATGAGGAGACTCCGAACGAAGCCGGGCTGGCGTTCTATGATCGGCTGTTCGACGAAATGGCCAGGTACGGCATTCAGCCGTTGGTCACTTTGTCGCACTACGAAATGCCCTACGGGCTGGTGAAGCAATACGGCGGCTGGGGTAACCGCAAGACCATCGGCTTTTTTGAGCACTACGCGCGCACGGTGTTCGAACGCTATAAGCACAAGGTGCAGCACTGGCTGACCTTTAACGAGATCAATATGTCGCTGCATGCGCCGTTTACCGGCGTCGGTCTGGCGCAGGACAGCAGCAAAAGCGAGATTTATCAGGCGATCCACCATCAACTGGTGGCCAGTGCCAGGGCGGTAAAAGCCTGTCATGAGATTGTGCCGGGCGGCAAAATCGGCAATATGCTGCTGGGCGGTATTCTCTATCCGCTGAGCTGCAAACCGGAAGATGTGCTGGAAACCCAGCGCCAGAACCGCGACTGGTTGTTCTTTGGCGACGTACAGGCGCGCGGCGGCTACCCGGCGTATATGCGACGTTACTTCCGTGAAAACGGCATTCAGGTCGAGATCACCGCCGAAGACCAACAGGCGTTGCGCGAGACCATCGATTTTATCTCCTTCAGCTATTACATGAGCGGCTGTGTCACCACCGACGAAGCTCAGAACAACACTGCCCGGAGCAACATTCTCAATATGGTGCCGAACCCGCATTTGGCCAGTTCGGAGTGGGGTTGGCAGATCGACCCGGTTGGCCTGCGCTATCTGCTTAATGTGCTGTATGACCGCTACCAGAAACCGCTGTTTATCGTGGAGAACGGCCTGGGAGCCAAGGACCGTGTCGAGGCCGACGGCAGCATCAATGACGACTACCGCATCAATTATCTCAACGACCATCTGGTGCAGGTGGCGGAGGCAATTGACGATGGCGTGGAGGTGATGGGTTACACCAGTTGGGGCCCGATTGACCTGGTCAGCGCCTCTAAGGCCGAGATGTCCAAGCGTTACGGCTTTATTTATGTCGACCGCGACGATGCCGGTAACGGTAGCCTGGAGCGCCGCCGTAAAAAGAGTTTCTACTGGTATCGCGATGTGATCCAGAGTAACGGTAACAGTCTGAAAAACAAAGCTTAAGCTATATCAACCCACCCGGTGGCAACCGCCGGGTTATGACCTTTATCTACTGCTGCCAATTATGGGAAATTCTCGCCCAGGGAATGCTGTTGCCCGCAGTCAGCGTAACAGGCGGAGAAATATAATAATGAAATATCCATTACCTCACTCTATGACACTCGCCGCGCTCTTGCTGACCTGCAGCGGCGCGCAGGCGGAAACTTTGCAAAGCGCCAAGGACGTGGAGGCACCCACCGCCAAATGGCAAGGCGTCGCGCTCGGGTTTGAACCGCCGCAGCCAGGGCTGTTGGGTGATATGCTGGGGATCAGACCGATCCTGGAAGATCATGGCTTTCACTATAGTCTGGGTTATCTCAGCCAGATTTCCTATAACGCCGGCGGTGGCTATAACCACGATAAGCAGCTGTCCTATATCGATCAGTTCTCGCTGACCTTCAGCCAGGACTTGCAGGCGCTGACCGGTATCCCGGATGCGGCGCTTGAAGGCAATATCGTTAACCGTAATCATGATAACAACCTGACGCGCGATCGCTTGCAGGACCCGCGTGTTAATCCGACCGACCTGTCGCAGGAAAGCTATGGTGGCCAGTCGATCACCCGACTGGGCTGGCTGACCTTTAGCCGCAGCTTCCTTGATCGTCGGCTGCAATGGCGTATCGGCATGATGAACAAGGTGCAGGACTTCGACCAGATCATTCCCTGCGATTTCCAGACGCTGACGCTGTGCGGCGGCAAGTCTGCCAACTCATTGACCTGGTATAACTGGAACGTCCACTACTGGGGCACCACCCTGCAATATAAACTGACCGACGGGCTGACCTTCAAAACCGGCGTGATGGAGCAAAACCCGCAGGCACCAAGCCGCAGTCATGCCTGGAGTTGGTCGACCAAGGGCAGTAAAGGCATGCTGTTACCGATGGAGTTGGAACTGAAGACCAACGCGGTCAATCAGTTACCGGGGGTCTACAATATTGGCGTGCTGTTCACCAATGCCAGCCAGCAGGATTTGTACGAGGGGGTTTCCGGCGGCCCGGGGGCGAGCGATCCGAACGGCTATCGCAGCCATGACCGCACCTGGTTCCTGTATAGCGGCTTTAACCAACAGGTCACGCGCCACCCGGATGACGCCAATCGCGGTCTGAGCCTGTTCTACAGCCTGGGGCTGGCGGATCAGCGCTCCAACTATATGCATTACTCCACTTCGACCGGTATCCGCTATCGCGGGCTGTTTGACGCACGGCCAGACGACTGGCTGGGCCTGGGGGTGTCCATGGTTAAGCTGAGCAACCATTACCGGGATAACCAGCGCTACCTGAATCAAGTCAACAACGCTACCGGGTATAACGATCCCAACTATCATCCGGTGCCGGGGCATTCGGTAACGGCAGAACTCTATTACCGCTTCAACGTTACCCCGTGGCTGCAACTGCAGCCGGGCGTACAATATTGGCACCATCCGGCGGGCGTCAACGAAACTCAGGACGCCTGGGTGACGGCGCTGAAAACGGTGGTGACTTTCTGACGACTACGCCGCATCGCTTTCCCGGTAACGCTGGCGCGCATGTTCGAACCAGCTTGCCGGGACGTTATGCGGCGGCAACAGCAGCCTTTCCAGCCCTTTTTCGACGATATGATGCGCCTGCTGCCACAGCGTCGGGTCACCTTCGGTCAACACTTCCAGCAGCCGCTGCTTTTCGATCAGATAGGTTCGGGCGAAATGACTGTCATAGTCCAGCAGTGAACGGGTGTTGTCGATCAGGTCCGCCAGTTTGATGGTCTTGGCCTGCGGTGAAGCCTTGGCGCTGTGGTGTCGATCGCGATTTTTACGCTCAAAGCGGTTGCCGTCGCCGCTGTCGCTGACGTTGGTCAGCATTGCCACCAGGGCTGCGACCTGTGGCCCAAAATGACTTTTGATATCGCCGAGGGTGGTGGGCGTATCCTCTACCGTGTCGTGCAACCAGGCGGCGGCCAGCATTTCTTCACTGTGCGGCACGCTGCTGACGATTTCCATTACCGCCTGCGGGTGAACAATGTAGGGGTCATTGGTGTATTTGCGGCGCTGATCGATGGCCGCATGCGCCTTGGTGGCGTAGCGGCGTGCGCGTTCTGTCAGAGTGTCTGTCATATCCTTTCCCTCCACACAGCACCTCGCTGTGGCATCCCCTGCTTTTAACAAGGTAGCATATTGGCTAAAAAATAGTTTGCGATTACATCGCGCACTATCTATATTCAGAACATGAAAACCGAAAACACCGAACAACCCGAGACAAAAAACCTGCTGCTGCTCGACCAGCAACTGTGTTTTGCCCTGTACTCCGCCAACCTGGCGCTGAACAAGGTGTACCGTAAATTGCTGAGCCAGCTTGAACTCACCTATCCGCAATACCTGGTGATGCTGGTGCTGTGGGAACGGGACGAAATCAGGGTTACAGATATTGGCGAGCGGCTGTTTCTTGACTCCGCCACCCTGACACCGCTGCTGAAACGGTTGGAAATCGCCGGGCTGCTGGCGCGTTACCGTGCCACCACCGATGAGCGGCAGGTGATTATTGCGTTAACCGACGCCGGTCGCGCGCTGCGTGAAAAAGCCCAGTCGGTACCAGAAGCCGTTATGTGCGCTACCGATTGCAGCCTCGACGAAATCGTCAATATCAAGCAGCAACTGGAAAAGCTGCGCGGCAAGCTGATCAACCAGCTCTGACGCCCGGTACCGGACGCAGGATCGGCCTTGATGGACTACACTGGAAGTAAGCATCAAATATATAGTGTGCGATTTAATCGTGAAAGATATACCAATGACGGCGTTCTACCCGTAGAAATCGCCGTCTTGCCTCCAACCAGAAAGAAGGAATGATGTATGTCGATTGAAAAAGTTGTTTACCGCGCTCATGCCACAGCAACCGGTGGCCGCGATGGCCGTGCGACCTCATCTGACGGCGTGTTGGATGTCAAACTGGGTGTGCCGAAAGAAATGGGCGGCGCGGGCGGTGAAGTCACCAACCCGGAACAGTTGTTTGCTGCCGGTTATTCGGCCTGCTTCCTCGGCGCACTGAAGTTTGTCGCGGCGAAAGAAAAGGTGAAGATCCCGGCCGAAGCCAAAATTGACGGTACCGTCGGTATTGGCGAAATCCCCCACGGCTTCGGTATCGAAGTGCAACTGGATATCACCCTGCCGGGCATAGAGCGCAGTGTGGCAGAAGACCTGGTGAAAAAAGCCCACGTGGTCTGCCCTTATTCCAACGCTACCCGCGGCAATATTGATGTAACGCTTAACGTTAAGTAAGACTTGCGCTAACGCCACGGAAAAAATGGAGGGTTATCCCTCCATTTCTCATTTTCCCCGCCTCTTTTTTTGCACAAAAAATGGCAAAAATGCTTATTTTTTGAGAATTCTCTTGATTCTTACCCCCAAAATAGCGCTTATTGCCGATCGGCTGAACCTGAGGCCGCATTGAATGTCTGACTGACTTCAGAACTGTTAAAGCCCCCGGAGCCACCGCGTTACATGAACAAAGTTAAATCGCTATCACAGCAGAATTTATCGTTATTGTTAGCGATCTATATCGGCATCTTTCTGAACCTTTCCGTTTTTTATCGTCGCTTTGATTCGTTTTCGCACGGCATTCAGGGGATAAAGGTTATTTCAGCGATAACTGAGGTTGTCGCTATCGTTCTGTTCACCTTCTTTATTATGCGGCTGGTATCGCTCGGCGGCCGGTTGTTCTACCGCATCATTGCCTCGCTATTGGTGCTGATTTCCGTGGCTGCCAGCTATTACATGACGTTTTTCAACGTGGTGATCGGTTACGGTATCGTGGTGTCGGTGATGACCACCGATGTTGACCTGTCGAAAGAAGTGGTCGGCATGCACTTTGTGCTGTGGATGGTGGTGCTCAGCGCATTGCCGCTGCTGTGCATCTGGAAAAACAACCTGCGTTATACCCTGATCGAACAGCTGAAAACCCCCGGACACCGGATCAAACCCCTGGTGGTGCTGGTGGCGGTGGTTGCGTTGGTCTGGGTGCCGTTGCGTATGCTGGATAACGAGCAAAGCGAACAGGAAAAAATCACCAATGTGGACTTGCCAAGCTACGGCGGCGTAGTGGCGCATTCCTATTTGCCATCCAACTGGCTGTCGGCGCTGGGGCTGTTTGCCTATACCCGTTACGACGAAAGTCAGGATCAGGCCAATTTGTTCGACCCGGCCAAGAACTTTACCTATGTGGCACCGGCCGATATCGATGACACCTACGTGGTGTTTATCATTGGTGAAACCACGCGCTGGGATCACATGGGCATTCTTGGTTACGACCGTGACACCACGCCACGCTTGTCCAAAGAGAAGAACCTGGTGGCGTTCCGCGGCACGTCTTGTGATACCGCCACCAAACTCTCGCTGCGTTGTATGTTCGTGCGGGAAGGTGGCACGGCAGATAACCCGCAACGTACGCTGAAAGAGCAAAACGTGTTTGCGGTGATGAAAGATCTGGGCTTCACCTCCGAGCTGTTCGCCATGCAGAGTGAGGTCTGGTTCTATAACAATACCGAAGTGAACAACTATTCGTTCCGCGAAATGATCGCCTCCGAGAAACGCAACGACGGCAAACCGGTTGACGATATGCTGTTGGTGGATGAAATGAAGGAGTCGCTGGCCCGCTATCCCAAGGGCAAGCATCTGGTGATCCTGCACACCAAAGGCTCGCATTACCTTTACTCACAGCGTTATCCGCGCAGCTACGCACGCTATCAGCCGGAGTGTATCGGTGTTGATGATTTCTGCTCCAAGGATCAGTTGGTTAACGCCTTCGATAACTCGGTGCTGTATACCGACAGCTTTATTGCCAATGTGATTGACCAGGTGCGCGAGAAGAAGGCGATTGTGTTCTATTCTTCGGATCACGGTGAATCGATAGGCGAGAATTCACACCTGCATGGCACGCCGCGTGAAATGGCGCCGGTGGAGCAGTTTCGCGTGCCGATGATGGTATGGGCGTCCGACAAGTTCCTGGAAGACCCACAGCATCGCGGTGCGTTTGAGCAATTACAGGCGCAACAGCGGGTTGGCAAAACCCACCGTCATGTTGAGTTGTTCGATACCATTCTCGGTTGCCTCGGTTATACCTCGCCGAACGGCGGCATCGTGGCCAAAAACAACTGGTGTAATATTCCGCAGGAAAAAGCGTCACCCAGCGAGCTGTAACCTTCCCATACCGGGCGCGCTGCGCCCGGTAAAATCCGTTAATACCTTCCCTTCATCAACTAATCCGGCTCAGGCTTGCGGTATACTTGCGCACTTTCCCCCTCGGACCGGAGATTTCCATGACCTTGCGCGTGGCGTTTATTGACGATCATGACATTGTGCGATCGGGCTTTGTGCAACTGCTGTCGCTGGAGCCGGATATTCAGGTGGTCGGCGAGTTCAGCAGCGCGGCTCAGGCACGCGCCGGCCTGCCCGGTCTGGAAGCGGAAATCTGCATCTGTGATATTTCAATGCCGGACGGCAGTGGGCTGGATTTACTGGCGGATATTCCCTCCGGTATTCGGGTGGTGATGCTGTCGATGCATGACAACCCGGCGCTGGTGGAGCTGGCGCTGGAACGTGGTGCCTGCGGTTTTTTGTCCAAACGCTGTAAGCCGGAAGATTTGATCACCGCGGTACGCACCGTCGCCAGCGGTGGCGTGTACCTGATGCCTGAAATCGCCCAGCAGCTGGCGCGGGTGAAGGTGGACCCCCTGACTCGTCGTGAACGCGAAATCGCGCTGTTGCTGGCGCAAGGGCAGGAGGTGCGGGAGATTGCCGCTGCGCTGGGACTGTCACCCAAAACGGTACACGTGCATCGCGCCAATCTGTTTGCCAAACTGGGTATCAATAACAACGTTGAACTGGCGAAGCGGATGCTGAACCTGTGATGCAACGCCTGATCACCCAACTGGCGCTGTTTTTTATCTATGCCACCAGCGCATTTTGCCTGTGGGGTATCGGCACCGCGCTGATCGACCCGCCGTGGCAGGCGCTGTTGCTGTTCCCGTTTGGCCTGCGTATGGGCATTCTGCTGCAAAGCCCTTATCGCTTCTGGCCGGGTATCCTGCTGGCCGATTTGCTGCTGATGGTGGTGTTGGCAGATCAGTTCGGTTACGGGCCGGCGCTGTGGGCTTCGGTGGTGGTGCTGGTGTTGACGGTATTACTCAGCCTGGTGGCTTCCCCCTGGTTGCTGCGGCATCAGGAAAGCGACAGCGAATGGCAATGGCCCTTGATGCAGGGGGCGGTGGTGGCAGTGGCCGCGTTGCTGCAAGCGCTGGTGTGGCAACTGGTGAACGGTGAGGGGGCCCGAGCGCTGCTGCTCGGGCTGGCGGGCGGTTTCACCATTGCCCCGACCTGTTTGCTGCTGTGGCACTACCTGGCGCGGCAGATCTGGGTCCCGCTCGAGCCGGGGTTGATCCATAAGCCGGTGACGCTGCGGTTGCGCCATCTGGCCAGCTATTTGCTGCTGTTTGCGCTCAGTATCTGGCTGCAACAGCAGGTTAATGCCGCCGAGCTGCGCCGCTTTGCGCCCTTCTGTCTGGCCATCCCGATCGTCTTTATGTCTTATCGCTACGGCTGGCAGGGCGCGCTGCTGGCGACGTTGCTCAATGGCGTGGTACTGGTGGCCAACGAGCCGCCACAGCCCGAATCACACCGCGATTTGCTGTTGTCGTTGCTGGCCCAGAGCCTGACCGGCCTGCTGCTTGGCGCGGGTATTCAACGCCAGCGCGAACTGAACCAGCAACTGCGGCTGCGGTTGACCGAAAATCGCCAACTGGCGCGCGCGCTGGTCACGGCAGAAGAGCAGACCCGGCGCGAGGTGGCGCGGGAGCTGCACGACGAGGTTGGTCAAACCATCACCGTGATCCGCACCCAGGCCAGTATTATCAAGCGGTTGGCACCGCAGCCGCAGGTGATGGGTTGCGCCGAGGCGATAGATACCCTGGCGCTGCGGGTGTATGACGGCGTGCACGATGTATTGACCCAACTGTGGCCGGCCGCGCTGAATAATTTGCCACTTTCGGCGGCAGTGGCGGCGATGCTGCGTGAATCCTTGCCGCAGGATGCGTCGCTGGTGAGCGTGATGCAGTGGCAGGTGCCGGATGAACTGCTGGATGAGACGCTGAAAATCACTTTGTATCGGGTGTGTCAGGAAGGGGTGACCAATGTTTGTCGTCACGCTGCCGCCAGCCGGATTGAGCTGGATGCTCGTCTTCGCCAGCGCAAAGGACGGCTGCCGCAAGTGCTGCTGACCATTCGCGATAACGGCGTGGGCATCGATCTGACCGATCATGAGCCGGGTTATGGCCTGCGCGGCATGCAGGAACGCATCAGCGCACTGGGCGGCCGCTTGCGGCTAACGTCGGAGAATGGCACCTGTTTGAATGTGATCTTACCCACAGTTTCACCGGCGGAAGGGCCAAACTAGGAAATACTCCTAGCCGCGTCGGGAATCCGGCGTAAGTCATTTTCGCGCGCGCGCAGCATGATAGCGGCACTTTTCATATTCTCTGAGGTTTCACATGTGGTCTTTCCTTAAAAGCCGCGACGATGTGCCGCCGGTTACCGATCAAAAGCAGATCGATGCCAGCTATAAATACTGGCGCATCCAGCTGATGTGGACGATGTACATCGGCTATGCCGCGTTTTACTTCACGCGCAAAAGCTTCAACTTCATTATGCCGGCGATGCTGAGCGATCTTGGCCTGACGATGTCCGACGTCGGCATCCTCGGCACGCTGTTCTATATCACTTACGGCTGCTCGAAGTTTATTTCAGGCATGATCAGCGATCGTTCCAACCCGCGCTATTTTATGGGGTTGGGCCTGATCATGACCGGCATACTCAATATCTTCTTCGGCCTCAGCTCTTCGCTGTTGATGCTGGGGACGCTGTGGATCCTCAACGCCTTCTTCCAGGGCTGGGGCTGGCCACCTTGTTCAAAAATCCTCACCAGCTGGTACTCGCGCTCCGAGCGCGGCGGTTGGTGGGCGATCTGGAACACCTCGCATAACTTTGGCGGTGCGCTGATCCCATTGCTGGTCGGCTTTATCTCGCTGCACTTCAGCTGGCGCTACGGCATGATTATTCCTGGCATTATCGGCGTGGTGATAGGTCTGCTGATGTGCTGGCGCCTGCGTGACAAGCCATCCACCATGGGGCTGCCTAGCGTGGGTAAATGGCGTAACGACGCCATGGAGTTGGTACAGGAGTCGGAAGGCCTGGGGCTGACCAACCGCGAAATTATCAAGCGCTACGTGTTGACCAACAAGTATATCTGGCTGCTGGCGGTGTCTTACGTGCTGGTGTACATCGTACGTACGGCCATCAATGACTGGGGCAACCTGTACCTGACCCAGGAGAAAGGCTATTCGCTGATGACCGCCAACTCGGCGATCTCCCTGTTCGAAGTGGGTGGCTTTATCGGCTCGCTGGTGGCTGGCTGGGGCTCTGACAAACTGTTCCGTGGTAACCGTGGGCCAATGAACCTGATCTTCGCCATCGGTATCTTCCTGTCGGTTGCGGCGCTGTGGATCATGCCGGGTGTCACCTTCCTGCTGCAGGCCGCCTGCTTCTTTGCTATCGGCTTCTTCATCTTTGGTCCGCAGATGCTGATCGGCATGGCGGCGGCGGAATGTTCGCACAAGGATGCTGCCGGGGCAGCAACCGGCTTTGTCGGCCTGTTTGCTTACCTGGGTGCGGCGCTGTCCGGTTACCCAATTGCGCGGATTATGGAAATCTGGCACTGGAACGGTTTCTTCGTGGTGATTTCCATCGCCGCCTGTTTGTCCGCGCTGTTCCTGCTGCCGTTCTTACGTGCCCAATCTCCGGCGCTGAAAACCGCGAAAGCATAATGAAAAAGCGCGCTACAGGCTGCTGTAGCGCACTTTATGCCGATTTTATCACCACTTGATGTGTCGGGACGAGAAAGTGATTGACGCGTATTATCGTCAGCAGTAACATGCGCCCGCATCGGCGAGTAGCGCAGCTTGGTAGCGCAACTGGTTTGGGACCAGTGGGTCGGAGGTTCGAATCCTCTCTCGCCGACCACATTCAAGAAAACCCGCTTTTTAGCGGGTTTTTTTTCGTCCGTAGTTTAGGCAGCCTTGCCAGTGACGAAGTCAAAATGGATCTCGTCGTACAAGAAGATAATCTTCGTGCCTTTCTTATCTAACACTCCGGCATTCAGCAGAGCCTGGACATCCGTATGTACGGCTTTGAAATCTCGATTTACTCGTCTGGAGAGTTCACGGATTGATATTGCTTCTGCTCCGGTCATTTCCTCGAGTAGCGCCATCCGGTTATTGTTCAGCAATACATAGGTTAGCGTTTTAACATCCGGGAATATCAGCCTGCTACCCATATCCGCGCCGGATAATGCTTTGGAAAAATCGGTTTTAAGCCCGTCGATCGCCTGTTGGACAGGCATGACACTGACCATTAGGGTGCGCATTTCTGCCTCCTTAGCTGGTTCACTTCCGTAACGAAATCATCAACCAGCTTATTGATATCAATAAACTCTATTGGGATCTCGACTGCGCCGAGATGCTTGTGATCGCCTTTACCCGCTTCATTGTCATAGCGCAATAGGCATTCATCCTTTACCACATAGGCCAAACGATACTTGTACTTATGGCTGCTGCCTCTTACCGAGGGGGTGACGTCCCAGACAACCAGACTAAGCAAACTGTCTGTGTCCAGCCAAATGCGCCTCTTCATGACCAGTGTTGCCGGCATTGAACATTCCTTGTTGATGTTTACGCTACCATCAAAATTAATTTGATGTCAATTTAGACATCAAAACCATGACAAATATTTATCCTTTCCTTGTATTTAATTCACTTTCCTTATTCCCACTGCTACGGGCTATTCATTATTAAATTAATTCATTGTTGCTCAATAAAACCCGGTTGATAGCGCTATTGTTTTAATGATTATTTTATCTATAGTCTGAATACACGAGATGGGAATGATAGATTTCCATTGCGTGGGAAAGATTAATGCTTATTTATTCATTTTAACCGGCCAGGTTATTGCGGAGTTATTCTGATCCGACAATCGGCGGCCGTCATTAAATATTTTATGTTTATCCTCTCGGAATAAAGGAATCAGTTATGCGCAAATTTAATAAACCGCTGTTGGCGTTGCTGATCGGCAGCACGCTGTGTTCTGCGGCGCAGGCCGCCGCACCGGGCAAGCCCACGCTGGCCTGGGGCAATACCAAGTTCGCCATTGTCGAAGTTGATCAAGCAGCGACGGCTTATAATAATCTGGTGAAGGTTAAAGATGCCGCCGACGTTTCTGTTTCATGGAATTTATGGAATGGCGATACCGGTACCACGGCAAAAGTATTATTAAATGGCAAGGAAGTCTGGAGCGGTGCCTCAACCGGCGCTTCGGGTACGGCAAACTTCAAGGTTAATAAAGGTGGCCGTTATCAAATGCAGGTGGCGTTATGTAATGCCGACGGCTGTACCGCCAGCGATGCTACCGAAATTGTGGTGGCAGATACCGATGGCAGCCATTTGGCACCATTAAAAGAACCGCTGCTGGAAAAGAATAAGCCTTATAAACAAGATTCCGGCAAAGTGGTCGGTTCTTATTTCGTTGAATGGGGTGTCTACGGCCGTAATTTCACCGTCGATAAACTGCCGGCGCAAAACCTGACGCATCTGCTGTACGGTTTTATTCCGATCTGTGGCGGTGATGGCATCAACGACAGCCTGAAAGAGATCGAAGGTAGCTTCCAGGCACTGCAGCGCTCCTGCCAGGGTCGCGAAGACTTTAAGGTCTCGATCCACGATCCATTTGCTGCGCTGCAGAAAGGGCAGAAGGGCGTGACCGCCTGGGATGACCCCTACAAAGGTAACTTCGGTCAGTTGATGGCGCTGAAGCAGGCGCGTCCAGACCTGAAAATCCTGCCGTCGATTGGTGGCTGGACGCTGTCCGACCCGTTCTTCTTCATGGGTGACAAAGTGAAGCGCGATCGTTTCGTCGGCTCGGTGAAAGAGTTCCTGCAAACCTGGAAGTTCTTTGACGGCGTGGATATCGACTGGGAATTCCCGGGCGGGCAGGGCGCTAACCCGAAACTGGGCAGTGCGCAGGATGGGGCAACCTATGTGCAACTGATGAAAGAGCTGCGGGCGATGCTGGACCAGCTTTCAGCACAAACCGGTCGCAAGTATGAACTGACCTCCGCGATCAGCGCCGGTAAGGATAAGATCGACAAGGTGGACTACAACACCGCGCAGAACTCGATGGATCACATCTTCCTGATGAGCTACGACTTCTATGGCGCATTCGATCTGAAAAATCTGGGTCACCAGACCGCGCTGAAAGCGCCTTCCTGGAAACCGGATACGGCGTATACCACGGTGAATGGTGTTAACGCGCTGCTGACGCAGGGGGTAAAGCCGGGCAAAATCGTGGTGGGTACCGCCATGTACGGCCGCGGCTGGACCGGGGTGAACGGTTACCAGAACAACATTCCGTTTACCGGCACCGCGACCGGCCCGGTTAAAGGCACCTGGGAAAATGGCATCGTGGATTACCGCCAAATCGCCAACGAGTTTATGAGCGGCGAATGGCAGTACAGCTATGACACCACCGCCGAAGCGCCTTATGTGTTCAAGCCTTCGACCGGTGACCTGATTACCTTCGACGATGCTCGCTCGGTGCAGGCCAAGGGCAAGTATGTGCTGGATAAGCAGTTGGGCGGGTTGTTCTCCTGGGAGATTGATGCTGATAACGGGGATATTCTGAACAATATGAATACCAGTTTAGGCAACAGCGCCGGCACGCAATAAATCGGTTGTAGCACGTTGCCGGGGGATATCCTTTTGCCCCCGGCTTTTTGACAGACGAAAGTTTTTTTACGGCGAATAGATTGTGGCTCCACTCGGCTAAAAAAAGACGCTAGCACCTCACCCTTTCGGGTAGGGGGGCAGCATTTCATCCTGTCTTTTACGTAGATCACAAAAATAACCGTTCAGATATTCATCATTCAGCAACAAACTTTTTTAGTTTTTTATCGGAGTTAAACACCAGTAACTTTCTGCAACACAGCCTATCGAGCTAAAAATGACCGCATAGCATAAGTTTTCATGCTGCAACTGTTAAAGAAAGGTTTTTTTTATGTTTGTTTGCTGTTTCTCACAGTCTGTGTAAATCCCCACTGGTTATATTGACGACACCCCAAACAGTTGGCAATTTGGTAGCCTCAGGGGTAAGAGCGAGAGTTGTTTGAGTGAATTCCACGCGCTCAGACGTCCCCACCGGGAGGCGTTCCACCTGGCTCTCTTGCGACTATCCCCCCAGCCTTCGGGCACGACTGCACAGGCCGCGCAATAAAAAATACAGGCTCTGGCGGTAATACACACATCACATCACATAATGGAGCACAAACGATGACAAGTTCCTTGGGAAAAACAGGGATTCTGAAATTCGGTATTGGGCTGATTGCGCTGACCGTTGCGGCCAGCGTGCAAGCCAAGACTCTGGTTTACTGTTCTGAAGGTTCCCCGGAAGGGTTCAACCCACAGTTGTTCACCTCGGGTACCACCTACGACGCCAGCTCGGTACCTATTTACAACCGTCTGGTCGAATTCAAAATCGGCACCACCGAGCTTCAGCCTGGCCTGGCTGAAAAGTGGGATGTTAGCGAAGACGGCAAAATCTACACCTTCCACCTGCGTAAAGGCGTGAAGTGGCAGAGCAGCAAAGACTTTAAACCGACCCGTGATTTCAACGCCGACGATGTGGTGTTCTCCTTCGAACGCCAGCTGGATGCCAATAATGCCTATCACAAAGTCTCCGGCGGCAGCTATGAGTACTTTGAAGGCATGGACATGCCGAAGCTGATTGCCAAAATCGAAAAAGTGGACGACTACACCGTACGCTTTGTGCTGACCCGTCCGGAAGCCCCGTTTGTGGCTGACCTGGGCATGGACTTCGCTTCTATTCTGTCTGCCGAATACGCCGACGTAATGATGAAAGCCGGCACCCCGGAAAAAGTTGACCTCAACCCAATCGGTACCGGTCCGTTCCAACTGCTGCAATACCAGAAAGACTCCAAAATTCTCTATAAGGCATTTGACGGTTTCTGGGGCACCAAGCCGAAGATCGACCGTTTAGTGTTCTCTATCACGCCGGACGCTTCAGTGCGTTACGCCAAACTGCAGAAAAACGAATGCCAGGTAATGCCGTACCCGAACCCGGCTGACATCGCGCGCATGAAGCAGGACAAAACCATCAACCTGATGGAACAACCGGGGCTGAACGTTGGCTACCTGTCGTTCAACGTTGAGAAAAAGCCGCTGGATAACCTGAAGGTGCGTCAGGCATTGACCATGGCGGTCAACAAGCAGGCGATCATCGACGCGGTGTATCAGGGCGCAGGCCAGGCGGCCAAGAACCTGATCCCGCCGACCATGTGGGGCTATAACGACGCGGTGAAAGACTACACCTACGATCCGGTCAAGGCCAAAGAACTGCTGAAAGAAGCGGGCATGGCGGACGGTTTCTCCATCGACCTGTGGGCGATGCCGGTACAACGTCCGTATAACCCGAACGCACGCCGTATGGCGGAAATGATCCAGTCTGACTGGGCGAAAATCGGCGTGAAAGCCAAAATCGTAACCTATGAGTGGGGCGAATACCTCAAGCGCGCCAAAGCGGGCGAGCACCAGACGGTGATGATGGGCTGGACCGGCGACAATGGGGATCCGGACAACTTCTTCGCCACGCTGTTTAGCTGCGCCGCAGCCAAAGACGGTTCCAACTACTCTCGCTGGTGCTACAAGCCGTTTGAAGATCTTATTCAACCGGCACGCGCCGAATCGAACCACGACAAACGCGTAGAACTGTACAAACAGGCTCAGGTAGTGATGCACGATCAGGCTCCGGCGCTGATTGTTGCCCACTCCACCGTTTACGAGCCCGTGCGTAAAGAAGTGAAGGGCTACGTCGTGGATCCGCTTGGTAAGCATCACTTTGAGAATGTTTCTCTGGATTAATTCCACTACCGGTTAAGGCTGCGCCCCCTCTCCCCAAAGGAGGGGGGGCGTTGTTGCCCGTAGGCAGAGAAACACCAGAAGTGTGTGAGCTTTAATAAGCCTGGCGGACGATGAGCTGCCGGGCATTGATACAGAGAGTTCGGGATATGTTGCAGTTCATACTCCGACGTTTGGGGTTAGTTATCCCAACGTTTATCGGCATTACTTTGCTGACTTTTGCATTCGTCCATATGATCCCCGGTGACCCGGTGACCATCATGGCCGGGGAACGCGGGATCTCCGCAGAACGCCATGCACACCTGATGGCGGAAATGGGGCTGGATAAACCGCTCTATCAACAATATTTCACTTACGTATCCAACGTGTTACATGGCGATCTGGGTACCTCCCTTAAAAGCCGTATCTCCGTGTGGGAAGAGTTTGTTCCCCGCTTCAAGGCGACCCTGGAACTGGGCCTCTGCGCGATGATTTTCGCCGTGCTGGTGGGCATTCCGGTTGGGGTGTTGGCGGCGGTCAGGCGAGGCTCAGTCTTCGATCATACCGCGGTCGGCATCTCTCTGACCGGCTATTCGATGCCGATTTTCTGGTGGGGCATGATGCTGATCATGCTGGTCTCGGTGCAGCTCAATCTGACGCCGGTATCGGGGCGGGTCAGTGACACGGTATTCCTTGACGATAGCCTGCCGCTGACCGGCTTTATGCTGATCGACACCCTGATCTGGGGTGAACCGGGCGACTTTATTGACGCCGTGATGCACATGATCCTGCCAGCCATCGTGCTGGGTACCATCCCGCTGGCGGTGATCGTGCGTATGACACGCTCCTCGATGCTGGAAGTGCTGGGCGAAGATTACATCCGTACTGCGCGCGCCAAGGGCGTGAGCCGCATGCGGGTGATTGTGGTGCATGCGTTGCGTAACGCTTTGCTGCCGGTCGTCACGGTGATCGGCCTGCAGGTCGGCACCATGCTGGCCGGTGCGATCCTGACCGAAACCATCTTCTCCTGGCCGGGCCTGGGGCGCTGGCTGATGGACGCGCTGCAACGTCGCGACTATCCGGTTGTTCAGGGCGGCGTGTTGCTGGTCGCCTGTATGATTATTCTGGTTAACCTGCTGGTAGACGTGCTCTACGGCGTGGTCAACCCGCGTATTCGCCACAAGAAATAAGGGGCGCTCTAATGTCTCAAATCACTGAGTCTGTAGTTAAAGGTGCGCCGAAGCCAATGAGCCCATTCCAGGAGTTCTGGCACTATTTCAAGCGCAATAAAGGGGCCGTTGTTGGCCTGGCGTATATCGTTTTGATGTTTGTGATTGCCATCGGGGCCGGGGTGCTGGCACCGCATGCACCGGCGGATCAGTTCCGCGACGCTTTGCTCAGGCCGCCGGTCTGGCAGGAAGGCGGCAGTTGGCAATACCTGTTGGGTACCGATGACGTTGGCCGCGATGTCCTGTCGCGCCTGATGTACGGTGCACGGCTGTCGCTGTTGGTCGGCTGTCTGGTGGTGGTGCTGTCGCTGATCATGGGCGTGGTACTGGGCCTGCTGGCCGGTTACTTCGGCGGTGTGGTGGATGCGATCATCATGCGTATCGTCGACATCATGCTGGCGTTACCAAGCCTGTTGCTGGCGTTGGTATTGGTGGCGATTTTCGGTCCATCGATCGTCAATGCTTCCCTGGCGCTAACCTTCGTTGCCTTGCCGCACTACGTGCGTCTGACCCGTGCGGCAGTCCTGGTGGAAGTGAACCGCGACTACGTCACCGCTTCACGCGTGGCGGGGGCCGGTGCGATGCGCCAAATGTTTATCAACATCCTGCCAAACTGCCTGGCACCGCTGATCGTCCAAGCTTCTCTTGGCTTCTCTAACGCTATCCTGGATATGGCCGCTCTCGGCTTCCTGGGTATGGGTGCACAGCCGCCTACGCCGGAGTGGGGCACCATGCTCTCCGACGTGTTGCAGTTCGCACAAAGCGCCTGGTGGGTAGTGACCTTCCCCGGTGTGGCGATCCTGCTGACGGTGCTGGCATTTAACCTGATGGGGGACGGCTTGCGTGATGCTCTCGACCCCAAACTCAAGCAGTAACAGAGGACGAGAGAGATGGCGTTATTAAATGTAGACAAGCTTTCGGTGCATTTCGGTGACGAAGGCACCCCTTTCCGCGCGGTAGACCGTATCAGTTACAGCGTGGAGCAGGGCCAGGTAGTCGGTATCGTCGGTGAATCCGGCTCCGGCAAATCCGTCAGCTCGTTGGCGATCATGGGCCTGATCGACTTCCCCGGTAAGGTGATGGCCGACAAGCTGGTGTTTAACGGCCAGGATCTGCGCAAAATTTCCGAAAAAGAGCGCCGCCAACTGGTGGGCTCGGAAGTGGCGATGATCTTCCAGGATCCGATGACCAGCCTGAACCCGTGTTACACCGTCGGTTTCCAGATTATGGAAGCGCTGAAGGTGCATCAGGGCGGCAACCGCCGTACCCGTCGTCAGCGGGCTATCGATCTGCTGACGCAGGTAGGCATCCCCGATCCGGCCTCGCGGCTGGACGTATATCCGCACCAGCTTTCCGGTGGTATGAGCCAACGCGTGATGATCGCCATGGCAATTGCCTGTCGGCCAAAGCTGCTGATTGCCGATGAGCCGACCACTGCGCTCGACGTGACCATCCAGGCGCAAATTATCGAACTGCTGCTGGAGTTACAGCAGCGGGAAAATATGGCGCTGCTGCTGATCACCCACGATTTGGCGCTGGTGTCCGAGGCGGCGCATCACATCATCGTGATGTATGCCGGCCAGGTGGTGGAGTCCGGCAAGGCATCGGAAATCTTCCGGGCGCCACGTCACCCCTATACTCAGGCGTTGCTGCGTGCGCTGCCCGAATTCGCTGCCGACAAGGCGCGCCTGGCCTCGCTGCCGGGCGTGGTGCCGGGCAAATATGACCGCCCAAGCGGTTGTTTGCTCAACCCACGTTGTCCGTACGCCAATGAGCGCTGCCGTACTGAAGAGCCGGAATTACGCACTATTCCCGGCCGCCAGGTTAAATGTCATACACCGCTGGATGATGCGGGGAGGCCAACCGTATGAGCCAGAATCAACCCTTATTGCAGGCGATTGACCTGAAGAAACACTACCCGGTCAAGAAGGGCATCTTTGCCCCGGAACGGCTGGTTAAAGCACTGGATGGCGTCTCTTTCACCCTCGAGCGTGGCAAAACGCTGGCGGTGGTGGGCGAGTCCGGCTGCGGCAAGTCGACGCTGGGCCGTCTGCTGACAATGATTGAAGTGCCGACCGGCGGTGAGTTGTACTACCAGGGGCAAGATTTGCTGAAGCCGGACGTCACCGCTGAGAAGCTGCGGCGTCAGAAGATCCAGATTGTGTTCCAGAATCCTTACGGATCGCTCAACCCACGTAAAAAGGTCGGGCAGATCCTCGAGGAGCCGCTGCAGATCAATACCGGGTTGAACAGTGCACAGCGTCGTGAGAAAGCGTTGGAGATGATGGCCAAAGTCGGCCTGAAAACCGAACATTACGATCGCTATCCGCACATGTTTTCCGGCGGTCAACGCCAGCGTATCGCTATCGCCCGTGGCCTGATGCTCAACCCGGACGTGGTGATTGCCGATGAACCGGTCTCCGCCCTCGATGTCTCGGTGCGGGCGCAGGTACTGAATCTGATGATGGATCTGCAGCAGGATCTGGGGCTGTCCTATGTGTTCATCTCGCACGATTTGTCAGTGGTGGAGCATATCGCCGACGAAGTGATGGTGATGTACCTCGGCCGCTGCGTGGAGAAGGGCAGTAAAGACGCGATTTTCAACAATCCGCGTCATCCGTATACCCAGGCGCTGTTGTCCGCGACGCCGCGTCTGAATCCGGATATGCGCCGTGAACGTATCAAGCTGACCGGCGAGCTGCCGAGCCCGATGAACCCGCCGCCGGGCTGTGCATTCAATGCCCGCTGCCGTCGTGCTTTTGGGCCATGCACCCAGTTGCAGCCTCAGTTGAAACAATACGGCGACCAGATGGTGGCTTGCTTTGCGGTCGATCAGGATGAAAATCCTGCGGCATAACTTTGTTATCAATGACTATTAATATCAATGCCGGCATTTACGCCGGCATTTTTTTTGATTTAACTTGTGGATGAATCAATTAGATTATTCAGTAAAAAATTAATTTGTATTAATTACTCTTATTTCTCTTAACGCAATCCTTACGGATAATTATCTAGATTCGGAATCTTCGCATGATAATTAATAACGCATCATCGAAGTTTCACCTGAGCGACTAATACTGCCAATAAAAAAGCACGCCCGAAGGCGTGCCGAGTATTAAAGGGTATTTTCTTAGCCGCGTTTACTGTGGGTAAGGCACCCAATCACCGCCGTTCAACCGGATGTAGGGCTTGCCTTGATATTGCATCACGATGGCGTTGTCATTCTCTGAAATGACCGCCGTCTGCGGCAGGTTCTGCGTCAATGCCTGCCAGTCTACGCTCGGTGCGGTGAACGCCTTGCCGTCGACCAGGCGCGAGACCAGATCGGACAGCGCCAGATAACTGCTCGGTGTCTTAATCTGCAGCGGGCTGCCCTGATGGGGCGCTTTCATGCCCACCAATTTGATGCCCACCGGGGTATGGGTAATGTTCGGGCTTGGGATATCCCGCAGGCCGGACATCTGCATTTTGTCACCCACCAGGGCTGCGCCGTGCTCCGGCACAATCACCACCATCACCTTGCGCCCGGACTTCTCCAGTTGATCAAGGAAGGTATTCAACTGGTCGAACAGCTTCTGCGCCCGCGGCTGATAGTCTGCACTCTTGTTCGAACCGACAAAACGGTTACCGTCGTGCAGCGGAATGATATTGAAGAAGGTGGCGCTGCGGGTATCACCGCCCTTCTGCTGCTGGCTCAACCAGCGGGTGAGCAGTTCCAGATCGTTGTATATCGGCTCGCCGTCAAACGACGCCAGCTCATTGCCGATACCGGCCTGAGACATCAGGGGTGCCTGCATATCACCCTGTTCGCGCAGCTCTTTCAGGAAGTTGCCGAACACGCCGGAGTGATCCAGCATCAGCTGTTCTTTGAAGCCCAGCTTGGCCAGATTATCAAACAGATAGCACTGCTGGTTCACCGGTTGATACAGGTCGTGGTGCGAGGGCTGGCCGCAACTGGCACGCAGCAAACGGATTGCTGCCGGGCCGCTGTAGGCGGTCGCCGAGTTGAAGTTGTCGAACATAATGTCCATCTTCGACCACAGCGGGTGGTTTTCCAGTTTCACCGCATCCATGTCAGCCCAGGCCAGCGAACAGATATTGATCACCAGCAGGTCGAACGGCTGAGCATCGGCAGGCAGACTGGCCGGGAAGGCGGTGGCGCGGGATTTTTCCTTATCGTAGAACTGGTTCAGATAGGCCGTCAGGTTGGCGCTGGTGGGCGGCGCGCTGTCCGCCGGGGCGCTATCACCGCCAGCCGCCGGGGTTGTCGTTGCCGGCGTGCTGCTGGTGGAGGTAGTGGTGCTGGCCGGCAGCAGTGACACCGCCGGACCGGCAATATTGACCAGATTCAGCCACACCAGCGCAGCGACGGTGAAGACCGTCACCCGCACCCACTGGGCTAAAAACAGATAGGCAATCAGCATCACAAAGGCGGCGCCGATCATTTGCCAGTTGATAAAGCGGTTGGTCAGCTCCAGCAGATACTGGGCACTGAAGCCGGTCAGTTGCGATCCCTGACTCATAATGCTGTTGATGCCGGGCAGCCAGGTGTCGTGATAGAACAGCGCGATACCTATCGGGATCGCCACGTAATGGCGCCAACGGTGCACGCGCAGTGCCGGTATCGGCATCAACAGAAACGCCATGAACACCAGGTTTGGCAGCGCGTGGAAGTTCAGGTAACCGAACCACAGCAGGGCAAACTTGGCCAGGAAGTAGTAGTTCCAGCCGCCCAGCCCACGCCAGTAGCGCCACAGGGAGTTATCGGATTGCGGGGTGTTTGTTGGCTTCATGGCTGCTTCTTACGTTTGATCTGAGATGAAGAACCTTCGCGTACCCATAACCCGACGGATTTTAAATAGCGCGGTGATAACAACAGGTTTTGCCAGTATTGACGCCAGTACGGGAAACGCCGGTGAAAGGCATACCCCAGTGGAATGAAAATAATTGCACACAGGATAATCAACTGCACAATATCGTTAAGATTCAACATGCTTGTTCTCCTGTGTCGCGGTGGTTAGCGTGAAGGCCACCGGCTGACGGCGCTCCGGCGGGCTGTCGGCCTCGGCGGCGGTCTGGCGTGGCGTCGCCGGGGCGGTTGCGGCCACCAACGGAACCGGGGCGTTGTGCGCCAGCCGTTTGATTTCTGAAATAATGTCCACGTCCTGGTGCCACACCACCCGATTACTGAAAGCTTCGCCCACCGGCAGGCGGAAGATAAATTTCAGGGCGGTATCCAGATCGTTAATCCGGCAGGTAGAGAGGAACAGCACCAGCCGGCCTTGCACCACGGTCATCACGTCGCCGAAGCGGCGCAAAAAACACAGGGTCATCGCCTGTTCGGCACGCAGTCCTGGGGCCGGGCGCAGTGCGACCATCACGCCTTTGCCGTCTTCCGGCAGCAGTGTGTTACCCATCAGCGAAATGACCGCCTGGCTGAAATCCTCCGGGCGCATATAGCCCTTCAGTTGCAACGGCCGCAGTCCGGCCAGCAGGGCATCGATATCTGCCGGAACGTGGCGTGAGAAGCGTTGCCCCTGGATGCCCTCAAGCATGGTCAGAAAGCGCGACAGCGGTGCCACGTGCGGCACAATCAGGTTGGCGCCGCAGGCCAGCAGCAGGCGTTCGTCACTGTAACGCAGGCTGGCGCTCATCTCGCGCACGACGATTTTCAGCCCGTTGCCGCGCTGGCGGCGCAGGCTGTGAATTTGGTGGGCCAGTGCATCGATTTCGTCACTCTGATACAGCGCAAAAATCAACGTTGCCGAAAGTGTCAGCATGCCATGCTGCGCCAGTAGCGCATTGCTTTCCAGCAGTTGCCAGTTGGCCGACAGCGGGGGTGCGCCCTCCAGAATGCTCTGCTGGGCCAGATAGAGCCCTTCGTCGCTGCGGATAGCGGTTGGGGAGGGTTTGTTGTCATCGTCACCCTGCCAGCCGTGCTCACCGGCATACAGCGTCAGCAGTTGGTTGGCGTTGATGCCGTTTTCGGTGCTCCACCAGTTGACCAGGTACTGGGCGCTGTCCTGCTGCCATTGCAGGCTGGACAGGCCGTTAAGGATCCGGTGTTGGGCGCTGAGCTGTCCCTTGAGCTTGTTGACCCCGCCGCCGTGGCTGAGGATCAGCAGCGTGCAGCCTTGTCGGCGCAACCAGGCACCGGTAGCGCGGGTCCAGTCACGAAGTTCTTCACTGGTGAAGGTTTGCCACAGGCTGGCGTGGGCTAACAGGATTAACAAGCGGTTTTGCGGTTTTAAGGCGCGCATCAGGTCGTCGCTGAAATGCGTCAGCGCAGCTTTTTTTTCCGGTAACTGATACAGCGGAATTTTTTTCAGGGCAGGGGAGGCAAGCTCAGCCAGCAGCCGATCGGGTTTTTCTCCGCTGCAAATCAAAGCGACCTGGCTGGTTGCGGCCTGGGCAGCTAAAGTTTGTTGGCAGAGCAGGTTAGCATCGGTTTGACGGTCGATATTCACCCAATACAGGCCCGGAGCCTGCATGACAGACAGTTCTTCCCAAATCTGCCGAATACCTAATGAGAAAGATTGCGCCATAGGTTATGTTTCTACTTTCGTTGAAAGTGTCGTCGCGGCCAACTGAGTCTTGCTATTCAGTCATACTATCATTGGGATCAATAATAACAAATCTTACATTCTGTGTAATAATATCTCTTAGGAATCATCTTATTGGCCATGTCTTTTTATTACGTTGCTATAGTTAATTAACATTAGCCTATTTTTAAAGGCGGCAGAATGAATAATCAATTAACGCGCTTTCATGCAGTAGTACCGCCAGAAACACAGGATGATTTACTGGCCCTCAGCCACGCCTTTTCTTTACCAAAATTAAGTTATATCGATATTTCGCGTCAGGAGCGTTTAACCCAGATGATGACGCGCTGGCCGCTGCTGGCCGAACTGGTGCAGACCACGGGGAGTCACTAATTTATGCCGGTGATTGCGCTGCAGGGTTTGCGAGGCGGAATGGGCGCGACGTCGGTCACCGCGGCGCTGGCGTGGGCATTACAGCAATTGGGCGAGTCGGTGCTGGCGATTGATTTCGCGCCGGATAACCTGCTGCGCCTGCATTTTAATACGCCGTTTGAGCTGGCGCGCGGCTGGGCCCGGGCAGAGCAGGACGGCGGCAATTGGCAGCAGGGTGCGATGCGCTACTGCGAAAACCTCGACTTTCTGCCTTTTGGCCGACTCACTGCGCCGGAACGGTTAAATTTACAACAGCATTGTCGGCAACATCCTACCCGCTGGCAGGATAATCTGGCACAGCTAAGCGCCAGTGCCCAATACAACTGGATCCTGCTGGATCTGCCTGCGGATGACGAGGCGCTGGCCCAACAGGCGCTGCCGCTGGCGGATTGTGTATTTATGCTGATCGCGCCGGATGCCAATTGCCAGGTGCGGCTGCATCAACAGGCGTTGCCGGAAGGCTGCCGTTTTCTGATTAATCACTACTTCGCCGCCAGCCAACTCCAGCAGGATTTGCATCAGCTGTGGTTGCAAACGCTGGGCGGGTTATTGCCGGTCGCTATCCATCGCGATGAGGCGATGGCCGAAGCATTGGCGGTGAAGCAACCCCTGGGCGAATACCGGCCAGAAAGCCTGGCGGCGGATGAAGTGCTGACGCTGGCCAACTGGTGTTTGATCAACCTGAAGGATACGGCACCATGAGCCGGGTGATGAGCCTGCTGCTGGTACCGCCGGTCCAACAGGCGGTGCAGACGCGTTATCGCGCCTACCGTCGCCATGGCTCATCGGCATTTACCGCCTTTTTCACCACGCTGCTGGTGGCGTTGGGCTGGATTTTCCTGCGCTTTGAATCCCCGGGCTGGCAACGGCTGCGAGCCGGTCGCGCCTATTGGTTCCCGCATTTGTCGTTTAGTCGCCCACGCCCGGCAGATGCGCTGCGCTATCTGGTACAGGGGGTGTGGCTGTTGGTGTTCCGGACCGACCGTGAACCGCTGGACCGCCATCATTTCGCCGGCTGGCAGCGCCTGCAATTGCGCTATGCAAACTGGCTGAAAACGGTGCCACAGCGGTTGGAAAGCGCTGGGCTGGAGCAGCGTTCGGTGGCGCGTCTGAGCCGGATGAACCGGCGCCTGCGTCGCGTACTGTTTATTATTGTCGGTGTCCTGGCGGCGATCCTGGCGATCCTGTGTATTTCGCAACCGTTCGACCTGCCGGCGCAGTTTGTGTTTGTGCTGTTGCTGTGGGGCATCGCGATGGTGGTGCGTCGGGTGCCGGGCCGTCTGCCGGCGCTGATGTTGATCGTGCTGTCGCTGACCGTCTCCTGCCGCTATTTATGGTGGCGCTATACCGCCACGCTGAACTGGGACGACCCGCTCAGCCTGACCTGCGGCCTGCTGCTGCTGGTGGCGGAAACCTATGCCTGGGTGGTGCTGGTGCTGGGCTATTTCCAGACCGTCTGGCCGCTTAACCGCCAACCGGTACCGATGCCTGCCGACAGCGCGACCTGGCCAACCATTGATCTGCTGGTGCCCACCTACAATGAAGACCTCGGGGTGGTGAAACCCACCATCTACGCCGCGTTGGGTATCGACTGGCCGAAAGAGAAGGTGGCCATTTACATCCTCGACGACGGCAACCGACCTGAATTCAAGGCCTTCGCCGAAGAGGTGGGGGTGAAATATATCGCCAGGCCAACCCATGAGCACGCCAAGGCCGGTAACATCAATAACGCGCTAAAACAGGCGACCGGCGAGTTTGTGGCGATTTTCGACTGCGACCACGTGCCGACGCGTTCCTTCCTGCAACTGACCATGGGCTGGTTCTTCAAAGACAAAAAGCTGGCGATGCTGCAGACGCCGCATCATTTCTTCTCGCCGGATCCGTTTGAACGCAACCTCGGGCGTTTTCGTCAGACACCGAACGAAGGCACGCTGTTCTATGGGTTGGTGCAGGACGGTAACGACATGTGGGACGCGACCTTTTTCTGCGGCTCCTGCGCCATTCTGCGCCGCAGCGCGCTGGATGAAATTGGCGGTATTGCGGTGGAAACCGTCACCGAAGATGCCCACACCTCACTGCGTTTACACCGTCGCGGCCACACCTCGGCCTATATTCGTATCCCACAGGCCGCGGGGCTGGCGACCGAAAGCCTGTCGGCGCACATTGGCCAGCGTATTCGCTGGGCACGCGGCATGGTGCAGATCTTCCGGCTGGATAACCCGCTGTTCGGCAAGGGGTTGAAGCTGGCGCAGCGGCTGTGTTACGCCAACGCCATGCTGCATTTCCTGTCCGGTATTCCGCGGCTGATCTTCCTCACCGCGCCGTTGGCCTTCCTGCTGCTGCACGCCTATATCATCTTTGCTCCGGCACTGGCGATCGCGCTGTATGTGCTGCCGCATATGATCCACGCCAGCCTGACCAATTCACGCATCCAGGGTAAATACCGCCACTCTTTCTGGAGCGAGATCTACGAGACGGTGCTGGCCTGGTACATCGCCCGGCCGACCACGGTGGCGTTGTTCAATCCGCACAAAGGCAAATTCAACGTGACTGCCAAAGGCGGCTTGGTGGAAGAGGAGCATGTCGATTGGGTGATTACCCGGCCCTATATGTTCCTGGTGATCTTGAATCTGGCCGGATTGGTCTTCGGCGTCTGGCGGCTGGGCTACGGCCCGGCGGATGAAGTCATGACGGTCGTCATCAGCCTGGTATGGGTGTTGTACAACATGACCATCCTCGGTGGCGCGGTGGCGGTGGCGGTAGAGGCCAAGCAGGTTCGCCAGGCGCATCGCGTGGAGATTGCCATGCCAGCGGCGATCGCTCGCGCCGACGGGCATCTGTTCCCCTGCACGTTGCGTGATTACTCCGACGGTGGGGTGGGGATTGAGATGCGCGTAGCGGATGCGTTGAAAGACGGTGACAAGGTGTCGCTGTTGCTCAAACGTGGTCAGCAGGAATACAGCTTCCCGTGCGTGGTGACGCGGGCCTTTGGCAGCAAGGTGGGGATCCGCCTGGTCGGCCTCAGCACCCGTGAGCATATTGATTTTATTCAGTGCACCTTTGCCCGTGCCGATACCTGGGCGTTGTGGCAGGACGGGTTCCCTGAAGATAAACCGATCGAAAGCCTGCGAGACGTTCTGGCGCTGGGCTTCCGGGGTTATATACGTATGGCGGATTACGCACCGCCTATGGTGCGCCGCCTGCTGGTCGGAACCACGAGGTTCATTGGATGGATAGTGTCATTTATCCCGCATGGCGTCGGCAGGGCTCCGGCCTTCAGCCAAAAAGAGACAGTGGTATAGGCAAACCGCCCGCTTACTCGCCTGGCCCCCAGGCTCTAACATTGATGATGATACGATGACGAGAAAAATAACCTGGTTTACCGCCCTGGCCTTAGGCATCAGCACCCTGTCTCAGGCTGAAACAGCCACCGCGCCGACCGTTGCCGCACAACCGCCGGTGACGGTGCCTGCCGATGGGCCGGTCACCACGCCGATGGGATCGGTCGCACCGCAGGATCCCAATGCCCCGGTGCGTGACGTGCAATTGCCGTTTGCCAAGATTGCGCCGCCGCCGGGGACCTTTACCCTGCGTGGCACCCGGCCGGATGGTCAGGTCGAGTTTGGTGTGCGCAGCGATGAAGTGGTGTCGCAGGCGATGCTGGATCTGGAGTTCACTCCGTCACCGTCACTGATCCCGGTGGAATCACAGGTCAAGGTGTATCTCAATGACGAGCTGATGGGCGTGACTGCCCTGACCAAAGAGCAGCTCGGCAAGCCCAATCGCCTCCAGATGGCGATCGATCCCCGCTATATCACCGATTTTAACCGTGTGCGGCTGGTATTCGTCGGTCATTACCAGAACATTTGTGAAAACCCGGCCAGCACCACGCTGTGGCTCGAAGTCAGCAAATCCAGCTCGTTGAATTTGCGCTACCAAACCCTGCCGGTGAAGAACGAACTGTCGCATTTCCCGGAGCCGTTCTTTGACAGCCGCGACAATCGGCCGCTGACCTTACCGATGGTGTTTGCCGGGCAGCCGGATATCACCCAACAGCGCGCTGCAGGCATTCTGGCCTCGTGGTTCGGCAGCAAAGCCCAGTGGCGTGGCCAGTCGTTCCCGGCGTTGTATAACCAACTGCCGAAACAGCATGCCATCGTCTTCGCCACCAATAAGCAGCGCCCGGACTTCCTGCGTGATTACCCGCCGGTCAATGGCCCGACGGTGGAGATGATCAGCCATCCGGATAACCCGTACATCAAACTGCTGTTGGTACAGGGACGCGATGACAACGATTTGATCACCGCGGTGAAAGGGATTGCGCAGGGCAACATCCTGTTCCGCGGTCAGAACGTCACGGTCGACAAAGTGGAACAACTGGCACCGCGCCAGCCGTACGACGCGCCTAACTGGGTGCGAACCGACCGGCCGATGACCTTTGCCGAGCTGCAACAATACGCTGAACAACTGCAGACCAGCGGCATCGAGCCTGGCCCGATCTCGCTGACCATGAACCTGCCGCCGGACCTGTTCCTGATCCGCAGTACCGGCATTGATATGCATCTGAAATACCGCTACACCGCGCCGCGTATTCAGGACGGTTCGCGCCTGAGCGTCAGCCTGAACAACCAGTTTGTGCAGGCTTACTCGCTGGTACCGGAGCATGAACAGGGCGCTCAACTGTTGCGTTTGCCGCTGACCCAGGGGCTGATCGATTCGGACAAAAGCGTCAATATTCCGGCGCTGCGGTTGGGGGCCACCAACCAACTGCGTTTCGACTTTGACTACACCACGCTGCTGGCCAGCGGTGCCGAAGGGCGCTGTGAAACCTACTCCTTTACTGCCAACCATGCGGTGATCGACGGTGCATCAACCATAGATTTCTCCGGTTACCGCCACTTTATGGCAATGCCGGATCTACGTGCCTTCGCCAACGCCGGTTTCCCTTTCAGTCGCCTGGCCGATTTGTCGCAGACCCTGGTGCTGGTGAACAAACAGCCACAGCCACCGCAGGTCAGCGCATTGCTGAACGCGATGGGCATTATCGGCGCCCAGACCGGTTACCCGGCGCTGGCGGTGACGGTGAGTGATGACTGGTCACAGGCCAAAGAACGCGACGCCGATATTCTGATGATCGGCACTATTCCGCCGGAACTGCGGGACGACAAAAAAATCAACCTGCTGGTGGACGCAACCCAAAGTTGGGTGAAGCAGCCGACACGGCAGTTACCGCTGCCGACCATGGACGTACTGGCGGAAGACACCAAAGCGGACAGCAAAACCACCATCAGTTCAGAAGGTGCCATGTCGGCGATTGTTGGCGTGCAGTCACCGTTTAACAGCCAGCGCAGCATTGTAGCGCTACTGGCCGACAGCCCGCGCGGCTACGATCTGCTGAACGACGCGCTGCTGGACAGCGGCAAGCGTGCGGCGGTGTTTGGTTCGGTGGCGGTGATCCGGGAGTCGGGGGTGAACAGCCTGCGAGTGGGCGATGTTTATTATGTCGGTCACCTGCCGTGGTGGGAACGCATTTGGCACGCACTGTCGACCCATCCGGTATTACTGGCGGTGATCGCGGTAGCGGTGGTGGTGATCCTGGCACTGATGCTGTGGCGTGGTCTGAAGGCCTTCAGCCGTCGTCGTTTGTCGCCTGAAGATCGGGACTGATTGCCATGCCTGCGACGCTGAAAGGTCTGACATTCGGCATGCTGCTGCTGTGCGCTTTTAGCGCGGCGGCGGCCTGCGAGTGGCCGGCCTGGCAACAGTACAAACAGTTTTACATCAGCGAGCAGGGACGGGTGATCGACCCGAGTAGCCCGAACCGTATCACCACCTCGGAAGGCCAGAGTTATGGCCTGTTCTTTGCGCTGGTGGCAAACGATCGACCGGCGTTCGACCTTCTGTTGGCGTGGACGGAAAACAATTTGGCAGCGGGCGATCTCAGCGCCCATTTACCCGCCTGGTTATGGGGTGAAGACGATAAAAAGCAGTGGACGGTGCTGGACAGCAATTCGGCTTCCGATGCCGATCTGTGGATTGCCTATAACCTGCTGGAGGCCGGTCGCCTGTGGAAAAGCCGTCGCTATCAAACCATCGGCACCCTGCTGTTGCAGCGTATTGCCCGTGAAGAAGTGGCGGATATCCCCGGTCTGGGGCTGATGCTGTTACCGGGCAAGGTAGGGTTCGTGGCGGAAGATCGCTGGCGGCTCAACCCAAGTTACCTGCCGCCGCAACTGCTGGCACGTTTTGCCGCGTTGAACGGCCCATGGCGGGCGATGCAGCAAACCAATCAGCGGTTGTGGCTGGAAACGGCCCCCCACGGCTTCTCGCCGGACTGGGTGGTGTGGCAGGTTGGCAAGGGTTGGCAGCCGGACACCGTCAAGCCGAATATCGGCAGTTATGACGCTATCCGGGTTTATTTATGGGCCGGCATGCTGGCGGACGACGATCAACACAAGGCGGCGCTGCTCAAGCAGTTACAGCCGATGGCCCAGTTCACCGTTCAACAGGGGGTACCGCCGGAGAAAACGGATACCGCCAGCGGCAAAACCACGGGTGACGGTCCGGTAGGCTTCTCCGCCTCAATGCTGCCGATGCTGGCGACTCAATCCGAGGCGTTGCAGGTGCAGCGTCAACGTATTCAGCAAAACCCGCCGGGCGACGATGCCTATTTCAGCGCTTCGCTGGTGTTGTTCGGCCAGGGATGGGATCAACAACGTTATCGTTTTAATCGGCAGGGTGAACTTCAACCCGCCTGGGGCGGCCAATGCGTAACTTCCGAATAAACTGGCTGGGCCTGCTGCCTTTAAGTCTGGCAATGTTGCCGCAGGCGCAGGGGGCAGAAACCGTCGCACCTGAGCAATGGCTGTTGGAGCAGGTGCGCGTTGGTGAGGCCGGTAACAAAGATGAGCTGGTTCGCCAGTCGCTCTACCGACTTGAACTGATGGATCCGAACAACCCGGAGGTGATTTCAGCTCGCATGCGGCTGGCCTTGCGGCAGGGTAATCAGGCGTTGGCACAGCAGCAGTTGGATAAGCTGAAAAAGATTGCCCCGCAGTCCAGCGCTTATCGCCAGGCGGAAATGAACATGTTGCTGACCCAGCCGGAAACCCGGCAAAAGCTGCAGCAGGCGCGGCTGATGGCGACCGCTGGTCGTTTGCCGGAGGCGAAGGCGCAGTATGACTCTCTGTTCCATGGGGATCCGCCGACGCTTGAACTGGCAGTGGAATACTGGCGGCTGGTGGCACGGCTGCCGGGGCAGGAAGCGGCGGCGCTAAAGCAGCTACAGACACTGGATCAACAATATTCCGGCAACGTACCGCTGCGTATGTCGCTGGCGCGGATGCTGTTTAGTCAGGATCGTGACGCTCAGGCCTATGATTTGCTGCAGAAAGTGGCGGCCGATCCAGCCGGGCGCGGAGATGCGGCCGATTTGTGGCTGGAGAAAGTGAAAGCCATGCCGGTCAGCCCGCAAAGCGTGGCGGCGCTCAACCGTTTCCTCGGGGTATTTGATACCGGCGATCAGGCGGTCAGCGCCCGACAAGAACTGGCCCGGCAGCAGGCGCTGTTATCGGACCCGGTCTATCTGGCGCGGGTGCGTGGGTTGGCACAGGTCGATAAAGGTGGCAGTCGTGCTGCGATCCCTGAACTGAAGAAAGCGCTGGCGGCGTCCCCCAATGATGCCGAAGTGCTGGGCGCGCTCGGGCAGGCCTATTCCCGCGCAGGCAATCGCCCGCAGGCGCTGAGCCTGTTCCGCCAGGCATTGCAGGCCGATAAAAGCGGCTACGGCAGCAGTAAGTGGCAGAGCCTGATCAAGAGCAACAGTTACTGGCTGGCGGTCGACGAAGGTGACAAGGCGTTGAAAGCCGGCAATCTGCCGTTGGCGCAGCAAAAATACCAACAGGCGCGGCAGTTCGACAGCACGGACAGCAGTGCCGTGATCGGCCTGGGTGACGTTGCGGTGGCGCGTAAAGATGACGCCGCCGCCGAGCGTTTTTATCAGCAGGCGTTACGGCTGGATCCGGGCAGCGGCAGTGCGGTGCGTGGCCTGGTGAATATCTATCAGCGTCAGTCGCCGGAGAAGGCGCTGGCCTATCTCAACAGCCTGCCGCGCAGTCAGCAAAATAAACTGCGCAGCACGCTCGAAGGTCTGCAACTCGATATGCTGAAACAGCAGGCCGACCAGTTGGTTCAGCAGCAACAGTGGCATCAGGCGGCGGAGAAATACCGCCGTGCCCAGCAGATGGACCCCGATGACGTCTGGCTGACTTACCATTATGCGCAAACGCTGCGTCAGGCCGGGCAGCCACAACAGGCGGATGCCCTGTTCAAGCGACTGGCGCAAAAACAGCGCGGCAATCCGCAACTGACCTATGCCTATGCGCTGTACCTCTCCGGCAGCGATCGCGACCGGCAGGCACTGGCGGAGTTGAATTCTTTGCCCGCCGCGCAGTGGAACGACAATATGCGCGAACTGGCACAGCGACTGAAAATGCAGGCGACGCTGGAGCATGCCGAGCAGCTACGTGCCGCAGGTGACGAGCCGGGCGCGGTGGCTTATCTGCGCCAACAGCCGGCGGATACCCGCATCGATCTCCAGTTGGCCGACTGGGCGCTGGCGCGGGGTGACTATGACGCCGCACTGGCGGACTATCAGCGGGTACGGACGCGTGAGCCGAATAACCCGGATGCGCGGCTGGGGGAAATAGAGGCTTATGTGGCGCAGGGCAGGCTGAGCGAGGCTCGCCAGGGTTTGCAAACCAAAGCGCCGGAGCCGACGCCTTCAGGCAACAGTGAGCGGCGGGAAGCAAACGCCTGGTACGCCGTCGGCGAACCGCAGAAAGCCACCGATATCTTTACCCGGCTGAAAACGGCGGCCCAGCCTGAGCCGGCAAGCCAGTCGAAGGCGCTGATTTACCGCGATGCGGCAAGACTGGAACGTGACCAATTACAACCGGTGCTGGCGCAACAGGATTATAAACAGGCGATGGTGGCCAGCGGCATTGCACCGAGCGTGCCGCAGGATAACGACAGCTACACCTATTTGACACGCAATAATCCAGGCGACGACTGGCTCAAGCGCGGTATCCGCTCGGACGCGGCGGATTTGTACCGTCAGCAGGATGTTAATGTCACACTCGATCACGATTACTGGGGCTCGAGCGGCACCGGCGGCATCTCCGATTACAAAGCGCATGACACCATGCTGCAGGTGGATATGCCGTTGTACGACGGGCGGGCGTTTTTCCGTTCCGATACCGTGCAGTTGGATGCCGGCAGTTTCTCCACCGACAGCAGCGGCAAATATTACGAGACCTTCGGCACCTGTAATACTCAGGGCTGTAGCGGGGACGAGCATCAGAAAACCACCGGTACCAGTGTGGCGGTAGGTTGGCAGAACGATCGCTGGTCGGGGGATATCGGCACTACTCCGATGGGTTTCGAAGTGGTCGACTGGGTCGGTGGGCTGGCCTACAGCAATGACTGGAACCACATTGGCTGGACGCTGGCGGCTTCGCGCCGACCGGTTTCCAGCTCATTACTGGCGTTTGGCGGTACCAAAGACCCGAATACCGGTACCACCTGGGGCGGCGTTCGCGCCACCGGGGTCAGTCTGAGCGGCAGCTACGATCGCGGCGAGGCACACGGCGTCTGGGCCGATCTCAGTGCGCATCAGTTGACCGGTAAGAACGTTGAGGATAACCAGCGCGAGCGATTCATGGCAGGTTATTACTACAAGCTGATCAATGAAGATAACCGCCGCGTCACCGTCGGGCTGAATACCATGCTGTGGCACTATCAGAAGGATTTGAGTGGTTACTCTCTTGGCCAGGGGGGCTACTACAGTCCGCAGCAATATATGTCACTGGCGGTGCCGGTCAATTATCGCCAGCGTACCGAGAATTGGTCATGGGAGTTGGGTGGGTCGGTGTCGTTGTCCCATTCGAAAACCAACAGTCAGCAACGCTATCCACTGCAGGGGTTGATCCCGGACTCGCTGCCGGACAAGTTTGCGGTTGAGGACGGCAGTTCTTCTTCCGGTGTCGGTTATACCCTGCGGGCCATTGTTGAGCGCCGTCTCAGTTCGCACTGGACCCTCGGTGCCGGTCTCGATATTCAGCAGGCGAAAGACTATACGCCAAGCCACGCATTGATTTATCTGCGCTATTCGATGGCCGGTTGGCAAGGTGATTTGGATTTACCGCCGCAGCCGCTGACGCCGTACGCCGATTTCAAGTAACTCAACTCAGGTAGATTCTCAGGTAGATTCAGAGTGTCGGACACAGGGTAGTTTTGCTACCCTGTGTTTATTCCCATTAGGAAAAGACTGAAACCCGCGGTTTTCTTGGTTTTGTCCTGGGTATGGCCAGATAAAAACAGTCAACGATCGAGTATACTCAGGCCGGTCCGAGGGATGGGTATTATTCATCCCTTTTTTATTTCAGCCCGAAGTAGCGGAGAGCAGGTTTGCGGGTCAGGCGTTCATTAACGATTAAACAGATGGCAACGGTATCCGGCGTAGCGCTGGTGACGATCTGTATCTTTATCGTGATCCAGTTATTCCATTTTGTGCAACAGCGCAGGGATGACTATGCCCAGCAACTGGAAAACATTGCTCATTCCGTCCGTCAGCCGCTGGCGGAAGCGGTGTTGCGCATGGACGTGCCGGAAACCAAACGGGTGCTGAATACCCTGTTGCCGGTGGGCATCCTGAGCCGGGCGGATATCGTGCTGCCGAACGAATTCCAGGCGTTGCACGCCAACTTCCCACCGGAACGTCCGATACCGACGCTGATCGCTCGCCTGTTCGAGCTGCCGATCCAGATTTCCGTTCCGCTCTATTCGCTGGAGCGCGTGCCGGCCAACCCGCAGCCACTGGCTTATCTGGTGCTGCAGGCCGATTCATTCCGCATGTATCAATTCATTCTCAGCATGCTGTCGACCATGTTATCGACCTATTTGCTGTTGGCGCTGATCCTGTCGGTCTCCATTAGCTGGTGTATGAATCGGTTGATGGTGCACCCGCTGCGCGCGATGGCTAAAGAGCTGGATAATATTTCGCAGGAAGAAGCGCCTTATCATCAACTGATGTTGCCGGTATTGCACCAGGACGATGAGCTCGGGCTGCTGGTGCGCAACTACAACCGCAATCAACAGCGGCTGGCCAAAGCCTATGCCGAGATGAGCCGCATGAGCACCCATCATCCGGTCACCGAGCTGCCCAATCAGGCGCTGTTTACCGCCCTGCTGGAGCAGCATATCGCTTCCAGCCTGCGGCCCGAGCGTTTTAATTTGCTGGTTATTGGCATTGAAACGCTGCACGAGGCCTCCGGCGTACTCAATCCGGCAATGCGTGAAGCGCTGTTGTTGACGCTGGCGAAGAAGCTGCGTGAATGCATAGATGAAAACGGCGTGCTGGCGCAGCTGAGCAAAACCGAGTTTGCCATTCTGGCTAAAGGCGTTGAGCGTCCGTTCCATGCCATGCAACTGGCGCGCCGCATCATGGCGCAGATTAATGCGCCGTTGAGCCTGCAGGAAATGCCGTTGCGGCCAAGCGCCAGCATCGGTATCGCCCATTATCTTAATTCGGGGGAGAGCGCGGAACAGCTGTTGCGCAGTGCCACCTCGGCGATGATGACGGCACATCGCGAAGGCAAAAATCAGGTGTTGTTCTTCGAGCCAAGCCTGACGGAACGCACTCAGAAGCGACTGACGCAGGAAAGTGAAATCCTGCATGCCATCGAGCAGCGCCGCTTTACCCTGTTTTTACAACCGCAGGTCGATATGCAGTCCAACGCGGTGATCGGCGCCGAGGCATTGCTGCGCTGGCAACAATATGACGGCAGCTTTATCCTGCCGGCAGACGTTATTCCGTTAGCCGAAGAACTCGGCGTGATCGTGCCGCTCGGCAACTGGGTACTGGAAGAGGCTTGTCTGATCCTGGCGGATTGGCAGACCCGTGGCATTACGCTGCCGCTGGCGGTCAACGTGTCCCCGATCCAGATGAAGCACGAGGATTTTGTCCCGCACCTGAAGAGCCTGTTGGCGCAGCATCAGATTGACCCGCGCAAGCTGCTGCTGGAAATTACCGAAACGGTGCGTATTGACGATCTCGATCGTGCGCTGGCGCTGTTGCGGGAGTTGCACGATTTGGGCCTTTCCATCGCACTGGATGACTTTGGCATGGGATATTCCAGCCTGAATTACCTTAACCGATTGAAATGTTTGCCAATCGACTTGATTAAAATCGACAAGAGCTTTATTCAGGGCCTGCCGACGGACGACGCCATGGTGCGCATCGTCAGTTCGATTTCCGAGGTATTGGCGTTGCCGGTGATGGCCGAAGGCGTCGAAAATGCCGAGCAGCGTGACTGGCTGCTGCAGCACGGTATTCATAGCGGCCAAGGGTTCCTGTTTGCTCGTCCTTTACCGCGCAGTGAGTTTGAAGCCGAGTTCTGCCAGCCTCCAGCCTGAGGTTCCTTCTTGCCTTTTGCCATGGGCGGCACCCGCGCCGCCCGTTTATCCTGTCCGAAAACCGCCAGTGGCTGCCTACCTCTTTTGCGTTAGTGCAAACAAAGGGTTACGCAATTCACAGCCTTACATCCGGGCTGGCGCGCTTCAGCTCTTAAATTCGTATCAACATGTATCTATTGGTGCAACAAATTATTTCCATGTTGTTAGGTGGGTGTTATTTTCCGCGCAAGCGATGAACAGGCGAGATAACTAGACTACCGCCTGGTGCGTGTCTTCCCCCCAAAGGATGTTCATATGAAACTCACTATCTTTAAGAGCCTCTATTTTCAGGTGCTGACAGCGATTACGCTGGGCGTCCTGCTTGGCCATTTCTACCCTGACATTGGCGCGCAGATGAAACCTCTGGGCGATGGATTCGTTAAGCTGATTAAAATGATCATCGCTCCGGTGATCTTCTGTACCGTGGTGACGGGCATCGCGGGTATGGAGAGCATGAAGGCCGTAGGCCGTACCGGTGCAATTGCACTGCTCTATTTTGAAATTGTCAGCACCATTGCGCTGCTGATTGGGTTGCTGATCGTCAACGTGGTACAGCCAGGGGCCGGAATGAATATCGACCCGGGTACGCTGGATGCCAAAGCGGTCGCGGTCTACGCCGAGCAGGCCCAGCAGCAAGGTATCATTCCGTTCTTGCTGGACATCATTCCCGGCAGCGTCATCGGCGCCTTCGCCAGCGGCAATATTCTGCAGGTGCTGCTGTTTGCCGTATTGTTCGGTTTTGCCCTGCATCGTCTGGGTGACAAGGGCCAACTGATCTTTAATGTGATCGAAAGCTTCTCCCGCGTGATCTTCGGCATCATCAATATGATTATGCGCCTGGCGCCGTTGGGGGCATTCGGGGCGATGGCGTTTACCATAGGTAAGTACGGTGTGGGTTCGTTGCTGCAACTCGGCCAACTGATTGCCTGTTTCTATCTCACCTGTGTGCTGTTCGTGGTGGTGGTGTTGGGTTCGATTGCCCGTGCCAACGGCTTCAGCATTTTCAAGTTTGTCCGCTATATAAAAGAAGAGTTGTTGATCGTACTCGGGACGTCTTCTTCCGAGTCGGTGCTGCCACGCATGCTCGACAAGATGGAAAAATTGGGCTGCAAAAAATCGGTGGTGGGGTTGGTTATTCCGACCGGCTATTCCTTTAACCTCGATGGCACCTCCATCTACCTGACCATGGCGGCGGTATTTATCGCGCAGGCAACCAACACCCATATGGATGTTATCCATCAGGTGACTCTGCTGGTGGTGCTGTTGCTGTCCTCTAAAGGGGCGGCAGGGGTGACCGGCAGTGGCTTTATCGTGCTGGCGGCGACCATTTCTGCCGTGGGCCATCTGCCGCTGGCCGGTCTGGCGCTGATCCTGGGGATTGACCGCTTTATGTCGGAAGCCCGTGCCCTGACCAATCTGGTCGGTAACGGGGTGGCTACGGTGGTGGTGGCAAAATGGTGTAAACAGTTGGATGAAAAACAACTGCATGACACCCTGTCCAACAAGCACGGCTCAGGAGCCGATAAAACGCTGCCTTCAGCCTGATTTTATCCTCAAATCACCGGTTGCAGCCGCAGCCGGTGATGTTTTATCCCCCCGCGTAATGATTTCTTGCATTAAAAACTCGGTTATCCATTATTTTTCACACTAATGAGTGACATCCGCAAAGGCGCGCGGTCTAACTCGATGGTACACTTTCTGCTTTCCGCCCCACTGTGAAACTCAGGGCGTTTTGTAGGCTGTTCGTCGCAGCCTAATATTCCGGTGAATGGAATATCCGCATTTGCATAAAGAAATTGGATATACCCTATGAATTTCAAGTTGCGGCTAGGCGGCCAGCTCGCTCATCCTCAGGCGCTTACTTGAGTAAGTAATTGAGGTGAGCGAGTGCAGCTAACAACGCTGCAACTTGAAAGGCGACGGGTATAGTTATTAAGTAGGGGTTCACATGCAGGGCACCAGAATTCATCTCATAGCAGGTGGGCTGCTGTTGGCTGCAGCCAACAGCAGCGTGCAGGCTGAAACACTACAACCCGATCCTGCCTGGCAGCAGGGGGCGTTGGCCAACGGGTTTTCATGGCAGATATTAGACACGCCGCAACGACCGAGCGATCGCGTCGAACTGCGGTTGATGGTCAACACCGGCTCGTTAGTGGAGTCTTCGCAACAGATTGGCTTTGCCCATCTGTTGCCGCGGCTGTCGTTGGCGCGTAGCGAAAGCTTTACACCACCGCAACTGCGTTCACTGTGGCAACAGAGCGTGGACAGCGAGCGGCCTTTGCCGCCGGCCATCAGCTCTTATGACTTCACCATTTATAATCTCAGCCTGCCGAATAACCGCCCAGATGTGCTGAAAGAAGCGCTGGCGTGGCTTTCCGACACCACCGGCAAGCTGGCGATTGACGAACATACGGTGCATGCGGTGGTTAATTCCAGCGTTGATCCGGTCGGCACCTTCCCGCCGAACCCGAAAGATGCCTGGTGGCGTTATCGCCTCAAAGGCTCGACGCTGTTGGCGCACGATCCGGCCCAGCCACCGAAGCGCCCGGTGAATATCGATCAGCTGAAAAAATTCTACCAACAATGGTACACCCCGGATGCGATGACGCTGTACGTGGTGGGTAAGGTAGACAGCCGCAGCCTGAGCGAGCAAATCAACAAGGCTTTTTCGCCGCTGCAAGGCAAGCGTGAAACGCCGGCTCTGATGCCAACGTTGACGCCACTGGCACCACAGCCGGTCAGTCTGATCAGCGAACAGGTGAAGCAGGATACGCTGTCGATCATGTGGGATGCCCCATGGCACCCGATCCGTGATTCACAGAATCTGAGCCGCTACTGGCGTGGCGATATGGCCCGCGAGGCTTTATTCTGGCATCTCCAGCAGGTGCTGGAAAAGAGTGACCAGAAGAATCTGCATCTGGGCTTCGATTGCCGCGTGCAATATCAACGTGCCCAATGTGCTATCCATCTCGACACGCCTAATAACAACCTGAACAACAGCCTGGGCTTTATCGCCCGCGAGTTGGCTAACGTACGTAACAATGGGTTGTCGCAGGACGAGTTTAATGCCCTGCTGGCGCAGAAAAACGATCAGCTCAGCAAGCTGTTCGCCACCTATGCCCGTACCGACACGGATGTGTTGATGAGCCAGCGCTTGCGCTCGCAACAAAGCGGCGTAGTGGATATCGCGCCGGAGCAGTATCAAAAACTGCGTCAGGAATTCCTGAGCGGATTGACGCTGGAGGGGCTGAATCAGGAGCTGAAGCTTCAGCTTTCGCAGGATGCGACGTTGGTGTTGATGCAGCCGAAAGGGGAGCCGGAGATGAGCATGAAGCAGTTACAGGAAACCTATAACGGCATTATGTCCCCAGCCCCGGCCGTGGTATCGGAAGAAGTCAAACCCGCCGACACCGCCCCCGCGCCAGAGACCAGCGCACAGTAACAAGAGAGGGGGCGCTCGCCCCCTCAGCTACGGTACAGTACCTTGATGATGTGGTAGCCGAACTGGGTCTTCACCGGGCCGTAGGGCTTCAGCAGCGGAATGCTGAACACGGCTTTATCAAAGGCCGCGACCATGGTGCCCTTGTTGAACTCGCCCAGAGAGCCGCCGTTGCGTTTTGATGGGCAAGTTGAGTATTTGCGCGCCAGGGTGTCAAAGCTGACACCGCGTTTAAGCTTGGCCAGCAGTTCGTCGGCCAGTTTTTCGTTATCTACCAGAATGTGCAGGGCGCACGCCGTCTTTGCCATGGTATTGCCTTTATCGATACAGAAATTGCGCTGATTATACCCGTTAAATCTCATCGGCGCTTTCTGCTACAATCCTCTTCCACGTTATAAATTCGAGCAATAAAGCGCCATGCGATTAAACCCCAGCCAACAACAAGCCGTCGAATTCGTTACCGGGCCCTGCCTGGTGCTGGCCGGAGCAGGTTCCGGCAAGACGCGCGTCATCACCAACAAAATCGCTCACCTGATCCACAACTGTGGTTATCAGGCGCGACACATCGCCGCCGTGACCTTTACCAATAAGGCCGCGCGCGAGATGAAAGAGCGTGTGGCGCAAACCATGGGGCGCAAAGAGGCGCGCGGGCTGATGATTTCCACTTTCCACACGCTGGGGCTGGAGATCATCAAACGTGAATATGTTGCGCTGGGGATGAAGTCCAATTTCTCACTGTTCGACGACCAGGATCAGTTGGCGCTGTTGAAAGAACTGACCGAAAAATGGCTGGAGAATGATAAAACACTGGTGGCGCAGCTGATTTCCATCATCTCCAACTGGAAGAATGACCTGGTTGATCCCCAGAGGGCGATGGAGCTGGCGCGTTCTGAACGCGACAAGTTGTTTGCGCATTGCTACGGCCTGTATCACGCGCATATGCGTGCCTGTAACGTGTTGGATTTCGACGATTTAATCCTGTTGCCAACTTTGCTGCTGCAGCGCAATGAAGAAGTGCGTGAGCGCTGGCAAAATCGTATCCGCTACCTGTTGGTGGATGAATATCAGGATACCAACACCAGTCAGTACGAACTGGTGAAACTGTTGGTGGGCAACCGTGCGCGCTTTACCGTGGTCGGGGACGATGATCAGTCGATTTACTCCTGGCGTGGGGCGCGACCTCAAAACCTGGTGCTGTTGAAGGAAGACTTTCCGGCACTGCAGGTGATTAAGCTGGAGCAGAACTACCGTTCCAGCGAGCGTATCCTGAAGGCGGCGAATATCTTGATCGCCAATAACCCGCACGTATTTGAAAAACGGCTGTTTTCCGAGCTGGGCTACGGCGAAGAGCTGAAGGTGGTGACCGCCAATAATGAGGATCACGAGGCCGAGCGCGTAGTGGGGGAACTGATTGCCCATCACTTCGTGAAGAAAACCAACTACGGCGATTATGCGATCCTCTATCGCGGCAACCATCAGTCGCGGCTGTTTGAAAAAATGCTGATGCAAAACCGCATCCCTTACAAAATCTCTGGCGGCACCTCGTTTTTCTCGCGGCCGGAAATCAAGGATCTGCTGGCCTATCTGCGCGTTCTGACCAACCAGGATGATGACAGCGCGTTCCTGCGTATCGTTAACACGCCAAAGCGTGAGATCGGCCCGGCGACGTTGCAAAAACTGGGTGAATGGGCAAACCAGCGTAATAAAAGCCTGTTTCGCGCCAGTTTTGACCTCGGCCTGAGCCAGCACCTGACCGGTCGCGGGTTAGAATCACTGCAGCGCTTCACTCACTGGCTGGATGGCATTGCCCAACTGGCGGAGCGTGAACCGATAGCCGCGGTGCGTGACCTGATCCACGGAGTAGATTACGAAAGTTGGCTGTTTGAGACCTCACCCAGCCCGAAGGCCGCCGAAATGCGGATGAAAAACGTCAATACGCTGTTCGGTTGGATGACGGAAATGCTGGAGGGCAGCGAACTGGATGAACCGATGACACTGACCCAGGTGGTAACCCGCTTTACCCTGCGCGACATGATGGAACGTGGTGAGAGCGATGAAGAGCTGGATCAGGTTCAGTTGATGACGTTGCACGCTTCCAAAGGGCTGGAGTTTCCCTATGTATTCCTGGTGGGGATGGAGGAGGGGTTACTGCCGCATCAGAGCAGCATTGACGAGGATAACGTCGATGAAGAGCGGCGTTTGGCCTATGTGGGGATCACCCGTGCCCAAAAAGAGCTGATTTTCACCCTGTGTCGCGAACGTCGCCAGTATGGCGAATTGGTGCGGCCGGAGCCGAGCCGCTTCTTGCTGGAGCTGCCGCAGGATGATCTGGCTTGGGAAAGTGAACGTAAGGTGGTTAGCCCGCAAGAACGGATGCAAAAAGGGCAGAGTCACCTGGCCAATATTCGTGCCCAGTTGGCCAAGGCCAAAGGCGAAGGTTAAAAGAAAGGGCGCTATTAGCGCCCTTGTCATATCAACGTTGTTCTTCCAGTATCAACGGCCAGTGAACGTAGCTTTGCCAATGACTTTCCTGATCCAGCGCCTCCGCCCGAAGCGGGTGCTGTTCCAGCCAACCTGGCGGCAGGATCACCGTCAACTCGTCATCATTGTTAGCGCGCAGGCGTACCGCGGGCAGCGTGTCGTCGCGACGACGACTGGCAAAGATGATCGCCAGGCGTAAAAGTCGGCATAGACGTTGCGCCATACGCGGCGGCAGGGCGTTTTGCTGGCTCAGCAGCGGCAGATCGATAGTGTTGCTCTGATTTTGCAGCAGGGTGGCCAGCAGCTTTTTCTGTGCCGGGGTGAAACCGGGTAAATCCAGATGGCGAATCAGGTAGGCGGCGTGTTGCGGCGCCTGCTTGAAATCAACGCTGAGGCCAATTTCGTGGATCAGACAGGCGCTGTGCAATAACTCGCGACATCGTGCATCCAGTTGCCATTCATTGCTCACCTGCTGCGAGAAGTTGGCAGCCAACTGGCTGACGCGTTCGGCCTGCTCGGTATCCAACAGATAACGGCGTTGCAGGTTGCGAATGGTGCGGCTACGGATATCCTGTTCAACCGGCAGATGCAGCATGCCATAGACCAGTCCTTCGCGCAGTGCGCCGCCGGCCAGCATCATGCTTTCAATGCCCAGCTCCTGGAAAATCGCCAGCAGGATCGACAGCCCGCTAGGAAACACCAGCGCGCGCTCCAGCGTCAGCCCTTCAATTTCCAACTCTTCCAGCTTGCCACACTGAATGGCGCGCTGTTTCAATTGGCGTAGCTTGGACAGGGTGATGCGTTCATCCATGCCCTGCGCCACCATGATTTCCTGCAACGCCTGGACGGTACCGGAAGCGCCGACGCAAATTTGCCAGCCGTGTTGACGCAGCTGTGGCGCAATGGGGCGCACCATTTCACGTGCTGCCTGTTCGGCCCGCTCGAAATTCTCCTGCCCCAAATTACGATCGCTGAAGAACCGTTCCAGCCAAGTGACACAGCCCATCGACAGGCTGTACAGCTGAGCCGCTTGCGCACCGGTACCGGTGACCAGCTCGGTGCTGCCGCCGCCGATATCGACCACTAAACGTTTGTCCGGCCCCCCGGTGGTATGGGCAACGCCGTGGTAGATCAGGCGCGCTTCCTCCTCGCCGCTGATCACCTGGATCGGGCAGCCGAGGATCTGCTCGGCGGTCTGCAGGAATTCATCGGCATTGGACGCCAGACGCAGCGTGGCCGTGGCGACCACACGGATCTGTGCGCGGGGAATGTCCTGCAGGCGTTCGGAGAACAGCTTCAGGCATTGCCAGCCGCGCTGCATGGCCTCATGCGACAGGTGACTATTCTGATCCAGCCCGGCGGCCAGACGCACTTTGCGCTTGATGCGCGCCAGGGTCTGAATACTGCCGGCCACCTCGCGTACCACCAACATGTGGAAGCTGTTGGAGCCAAGGTCGATAGCGGCGTAAAGTGCGCTGGAACTGAGCATTATCTATCAGCCTGAACGTTTACGGTTGCTGCGTGGCGCACCGCCACGACGTGGCGCGGAGTTACGGCGTGGGCCGTTGCCGCCGCGTGGGCGTGCCAGGCGTTTCGGCGCAGGCAGGTCACTCATTAGCGCATCGCTGTTGTATTTGCTGACCGGAATGCTGTGACCGGTATAGGTTTCGATCGCCGGCAGGTTGAGTGCGTACTCTTCACAAGCCAGGCTGATGGAATGACCGCTTTCGCCGGCACGACCGGTACGACCGATACGGTGAACGTAGTCTTCGCAGTCGTCAGGCAAGTCGTAGTTGAAGACGTGAGTCACCAACGGGATGTGCAGGCCGCGAGCGGCGACGTCGGTGGCGACCAGAATATCGAGGTTGCCCTTGGTGAAGTCATCGAGAATACGCAGACGTTTTTTCTGTGCCACATCGCCGGTCAACAGGCCTACGCGGTGACCATCGGCAGCCAAATGGCCCCAAACGTCTTCACAGCGGTGCTTGGTGTTGGCGAAGATGATGCAGCGGTCTGGCCACTCTTCTTCGATCAACGTCTGCAACAGGCGCATCTTTTCTTCGTTGGACGGGTAGAACAGTTCTTCTTTAATGCGGTGGCCGGTTTTTTGTTCCGGTTCCACTTCAACATATTCAGCGTTGTTCATCTGCTCGAAGGCCAGCTCGCGTACGCGGTAGGACAGGGTGGCAGAGAACAGCATGTTCAGGCGTTGATCGACCGCAGGCATGCGGCGGAACAACCAGCGAATGTCTTTGATAAAGCCCAGATCGTACATACGGTCGGCTTCATCCAGCACCACAACCTGGATCGCGCCCAGGTCGATATAGTTCTGTTTGGCGTAATCGATTAAACGGCCGGTAGTTCCCACCAGAATATCCACGCCGCTTTCCAGCACTTTCAGCTGTTTGTCGTAGCCATCGCCGCCGTACGCCAGACCCATTTTCAGGCCGGTGGACTGGGAGAGGGCTTCCGCATCGGAGTGGATCTGCACCGCGAGTTCACGCGTTGGCGCCATGATCAAGGCGCGCGGCTGGTTGATCTTGCGATCCTGTTTCGCCGGGTGAGAAAGCAAATAGTGAAAAGTAGACGCTAAAAATGCCAACGTCTTTCCGGTACCGGTTTGCGCCTGACCTGCAACGTCACGCCCAGAGAGCGTGAGCGGCAATGCTAACGCCTGGATAGGCGTGCAATATTGAAACCCTTTCTTTTCAAGGGCTTCAATGACTAACGGGTGCAGGGCGAAGTCGGAAAACTTCTGTTCGGTCAAGTGTGTTTTGCTCATAGTGTGGTAGAATATCAGCTAACTATTGCTTTACGAAAGCGTATCCGGTGAAATAAAGTCACCTTAGGTTGGTTAATGCTACACCAACAAGGTAGACACAATCCTTTGGAGTAGAACATGAGCGATAAAATTATTCACCTGACTGACGGTAGCTTCGACACCGACGTGCTGAAAGCTGAAGGGCCAATCCTGGTCGATTTCTGGGCTGAATGGTGTGGACCGTGCAAGATGATTGCTCCGATTCTGGATGAGATTGCCGATGAGTTCGAAGGCAAACTGACCATCACCAAGCTGAATATCGACCAGAACCCGGCCACCGCACCGAAGTACGGTATCCGTGGTATCCCTACGCTGTTGCTGTTCAAGAACGGTGAAGTGGCCGCGACCAAGGTTGGCGCGTTGTCCAAAGGTCAGCTCAAAGATTTCCTTAACGCGAATCTGTAATCGGGCGGGAAGCCCTATGCCCACTGGATGTGACGCTGCGGCCGAAAACGCCGCCGCGTGAGAGACAACGGGGATATACAGGCGTCTGGCGGGGATGTTCAATTCACCGCTAGACGCCTGCCAAGAAGCGTGTTAAGTTTAACCATACTGCATATAGAACTTGCCCGAAGTTGTAAATCTAAAGAGTCTAAATCTAAAGCTTTACTCTGTGTTGAACCGCTGGCGTTGAAAGAAAAAATGAACTCAGCCCGCGTTTTAGCAATCAAACAGTTTTGCAAAATCAATTTTAAGGTACCTTCGATCTTAAACCGTCAATGCGCGCGTCCTCTGTAAGCCATTTCTTACCGTGACAGCTCAGCGCCCGGTGATCGAACGTCCAGTAAACAGGCACGAATATCCAATGGATTTCAAGGTGTGGCCAGTCGGCAACCGAAAGCATCTCCGCAGCTTAGTTCGCTAAGTGCAGGGGTGAGCTAGGGAAGCCAACGCAACCACTAGAAAGACCAAAGATATATCCCGCTGCCATACCATTCACGATATAAGTTCGAGACATACCCCGAGTTTAAGAACCCACCACTATGAATCTTACCGAATTAAAGAATACGCCGGTTTCTGAGCTGATTACTCTCGGCGAAAATATGGGGCTGGAAAACCTTGCCCGCATGCGCAAGCAGGACATTATCTTCTCTATCCTTAAGCAACATGCGAAAAGTGGAGAAGATATCTTCGGCGATGGCGTGTTGGAGATATTGCAGGATGGATTTGGTTTCCTCCGTTCCGGAGACAGTTCCTACCTTGCAGGCCCCGACGACATCTACGTATCCCCTAGCCAAATCCGCCGTTTTAACCTCCGTACAGGTGACTCCGTTTCCGGTAAGATTCGTCCGCCAAAAGAAGGCGAGCGCTACTTTGCCCTGTTGAAAGTTAACGAAGTTAACTACGACAAACCGGAAAACGCCCGTAGCAAGATCCTGTTCGAAAACTTAACCCCACTGCATGCCAACTCCCGTCTGCGGATGGAACGCGGCAACGGCTCAACCGAAGACCTGACGGCACGCGTGCTGGACCTGGCTTCGCCGATTGGCCGTGGTCAGCGTGGTCTGATTGTAGCGCCGCCGAAAGCCGGTAAAACCATGCTGCTGCAGAACATTGCGCAGAGCATTGCTTACAACCATCCAGACTGCGTGCTGATGGTACTGCTGATCGACGAGCGTCCGGAAGAAGTGACCGAGATGCAGCGTCTGGTGAAGGGTGAAGTTATCGCTTCTACCTTTGACGAACCGGCTTCTCGCCACGTTCAGGTTGCAGAAATGGTGATCGAGAAGGCCAAGCGCCTGGTTGAGCACAAGAAAGACGTGATCATCTTGCTTGACTCCATCACCCGTCTGGCACGTGCCTACAACACCGTAGTACCGGCTTCCGGTAAAGTGTTGACCGGTGGTGTGGATGCTAACGCCCTGCATCGTCCTAAGCGTTTCTTCGGTGCAGCACGTAACGTTGAGGAAGGCGGCAGCCTGACCATCATCGCTACCGCGTTGGTTGATACCGGGTCGAAAATGGACGAGGTTATCTACGAAGAATTTAAAGGTACCGGCAACATGGAATTGCATCTGGCGCGTAAAATCGCCGAGAAGCGCGTATTCCCTGCGATCGACTACAACCGCTCTGGTACCCGTAAAGAAGAATTGCTCACGACCTCTGAAGAACTGCAGAAAATGTGGATCCTGCGTAAAATCATTCACCCGATGGGCGAGATTGATGCAATGGAATTCCTCATTAACAAGTTGGCCATGACCAAAACCAACGATGAATTCTTCGATATGATGAAGCGCTCATAATGACGATGCGCTCATAATTGAGTAAAAATTCAAAGAACGCCACGCCTAGTCGTGGCGTTTTTTGCTTTTGGCAGATACGATAAGTAACAGAAATGGAAACGTAAGTTATTTTCGTGACTTACTGAGAATTCATCTTATTTGCGGTCGGCGCTTCGTCGTTCGCGCATTGTTACTGTCGAAACAGCAGACAAGCACATTGGAATAAGAATGAATGGCTGTCGTCATAGGAAATGACTGAAAGGTAGCGGGATACCATGGCGCAACCTGTCGCCCGTGTTAAGCTGCCTTATCTTCTACAGAGATCTTGTTAACTGTGAACTTACTCACTATGAGTACTGAAATTCTATTTGTTTTCCTGTTTTCTTTGGCTTTTCTCTTTGTTGCCCGTAAAGCAGCAAAACGTATTGGTCTGGTGGATAAACCTAATTACCGTAAACGCCATCAGGGGCTGATCCCTCTGGTTGGGGGTATTTCTGTTTACGCAGGACTGTGCTTCGCCTTCTTTATCTCAGACCAATCGATTGCGCATGGCAAACTCTACCTCGCTTGCGCGGGGATATTAGTGTTCGTTGGTGCTCTTGACGATCGTTTCGATATCAGCGTTAAAATTCGTGCGTTGGTTCAGGCATTGGTCGGCATTGCGATGATGGTCTTCGCCGGGCTTTACCTGCGCAGTTTTGGCCATGTGCTGGGCGACTGGGAAATGCAGTTGGGGCCGTTCGGCTACCTGGTGACTCTGTTTGCCGTCTGGGCCGCGATCAACGCCTTCAACATGGTGGATGGCATCGATGGCTTGCTGGGCGGGCTCTCGTGCGTGTCTTTCGGTGCGCTGGGCGTGTTGCTGTACCTGAGTGGTCATTCTGACCTAGCCTTCTGGTGCTTTGCGATGATTGCCGCCATCGTTCCTTATATCCTGCTTAACCTCGGCATTCTCGGCCGTCGGTATAAAGTGTTTATGGGGGATGCCGGCAGTACGCTGATCGGCTTCACCGCCATTTGGTTGCTGCTGCAAAGCTCACAGGGTAAAGCTCACTCCATCAATCCAGTGACCGCACTGTGGATTATCGCTATTCCACTGATGGACATGATTGCGATCATGTACCGTCGTTTACGCAAAGGGATGAGCCCCTTCTCCCCAGATCGCCAACACATTCACCACCTGATTATGCGCGCGGGCTTTACGCCACGGCAGGCTTTCGTGTTGATTACCCTGGCGGCAGCGTTGTTGGCTGCTATCGGCGTACTTGGTGAACGACTTACTTTTATCCCTGAATGGGTGATGTTGGCATTATTCTTGCTTGCCTTCTTTTTATACGGTTACTGCATTAAGCGCGCCTGGCGTGTTGCACGTTACATTAAGCGTATCAAGCGCCGTCTGCGGCGTTCGAACGGCAATAAGCAAGTATCTTAACCAGAGGCTTTTGGGCAGTGATGAATCCAGAAACAATGTCTGACAAGAATATCCCGGCGGTGGATAACGAACTCGATATCCGCGGCCTGTGCTGCACCCTGTGGCGTGGTAAGCCATGGATTATCGGTATTGCGGTGTTATTCGCCGTAGTTGCGCTGATGGTTTCCTACCTGGTGAAACAGGAGTGGAGTGCGGCGGCGATTACCGATCGGCCAACAGTGAACGCGTTGGGGGGGTATTATTCCCAGCAGCAATTCCTGCGCAATCTGGATGTGCGGACGATGCCAGCCGCCAGCGCCGAGCAACCGGGCATTGCAGACGAAGCCTATAATGAATTTATTATGCAATTGGCAGCCTACGATACGCGTCGCGATTTCTGGCTGCAGAGCGATTATTACAAACAGCGCCAGGAAGGTGATGCCGCTGCCGATGCGGCATTGCTGGATGAACTGATTAACAACATTCAGTTTACCCCGCGCGATGATAAAAAAGTGCCGAACGACGGCGTGAAGCTGACGGCGGAAACGGCGGCGGATGCTAACCGTCTGCTGCGTCAATACGTGGCGTTCGCCAGCCACCGTGCTGCCCAGCATCTGAACGAAGAGATCCAGGGCGCCTGGGCGGCCCGCACTACCTCGATGAAAGCGCAGGTCAAGCGCCAGGAAGCGGTAGCGGCGGCAGTGTATAAGCGCGAGTTGAACACCATTCAACAGGCGCTGAAAATTGCCGAGACGCAGGGCATCAGCCGGACTCAGACCGATACCCCGGCAGAACAACTGCCAGACTCTGACCTGTTCCTGCTGGGCAAACCTATGCTGCAGGCGCGTTTGGAAGGGTTGCAGGCTTCGGGACCGACTTTCGATCTGGATTACGATCAAAATCGTGCGATGCTGTCGACATTGAACGTCGGCCCGACGCTGGACGAGAAATTTCAGACTTACCGCTATTTGCGGACCCCGGAAGAACCGGTAAAACGTGATAGCCCACGGCGGATATTCTGGTTGATCATGTGGGGCGCGATGGGCGCCTTGGTTGGCGCAGGTGTTGCCCTGGTGCGTCGGCCGCGTAATTAAAAAATAATATAATAATTCGCTGATGGGCGCGTGAGCGCCCAATTCGCAGGTACGCCTGCGGTTAACCGACCAAAAGAGATTCGCTGTGAAAGTGTTGACTGTTTTCGGCACCAGACCTGAAGCCATCAAAATGGCCCCGCTGGTACATGCCCTGGCTCAGGATGAAGCCTTTGAATCAAGAGTCTGCGTTACGGCACAGCATCGTGAGATGTTGGATCAGGTATTACGGTTATTTGAGATAGTGCCTGATTACGACCTGAACATCATGAAACCCGGCCAGGGATTGAGTGAGATCACCTGCCGTATTCTGGAAGGCCTGAAGGGCGTTCTTGAAGAATTCAAACCGGACGTGGTGCTGGTTCACGGTGACACCACCACCACGCTGGCGACCAGTTTGGCGGCGTTTTACCAGCGTATCCCGGTTGGGCACGTAGAGGCGGGTTTGCGCACCGGCGACCTTTACTCCCCGTGGCCGGAAGAGGCTAACCGCAAACTGACTGGTCATCTGGCGATGTATCATTTTGCCCCGACGGAAAACTCGCGTCAGAACCTGTTGCGCGAACTGCTGTCGGACGACCATATCTTCGTCACGGGCAACACGGTGATTGACGCGTTGTTCTGGGTACGAGATCGGGTGATGGGTGATGTTGCGTTGCATGACAGCCTGGCACAACGCTACCCGTTCCTGGATGCCAACAAGAAAATGATCCTGGTGACCGGCCACCGTCGTGAAAGTTTTGGTGGCGGGTTTGAGCGGATTTGCAGCGCGCTGGCAGAGATTGCCCGTTCGCATCCAGAGGTGCAGGTAGTGTACCCGGTGCACCTTAATCCCAACGTCAGCGAGCCGGTCAACCGCATTCTGAAAGGGATTGACAACATCATCCTGATCGACCCGCAGGATTACTTGCCCTTTGTCTACCTGATGGCTAACGCTTATATGATCCTGACCGACTCTGGTGGTATTCAGGAAGAGGCGCCGTCATTGGGCAAACCTGTGCTGGTGATGCGTGACACCACCGAACGACCGGAAGCGGTAGATTCGGGTACGGTGCGTCTGGTGGGGACCGACGTAGCCAAAATTGTTGATGCGGTTACCCGGTTGCTGACGGACGAAAACGAATATCACGCCATGAGCCGGGCGCATAACCCTTACGGTGACGGGCATGCCTGCCAACGTATTCTCGAAGCTTTGAAGAATCATCAGGTGACACTATGAGTTTTAACACTATTTCGGTTATCGGCCTGGGTTATATCGGTCTGCCAACGGCGGCGGCGTTTGCCTCCCGCAAGAAAAAAGTGGTGGGCGTAGATGTTAACCAACATGCGGTGGATACCATTAACCGTGGCGCGATCCATATCGTAGAACCCGATCTGGATAAAGTGGTGAAAGACGCGGTCGACGGCGGCTACCTGCAGGCGGTGACCAAACCCCTGGCTGCGGATGCTTTCCTGATCGCGGTGCCAACGCCGTTTAAAGGCGACCATGAGCCGGACCTGGCCTATGTTGAAGCGGCGGCCAAATCCCTGGCGCCGGTGCTGAAAAAGGGCGACCTGGTCATTCTGGAGTCGACCTCTCCGGTGGGCGCCACCGAGCAGATGGCGCAGTGGCTGGCCGAGGCGCGTAGCGATCTAAGCTTCCCACAGCAGGTGGGTGAAGTTGCGGATATCAACATTGCTTACTGCCCGGAGCGCGTGCTGCCGGGGCAGGTGATGGTTGAGCTGATTCAGAACGACCGAGTGATTGGTGGCATGACGCCAAAATGCTCAGAGCGTGCCAGCACGCTGTACAAGATTTTCCTCGAAGGTGAGTGTGTGATTACCAATTCACGCACCGCAGAGATGTGCAAACTGACCGAAAACAGCTTCCGCGATGTGAATATCGCCTTTGCCAATGAGCTGTCATTGATTTGCGCCGATCAGGGCATCAATGTCTGGGAACTGATCCGTTTGGCAAACCGCCATCCGCGGGTGAATATTCTGCAGCCTGGTCCTGGCGTTGGCGGCCACTGCATCGCGGTCGACCCTTGGTTTATCGTGTCACAGAACCCGCAGCAGGCGCGTTTGATCCATACCGCACGCCTGGTGAATGACGGGAAACCTTTGTGGGTGGTTGATCGCGTGAAAGCGGCAGTGGCCGACTGTCTGGCCGCTACCGATAAACGCGCTTCAGAAGTGAAAATTGCCTGTTTTGGTCTGGCCTTCAAGCCAAATATCGACGATCTGCGTGAAAGCCCGGCGGTGGAAGTGGCGCATCTGATTGCCGATTGGCACGTGGGTGAAACCCTGGTGGTTGAGCCAAACGTGGAACAGCTGCCGAAATCGCTGGCGGGCCATGTGACGCTGAAAGCGCTGGCCGATGCACTGCAGCAGGCGGATGTGATCGTGATGCTGGTCGACCATAAGCAGTTCAAGGCAATTAAGCCGGAAGAAATTACGCAATCCTGGGTCGTGGATACCAAAGGGGTATGGCGTTGAAACGTATTTTAGTCACTGGGGGCGCCGGTTTTATTGGCTCCGCGGTTGTGAGGCATATCATCGAAGCCACTCAGGACAGCGTCCTGGTGGTCGACAAACTCACCTACGCGGGCAATCTGGAGTCGCTCTCGGTGATTGCCGATAACCCACGTTACTCGTTTGAGCTGGTGGATATCTGCGATCGCGCGGCGTTGGATCGGGTGTTTGCCGAGTATCAGCCGGACGTGATTATGCACCTGGCGGCAGAAAGCCATGTTGACCGTTCTATCGACGGCCCGGCGGCATTTATTGAAACCAACGTGGTAGGCACTTACACCATGTTGGAGGCGGCCCGCCATTATTGGCAGCCGCTGGACGCGGAGAAGAAGCAAGGCTTCCGCTTCCACCATATTTCTACCGACGAAGTGTATGGGGATCTGCACGGCACGGACGACTTGTTCACCGAAACCACGCCTTACTCGCCAAGCAGCCCGTATTCGGCCTCCAAGGCTTCCAGCGATCACCTGGTCCGTGCCTGGCTGCGTACCTACGGCCTGCCGACCCTGGTCACCAACTGTTCCAATAACTACGGCCCGTATCATTTCCCGGAGAAGCTTATTCCGCTGGTGATCCTCAATGCCGTTGCCGGTAAGCCATTGCCGGTGTATGGCGATGGGGCGCAGGTGCGTGATTGGCTGTATGTCGAAGACCACGCTCGGGCGCTGTACCAGGTGGTTACCGAAGGCGTGGTGGGGGAAACCTACAATATCGGCGGCCACAACGAGCGCAAGAATATTGAGGTGGTACACACTATCTGCGATCTGCTGGAAGAGCTGGCACCTAATAAGCCACAGGGCGTGGAGAAATACCGCGACCTGATTACTTACGTCAAGGATCGCCCGGGCCATGATATGCGCTACGCGATCGATGCCGGAAAGATTGACCGTGAATTGGGCTGGCGTCCGCAGGAAACCTTTGAAAGCGGCATTCGCAAAACGGTTTCCTGGTATCTGAACAATGAAACCTGGTGGCATCGCGTGCAGGACGGTTCCTACGCGGGTGAACGTTTAGGTTTGTCCGACTAAATTTAGCGAGGTCGCTGCTAGGGTAGCGGCCCTGTGAGTCTGGAGTGAGTATGAAAGGTATTATTCTGGCGGGCGGTTCCGGCACGCGTTTACATCCGATTACCCGCGGCGTCTCCAAGCAGCTGTTACCTATTTACGACAAGCCAATGATTTACTACCCGCTGTCGGTACTGATGCTGGCGGGGATCCGCGACATATTGATCATTTCAACCCCGGAAGATTTACCTTCGTTCAGACGCTTGTTGGGCAGCGGCGAAGAGTTCGGCATTAATCTCAGCTATGCAGAACAACCCAGCCCTGACGGCCTGGCGCAGGCGTTTCTGATCGGCGAAGAGTTCCTGAACGGCGAACCAAGCTGCCTGGTGCTGGGCGATAATATTTACTTTGGTCAAGGGTTTAGTCCGAAACTGAAAACGGTTGCTGCCCGTACGCAAGGCGCCACCGTATTTGGTTATCAGGTGATGGATCCTGAGCGCTTTGGCGTCGTGGAGTTTGACGATAATTTCCGTGCGCTGTCGATCGAAGAGAAGCCGAAAGAGCCTAAATCCAATTGGGCGGTGACCGGGCTATATTTCTACGACAGCCAGGTGGTGGAGTTCGCCAAGCAGGTGAAGCCTTCGGAGCGCGGCGAGCTGGAGATCACCAGCATTAACCAGATGTATCTGGAGCGTGGCGAACTGACGGTTGAACTGTTGGGGCGCGGTTTCGCCTGGCTGGATACCGGTACTCATGACAGCCTGCTGGAAGCCAGCAGCTTTGTGCAGACGGTGGAAAAACGTCCGGGCTTCAAAATTGCTTGCCTGGAAGAGATTGCCTGGCGCAACGGCTGGCTGGACGATGATGGAGTTAAGCGCGCTGCCCAGGCGTTGCTGAAAACCGGTTATGGCAAGTACCTGCTGGATCTGCTGCATGCACGCCCACGCCAGTATTGAGCCCTTAGCCTGGGAAACTGAGTTTTTCGCCCTTAACAGCGCCAAACTCAACTTCTCTACGGCGGCTCCGATACTCACCGAGGCCGAACTGGATGCCTACGCATTGGTGCAGGCCAAAATTCCGGCGCATCAAACTGCCTGGGCGGATGGCTTGGCCCGTTTGGGTTTCCAATTGGTAGAGGGTGAAGTCGATCTGGTGCTGGATACCGGCACGGAATGTGCATTACCTCTTACCGTGACGCCGCAGGCTATTCGTCCGGCGGTGCCGGCTGATATCCCGATGCTGCGCGCGGCGGCAGCCAGCGTGTTCACCGCTAGCCGGTTCCGCGCCCCCTGGTATCACCCCCAGGATAGCGGCCGTTTTTATGCCGAATGGATCGAAAAGGCGGTATTGGGGACGTTTGACCATCAATGCCTGCTGGTACTCGATGATACTGGGCAGCCGGAAGGCTTTGTCAGCCTGCGTGAACTGGGTAACCAGGAGGCCCGAATCGGTCTGCTGGCGGCGTTCCCCGGCGCGGCAGGCAAAGGAATTGGCTCGCGACTGATGGCGGCAGCCATTGCAGAGTGCCGGCAAGGGGCGTTGCAGCGTCTGCGGGTTGCGACTCAGTTCGGTAATATCGCCGCACTACGGCTCTATCAACGACAGGGTGCTGCTATTGAAAGCACCTCGTATTGGTTATACAGAGGAAGACATGATCCCATTTAACGCACCACCGGTTGTTGGCACTGAACTTGACTATATGCAGGCTGCGATGAGCAGTGGCAAGCTGTGTGGTGACGGTGGTTTTACCCGTCGTTGCCAGCAGTGGATGGAACAGCGCTTTGGCAGCCCGAAGGTGCTGTTGACGCCGTCCTGTACTGCCTCACTGGAGATGGCGGCGATCCTGTTGGATATTCAGCCGGGCGATGAAGTGATCATGCCAAGCTTCACCTTTGTTTCCACCGCCAATGCTTTTGTGCTGCGCGGCGCTACCGTGGTGTTTGTCGATCTGCGTCCGGACACCATGAACATCGATGAGAGCAAGATCGAAGCGGCTATCACCGATAAGACCCGTGCCATTGTGCCGGTGCATTATGCTGGCGTAGCCTGCGAAATGGACACCATCATGGCGCTGGCGGAAAAGTACAAGCTGTTCGTGGTGGAAGATGCCGCGCAGGGCGTGATGTCCACCTATAAAGGGAAAGCGCTCGGCACCATCGGCCATATCGGCTGCTTTAGCTTCCATGAGACCAAAAATTACACCGCAGGCGGTGAAGGTGGCGCCACGCTGATTAACGATCCGGCACTGATTGACCGGGCGGAAGTCATTCGTGAGAAAGGCACCAACCGTAGCCAGTTTTTCCGCGGTCAGGTGGACAAGTACACCTGGCGTGATATCGGCTCCAGCTATCTGATGTCAGATCTGCAGGCCGCTTATCTGTGGGGCCAACTGGAGGCCGCCGAAGCTATCAACCAACGTCGTTTGGCGCTGTGGCAACAGTATTACGACAGCCTGCTGCCGTTAGCCGAGGCGGGTCGCATTGTGCTGCCGACCATCCCGGCGGGCTGCGTGCAAAACGCTCACATGTTCTATATCAAACTGCGTGATGTTGAAGACCGTACGGCGTTTATCGATTACATGAAAGAAGCCGAGATCATGACGGTATTCCATTACATTCCGCTGCATGATTGCCCGGCGGGCGATCGCTTCGGCCGCTTTGCCGGTGAAGATCGCTTTACCAGTCAGGAGAGCGCACGTCTGGTCCGTTTGCCATTGTTCTACAATATGACTGATATCACTCAGCGCACGGTGATCAATACCATTCTCAGCTTCTTCGCCTGATATGTCGCTGGCAAAAGCATCGATTTGGACCGCCGGTTCCACGCTGATCAAGATTGGCGTGGGGCTGTTGGTGGTGAAACTGCTGGCGGTGGCGTTTGGCCCCAGCGGGGTTGGGCAGGCGGGTAACTTCCGCCAGTTGATTACCGTGCTGGGCGTGCTGTCCGGTGCCGGGATTTTTAACGGCATCACTAAGTACGTTGCCGAATACCATCAGGACCCGCAGCGGTTGAAACTGGCCGTCGGCACGGCGTCGACTATCGTGCTGGGCTTTTCCACGCTGCTGGCGCTGGTGTTTTTGTTCGCGGCAGAACCGATCAGTATCGGGCTGTTCGGCCATGCTGATTATGTCGGCGTGGTGCGGGCGGTGGCGTTTATTCAAATGGGTATTGCCTACGCCAACCTGTTTATGGCAGTGCTGAAGGGCTACCGCGACGCGATGGGTAATGCGCTGGCGGTGATTGGTGGCAGCCTGATTGGCGTAGTGGCCTACTACCTGTGCTTTAAGCTGGGTGGCTATGAAGGCGCGCTGGCGGGGTTGGCGTTGGTACCGGCATTGGTGGTGCTGCCCGCCGGCTTTATGCTGTGGCGGCGTAAAACCCTGCCGCTGAGTTATCTGGCGCTGGCATGGGACAAAGCGCTGGCCAGCCATCTTGGCAAGTTCACCATTATGGCGCTGATCACTTCAGTGACGCTGCCGGTGGCCTATGTGATGATGCGTAACCTGCTGGCCCGTGATTACGGTTGGGATGAGGTGGGGATTTGGCAGGGCGTCAGCAGCATTTCAGATGCGTACCTGCAGTTTATCACCGCTTCGTTTACCGTTTATTTGCTGCCAACGCTGTCGCGACTAAAAGAAAAAAGCGCGATCTCTCAGGAGATTGTGCGCTCGCTGAAGTTTGTGCTGCCTGCGGTGGCGGCGGCAAGTTTCACGGTCTGGCTGCTACGCGATTTCGCCATCTGGCTGTTGTTCACGGACAAGTTCGTCGCGATGCGCGATCTGTTCGCCTGGCAACTGGTGGGAGATGTGCTGAAGGTCGGTGCTTATGTGTTTGGCTACCTGGTTATCGCCAAGGCGTCGCTGCGTTTTTATATCCTGACCGAAGTCAGCCAGTTCCTGCTGTTGACGCTGTTCTCGCATTGGTTAATCCCCTTGCACGGCGCGCTGGGTGCGGCACAGGCTTACATGGCAACCTACATTGTGTATTTCACGCTCTGTAGCTGCGTATTTATTCTTTATCGTAGACGAGTATGACTTCACTGATTCACGTATTGGGATCTGACATCCCGCATCACAATCAGACGGTGCTGCGTTTCTTCAACGACGTGTTGGCGAAGCGTCTGCCGTCCGATCAGACACGCCATTTCATGGTGGCCGCCAAAGATGCCGCCGCGTTGGGGCCGTTCCCTGAACTGAACATTGAATATCATCCGGATAAGAAAAGCCTGGCGATGGCGGTGATTGCCCGTGCCCAGGCCGATCGCAATACGCGTTTCTTCCTGCATGGTCAGTTTAACCCGACGCTGTGGCTGGCATTGCTGAGCGGTAAAATCAAAGCCCAGCAGGTGAGCTGGCATATCTGGGGCGCCGATTTGTATGAAAACGCCACCAGTTGGAAATTCCGGCTGTTCTATTTGCTGCGCCGTATTGCTCAGGGACGGGTGGGGCACGTATTCGCGACCCGTGGCGATGTGATCCACTACCAGCAGAGACATGCCCGCGTACCGGCTTCCCTGCTGTATTTTCCGACGCGGATGGATCCGGCGTTAACCGGTGTCAGCGTAGAGAAAAATTTGGCCGGGCCGATGACCATTCTGGTGGGGAACTCCGGCGATCGTACCAACCGCCACGTTGAGGCGCTGAAAGCCATTCATCAGCAGTTTGGCCCAGATGTGCGCGTGATCCTGCCGATGGGCTATCCGGCTAATAACGACGCTTACATTGAACAGGTCCGCACTGCCGGGCTGGCGCTGTTCAGCGCCAGGAACCTGCAGCTGCTGACGCAGCAGGTGGCGTTCGACGACTACCTGAATATCCTGCGCGAGTGCGACCTCGGCTACTTTATCTTTAACCGTCAGCAGGGGATTGGCACGCTGTGTCTGCTGATCCAGTTTGGCGTGCCGTTCGTGCTAAGCCGACAGAACCCATTCTGGCAGGATCTGGCGGAGCAGCACTTGCCGGTGTTGTTCTATGGTGACTCGCTGGATGAGGCGGTAGTGCGTGAAGCGCAGCGCCAACTGGCCTCCGTCGATAAACAGGCGATTGCCTTTTTTAATCCCAACTACGTTGATGGCTGGCAACAGGCATTAACCCTGGCGGCAGGGGATAATTCATGACGCTGGCGCAATTTGGCGGGTTATTCGTCGTCTACCTGATTGGTGCGTTGTTTGTTCTGACGTTGACCTACCAGGAGTTTCGGCGCGTTCGCTTTAATTTCAACGTCTTCTTTTCGCTGCTGTATTTGCTGACGTTTTACTTCGGCTTTCCGTTAACCTGCCTGCTGGTGTTTCAGTTTGACGTTGAGGTGGTGCCAGTAGAGTTCTTGTTGTACGCCATCCTCTCGGCCACTGCGTTTTATGCGATTTACTACGTCAGCTATAAAACCCGGCTGCGAAAGCGTAGCCTGCAGCCGCGTAAACCGGTATTCAGCATGAACCGGGTGGAAACCCATCTGACCTGGATCCTGCTGGCATTGGTGGCGATCGTTACCGTCGGCATTTTCTTCATGCAAAATGGCTTCCTGCTGTTCAAACTTAACTCTTACAGCCAGATTTTCTCCAGTGACGTGTCTGGCGTAGCGCTCAAGCGGTTCTTCTATTTCTTCATTCCGGCGATGCTGGTGGTGTATTTCCTGAAGCAGGATCTGCGAGCCTGGTTCTTTTTCCTGGCGGCAACGGTGGCTTTTGGCATCCTCACCTATGTGATTGTCGGCGGTACCCGCGCCAATATCATTATTGCCTTCTCACTGTTCCTGTTTATCGGCATTGTGCGTGGCTGGATCTCGCTGTGGATGCTGGTGGCCGCGGGCGTGTTCGGGATTGTCGGCATGTTCTGGCTGGCGTTAAAGCGTTATAGCCTGGACGTCAGTGGCCCCGAGGCGTTTTATACCTTCCTTTATCTGACGCGTGACACCTTCTCACCGTGGGAAAATTTGGCGTTGCTGCTACAAAACTACGACAAGATTGATTTCCAGGGGCTGGCGCCGATAGTGCGCGATTTCTACGTGTTCATTCCAGCCTGGCTGTGGCCGGGCCGACCGGACACGGTACTGAACACCGCTAACTACTTCACCTGGGAAGTCCTGAATAACCATTCCGGCCTGGCCATTTCACCGACGCTGATTGGTTCGCTGGTGGTGATGGGCGGCGCGTTGTTCATTCCTGTTGGCGCGGTGCTGGTGGGGATGATCATCAAATGGTTTGACTGGCTGTATGAGATGGGTAAAAGCGAGTCAAACCCTTATAAAGCCGCCATATTGCAGGGCTTCTGCTTTGGCGCGGTATTCAACATCATCGTATTGGCGCGAGAAGGGGTGGATTCGTTTGTCTCGCGGGTGGTGTTCTTCTGCCTCATTTTCGGCGCCTGTTTGCTGATGGCAAAATTGCTGTATTGGCTGTTTGATACTGCCGGATTGATTAAGGCGCGGGTACTGCGTTCGCGAACGTTGACGCCGCCTGCTTCATCCGTGCAGGCTGACGGCCTTTTGTAAGGGTAATAACAAGATGGAAGCAAAAATCTCGGTGCCCAAATACGAGCTGCGCGGTTTCAGCCTGTGGGGATTTCGCGATATGGCGCAGTGCATGGATTTTCTGTTCGACGGCGGTCGCGTAAAGCGGGGCACGCTGGTCGCCATGAACGCCGAAAAAATCCTGACGGCGGAACAGGATACTGAGCTGCATGCCTTGCTGGATGAGGCTGAGTACAAGTATGCCGACGGTATCAGCATGGTACGGTCAATCCGCCGTAAATATCCGGGTGCCGATGTATCTCGCGTAGCGGGGGCCGATCTGTGGGAAGCGCTGATGCAACGCGCCGGTCGTGAGGGCACGCCGGTGTTCCTGATTGGCGGCAAGCCATCGGTGCTGGCAGAAACCGAACAGAAGTTGCGCAGCCAGTGGAATGTGAATTTGGTCGGTAGCCAGGACGGTTATTTCAAGCCGGAACAGCGTGAGTCGCTGTTTGAGCGCATCCGCGCCAGCGGTGCCGCTATAGTGACGGTTGCCATGGGGTCACCAAAACAGGAAATCCTGATGCGTGACTGTCGCAAGGTCCATCCCCAGGCGCTGTATATGGGCGTAGGCGGGACCTACGACGTGTTCACCGGGCATGTGAAGCGTGCGCCCAAGGTTTGGCAGAACCTCGGCCTGGAGTGGCTCTATCGGCTGCTCAGCCAGCCTAGCCGCATCGGGCGCCAACTGCGGTTACTGAAATTCGTGAGTTACTATTATCGCGGCAAGATGTGATGAAGGTGCCGGGGCGGATTATTCTGTCCCGGCGCAACAAGTTGTTCAAATAACCTGCTTTGTGGCCAATTTCCCCGCATCCTATAACCTCAGCCGCTAAACTCCCTTGTGTTTATTCCATAAAGTTTTAACTCGCGGTTTGCTTATAGCGGCAAAATGCGAAACGATACCGCCCTGAAATTATCCCCAGCAGTTGGCGCCTGATATGGCCGCGCTGAACGACGTTTTTCTCGCCGTAAGATAGCCCCATCACAAGTTGATGCCCGCCAACGCGGCGGGAGATGATTTACGCTATTTTTCATTAAAACAATAACGACCGGTAACGGCCGGCATGCAGACACAATCAAAAGAATACTATCGAGGATTTATGCCACACACTGAAAAACCGCAAGGACTACACCGGGGGCTGGAAGCCCGGCATATCGAGCTGATTGCTCTGGGCGGCACCATTGGTGTCGGCCTGTTTATGGGCTCGGCCAGCACGCTGAAGTGGGCGGGGCCGTCGGTGTTATTGGCTTATATCATCGCCGGGCTGTTCGTGTTCTTTATTATGCGTTCGATGGGCGAGATGCTGTTCCTGGAACCGGTCGCGGGCTCCTTTGCCGTTTATGCACATAAATACATGAGTCCGTACTTTGGCTACCTGACTGCCTGGGGCTATTGGTTTATGTGGATTGCCGTCGGCATCTCGGAAATTACCGCCATTGGGGTCTACGTGCAGTTTTGGTTCCCGGAGATCCCGCAGTGGCTGCCGGCGCTAATTGCCGTGGCGATGGTGGCGTTGGCTAATGTGGCGGCGGTACGCCTGTACGGCGAACTGGAGTTTTGGTTTGCCATGATCAAGGTGACCACCATTATTGTGATGATTCTGGTGGGGCTGGGGGTGATCTTGTTTGGCTTTGGTAACGGAGGGCAGCCCATCGGCTTTGCCAACCTGACCGAACACGGCGGTTTCTTTGCCGGCGGCTGGAAGGGCTTCCTGTTTGCGCTGTGTATTGTCGTGGCGTCCTATCAGGGGGTTGAGCTGGTCGGCATTACCGCCGGTGAGGCCAAGAACCCGCAGGTGACGCTGAAACGCGCGATCAACAACATCCTGTGGCGTATCCTGATCTTCTACGTCGGTGCCATTTTTGTCATTGTCACCATCTTCCCATGGAACGGCATCGGCACCACCGGCAGCCCATTCGTGCTGACCTTTGCCAAAATCGGCATCGTTGCCGCCGCCGGTATCATTAACTTCGTGGTGCTGACTGCAGCGCTCTCTGGCTGCAACAGCGGTATGTATAGCGGGGGGCGCATGCTGTACGCGCTGGCCAAGAACCGTCAATTGCCCGCCTCGCTGACCCGTTTGTCGGCCAGCGGCGTGCCGGTGAACTGTATTGCCGTGACGATTGCCTGTCTGCTGGTGGGTTCCGGCTTGAATTATCTGATCCCCAATCCGCAGGCGGTGTTCGTTTACGTTTACAGCGCCAGCGTGCTGCCGGGCATGGTGCCGTGGTTTGTGGTGCTGATCAGCCAACTGTATTTCCGTCGTGCCCATAAGGAAGCGATCAAAACCCACAGCTTTAAGTCGATTATGTTCCCCTATGTGAACTATCTGACCATCGCTTTCCTGGTCTGCGTACTGATCGGCATGGGAATTAACCCGGATACGCGTATTTCTTTGTTGGTCGGGGCAATATTCTTAGCGGCAGTCAGTCTGTGCTACTTTGCTTTCGGTATGCACAAGAAACATCATCCGGCTGAAAAACGGACAGAAACCCAGCAATAACCGGTGAAAAGGGGCTATGGAGAGCCCTTTCCTGTGCGGGACTGAGCAAAGCGTAATCAAACGCAACATTTCTGCGAAAAAGCACTAGACAGGATTGGGTTAAAACCGTAGTATCCCCTCCCGCAACGGCGCTATGCGCCCGTAGCTCAGCTGGATAGAGCGCTGCCCTCCGGAGGCAGAGGTCTCAGGTTCGAATCCTGTCGGGCGCACCATTAAGTTTGTGTGCAAGAGCTGCGGTGGTAGTATTACCGCGTGAAGTTAAGAAGTAATGGTGGCTATAGCTCAGTTGGTAGAGCCCTGGATTGTGATTCCAGTTGTCGTGGGTTCGAGTCCCATTAGCCACCCCACTTCCTAAGAGAAGTGAAGAATTGTAAGCTGTTTTGTGACTGTGCGAAGGTGGCGGAATTGGTAGACGCGCTAGCTTCAGGTGTTAGTGTTCTTACGGACGTGAGGGTTCAAGTCCCTCTCTTCGCACCACACACAAAATGTCTAATAAATTTAATATTTACATAGACATAAGCGATAAGATTCGGTAGTATCTGCAACAAGAAATCGGCGAGTAGCGCAGCTTGGTAGCGCAACTGGTTTGGGACCAGTGGGTCGGAGGTTCGAATCCTCTCTCGCCGACCACTTTCAGAAAAGCCCGTTCAGCAATGAACGGGCTTTTCGCTTTCTGCGATTCGGTAAACCTTACTCTCAACTCTCAACTCTCAACTCTCAACTCTCAACTCTCAACTCTCAATCCTCACTTTCCTGTTGTCTGGCTGCCATGTTGGCTTTCAGCGATATCGGCATGGCGCATTGTCGCCAGGTTGAGACATATAACATCATGATTTAACACTATAAAAATCACTTTGGCTTAAGTCGTCGTTATAAGGCGACATATCCGTTGGTGTTTGGGGAAGAGGGGGGCAACACTCGATGAGGAATATCGAACTCAGCATAATGATTAAATTAGTTACAATTCAAATGATTAACTCTAATTTTTCAAATGCAGACATGTTTTACCCAAAGTTGGCACGCCAAGTGCAATATCTATTCTGTAGATGCTCATTCCACCTCTTATGTTCGCCTTAGGCTTCATAAACCCTGGGAATGACGCAGAGCCGATTTAGGGTGCCTATTGCCCACCAGAACGATGTCAGCGTTGCTTGCAACCCGACATCACACTCCGGGCAAAACGTTGAGTGAGGCACCGCCCCTGTTGTCCTAGACCTGATTGCTTTTTTATACACTTGCCACCGCGGCAAGTGTTTTTTTTTGCCGGTAGATAATCGACAGGCGAAAAAAAAGCGCGGCATCGATGCCGCGCTTTGATCACTTGATACTGTCGTTATGAATCGCCATTCTGCTTCAGGGTCAACATCAGGCCTTCACGACGCATCTGGGCAGCCTCATCGGAGCGGTGCAGCTTATCCAGTACGTCCGCCAGCCAGGCGTAGTCGTAGGCATCCGGACGCTGTTTCAGCGCTTCCCGGAATGCATCGGCAGCTTGTTGCCACTCACCGTGTTTCATCAACAACTGACCCAGCGTGCTGTTCAGCAGCGGTGTGGCGCCATGCTGCTTCACCTGCTGGCGCAGCGCTTTCTCCAACTGTTGTGGATTGCCGGACTTCAGACGCGGGATCAACAGCACCAGACGTTCATCGTATTGGCGCTTCAGGCTATCGAGCACGATTTCCTGTGCCAGCTCGTGGTCATTGCATTCGATCAGGTGATCCACCATCGCAATTTGCAGCGGAACTTCATGGCGCGTTTTGCGGCTCTGATCTTTCCACCAGCGTTTCAGACCGTCGCTGCCTTCATCCGCCATGGCCTGATTCATCAGGCCAATATAGGCCTGCTGCTGCAGGGCCTGCAGTTCAGCCTCGGTATGCAGGTTAATCTTGCTCATCGACGGCAGGATCTCCAGCAACGAGGCAAAAGCGCCGGTGCGCAGGTAAGCCAGCTCCGCCAGACGCAACACTTCCGGGTGACGCGGTGCCTGGTTCAGCAGGCGATCGACACCGTGCCGTGCAGCATGGTTTTCGCCCTGCGCCAGTTGGATGCGCACGCGGGTGATATCTACCGGCAACTGGTCGGTGTCGGCGGCTTCGGCGGCACGTTCCAGGTACTGGTTAGTGCGGAAGCCGTCACCGCGTTGTTGTGCGGCCTCAGCGGCCAGCAGGTAGTTCACCACCGGCTGTTCGGCGTGATCGGCATTGCGCGTCAGCAGTTTTTCGACCTGCTTGTAATCGCCTTCGGCCAGTTTGATCAGCGCGGCCTTGGTTTGCTTGCGCGCCCGGCTGCGTTTGCGGCCCAGGAACCAGCCACGGGTACGTGCGCCGGTGTGGAAGACGCGGCGCAGGATCCATTCGATCACCAGCAGCACGACAAACAGCAGGATGCCCATGATCACCAGGCCGGTGACGCTGGTTTCAATATTGTAGTTATCGGTCTGGATCAGCACATAGCCCTGATGGCCGGCCAACATCGGCCCGACAACCACGCTAGCGATCAGCACCAGGAACAGAAATAGCACGCGTAACATGGCTTATCCCTCCTGGTGGGCTGCAGGGGACTGGGTCATCAGATTGCGCACCCGGGTCTGCATCAGTTTTTCCAGCAGTGGCTGGCTTTTCAACTGATCCGGCACGTCCATGGTGATCGACTGCTGGCTCAGGGTATCCAACTCTTCCAGGAAAGCTTTCGTGGCCGGGTCGGTAGTATCGAAATAGGCGCGGACCCAGGTAGAAATGGTTTCCAGCGACTGTTTGTACACTTCGTTCTGGTGGCGTGGGATCGCCTGAGCGGCGACCAGCAGGCGTGAACGGATATTTTCACGCAGGTAAATGTCCTGATTCGGTGCCAGCAGCGGTTCGGCACTGCTATCACGGCGGCGAACGGTAATAAAGTCGGCCATAAAGTTGTGCCAGCTTTTGGTCAGGTTTTGCCGCCATTCGCCGATCGAACTGGATAGCTCGCTGCTGTCCTGATCCATCGGTGCTTCATCACTGTTGTTATCCGCCAGACGCAGGTTATCAACCTGGTTGGATAACTGATTTGTCTTGAGAATGATGCCATCGAAATCTACCTGGGTCAGGGTGGACAGCGTGCTGACGTCTTCGGTAATCGCCCGGCGAACCTCGAGCAGGCTCGGATCGTTCATGTCTGCCAGGCTGGCATCGGCGCTTTTCAGCAGAGCGGCGGCGGTGGTGACGTCCTGATCGCTCCACAGTTTACGGCCGGCCATTTTCACCAGGAAATCGGCCTGCGCCAGTAACCAGGTCTTGGCGTCGCTGCCGGAGATGATGGCGACTTTTTCTTGCAGCTCATTCAGTTGCCGCGTCAGGGTCGCTTGCTCGCGGTCGGCGGCATCCAGCGTTTTACCCTGTTGCTGTAACAGACCTTCCAGCGCGCTTCTTTCCTGCTGTTGGCTCTGCTTCAGCGCTTCCAGCTGTTGCTGCAAGTTTTGATTGGCGGCGATCAACTGCTGTGCCTGTCGATGTGTGTGGTAATAGCCGCCGGCGCCCAGGGCAATGACCAGCACGATGGCGATCGCACCCAATACTGGACCGGTATTTTTACCTTTACGCTTGTCAGCATCGGGTGGCTTGGGGCTATCAGCCACTGGGGTTGGCTCTTCAACCGGGGCGGAGGGGGTATTTTGTTCCGTCATAGTGGCACATCCCATAGTCAGGTTTATTGTAGCGCGCGGATCAGCGCGTCATTATCGGCGTTATCAGCTACCCGAATTGTGCTCCAGCCCAATTCCTGGGCGAGGGTAGCCAGGCGTTCACTCACCACTACCAGGCGGCAACGCAACAGCCACGATGAACGGTAGTAATCAGGAACTAAAGTATAGAGCTGTTGTAACATTTCACCGCTGGTGACTACCAGCGTATCAACACCGGCACGCTGCCAGTGGGCGCTTTGCTCGCTGCCATCATAGTGCACCGGGCTGCGTTGATAACATTCATAATAGCTGACGGTGGCACCACGTTCACTCAGGCTGTTGCCGAGCAGCTCGCGCCCGCCGTTGCCGCGCAGGATCAGCGCCTGCTTGCCGTCCAGCTTCTGCAAGGCAGGTAATAGAAGCAGCGTTTCGCTGATTTCCTGCTCACGCGGGTACTCCACCGGCAGGCTGCTGATGCGGTGCATCGCCAGCGCGGTGTTGCGACCGATAGCATAATAGGCCAGCCTGGCAGGCCATGGCAGCCCAACGCGACCCATCACCGAGTTGGCGTAGCTGACCGAATGCTGTGACAGGATAAACACCAAATCGCCATCATTAAGTTGCTGCAGCGCCTGTGGCAGTTTAGGCAGATCGCCGCCTGGGGCGAAGTCGATCAGCGGGGCATGATAGGCAACCCGGCCGAGTGCACGCAGTCGGCTCACCAATTGCTCTCCCGAAGGAGAAGGGCGGGTTACCAGGATCGTCATGCCGGGGGATTCCCTTGATAAACATCCTGCAGAATTTCACGGGCGCCCTGTGCCAGCAACTCTTCTGCCAGCTCAATGCCCATTTGTTCCGCCTGCGCGGCCGGGCCGCGACGTTCGCCACGTACCATCTGGCTGCCGTCCGGGGAGCCGACCAATGCACGCAGCCACAGGCTGTCACCATCCAGTTCGGCATAGCTGCCGATCGGTACCTGGCAACCGCCTTCCAGTCGGGTATTCATTGCCCGTTCGGCGCGAACGCGAGTTTCGGTTACGGCGTGATTGAGCGGAGCCAACAGATCACGGGTGATTTCATCGTCAAGGCGGCACTCAATGCCCACTGCACCCTGACCGACGGCCGGCAAGCACTCTTCCGGGCTTAGCGGGCTACGGATGCGTTGTTCCAGGCCCAGGCGTTTGAGCCCGGCGACCGCCAGAATAATGGCGTCGTAGTCGCCGTTGTCCAGTTTTGACAACCGGGTACCGACGTTGCCGCGCAGGTCACGCACGATCAGGTCCGGACGACGCTCACGTAACTGGCACTGACGGCGCAGGCTGGAGGTGCCGACCACGCTGCCCAACGGCAGTTGATCGAGCGAGGCGAAACGATTGGATACAAATGCATCGCGTGGATCGTCGCGCTCACAAATGGTCACCAAACCCAGGCCGACGGGGAAATCTACCGGTACGTCTTTCATCGAATGGACGGCGATATCCGCGCGGCCATCCAGTAACGCCAGCTCAAGTTCCTTAACAAACAGCCCTTTACCGCCGACTTTCGCCAGCGGCGTATCCAGAATAATGTCGCCCCGCGTGACCATTGGCACCAGTTCGACCTGCAGGCCAGGGTGGCTGGCCATCAGACGCTGCTGCACATAATGTGCCTGCCAGAGAGCGAGCGGACTTTGTCGGGTGGCAATTCGAATAATTTTGTCTAACATGCTTGTTACCGTTTTTATAATTCGCCGTTCATCCTACCACTGAGTGTGAAAACTGTCAGTGCAAGAAGCCACAGGCGAATAAAGGACAACGGAATCAACGGGACGTGTGATGTGTTTTGGGGCAGTTAACACTGCGGGTAAATCGTTTGGAGTGGCGCTACAATAATAGTGAAGCGTTACCTCCTTTACGGTCAATCAGCAAGGTGTTAGATTGATCACGTTTCCAGCAATAAGTTGCCAAATATTCTTCCAACACTAACGGCGCTTATGGAATACGGGTTTTTTTCTAAATACCGGGATAATCAGGCGAGACGTCTTGTACCTCTACATCGAGACACTGAAGCAGAGACTGGATGCGATCAATCAATTACGAATCGATCGCGCCCTAGCGGCCATGAAGCCCGCGTTCCAACGGGTATACAGTCTGCTGCCTACCTTACTGCACCACCACCACCCACTGATGCCAGGTTATCTGAACGGTAACGTTCCCCATGGCGTCTGTATCTACACGCCTGATGAAACCCAGCAAGAATACCTCAACGATTTAGAAGACAAATGGGGCAGCCCGTTTGACAAGCTGGCCAGCGGTGAACTGCCGATTACCGGGGTTTATTCGATGGGCAGCACGTCGTCGATCGGCCAGAGTTGCAGCTCGGATCTCGACATCTGGGTGTGCCACCAGTCCTGGCTGGACAACGAAGAGCGTAACCGCCTGCAGCAGAAATGCAGCCTGTTGGAAAAGTGGGCGGCGTCGATGGGGGTGGAAGTCAGCTTCTTCCTGATCGATGAAAACCGCTTCCGCCATAACGAAAGTGGCAGCCTGGGCGGTGAAGACTGCGGTTCCACCCAACATATCCTGCTGCTGGACGAATTTTACCGCACCGCGGTGCGCCTGGCCGGCAAACGCATTTTGTGGAACATGGTGCCGGGCGAAGAAGAAGCGCATTACGATGAGTATGTGCTGTCGTTGTACTCGCAAGGCGCGCTAACGCCGAACGAGTGGCTGGATCTCGGTGGCCTGAGCACGCTGTCGGCGGAAGAATACTTCGGCGCCAGTCTGTGGCAGCTGTACAAAAGCATCGACTCGCCTTACAAAGCGGTGCTGAAGACCCTGCTGTTGGAAGCCTATTCCTGGGAATACCCGAATACCCAGCTGTTGGCGATGGACATCAAGCAGCGCCTGCATCAGGGCGAAATCGTCTGCTTCGGTCTCGACTCCTACTGTATGATGCTCGAACGCGTCACGCATTATCTGAACGAAATCAACGATACTACCCGCCTCGATCTGGTCCGCCGCTGTTTCTACCTGAAAGTTTGTGAAAAACTGTCGCGCGCCAACGCGTGCGTCGGCTGGCGCCGTGAGATCCTCAGCCAGTTGGTCAGCGAATGGGGCTGGGACGAAGAGCGTTTGGCGATCCTGGATAATCGCGCCAACTGGAAAATCGAACGGGTGCGTGAAGCGCACAACGAACTGCTGGATGCGATGATGCAAAGCTATCGCAACCTGATCCGCTTTGCCCGTCGTAATAATCTCAGCGTCAGTGCCAGCCCGCAGGATATCGGCGTGCTGACCCGCAAACTGTACGCCGCGTTTGAAGCGCTGCCCGGCAAGGTGACGCTGGTGAACCCGCAGATCTCGCCGGACCTGTCAGAAGACGACTTAACCTTTATTCATGTGCCGGTTGGCCGTGCCAACCGCACCGGCTGGTATCTGTACAACCAGGCACCGGCCATGGACGCGATCGTCAGCCATCAACCGCTGGAATATAACCGCTACCTGAACAAGCTGGTGGCCTGGGCTTATTTCAACGGCCTGCTGACGCCGAAGACCCGTTTGCATATCAAGAGCGGCAACCTGTGTGACACCGCCAAACTGCAGGAACTGGTGGCTGACGTGTCGCACCACTTCCCGCTGCGGCTGGCCGCTCCCACGCCAAAAGCCTTGTACAGCCCGTGTGAAATTCGCCACCTGGCGATTATCGTCAATCTGGAAAACGATCCGACCGCCGCCTTCCGCAATCAGGTGGTGCATTTCGATTTCCGCAAGCTTGACGTGTTCAGCTTCGGACAGCAGCAGCAATGCCTGGTGGGCAGTATCGATCTGCTGTACCGCAACTCCTGGAACGAAGTGCGTACTTTGCATTTCAGCGGTGAGCAATCGGTGTTGGAAGCCTTGAAAACCATTCTTGGCAAAATGCATCAGGACGCCGCCCCACCGGAATCGGTAGAGGTGTTCTGCTACAGTCAGCATCTGCGCGGCCTGATCCGTACCCGCATCCAGCAATTGGTGTCGGAGTGCATTGAACTGCGACTGTCGAGTACCCGACTGGAGCCGGGCCGCTTTAAAGCGGTACGCGTTGCCGGTCAGACCTGGGGCCTGTTCTTCGAGCGGTTAAGTGTGTCGGTACAGAAATTGGAAAACGCGGTGGAATTCTATGGCGCTATTTCCAACAATAAACTGCACGGCCTGTCGATCAAAGTGGAAACCGATCAGGTGCATTTGCCGCCGGTAGTGGATGGCTTCGCCAGTGAGGGGATCATTCAGTTCTTCTTTGAAGACACCTCGGACGACAAGGGCTTTAACATCTATATTCTGGATGAGTCGAACCGGGTTGAGGTTTACCACCATTGTGAAGGCAGTAAAGAAGAGCTGGTGCGTGACGTCAGCCGTTTCTATTCTTCCTCACACGATCGCTTCACTTACGGCTCCAGCTTTATCAACTTCAATTTGCCGCAGTTCTACCAGATAGTGCAGCTTGATGGCCGCACTCAGGTGATCCCGTTCCGCAGCAACGTGTTGTCGAGCCTGTGTGTACCGCTGACCGATGGTTCCGCTCAGCCGCTGAAACAGCAGTTCCAGCTACACTGACATTACAGGGGCTCGCGTTTGCTGAACCCCTGTGAATGTCGTTATTTTCAGGCAAATTTCACTTCTTCGCCTGCCTGCGCGCTGGCAGCTTCGCTCAGCAACGGGTAGAAGGCACGATCGCTGCGATCGCAGAGCCACACGCCATCACGGTAGTTAAAGTGATAGCCGCCGGTCTTGGTCGCCAGCCAAACCTGATGCAGTGGCTCCTGGCGATTGATGACAATTTTGGTGCCATTTTCGAAGCTTAACGTCATGACGCCGCCGTTAGTTTCGTAATCGATATCCGCATCGCCAGCAAAATCGTCCAGTGTCTCTTCAATATTAAGCATCAGTTGGTCAGCTAACTGGTGAAACTCACTGTCGTTCATATTCAATTCCTATTGCTTTTCATGATCCACCTGCGATTATAGAGACCTTGGACGCATGAATTACAGGCATTAATGCAAATGAAAAAACAACTACGCTATGCGCTGATGGCAGTTCTGCTTGCCGGGCTCTCCGGCTGTGGTCTGAAAGGCCCGCTGTACTTCCCTCCAGCCGATCCGGCCAGCACTAAGAAACCGGCCACTCAGGTTCAGACTGGCGAGCAAGTACAGAAAAATCAGCAGGAACTTTCCAGCTCTCAGCAAAAACCGTCGATGAGCGCTCAGTAACACCTTGTTTGCGGCGGCACAGGCCACCGCAAACCAAGACGGATAGCGGAGTATGATATGCAGTTCTCCAAAATGCACGGTCTGGGCAACGACTTTATGGTGGTCGATGCCGTTACACAGAATGTCTATTTTTCACCCGAGCTGATCCGCCGTTTGGCCGATCGGCACCTGGGCGTTGGCTTTGACCAGCTGCTGGTGGTAGAACCACCTTACGATCCGGAACTGGATTTCCACTACCGTATTTTTAACGCCGACGGCAGTGAAGTGGCGCAGTGCGGTAACGGCGCTCGCTGTTTTGCCCGCTTTGTACGGCTGAAAGGGCTGACCAACAAGCGCGATATTCGCGTGAGTACCCAGACTGGGCGTATGGTGCTGAGCGTCACCGATGATGATCTGGTGTGCGTGAATATGGGCGAGCCGAACTTCGATCCTCAGACGGTGCCTTTCCGCGCGACCAAAGAAGAAAAGACCTACATTATGCGTGCGGCGGAACATACGGTGCTGTGCGGCGTGGTGTCGATGGGCAACCCGCATTGTGTTTTACAGGTAGATGAGGTAAAAACCGCCAAGGTGGCGTTGCTCGGGCCGGTGCTGGAAGGGCATGAGCGTTTCCCTGAGCGGGCCAATATTGGTTTTATGCAAATTGTCAGTCGTGAGCACATCAAACTGCGCGTGTATGAGCGCGGTGCTGGCGAAACCCAGGCCTGCGGAAGCGGTGCCTGTGCGGCGGTGGCCGTGGGGATCCAACAGGAATTGCTGTCAGAAGAGGTGCATGTAGAACTGCCGGGCGGCAGCCTGCATATTCGCTGGAAAGGACCGGGCAGCCCGTTGTTTATGACCGGCCCGGCAACCCATGTATATGACGGATTTATTCATCTATGAAGAGCGTTGAGGACCAGGCTGTCGCAGGCATTGAGCTTGACGACGACGCCGTGATGCAGTTTTTGCTGCAAAACCCGGATTTCTTTATCCGTAACGCGCGGTTGGTGGAACAGATGCGCGTTCCCCATCCCGTTCGCGGTACCGTGTCGTTGGTCGAGTGGCATCTGGCTCGCCAGCGTAATCATATCAACCGGCTGGAAGAAGAAATTACCCTGCTGATGGAACAGGCCAGCGCCAACGAAACGCTGTTTGCCAGCCTGCTGCATTTACAGGCCAATCTGGCCACCGCCGACAGCCTGCAGGATATGCTTAACCGCCTGCAGCGTTGGGCGCGCGGTTTCGGTTTGGCCGGTGCCAATATCCGCCTGTTTTCCGAAAGCTGGAAAATCGGTGCGCCTTCCGATTTCACCCACCTTGCCCTGTCGCGTTCGTCGTTTGAACCGCTGCGCATTCAGCGCCTGGGTGACCAACAGCATTTCCTCGGCAGCCTGAATGGCCCTGAGTTGCTGTTGCTGCTGCCGCAGGCCAAGCTGGTCGGCTCGGTAGCGCTGTCGATGCTGGGTGAAGACGGCGAACTGGGTATGGTGATCTTCAGCAGCCGCGATACGCAACACTATCAACAAGGCATGGGCACGGTGATGCTTAATCAACTGGCGCGCATGTTACCGGAACTGCTGGAACGCTGGGTCGAACGCGCATGACTCCGCTAGCGGCCAGCCTGCAACAGCCGGTGGACGCTTTTTTGCGCTATCTGAAGGTCGAGCGTCAGCTCAGTCCACTCACCCAGTTGAGTTATTCACGTCAACTGCAGGCGCTGATGGTACTGGCGCAGGAGATAGGCGTGACGGAGTGGCCGGTGCTGGACGCCGCCAAAGTCCGCCAGCTTGCGGCACGCAGTAAGCGCGCCGGGCTACAGTCATCCAGCCTCGCGCTGCGCCTGTCGGCGTTGCGCAGCTTTCTCGACTGGCAGGTCAGCCAGGGCATGCTGATTGCCAACCCCGCCAAAGGGATCCGAACGCCACGCAGCGGCCGTCATCTGCCGAAAAATATCGACGTCGATGAAATGAATCAGCTGCTGAATATCGATCTTAACGATCCCCTGGCGGTACGCGATCGCGCCATGCTCGAAGTCATGTACGGTGCCGGGCTGCGTCTTTCTGAACTGGTGGGGTTGGATTGTCGCCATGTCGATCTGGCCGCCGGTGAAATCTGGGTGCTGGGGAAGGGCAGTAAGGAACGCAAGCTGCCGGTGGGGCGGACTGCGGTGACCTGGCTTGAACACTGGCTGGCGATGCGCGATCTGTTCGGGCCAGCAGACGACGCGATGTTTCTGTCCAATCAGGGCAAACGCATCTCGACCCGTAACGTGCAAAAGCGTTTTGCCGAGTGGGGCGTCAAACAGGGCGTTAACAGTCACATTCATCCGCACAAGCTGCGCCACTCGTTTGCTACCCATATGCTGGAGTCTAGTGGCGACCTGCGAGCGGTGCAGGAACTGCTCGGTCACGCCAACCTGACCACCACCCAAATCTACACCCACCTCGACTTTCAACATCTGGCCAACGTGTACGATGCCGCGCATCCACGTGCCAAACGGGGGAAATCCTGATGCATTTTTATCGTCCGTTGCGGCCGCTGGCGGCGCTGACCTTTGATCTGGACGACACGCTGTACGACAACCGCCCGGTGATCAAACAGACCGAGCTGCAGTCGGTGGCCTTTCTGCAGAACTATCATCCTGGGCTGAACCACTTCCAGTCGGCGGATTTTCATCGCCTGCGCCAGGAGCTGCGTGAACAGGATCCGGAGATTTATCACGATGTCACCCAGTGGCGCTGGCGTGCTATCCATTTGGCGCTGAGCCGTCAGGGGTTGCGTGATGCCGAAGCCGCCGATGGCGCCGATGCGGCGATGCAGAACTTTGCGCTGTGGCGCAGCCGTATCGAAGTACCGGACGCGACGCATGCTACGTTGAAGGCGCTGGGCGAACGTTTTCCGCTGGTGGCTATCACCAACGGCAATGCCGATCCGGCGCTGTGCGGGCTGGATGGTTACTTCCAGTTTGTGCTGCGTTCCGGGCCAGATGGCCGCGCCAAGCCCTATCAGGACATGTATCAACTGGCCGCTGAGCGGTTAGGCGTTGCCCCTGAACGTATTCTTCACGTGGGTGATGATTTGACCACCGACGTCGCCGGGGCATTGCGCTCCGGCCTGCAGGCCTGTTGGATCAACGACCGCCAGCGCAGCCTGATGCAGGCCGCCGACAGTCGTCTGCTACCACATATTGAGATTTCGCAGTTGGCATCGCTGACAGCATTGTTATAATCCCTGCCAGAACTCTGTATAAATTCCCAGTGGAATCGCGTCTCTGACGCGCTTTCCCTTACCAATTAATGGTGCCTATGGACGTTTCCGATCTGCTCGACAGCCTGAATGAAAAACAACGCGAAGCCGTGGCGGCGCCACGTGGCAACCTGTTGGTACTGGCCGGCGCGGGCAGCGGTAAAACCCGGGTACTGGTGCATCGAATTGCCTGGCTGCTGTCGGTAGAGAACTGCTCGCCGTATTCCATTATGGCGGTGACGTTCACCAACAAAGCGGCGGCGGAAATGCGTCACCGTATCGAACACCTGATTGGCACCAGCCAGGGCGGCATGTGGATCGGGACCTTCCACGGCCTGGCTCATCGGCTGCTGCGTGCTCATCATTTGGATGCCAACCTGCCGCAGGATTTCCAAATCCTCGACAGTGACGATCAGTTCCGTCTGCTTAAACGCATCGTCAAGGCGCTGAATATCGATGAAAAACAATGGCCGCCGCGTCAGGCGATGTGGTACATCAACGGCAAAAAAGATGAGGGCCTGCGCCCGCAGCACGTTGAAACCTATAACAACCCGGTGGAAGCGACCTGGCTGCGTATCTACCAGGCCTACCAGGAAGCCTGCGATCGCGCCGGGCTGGTGGACTTTGCCGAACTGTTGCTGCGCGCCCATGAGCTGTGGCTGAACAAGCCGCATATCCTCAATCATTACCGCGAACGCTTCACCAACGTGCTGGTGGACGAATTTCAGGATACCAACAGCATCCAGTATGCCTGGATCCGCCTGCTGGCCGGCAATAACAGCAACGTGATGATCGTCGGTGACGATGACCAGTCGATCTACGGCTGGCGGGGCGCTCAGGTGGAGAATATCCAACGCTTCCTGAAGGATTTCCCCGGCGCGCAAAGCGTGCTTCTGGAACAGAACTACCGTTCGACCAGCAATATCCTGAAGTCGGCCAACACCCTGATAGCCAACAACGGCGGACGCATGGGTAAAAACCTGTGGACCGAAGGGGGCGAAGGCGAACCTATCTCTATCTACTGCGCCTTTAACGAGCTCGACGAGTCCCGCTTTGTGGTGGGTCGTATCAAAGCCTGGCAGGAAAACGGCGGTGCGCTGAATGATTGCGCCATCCTTTATCGCAGTAACGCCCAGTCACGCGTGCTGGAAGAGGCGCTACTGCAAACGGCGATGCCATACCGTATTTACGGCGGGCAACGCTTCTTCGAGCGTCAGGAGATCAAAGATGCCCTGGCCTACCTGCGGCTGATCGCCAACCGCAACGACGATGCTGCCTTCGAACGCGTGGTGAATACGCCGACGCGCGGCATTGGCGACCGCACACTGGACGAAGTGCGCCGTACGGCCCGCGATCGTCAATTGACCATGTGGCAGGCCACCCGCGTGCTGCTACAGGACAAAGTGCTGGCCGGGCGTGCAGCATCCGCGCTGCAACGCTTTACCGAACTGTTGGACTCACTGGCACACGAAACCGCCGATATGCCGTTGCACGTCCAGACCGACCGGGTGATCCGCGACTCGGGGCTGTTCATTATGTATGAGCAGGAAAAGGGCGAAAAAGGTCAGGCACGTATCGAAAACCTTGAAGAGCTGGTGACGGCAACGCGTCAGTACAGCTATCAGGATGAAGATCAGGATCTGATGCCGCTGCAGGCGTTTCTGTCACACGCTGCGCTGGAAGCGGGCGAAGGGCAGGCCGATGCCTATCAGGACGCGGTACAGTTGATGACCCTGCACTCGGCCAAGGGGCTGGAGTTCCCGCAGGTGTTTATTGTCGGCATGGAAGAGGGGATGTTCCCGAGCCAGATGTCGCTGGACGAAGGCGGCAGGCTGGAAGAAGAACGCCGCCTGGCCTACGTTGGTCTGACCCGCGCCATGCAGAAACTGACGCTGACCTATGCCGAAACACGTCGTCTGTACGGCAAAGAGGTTTATCACCGGCCTTCACGTTTCATCGGCGAACTGCCGGAGGAGTGTGTGGAAGAAGTGCGTTTGCGCGCCAGCGTATCGCGCCCGGTGAGCCATCGTCGCATGGGCACGCCGATCAGCGAAAACGACACCGGTTACAAGCTGGGCCAGCGCGTGCGCCATCCCAAGTTTGGTGAAGGGACCATCGTCAATCTGGAAGGCAGCGGCGAACACAGTCGGCTGCAGGTTGCTTTCCCGGGTGAAGGGATCAAGTGGCTGGTGGCCGCCTACGCCCGTCTGGAGACGGTGTAAGCTCTGGTACTAACAGGGGCGAATGGACCCGCCCCTGCAGTCAGGTCAAACAGAACGGGTATAGCGATCGCCAATCTGTGCGGTGGCATACCAACGCATCACTGCTTCAGTACCCTCAGCCCCTTCCTGCGGTGCCCACGGCATGCAGTCTTCTTCCGACAGCGCCTGATAGGGCCCTTGTTTCACTTCGAACACCACGCCGCCCGGATCAACCGACAGCACGGCATGCCAGGTAAACGCCGGCATCTCCAGCACTTTGGTTTCTTCGCCAAGCAGGGTGCGTTGGGTGACGACGCCGTCCTCGTCAAACTGCAACACCACAAAGCGGCCGCGCAGCGGCGTCAGCAGTTCCCAGGTTTGCGGATGGCGGTGGGGGCGGATATAGGTGCCGGGTTCCATGGCAATCGCCAGTCGCTGCACCGGGTCGCTCAACTCGTCGTGCAACGTACGGTGCGCGCGCAGGCGTGCCACTTTAGCGGCCTGTTCACTCATCGCCGTCAGGTCGTGGGCGGTAATCTGTTTCATCAGTAAAGTCCGCAAGCTTATCGTGGCCTAATCTTAGCAACATTCCTGTGCGAGGTCAGAGATCGCCGCGACTATTTCGTTACTGTTTATCGTGAATTAAGCGGATTTTGCCCCATGGGTTATGCCGATGAATTGTTGCGCAATTATCGAGCCTAACCGGTTGACAGACTTTTTCTTCTCGGCGTAACATGCGCGCACTATTATCAATGAGGACATACGCCTTGGACACACCCAGTAGATACTGGCTCACTGACCTGGACAACAACAGGTACAACTTCTAAGGCTATCCCATTGAGCTGATAGCCTTCGTGGTTGTCGGCGACCGCTTATGTGTCGCTATGAGTCAGATCCTTCATGGTCTGAAACAAGCTGGTGATACAACATCCCCCCTGTTTCTGTGCTTCCACGCGTTGTTTACCCCTGTCACCCCAAGGGAGTTTTAACAGATGCTAAGCGCGTTTAAATTAGAGAACAGCCGCCTGTCCCGTCTGGAATTGGATGACTCCGATGATCTCACTACGTCACTGTGGGTTGACCTGGTTGAGCCGGAAGAAGGCGAACGTGAGCGCGTGCAAAACGAGCTGGGCCAAAGCCTGGCAACACGTCCGGAGCTGGATGATATCGAAGCCTCCGCGCGTTTCTTTGAAGACGAAGACGGCCTGCATATTCACTCCTTCTTCTATTTTGAAGATGCGGAAGACCATGCCGGTAACTCCACCGTGGCTTTCACCATTCGCGATGGCCGTCTGTATACCTTGCGTGAGCGCGAGTTGCCGGCGTTTCGCCTGTACCGCATGCGCGCCCGTAACCTGACGATGGTTGACGGCAACGCCTACGAGCTGTTGCTGGATCTGTTCGAAACCAAGATTGAGCAGTTGGCGGACGAGATTGAAAACGTCTACAGCGATCTGGAAAAGCTCAGCCGGGTGATCATGGAAGGCCATCAGGGCGATGAATACGACGAGGCGCTGTCGACGCTGGCCGAGCTGGAAGATATCGGCTGGAAAGTCCGTTTGTGCCTGATGGATACCCAGCGTGCGTTGAACTTCCTGGTGCGTAAGGCGCGGCTGCCGACCGGTCAGTTGGAACAGGCGCGTGAAGTGTTGCGCGACATCGAATCCCTGCTGCCGCATAACGAATCGCTGTTCCAGAAAGTAAACTTCCTGATGCAGGCGGCGATGGGCTTTATCAATATCGAGCAGAACCGCATCATCAAGATCTTCTCGGTGGTTTCGGTGGTGTTCCTGCCGCCTACGCTGGTGGCCTCAAGCTACGGGATGAACTTTGAGTTTATGCCGGAGCTGAAGTGGTCGTTCGGTTATCCTGGCGCCATCAGCCTGATGATCCTGGCGGGGCTGGCCCCCTATCTGTACTTCAAACGCAAGAACTGGCTGTAACCCGACGGGCGACCCTGTTCGCCCGATATTTCTGCTGCGGCCAACGATTAGCCTGCTAAATGAGGGTAGAATGCCCGCTTAGCTTATCTGTCCTTAAGGCGTGCGTGTCGATGGAGAAGTTCCCCCGCTTGATTCAATGGTCGATCCTGCTGCTGGCTTCGCTGGTGCTGGGGTTTGGCCTGCAAACCTTCCATATTCCCGCAGCGCTGTTGCTGGGGCCGATGATTGTCGGCGTGGCCATGGGGTTGTTGGGGGCCTCGGTTCGCATTCCCGGCAACCTGTTTGTCGCTGCACAGGCGGTGCTGGGCTGCATGATTGCACAAAGCCTCTCTCCCGCTATTCTCACGCCGTTACTCGACGACTGGCCGCTGGTGCTGCTGGTGCTGATCGCCACGCTGCTGGCCAGTGGCATTTCCGGCTGGTGCCTGGTGCGCTTTAGCAGCCTGCCTGGGCCGACCGGTGCCTGGGGTTCATCGCCCGGCGGAGCGTCGGCGATGGTGGCAATGGCCGGGGATTTTGGCGCAGACGTCCGGCTGGTGGCCTTTATGCAGTATCTGCGGGTGCTGTTTGTCGCGACCGCCGCAGCTATGGTGGCCCGTATTGGACTGGGTGATGAGGCGGGGCACGGCAGCGCGGCACTGGAATGGTTTCCGTCGCTGGATTGGCGCTTCCCGGCGACTCTGGGGGTGGCCATTGTCGGTGCCTGGTTGGGACCCCGGCTGCGCATTCCTTCCGGTGCACTGTTGTTGCCGATGATCATCGGTGCGGCACTGCATTCCAGCGGTACTATGGCGCTGCAGGTGCCGGAGTGGCTGTTGGCATTGGCCTATACGTTGATTGGCTGGAGCGTCGGGCTGCGTTTTACCCGGCCGATATTTTTGCTGGCATTGCGGACTCTGCCGCAGATGGTGGTGTCGATCGTCGCGCTGATGCTGTTTTGCGGCCTGCTGGCGTGGATGTTGACGCACTTTCTGCCGGTAGATCTGATGACGGCCTATCTGGCGACCAGTCCGGGCGGGTTGGATACCGTGGCCATCATTGCGGCGGGCAGTCGGGTGGATATGTCTTTTGTTATGGCGATGCAGACGCTGCGGCTGTTCACCATTTTGCTGACGGGGCCGGCGATGGCGCGGTTTATTTCCAACCACGCCACGCCAGCCTCAACTTAGCTCTGGCATCAACGCAGTTTACGTTGGGTGTAGAGTGCGTCGAGGATAAACAGCAGCAGTGCCGCCCAGATAAAGCCGAAGGTCACCAGTTTGTCCTGCCCGACGGTTTCACCGTAGAAGGTCACGGCCAGCAGGAACATCAGCGTAGGGCCGAGGTACTGGAAGAAGCCAAGCGTCGACAGGCGCAGACGAGTGGCTGCAGCGGTAAAGAACAGCAGCGGTATGGTGGTGACGATACCGGCGGCCACTAGCAACAGGTTCAGCGACCAGGCATTGGCCCCGAGGTGGCTGGTCGGGCTGTCAGCGAACAGGAACAGATAGGCCGCTGCCACGGGTAGCAACCAAAGGGTTTCGATCAGCATACCGGTCTGCGCGTCGATAGCGATCTTCTTGCGTAGCAGGCCGTAGAAGGCAAAGCTGAATGCCAACCCCAGGCCGATAATCGGTAGCGAACCGAACTGCCATAGCTGGATCAGTACGCCGGCGAAAGCCAGTGCCACCGCCAACCACTGCATCCGGCGGAAGCGTTCGCCCAGGAACAACATCCCCAGCAGCACGTTCACCAGCGGATTAATGAAATAGCCCAGGCTGGCTTCCAGCATATGGTGGTTATTCACCGCCCAAATGAACAGCAACCAGTTGCCGCCGATCAGCACTGCGGTCACCGCCAACAACAGCAGCCGTTTGCGGTTGTGGCAGGCGGCACGCACCTTCGGCCAGTTACGACCCAGCGAGATCAGCGCCAGCATAAAGAAGAAGGACCAAATCACCCGATGGGTGAGGATCTCATCGGCAGGCACCTGTTGGATCAGCTTGAAATAAGCCGGGGCGATACCCCAAATAAAATAGGCGGCCAGAGCAAAGAAGATGCCCTGCCGTGTTTGCTGTGCGTCCATGACGTTACTCAGATGGGTAAAACGGAGATGCGGTGAGTGTACTGAAGACGCTCACCGCACACAATCACCCGACCAGGTAGGTAGCCGTGGCGCTGGCGATATGCAGGCCATCGTGGTTATGCAGTTCGACGCGGGCGACCGCGACTTTATTGCCGCTGCGCAAGACGCTGGCTGCGGCGACGAAATGCTCGCCACGGCCAGGGCGCAGGTAGTCAACGCGCAGATCGATAGTCCCCATACGCGAAAGACGGGTTGCGACTTCTTCTTCGATCAACGGATCCAGGCGCATTAACACGCTGCCGGCGCACGCCAGGCCAGCGGCGACGTCCAACACCGAGGCGATCACCCCACCGTGCAGGATTTTCTGAGCGGCATTGCCCACCAGTTTGGGCTGGTTGGTAAAACTCAGCTCCACATAATCGTCGTCAAAGCGGCGCAGCTCTAAGCCCAGCTCGCGGTTAAACGGCATGTGATAAACAAAGATTTCGCCAATTTTTTGGCGGGCGGCTTCAAGTGTCAGTGGTGTGGTAGACATAAATACCCATTTTTATCTGTGTAGTAGGGGAAACTAACTGGTCAGTCCAGGTTAACTGTTTGTTGATATTATGCCTATATTTTGTTGCTTTCCAGACTAATCCAATAAATACACGCCAGGCTGCTGTAAAACCGCCTTTGTGTGTAAAATGGCCTGTTTTTATTTCAGAGTTTGTCAATTTTGTTGGGGTGAGGAAGGTTATGCGCATTTTGACAGGGGTCGTTTTGTCCGCGCTGGCGGCGGCACCGTTGGTACAGGCAGAAGAAGCCAAAGAGCAGCAAATTCATGATAAACCGGCGGTACGTGGCAGCATTATTGCCAACATGCTGCAGGATCACGACAACCCGTTTACGCTATATCCGTACGACACCAACTACGTGTTGTACACCGATACCAGCAATATCAACAAAGAAACCATTAAGTCCTATAACTGGGCCGATAATGCCCGCAAGGATGAAGTGAAGTACCAGCTCAGCCTGGCTTTCCCGCTGTGGCGTGGCATTCTTGGCGACAGCTCGGTGCTGGGGGCCTCTTATACTCAACGTTCCTGGTGGCAGCTTTCCAACCACAGCGAATCATCGCCGTTCCGCGAGACCAACTACGAGCCGCAGCTGTTCCTGGGGTGGGCGACTGATTACAGCTTTGCCGGCTGGACGCTGCGTGACGTTGAAGTGGGCTTTAACCACCAGTCCAACGGCCGTTCGGATCCCACCTCCCGCAGCTGGAACCGCGGTTATGCACGCTTTATGGCGCAAAACGGCAACTGGCAGGTGGATCTCAAACCCTGGTTCCGCTTCTCGGAAAGCGACAGCAGCGACGATAACCCGGATATCACCAAATACATGGGCTATTACCGCCTGAAAGTCGGCTATGCCTGGGGTGACAGCGTGTTCAGTGTCGACAGTCACTACAACTGGAACAGCGGCTACGGCGGTGCAGAATTGGGCTGGAGCTACCCGATCAGCAAGCACGTACGTTTCTATACCCAGGTGTTCAGCGGCTATGGCGAATCCTTGATTGATTACAACTTCCGGCAGACACGGGTTGGCGTTGGTGTCATGCTTAACGATATTATGTAGTCTGGCCGTCATAGAGGCGTCTCTACACAGCAAAAAATGGGGAAGTGTGTGTCAACCGCAGCAGTGATAAATAAAGAGTTGCTGGCCGAGCAGGTATTACGCGATACCTTCGGCTACCAGCAATTCCGACCGGGTCAACAAACGATTATCAACACGGCGATCGGCGGGCAGGATTGCCTGGTTGTCATGCCGACCGGCGGCGGTAAATCGTTGTGCTACCAAATCCCGGCGCTGGTGATGGATGGCCTGACGTTAGTGGTTTCCCCCTTGATCTCACTGATGAAAGATCAGGTTGATCAACTGCTGGCCTATGGCGTCGCCGCCGCCTGCTATAACTCGACGCAAACGCGCGAGCAGCAGCTCGAGGTGATGGCGGGCTGTCGCAGTGGCCAGATCAAAATGCTGTATATCGCCCCCGAGCGACTGATGATGGACAGTTTCCTCGATCAGCTCGGTGGCAGTCCGCCGGCCTTGCTGGCGGTGGATGAGGCGCACTGTATTTCGCAGTGGGGCCACGATTTCCGTCCCGAATACCGCGCGTTGGGGTTATTGAAGCAACGCTTCCCGAACATGCCGGTGATCGCCCTGACCGCCACCGCCGATGAATCCACTCGTGGCGACATCGTACGCCTGCTGGCGCTGCAGGATCCGCTGGTACAGGTCAGCAGCTTTGACCGCCCCAATATCCGCTATACGCTGGTGGAGAAGTTTAAACCGCTCGACCAACTGTGGCGCTTCGTACAGGACCAACGTGGCAAGAGCGGCATTATTTACTGCAACAGCCGCGCCAAGGTAGAAGACACTACGGCACGTCTGCAAAGCCGCGGGTTGAGCGTAGGGGCTTACCATGCCGGGCTGGATAACGACCGCCGTGCGCAGGTACAGGAAGCGTTCCAGCGCGACGATTTGCAGGTGGTGGTTGCCACCGTCGCTTTCGGCATGGGCATCAACAAACCCAACGTGCGCTTTGTGGTGCACTTTGATATTCCGCGCAATATCGAATCTTATTATCAGGAAACCGGCCGTGCCGGTCGTGATGGCTTACCGGCCGAGGCGATCTTGCTGTATGACCCGGCCGATATGGCCTGGCTGCGCCGCTGTCTGGAAGAAAAACCCGCCGGACAGCAACTGGATATTGAGCGCCACAAGCTGAACGCCATGGGCGCTTTTGCCGAAGCGCAAACCTGTCGCCGCCTGGTGCTGCTCAACTATTTTGGCGAGGGCAAACACCAGAACTGCGGCAACTGCGACATCTGTCTGGATCCCCCCAAGCGTTACGATGGGCTGGAAGATGCGCGTAAGGCGCTGTCCTGCGTGTACCGTGTCGGCCAGCGTTTCGGGCTGGGATATATTGTCGAAGTGCTGCGCGGTTCCAATAATCAGCGCATCCGTGAATACGGGCACGAGAAACTGCCGGTGTACGGTATCGGCCGTGAGCAAACCACCGAGCACTGGACCAGCGTATTGCGTCAGTTGATCCACCTGGGTTTTATCACCCAGAACATCGCCATGCACTCGGCGCTACAATTGACTGAGTCTGCGCGGCCGGTGTTGCGCGGTGAGCTGGAGCTGCAACTGGCAGTGCCGCGTATCCAGAGCCTGAAGGCGCGCAGCAGTGCCAACCAAAAATCCTACGGTGGCAATTACGATCGCAAGCTGTTTGCCAAACTGCGCAAGCTGCGTAAATCGATTGCCGACGAAGAAAATATCCCGCCTTACGTAGTGTTTAACGATGCCACGCTGCTGGAAATGGCGGAGCAGATGCCCATCAAGGCCGGTGATCTGTTGAGCGTTAACGGTGTCGGTCAGCGCAAGCTGGAGCGTTTTGGCGCTCCGTTTATGGCGATGATCCGCGATCACCTCGATAATGATGAAGATTAAGGGCAATAAATCATGCTGATGCTGTTTCTGACCGTAGCGCTGGTGCACCTGATTGCGCTGATGAGCCCGGGGTCGGACTTCTTTTTTGTTTCGCAAACCGCCGCCAGTCGCTCACGCCGTGAGGCGATGATGGGCGTGTTGGGCATCTCACTGGGTATCGTGGTGTGGGCGGGCGTAGCGTTGATGGGCCTGCACCTGATCCTGCAAAAAATGGCCTGGCTGCATCAGATTATCATGGTCGGCGGTGGGATTTACCTGTGCTGGATGGGTTGGCAGCTGCTGCGTTCAGCCCGTTCCCAAAATGCACAGAGGGTAGCTGCGCCAGAGGTGAAAGTGGCCTTGCCGAAGCCTGGGCGCAGCTTTATCCGTGGCTTTCTGACCAACCTGTCTAACCCCAAGGCAGTTATCTATTTCGGCAGCGTGTTCTCACTGTTTGTGGGTGACGACGTTGGTGCCGGCGCACGCTGGGGCTTGTTCCTGCTGATCATTGCCGAGACTTTTGTCTGGTTCAGCCTGGTGGCGGTGGTGTTTGCATTGCCGACCATGCGTCGTGGCTATCAGCGACTGGCTAAGTGGATCGACGGGCTGGCGGGCGTGCTGTTTACCGGTTTCGGTTTACACCTTATTTTTACCCGCTAATCACCGCCGCAGAGAATTTGAAGGCCGAACAGTCATGTTCGGCCTTTTGCTTTATGCCTTGCGTGCCGTAGCCAGCAACCCGGCCACCAGAATAAACAGCGAACCGAAAATGCGGTTCAGCAACTGCATTTGGCGCGGTGTTTTCAGCCAGCCGGCAATGCGAGTGGCCAGGGTGGCGTAACCAATCATCACGAAAATATCCACCACCACAGTCGTGACGCCGAGCACCAGGTACTGTTCGGCCTGCGGCTGGTTGGGCAAGATAAACTGCGGGAACAGCGCGGCCAAAAACACGATGCTCTTCGGATTGGTCAAATTGACCAGGATAGCGCGGCGGAACAGGCGACGGCGCGGCATTGTCCCCGCCAGCGTATGCAGATCCAGTGAACCTGCGGCACGCCACTGTTGAATACCCAGCCACACCAGATAGGCGGCACCGAACCATTTCAGCATTTCAAACGCCAGCAGCGACTGCGACACCAGCGCGCCCAGACCGATGCCCACCAGCACGATATGCAGGCTCAGCCCGACCTGCAGGCCGGCAATGGATGCCGCTGCGCCGCGATAACCGTGGCTGATACCGGTGCTCATGGTGTTGATCGCCCCTGAACCGGGTGACAGGCTGAGGATAAGAGTTGTCAGAAGATAGGTTAACCACCAGTCCAAGGTCATTGTGGTACTCCCTGAAAGTGCCAATATGTGCCAAAATGATGCGGTTTTTGTAAGAATTGAATCACAATACGCTAGTATTATTTCTTGTGCCAGAGGTCACATTTTTACCGCTGGTAACTCAGGGAAAAGCACTTGATGACGTCGTTTACTCTCAGCACTAATGACTGGTTAACGCGTGAAAAGCAGTTTGCTGCTTTCGCCACGGGACCGCTGCTGGATTTTTGGCGGCAGCGTGAGGAGGGCGAGTTCAGTGGTGTCGGCGGCGTACCCATCCGTTTCGTGCGCTTCAGTTCTACCCGCCATCAGCGGGTGGTGGTGATCAGCCCCGGTCGTATCGAAAGTTACATTAAATATCCTGAGGTTGCCTACGATCTGTTCCATTGTGGCTATGACGTGATGATCCTGGATCACCGCGGGCAAGGCCGTTCCGGCCGTTTGCTGGCTGATACGCACCGCGGTCATGTGATAAACTTTGCCGATTACGTCGACGATTTCGCTCAGTTTTACCAGCAGGAAGTGGTGCCGTACGGTTACCGGCAACACTTTGCGTTGGCTCACTCGATGGGCGGTGCAATTCTGGCACAGTTTCTGGCTCGTCAGCCGCAGGCCTTCGATGCCGCGGCGTTTTGCGCGCCAATGTTCGGCATTTATTTACCGATGCCGGGCTGGATGGCCAACCGCATTCTGAACTGGACGGAGAAGCACCCGAGGGTACGCGATTACTATGCGATAGGCACCGGTCAGTGGCGGCCGTTGCCCTATGTGGTCAACGTGTTGACCCACAGTCGTGAACGCTATCGTCGCTGTTTGCGCTATTACGCCGATTATCCCGAACTACAGGTGGGCGGGCCAACCTACCACTGGGTACGGGAAAGTCTTCAGGCCGGGCGAGAAATCATCGCCCAGGCGGCTAAAATCACCACGCCGCTATTATTATTGCAGGCCGGTGAGGATCGGGTGGTCGACAACCGTTCCCATCAGGCTTTTTGTCAGGCATTGTCAGACGCGGGCCATCCCTGTGAAGGGGGAAAACCGCAGGTTATCGAAGGCGCACGGCATGAGATCCTGTTTGAGCGGGACGCGATGCGCGCCGAAGCATTGAACGCAATCCTGCGTTTCTTTGCTCATCATTTAGGTGGTACCCCAACCGCCGACCACACCATTAGAGGTTAGAAATTACCGCTATGTATCACGTCGTCGCTTCCGATTTAGATGGCACGCTGCTATCACCCGACCACACTCTGTCACCTTACGCCAAAGAGACGTTGAAGCTGCTGACCCAGCGCGGCGTGCATTTTGTCTTTGCTACCGGCCGCCATCACATCGACGTTGCGCAGATCCGCGATAACCTCGACATCAGCGCCTTTATGATCACCTCCAACGGGGCTCGCGTTCACAACACCGACGGTGAGCTGATTTTCAGCCATAACCTGGCCGAAGACATCGCCCGCGATCTCTACGGTATGCTGCATAACGATCCGGACATCACCACCAACGTTTACCGTAATGACGACTGGTTCATTAACCGCGAAAGCCCGGAGCAGGAAGAGTTCTTCCAAGAGTCCGTCTTCAAGTACCAATTGTTCGAGCCGGGCCTGCTGGAAACCGATGGCGTGTGCAAGGTGTACTTCACCTGTGAAGACCATGAAAAGCTGCTGCCGCTGGAAGATGCCATCAATGCGCGTTGGGGCGATCGGGTTAACGTCAGTTTCTCGTTCCCAACCTGTCTGGAAGTGATGGCGGGTGGCGTGTCAAAAGGCCACGCGCTGGAAGAAGTGGCCAAGATCATCGGCTATACGCTGAAAGAGTGCATTGCCTTCGGTGACGGGATGAATGATCTGGAAATGCTGTCGATGGCCGGCAAAGGCTGCATCATGCGCGACGCGCATCAGCGCCTGAAAGACAAACTGCCGGAACTGGAAGTGATCGGCTCTAACGTCGACGATGCGGTACCGCACTACCTGCGCAAGATGTTCATCGCCTGATATGAAAAGGGCGCCTTGCGGCGCCCTGAATTCGAGAACAACGTTGAGATTAAGCCCGAGATACCCGGGCCTAGCGCACCGAGGGGCGCTCCGGCAGCTAAAGCTGCTACGACCCCTTCGGCACGCTCTCCCTAATAACAGACTTTATTCGTCACCTGGGAGACGTTGATCTTTACTACTTGTGCTGGCCCTGCTTTTGCAGGAATTGCACGCCCTTGTCAGGGAAGTCGGTGAACACGCCGTCAACGCCCGCCTGGTTGTAAATCACGTCATACAGTTGATTCACGTCGGTGACGTAGTTCGGCAGTGCATCGGCACGGATGGTGAAGGGGTGCACCGCCAGCTTATTGGCATGGGCTTCTTTCACCATGTCGGTCAGCACCACCTTGCCCGGCTTGGATTTCTCTGCCACGACCAGCATATGGTAGTCCGGCCCGATGCCATCGGCGTACTGGGCAATCTGCTTCATCGCGCCCGGTTTAAACATCCAGTCATAGTCGTATTCCACCCACTTGCCGTCGGCCTTCTGCTCATAGGTTTCCTGCCATTTGTTATAAGCGATCAGTTGGACAAGCTTCAGATCCATGCCCATCTTCGGCTCCAGCTCGGTTTTAATCCGCTTCAACTCGTTGGCGTCAAAGCATTGCAGATAAACGTTGTCACCCTTGCCGGTATAGCCGTACTGCTTCAGCACCGCCAGCACTTTGCTGGAAATATCCTTGCCTTCCTGCTTGTGGAACCACGGCGCTTTGATTTCCGGGTAAATACCGATGTTTTTGCCGGTTGAATGGTTCAGCCCCTGCACAAACTCGATCTCTTCCTGGAAGGTATGGACGCGGAAGTCAGATTTGCCCATCGGGAAACGGCTAGGGTAGCCCTGCACTTTTTTACCGTTTTCGATCTCAAAGCCTTCGGTGAACTTCAGCGATTTGATTTCTGCCAGCGTAAAGTCGATGGCGTAATAGCGGCCGTCCTTACGGGCGCGGTCCGGGAAGCGTTCGGCTACGTCGGTGACGCGATCGAGATAGTGGTCATGCAACACCACCAGCTCGTTGTCCTTGGTCATCACCAGATCCTGCTCGAGGAAGTCCGCACCCTGCGCGTAGGCCATGGCCTTCGCCGGCAGCGTGTGTTCTGGCAGATAACCGCTGGCACCCCGGTGGGCGATCACCACCTTGTCGGCGGCCTGTGCGGCGCTGACCATTGAGGTGGCCAGGATAATCCCTGTCAGCAGGGCTTTGACTTGAGTCCGCATTCTGTTGTTCTCCATGTTGTAGGGGCAGGGGTAGTAAAAAGGCCGCAGCGCGGCCTTTTTGCCCGTCGCCTTTCAAGTTGCAGCGTTGTTACCTGCGCTCACTCACCCCAGTTACTTACTAAAGTAAGCGCCTGGGGATGAGTGAGCTGGCCGCCTAGCTGCAACTCGAAATTCATAGGGCAAAGATGATGCGATAATGCTTAACCGCGTTTGTTGGCAGCGATTTCCGCGTGGTGTTTTTTCTCGCTCAGCATGGTCAACAACAGCAACAATACTGCGCCGACGCTGCCGCCAATCATCACCATAAAGCCACCGTCCCAACCGAAGTAGTCAACGGTATAGCCGACAATGGCGCTGGCTGCTACCGAACCGCCCAGATAACCGAACAGACCGGTGAAGCCCGCAGCGGTACCGGCCGCTTTCTTCGGCGCCAGTTCCAGTGCGTGCAGACCGATCAACATTACCGGGCCGTAAATCAGGAAACCGATGGTGATCATACAGGCCATATCGATGCCAGGGTTACCGACCGGGTTGAGCCAGTAAACCACGGTAGCGATGGTCACCAGGGTCATAAAGAATACGCCGGTGGCGCCACGATTGCCCTTGAACACCTTGTCCGACATCCAGCCACACAGCAGGGTGCCCGGGATACCGGCATATTCGTACAGGAAGTAGGCCCAGGAAGACTTATCCAGCGAGAAGTGCTTCACTTCTTTCAGGTAGGTCGGTGACCAGTCCAGGATGCCGTAACGCAGCAGGTAAACGAACACGTTGGCCACGGCGATGTACCACAGCAGCTTGTTCGGCAGGATGTACTGCATGAAGATTTGCTTGGCGGTCAGCTCTTCTTCCGCTTTCTCGCTGTAGTCGTCCGGATAATCGTTTTTGTATTCTTCAATCGGCGGCAGGCCACAGGATTGCGGGGTGTCACGCATCAATGCAAAGGCGATCAGGGCCACCAGAATGGCACCGAAGGCCGGCATATACAGTGCAGCGTGCCAGTCGTTGAACCAGGCCATACCCAGCAGGAACAGCAATGGCGGCAGACCGCCACCCACGTTATGGGCGCAGTTCCAGACCGAAACAATGCCGCCGCGCTCTTTCTGCGACCACCAGTGCACCATGGTACGGCCACATGGCGGCCAGCCCATACCCTGGAACCAACCACACAGGAACAGCAGCACGAACATTACCGCGATGCTCGAAGTCGCCCATGGCACGAAGCCCATGAACAACATCACCGCGGCAGCCAGGATCAGGCCGGCGGGCAGGAACACCCGGGGGTTGGAGCGGTCAGAAACCGACCCCATGATGAATTTGGAAAAACCGTAGGCGATGGAAATGCCGGACAGCGCGAAACCGAGGTCACCGCGGCTGAAGCCCTGGTCGATCAAATAAGGCATGGCCAGGGTGAAGTTCTTGCGCACCAGGTAGTAGGCGGCATAACCGAAGAAAATCCCCATAAAAATTTGCCAGCGCAATTTACGGTACAGCGGGTCGACTTTGTCGACCGGCACACGGGAAATGTGTGCTGCCGGCTTAAAAATACTCAACATGAGCGCCTCCGATGGCTTTATCTAGTTATCACATCAATATGACCTTTTACGTTCATTTGATGATTGAGCGGATATCGAATGTGGTGTTTTTTTGTTCCATAACGAGCGTCATCCTAGTCAAATCAGCCTGGTGTCGCTGTGATGAATGGCGCAATTGTTACACTTTTATGAAACCCCGGCGAATTTTGAGCGATTCGTTAACGTTATGAAATAGAAAAACGCCCAAAAATCGTGATTATGATCACAATCATGGTTTTTTGTGGACATTTGGTTTTCGTTTTAGGTTCGTTATTGTTCCTTATCAAACAAAGACCCCAATGACTGTGGCTCAATAGGCTAATAATCACGGATCCTGAGAGAGCCTCATGAGCAGCCATTCACCGGATAACGAAACGGATGTGATCATCATTGGCGGGGGCGCGACCGGAGCGGGCATTGCTCGTGACTGTGCGCGCCGTGGCCTGCGTTGCATACTGCTGGAGCGCCACGATATTGCCACCGGTGCTACCGGCCGTAACCACGGTCTGCTGCACAGCGGAGCACGCTATGCGGTGACCGACGGTGAGTCGGCGCGCGAATGCATAGAAGAAAACCAAATCCTCAAGCGCATTGCGCATCACTGCATCGAGCGTACCGATGGGCTGTTTATCACGCTGCCGCAGGATTCGCTGGCCTACCAACAACAGTTCATTGTCTCCTGCCACAGCGCTGGTATCAAAGCCGAAGCAATTGACCCGCAGTTGGCGCTGCGCCTGGAGCCGGCCGCCAACCCGGCGCTGATCGGTGCGGTGCGGGTGCCGGACGGCACTGTCGACCCTTTCCGTCTGACCGCCGCCAATATGCTCGACGCCCGTGAGCACGGTGCGCAGATCCTCACTTATCATCAGGTGGTCGGTTTACTACGCGCGGGCGATCGCGTAACCGGCGTGCGCGTTTTCGACCATCAATCGGCACGCCACTACGATATTCACGCCGAGGTGGTGGTCAACGCGGCCGGTATCTGGGGCCAGCAGATTGCGGAATATGCCGATCTGCGCATTCGCATGTTCCCGGCCAAGGGCGCTCTGCTGATCCTCGGCCATCGCATCAATAACATGGTGATCAACCGCTGCCGCAAACCGGCGGATGCCGACATTTTGGTGCCGGGCGACACCATCTCTGTCATTGGCACCACCTCCACCCACATTGACTATGACCAGATCGACAACATGCTGGTGACGCCGCAGGAAGTGGACATTCTGATCCGTGAGGGGGCGCTGTTGGCACCGGAACTGGCTCAGACCCGTATTCTGCGCGCCTATGCCGGCGTGCGGCCGCTGGTGGCCAGCGATGACGACCCCAGCGGTCGCAATGTCAGCCGCGGCATCGTGCTGCTCGATCATGCCAGCCGCGACGGGCTGGAAGGCTTTATCACCATTACCGGCGGCAAGTTGATGACCTACCGGCTGATGGCGCAGTGGGCGACCGATAAAGTGTGTGAAAAGCTTGGGTTAGACAGCCCCTGTACCACCGCGCAGGAAGCCTTGCCCGGCTCCCGTCAGTCGGCGGAAGAGACGGTGCGCAGCGTGGTTTCCCTGCCTGCCAGCATTCGTGGTTCGGCGGTTTATCGCCACGGCGATCGCGCCAGCCAGGTACCGGCCGGCGATCGGCTGGATAACAGCCTGGTGTGTGAATGTGAAGCGGTCACCGCCGGTGAAGTGCGCTATGCGGTTAACTCCCTCACCGTCAATAACCTGGTCGATCTGCGCCGCCGTACCCGTGTCGGCATGGGCACCTGTCAGGGGGAACTCTGTGCCTGCCGCGCCGCTGGGTTGCTGACGCGCTTTAACGTCACCACCCCGCAGCAGTCGATCGATCAGCTATCGCATTTCCTCAACGAGCGTTGGAAAGGAGTACGGCCGATCGCCTGGGGTGATGCACTGCGCGAAAGTGAATTTACCAGTTGGGTTTATCAGGGATTGTGCGGGCTCGATGCCCGGGGGGAACAGGAGGCCGATGATGCGATTTGACGTAGTGGTGATTGGCGGCGGCCTGGCGGGCATGACCTGTGCCATTCGGCTGGCGGAACAGGGCAAGCGTTGCGCCGTGGTCAGTTCAGGCCAAAGCGCGCTCTATTTTTCATCCGGATCGCTGGATCTGCTGGCGCAACTACCCGACGGCACCCCGGTAACCTCACCCCTGGCGGCGATGCCGGCGCTTGCGCTACAGGCGCCACGGCATCCTTATGCGCTGATAGGTGCCGAACGGGTGGCGGCACTGTCGGACGGCGCGGCTCAGCTGCTGCAACGCTGTGGTTTGAGCCTGCAGGGCAGCAGTGAACGTAATCATCTGCGGGTTACGCCGCTGGGTACGCGCCGGGCGACCTGGCTCAGTCCTCAGGCCATCCCGGTTACGCCGTTGGACGGCGAACTGCCGTGGAAAAGTATCGCGGTGATTGGCATAGAAGGATTCTTGGATTTTCAGCCACAGCTGGCCGCCAGTTCCCTGGCGCAGACCCTGGGTATCCAGGCGGAAGTCGCTTATATGCACTTGCCGTCGCTCGACCGGCTGCGCAACAACCCCAGTGAGTTCCGGGCGGTGAATATTGCCAGGGTACTGGATCTGCCGGAAAACCTGACGTCGATGGCGGATGAGGTGAGCCGATTGGCCGGTGATGCCGAGGCGATTTTCCTGCCCGCCTGTCTGGGGCTGGAAAATGATAGCTCACTGGCAGCACTGCAGATGGCGGTGGGTAAACCGATCCGTCTGTTGCCGACGTTGCCGCCTTCGGTACTGGGTATGCGCCTGCACCAGGCTCTGCGTTCGCGTCTGCAGCAACTGGGCTGCGTGTTCATGCCGGGTGACAGCGTGCTGCGGGCGGATATCGAAGCCGGACGAGTCACCGGCCTCTATACCCGCAACCACACCGATATTCCGTTGCTGGCGCAACAGGTGGTGTTGGCCAGCGGCAGCTTTTTCAGCAACGGGCTGGTGGCGGACTTCGAGGGCATACGTGAGCCGGTGTTTGGGCTGGATGTCGACAGCCGGGCGGATCGCGCAGACTGGAGCCACCGCAATCTGTTTGCTCCGCAACCTTACCTGCAATTTGGGGTACGCACCGATGAGCGGCTGCGGGCCTTAAGGCAGGGGGAGCCACTGAGCAACCTGTATGCCATCGGTGCAGTGACCGGCGGCTATGATCCCCTGCAGCAGGGCTGCGGTGCGGGTGTTTCGCTGATTGGGGCGTTGTACGTCGCGCAACAGATTGCGGCACAGGAGGAGCGTCCATGAGCCTGCAGAAAGACAACAGCTTTGAAAACTGCATCAAGTGCACCGTCTGCACCACCTATTGTCCGGTGGCCAAAGTCAATCCGCTCTATCCAGGGCCAAAACAGGCAGGGCCGGACGGCGAGCGCCTGCGGCTGAAGGATCCGGCGCTGTATGACGAAGCGCTGAAGTATTGCACCAACTGCAAACGCTGTGAGGTGGCCTGTCCGTCCGACGTCAAAATCGGCGACATCATTCAGCGCGCCCGTGCCGACTTTGCTCAGAGCAAACCCACGCTGCGCGACGCCATCCTCAGTCATACCGACCTGATGGGTTCGCTGTCGACGCCGTTTGCGCCGATTGTGAATGCCGCTACCGGGCTAAAACCGGTGCGTGCCCTGCTCGACAAGGCGTTGAAAATTGACCATCGGCGTGAACTGCCAAAGTACTCGTTCGGCACCTTCCGCCGCTGGTATCGCCAGCAGGCTCAGGCCCAACAGCGTTATGCCGAGCAGGTGGCGTTCTTTCACGGCTGCTTCGTCAATTACAACCACCCGCAACTGGGTAAGGATCTGATCAAGGTCTTTAATGCGATGGATATTGGCGTGCAGTTGCTGAAACGCGAGAAATGCTGCGGCGTGCCGCTGATCGCCAACGGCTTTATTGCCCAGGCCAAAAAACAGGCCAGGGTGAATGCTGAATCGCTGCACGAGGCGGTGCTGGAGCGGGGTATCCCTGTGGTGGCGACCTCTTCCAGCTGCACTTTTACCCTGCGCGATGAATATCCGCATTTGCTGGAAGTGGATACCTCGGCGGTGCGTGAACGGGTGGAACTGGCAACGCGCTATCTGTACCGCCTGCTCAATCAGGGACGTCAGTTACCGCTGAAACATACACCGCTGCGGATGGCCTACCATACGCCATGCCATATGGAGAAAATGGGCTGGACTGCCTATACGCTGGAGCTGTTGCGACAGATACCGGGGTTGGAGCTGGTAGTGCTGGATTCGCAGTGCTGTGGCATTGCCGGCACCTATGGATTTAAATCGGAGAACTACGAGACTTCGCAGGGCATTGGTGCGTCGCTGTTCCGTCAAATAGAGGAAAGCGGGGTGGACCTGGTGGTCACGGACTGCGAAACCTGCAAATGGCAAATCGAGATGTCGACCAGCAAGCGCTGCGAACATCCGATCACCCTGCTGGCGCAGGCATTGGCATAGGGCGCAGCGGGCTGCGCCCAGAGTAAGATTACTTGTTCAGTTTCAGCGTTTTGATGATGCCTTCGGCTTCGCTCTGCGCCTGCTGCTGGTTATCCGCCGGCAGCGTCACCTGAATGGTCAGCATGTTGTTGTCCAGCGTGCCGATCAGGATAGAAGAATAGGCTTTCTCGCCGCCGCTGGTGATGATGCTGTCCAACTGACGCAGCGGTACGCCGTTAACGTCGATGGCTTTGTTGGTGATCACCTGCAGGTTGGCGTCACGCGAGCGCTGGGTGTCTTCCAGACGCTTGCTCAGGGTTTCCAGGCTGTCAGCCGTTTTATCGCCGAGGATCACGATCAGGGCGCGCTGGCCGGTACTGTCGGCGTAAACGTGCATGTTGTTCGCCTGGTTACCCAGCTTGCCGCTTTGGTCCGCCATGCCCACCGGCAGGGTGAACGCTAGCTTGCCATCCAGCAAGCTCACCTGTTGCCCGGCTGGGGCGCTGGCTGCGGCATCACCTGCCGACGCCTTGGTGTCTTTGGTCTCGCCGTCACAGGCCGCCAGGCCAAGCACTAACAGGCTGATACCCATCAATTTTGCTACTTTACGCATTGGGCTTCCTTCTTCCTTTCAGGTAGGGTTTCACTGCCTTATCGCAACCTATTCCAGGCTGAAATGCAAGGCAGATGTTGTCACAAGGTTTTCTCAAGTAATAGCCGATAATCAGCCACTTCGCCTTTCTTTTCCAGCTGAACAATCTGATAGTGACGGCCGATGAGCATCATCAGCGGCTGTGCAGGCTGCCGAATTCGGGGATTTGTTGGTACAGGCGGTGAATTTCTTCGAGGGTGGCGTGGCGGGGGGCATAGTCATGGCGGCCTCTGGGTCGATGCAGGCCGCCAATGATAACACGGGTCAGCCTGCTTGCAGGCTGCCGTCGCCTTGGCGGGCGGCAATACGCTTAAGCAGCATATTCAACAGAACGCCATACATCGGCAGGAAGAACAGCATGCAAATCAGCACTTTGAAGCTGTAGTCCACCAGGGCGATCTCAACCCAGTTGTTGGCCATAAAAGCATCGCTGCTCTTGTAGAACGCAATAAAGAAGAACGACAGCGTATCGCTGATATTGCCGAGGAACATGGCTGCTGCGGGGGCAACCCACCAGGCACTGCGCTGACGCAGGCGGTTGAAAACGTGAACGTCGAGGATCTGACCGAGTACATAAGCCATAAAGCTGGCGACGGCGATACGCGCCACAAACAGATTAAAACTGCCCAGTGCGGCAAAGCCCTGCCACTCACCCTGATAGGTCACGGTGGAGATCACGTACGAGATAAACAGCGCCGGTACCATCACCGAAAGAATGATACGTCGCGCCAGTGGGGCGCCGAAAATTCGCACCGTCAGATCGGTAGCCAGAAAGATAAACGGGAAGGTAAATGCACCCCAGGTGGTATGAAAGCCGAAAATGGACATCGGCAACTGCACCAGGTAGTTACTGGAGGTAATGATGACAATATGGAACAGTGATAGCCAGACTAACGCGGTAAGGCGCTGCCGAGCAGTAAACGAATACATGTTGTAGCCTTTTTAATAGTGGGGTGAGGGAACCCAGAATGTCTTGTCTACGCCGCGAAATAAGCTGCGCGGCCGCATGATACGCGTTTGCGCAACCAATGCAATGGTTAAATTTAACGCAAACGTTAACGCATCTTGCACAGAAAAACTACCGGCGTAAACTAGGCGCTGATGAGATGCGGCGAGCGTTCGCCGATCGCTTTTGACCGAGAAAAATTGCATGACTGACTTATTTGCCCAGGCCGACCAGACGCTTGATGCGCTGGGACTGCGTTGTCCGGAACCGGTAATGATGGTACGCAAAACCGTGCGCCATATGGATGACGGTGAAACGCTGCTGATTATTGCTGATGATCCGGCCACCACCCGCGACATTCCGGGTTTCTGCCGCTTTATGGAACACACGCTGGTGGCGCAGGAAACCGACGCCGCGCCTTACCGCTATTTATTGCGTAAAGGCGTTGAACGTTAATAACCATTTGTTTACTTAGCGTTTTTGCAATATTTGCTGTGCGTCCAATGCGCGAGCATGCCATGCCAATCCATTGAAGTCCGGCGGGCGGTAATAGTGGTGCGGAGCCGGTAGATTGCGCATGGCATCCGTCGGCCAGAGCTGCAGCTCGCCCAGGTTTGCCAGCCTGAATCCCTGAACCTGTAGCGGTAACATCAGGCGCTGTGGGGCGGTCTTCTCGAACGTAGGCAGCGCGGGCAGGCGATTGCTTGCGGTGGTGTAATCCCGTTTTAACACCAAAAACTTCTCCGGCACCCGGCGATGGCTGTCCCACCAGTCACCGTCAATACCGTCAAACTGCCGCTGAGTTGCCCTGATGGATACCGCGCCAAGCTGGTGCAGAGCCTGAGGGAGCAGCCTCTCCATGGCGCTGTTGTAGGCAGTGAGAGATACCGCCTGTCCTTGCAAAATTGCATCAATCGCCAGTCGTGCCCCCAGCAGATTGGAATACAAATCCTCCGGTGAAAAAGCCGAGACCTCCTCAGAAAATCCCGGTACGGAACGGTAGCCATACCACTGTGCAATCTCATGCCATGCCGCCATTTGAAAGGCGATTTCCCCTGCCAAATAGGCCGCCAGCGTATAGCGCTGTGCTGCATCCTGAGGTGGGGTAAAGGCGTTAAGCTGTATGCGACGCGTTGCCAGCTCAGGGCTAAGATCGATATGCCACTGCTGACCCAATCGGGGGAGCAGTTGGCTGAACAGGAAGAGGGTATTGTCGGCGGTATCGCGTACGTGAGCGATATCGATAAATCCCCCCCGATGGCTGTATATCAATCCCAATTGTTCACTGCCAAACCCCAGCAAGTTGCTGATGGCGTTGAAAGCGCTGTCGTTATAGTGATGGGTGCCAAGCCGGTCTGCATCCACCACGTTACTCAACTGATAAAACGGCACTGGGATGCCCAAGGCTTGCGCTTTGAGGTTATAACCAAAGGCGCAGCAGGGACGTAAACCGTCCGGCGGTGACAGAGGCGCCGTCACCGGCCAGGCTATCCGGCTTTCGCGGGTGGGTTGCGAGGTGAGCAGCGTTTCCAGTTGCTTGGCGGGCAGCATAGGGGCAAACAACAGAAATAGCAGCACAACAGAACGCATTAAAAAGCCTCCCCAACCTGAAAGTAAAATCCGCTGCTTCCACGCCCGATCCCAAAATCGAGCCGTACGTTCATTTGCGGTTTGAATTCAAAGCGATAACCCGCACCCAGCGTGGGTAACCAGGGCCCCTGGCCCAGATCGCCGGCCTTATCGCTTAGCGTTCCGGCTCCGGCCCAAAGCACATAACCGTGCCGCCAGTTCAACTTGCGACGGTACTCTATCTGGCTGCTGAACACATTCCTGTCGCGGTAGCGGCCTTGATAATAGCCACGCATTCGTTTGTCATCGCCCAGCTCAGACAACCTGTCCCAGGGGATATCACCAGTGGTCAGGCGGCTGTAGGCATCAAACGCCAACACGCTTTTCGCACTCAAACTGTGATAGGCATTGTATTGACCCTCAACGGCATTGAAACGACTGTCGCCGCCCAATTCCGGTGCAAAATAAGTGTCGCTCAGACGAATAAACTGGCCGCGTGTGGCATTAGAAACGAAATCACGCGTATCGTAATTCAGCGAACCGCTGATCCCCGAGCTTAACGATGAAACCCCGGCTTTTTGGGCCCTGAACAGGCTGCTGTCACCCTCTTCAGTTTTGCTGGCGTGCGTTGAGGACAAATCCCAGCCAATCCCAGCGTAGGTTGCATTTGCAATGCGGTACAGCAGCTGTGGTGCTATCTGGAATGACTGCTGAGTATACTTTTCCTTGTTACCGTCGTTATGCCCAGCCTGGTAGCCGGTGCCCCAGAAGTAGGTAGGCATATTATTGAGCGAACCGTCGGCAAAGAAGCGCCATTGGTCTTCAGCGAAAAAACTGTGGTTTTGAAAACCAACACCAAAGGCTCCGGTCGAGCTGAAAAAGCCTTTTAACGCCAGCGTCGAATTTTGACTGATGCTGTCATGGCGGTCTGGTCGGTATATCCCCACCACGGCGGTGCCGATGCCAAGACCGAGTTCTGGAGTATAAAACGGGCCGGGCAAGACACCCCAATCGATGGTTTTACTGCTGTCGAAATGGTTGTTAGACCCCAGAGGGGCCAACATTTCATCTATTTGTTGATGTGACAACAGAGCGGCATGGGCACCGGACAGCAGAACCAACAAGACCAGGGGCAAACTGCGAATCGATATCGCCATCAGAAGCGATATTCACCCGAGACCATAAAGCTGTTGCGTTGGCTAAAGCCAAACTCGGTCAACAAGTTAAAGTGTCGTGTGATCTCATATTGCGTACCGAGCAAGATATTCCAGGGGGATTGCAGATGCTGCTTTACCTCGAAACGACCTTCACCTTTCTGATTGGCCAGGGCCATCAGGGACTGAAGTTCTGCCGGCATTCTTAAATCAGACAGGCTGCCTTTGAACTCTTGCTGCACGTCCTGATACATGGTGCCGACCCAGAGGTTTAGATGAGTCTGCCCACTGATACCGGGCACCAGGAAGCGGTAACCTACGCGGGGTGACACCGTCAACGCGGAAATTTGGCCATCAAGGATATCGAAATTGGTGCGGGTGTAGTTGGTATCAACCGAGGCGAACCAGTTCTCATATCCCCCGACCAGCGTGGCACCTGCGCCGTAAGTGGTGCCCTTGAAATCGAGTTTGAAATCCAGATCGCGTAGCGTCCCTTGTTTATTCATGCCGTGTACGACATCGGCGATGATTTTTTCCATCATTTCTGTGTGTTGGCTGGGATCGGCATCAACGGAGACCTGGGACAACGAACTGCCTTTGGTATGGCCGACGATGCCGTAAACATTGAGGAACGGCAGCACCCAGGTATCCAGCCGCATGGTTTCCGTTTTGCTCTGCTCGCGGGTTTTGCCCACATCGATTTTGAACAAATTGGATGGCAGATTGAATGTGTCCCAACCTAATCCAGTAAAGTTGATGCTATCGACGTTAATATTCTGCCGCATGTTCATGTAATTGATACCGATCCCGAAGGGTTCCGGCAGGTCATAGCCGCGGGCTCGTGCTTCATCCCCCCAAATAGGCAGCAGGCGATGCTCTGGCTTGGATTTCGCCGTAGGCTCAGGGGATTGGGATGCCGGCAAGGTATTTTGGGTGATGAACATGGGGCGATCTGCTTTATCGATGAGCTGTGCGGTGGCGGCAGAATCAGGCTGCTGCGCCAGAGCCAGTGTAGGGATAAAAAGGAGGGTGCTCAGGTTCAGAGCTTTAAAATATGACGATTTCATTCGACCATTACTCTAATAAGCTTCATGGGCTTACCGGATTTCAGTGAATAGGAGGCGGAAGAATATAGTAAAGGCATGCTTTGATTATGGTTATTACGTGCGCCTTGCCGCTGTTATTTTTTAGGTCTGTGTGTCGGGGCGCCATAGGTGGCGCCCCGACACGCTGTTTTATTACTGACGCTTCTTCAGCAGTCGCAGGGCATTGGCGGTGACCAGCGCGGTAGCGCCAGAGTCAGCCAGCACCGCCAGCCACAGTCCGGTCAGGCCCAGCAGGGTGGTGATCAGGAATACCCCTTTCAGCCCCAGTGCAATGGTGATGTTCTGCCGAATATTGGCGTGTGTGGCGCGTGAGATGCGGATCATTTCCGCCACGCCCACCAGCCGGTTATGTGTCAGCGCCGCGTCGGCGGTTTCCAGCGCCACGTCGGTACCGCTGCCCATCGCGATGCCGATACTGGAGGCTTTCATCGCCGGTGCATCATTGATGCCGTCGCCGATCATCGCCGTTGGCCGCAGTTCGCTCAGTTCGGTTACCGCCTTCACTTTATCTTCCGGCAGCAGCCCGGCCCGGTAGTCCAACCCCAGCTCAGTGGCAATCGCCGCCGCCGCGCGCGGGTTGTCACCGGTTAACATCACCCCGTTGATCCCCAGCGCTTTCAGTTCGGCAATCGCCTGTTTGGCATCGCTACGCAGTGTGTCACGCAGTGCCAGCAGGCCAATCGGCACGCCGTCTTCCAGAACCACCACCGCCGTTTTACCGGCATTTTCCAGCCGTTCGACCTGACTGGCACCCTGTGGAGTGAGCAGGCCAGCGGCCAGCTTGGCGGGAGCACTGATCAGCAGGGTTTTGCCGTCGATCATACCCTCGACCCCAACGCCCGCCAGTGCGCGACGGCCCTGTGCCAGCGGCAGGGGCACGCCATACTGTTCGGCGCGGTTGATAATCGCTTGCGCCAATGGGTGATGGGAACCGGCCTCGACGGCAGCGGCCAGGGTCAGCAGTTGCTGTTCGCTGATGCCATTGAGCGGTAGCACATCGGTAACCGTCGGTTTGCCTTCTGTCAGCGTACCGGTTTTATCGAAGGCGATGGTTTGCACCTGGCCTAACTGCTCCAGCGCCGCACCGCCTTTAATCAGAGCACCGCGACGGGTGGCGGCTGCCAGCCCGGAGGTGATCGCCGCCGGGGTAGAGATCACCAACGCACAAGGACAGCCGATCAGCAGCAGGGTCAGGCCGCGATAAATCCAGGTATCCCAGGGTTGTGCATACAGCAACGGGGGCACCAGGATCACCGCGATGGCCAGCAACATAATTGCTGGGGTGTAGTAACGGCTGAAACGGTCGAGGAAACGTTCGATCGGCGCACGGCGCTCTTCGGCTTCTTCAATCAGTTGCAGAATACGGTCGATGGCGTTTTTACCCGGCTCGGAAATGACCTTCATCTGTGCGGCCTGATCGACCGACAAACTGCCCGCTGCGACTTTCTGGCCCTGCTGACGTTCGACCGGTACAGATTCGCCGGTCAGGGCGCTTTCGTCGAAGCTGGCAAACGGGTTGAGCAGCTCGGCATCGGCCGGCAGACGGCCGCCGGGGGCAATTTCAATCACATCGCCGGGGCGCAGGCTGGCAACGGGGACGCGCTTGCGTTGTGTTCCCTGCAACAGCAGGGCGTCTTCCGGCACCAGCTCCATCAGTGCCTTCACGCCGCGTCGCGCGCGGTTAGCGGCATAGGATTCCAGCATCTCGCCAACCATAAACAGCAGCAATACCATTGCCGCCTCGGCGGTAGCACCGATAAAGAGTGCGCCAATGGCCGCCACGCTCATCAGGGTTTCGATGGCAAACGGTGTGCCGGAGCGGATCAGTCGTACCGCCTTGGTAGCGACCGGGGCCAGGCCTACCAGCGTGGTGGCGATAAAGGCAATGCGGCTTAGCTCGGGGTTGACCATGCTGAGTGCCCAACTGACGATCATCAGCGTAGTGAGCAGCAACAGTGGGCCAAACTCGCCGAGTCGCGACGTTTTTGGCAAATCGGCTTGGGTGGTCTGGCTGCCGAGCAGGGTAAAGCCAGCTTGTTTCACCGCATCCTGAATGCGCAGGCTGATATCGGATTGGGCGTCGACCACCAGTTTTTCGGTGGCAAACAGTACGCGGGCGTTGTCGACACCCTGAAGTGCGGTCACCGCATTTTCAATTTTCTTGGCACAGCTTGGGCAGTCCATACCCGTGACTTTCCAGCTGTAGCGTTGGCTACCGGAGAGAGGGGCGGCAGTTAACCTGTCGTTTTCCTCATCCGGATCCTCATGATCGTCAGTGCTGCAACCGCCAGCGCCATGATCGTGCGTATGGGCATGTTCGCCAGGGCTGGCGACATTTGGCTTTTCACTGCTGCAACCGTGCTGGGTTTTACTGTGGCTGTGGTTGCAACCGCAGCCGCCTTCCGCATGGTGATGTTCCTGATGATTATGCTTTTCATGGTGAGTCATAGCGTCCCCCTCCGGGCCGTTAATGAAGTTCATTGGGCAGACTCTACACCCTGGAGTCAACTCCAGAGTCAAGCGACGGATGAGAATTATTGCTAACTGTGAGGCGGGAGTTATCGCGGTGATGTAAGGCCGTTAGGCGAAATAATAAAATGTTATTCCAATACAAACTTAAAAGTTCCGGTGGCTAATAATAAAGAGTTATTAATCTATAACTCTTTAGCTAAATTTAACTTTTTGTCACTTAAATGCCAGCACGATCCGCTTGCACCTGCAGGCCGCATTTTTGTTGAAGTTTGTTGCCAACATGTGACTATTAAGTTTCATTTAGATTGTAAAGATCGCCAAAAACCAGCATAAGTCTCCTTCGTTGTGAAAATATATAGCTGATTATTTTATGTTCAGTTTTGCGAGCCTGCCTATAATTGGAATCGATTACCATTTATAGCGGTAATCTTATTTGCTGATATATATGCATTAATTCTATCTAACACACTGCCGGTAACGGCGCATAAGTCCCTTCCGGTTAGCTGGCGGATCGTTCTCCGTGGCTAGCGGGCAGGTTATGTCTATCTGTCTGATTGATAACGATCAGCTAATGAGTGGAATCGAACCAATGCAATCTACTAAAAAGGCAATTGAAGTTACTGAATCCAGCCTCGCAGCGACCGGGTCCGGCTACAATGCTGTAGACGATCTGTTGCATTACCACGAGCGTGGCAACGGGATCCAGGTTAATGGCAAGGACTCATTTTCAAACGAACAAGCTGGGCTGTTTATTACCCGTGAGAACCAAACCTGGAATGGTTATAAAGTTTTTGGGCAACCGGCCAAATTAACTTTCTCGTTCCCGGACTATAAATTCTCTTCCACCAACGTCGCCGGCGATACCGGGCTGAGCAAGTTCAGCGCGGAACAGCAGCAACAGGCCAAACTGTCACTGCAATCCTGGTCTGACGTGGCCAATCTCACCTTCACCGAAGTTGCCGCCGGCCAAAAGGCCAATATCACCTTTGGCAACTACAGTCAGGATCGTCCCGGCCATTATGACTATGGCACCCAGGCCTACGCCTTCTTGCCGAATACCATTTATCAGGGCCAGGATCTGGGCGGCCAGACCTGGTACAACGTCAACCAATCCAACGTTAAACATCCGGCCAGCGAAGACTATGGCCGTCAGACGTTTACCCACGAGATTGGTCATGCGCTGGGCCTGAGCCATCCGGGCGAGTACAACGCCGGTGAAGGCAACCCAACCTACAATGACGTTACCTATGCCGAGGACACCCGCGAGTTCAGCCTGATGAGCTACTGGAGTGAAACCAACACCGGCGGTGATAACGGCGGACACTACGCAGCGGCACCGCTGTTGGATGACATTGCCGCTATTCAGCACCTGTATGGTGCCAACCTGTCGACCCGCACTGGTGACACAGTGTATGGCTTTAACTCCAATACTGGCCGCGATTTCCTCAGCACCACCAGCAACTCGCAAAAAGTGATCTTTGCTGCCTGGGATGCGGGCGGTAATGACACTTTCGACTTCTCCGGTTACACCGCCAACCAGCGTATCAATCTGAACGAGAAGTCCTTCTCCGACGTGGGCGGCCTGAAAGGCAACGTGTCTATCGCGGCGGGTGTGACTATTGAGAACGCCATCGGCGGCTCGGGCAATGACGTGCTCGTGGGCAACGCGGCCAACAACGTGCTGAAAGGTGGCGCGGGCAACGACGTGCTGTTTGGCGGTGGTGGAGCGGATGAACTGTGGGGCGGCGCAGGCAAGGATATCTTTGTTTTCTCTGCGGTCAGCGATTCCGCACCGGGCGCTTCCGACGTGATCAAGGATTTCCAGAAAGGCACCGATAAAATTGACCTGTCGTTCTTCAATCAGGGCAAACAGGCTGGCGATCAAATCCACTTCGTCGATCATTTCAGCGGTGCAGTGGGCGAAGCCTTATTGTCCTACAATGCGTCAAATAACGTCAGCGATTTGGCACTGAATATCGGTGGCCATCAGGCACCGGACTTCCTGGTGAAAATCGTGGGTCAGGTAGACGTCACCACTGATTTTATCGTGTAACCGTGAGGGTAACGCCCGGCGTAATCTGGCCGGGCGTTATGCAGGAGCCGATATGAAAGGCAGCTTGGCGCGTGCCGCCATAATGGCGGGGAGCATAATGGTTACGGGGGCAGTTATGGCCAGCAGTTTGGTTCTTCCGACCGCGCAGTCACTGGCGGGACAATGGCAAGTCGCTGATGCACAGCAGCAGTGCCAGATCGAGTTTTTGGCCAGTGAACAAAGTGCAACTAACGGCTATCACCTGGTGGATCGGCAGGATTGCCTGAAGAAAGTGTTAACGGCTGAGGTGGTCGGCTGGCGTCCGGCGCCGGATGGCATCGCTTTACTACAGGCGGACGGCAGTACGCTGGCGTTCTTTTCGCGCGACGGGGATATTTATCGTAACCAGCTTGGTGCGGATGACGGCCTGACGCTGAAGGCGCTGTTGTAATCATAGCGGGTTCGGCAGCCGAACCCGCCCTGAGAAATTACAGGTAAAGCGAACGTACAATCAGGAAATGGCCGGAGAAGTAGCAGAATGCCACCAGCGCATCGGCCGCGCGGAAGGTAAAGCGATAGCGATTAAGCAGCCACACTACGTTGGCCAGCAACAGCAGTGAGGTCCCCGCCAGCAGCGAAAAACCAAAATCGGTGCTGCGCATGAAGTATTGCTCCCCCGCCAGCCACACCATCAGCAGCGTCATCGCTACCAGAGTGGCAATCGGCCAGCGCATCTCTTCCAGCCGGGTCCAGATAGTCGCCAGCAACAGCACCCCAATCACCAGCAGCGCCAACGGCAGCGGCCAAAACAGGCTGAAAGTCATCTGACTGGCGAAGCTCAGGGTATACAGCAGGTTCGACAGGAAAAATGCGCCAATGGCATACAGCACGCGTTCACGCGGTAGCAGCAACAGAGCGTCGGCGATCAGCGTCGCCAACAGGCCAAGAACGATCAAATAGCCCGCAGCGCCCAGAACCGGCGCTTGCCAGGCCAGCAATAACAGCAGCAACAGGGTAACCGGTTTAAACACCCAACGTTGCCAGCGTGGCCCGCGGTAGGAGGCATCAACGAACAGCCAACCGGAAAAGAATACGGCAAGGAACGGCCAACTCATATGTCTTCCTTATTCATTATGGGAGCCACAGCCTCCGGCTCCAAATTGTCACCAGTGTCACTTCCTGATTGCAGTGTAGGCAGCGCGCCTGCAATCGACAATGCTTTCTTGAGAATGCTATGTTTACGCCGATTTAACTGCGAAGGGAATGGGAATCAAGATGAGTAAGCCGCCGCTGTTTTTTGTCGCCGTGATTGCGTTGATCGCCGTACTGGCGACGCATCGCTATTTCAACCAGCGCCGTTCGGAGGCGGAAAACGACCGCGCACCGGTGCGCAGCCTGCAGGTCACGGTGAGCGATAAACGTGAATTCCCCGTCGCCAAGACCCGCGCGCCCCAGCGTGAGACAATGGTCAACGAACCGATGAACTATGAGATCGTGTTCAGTCCGTTGGGCGGCAGTGAGGATATTCGGCTACGGCTGAAGCAGTGGCAATACCATCCGATAGAAAAGGGCGCGCAGGGCACGCTGAAGATGCAGGGAACTCGCTACCTCTCCTTTACCGCCCAGTCGGCGCCGCAATAGTTATTTTCTTTTGATCGGCGGCTGTTTTTTCTGCCAGGCCAGCAGCTCGAAGACGCCAAAGATGAAGATCTTGGCTTCCTGCCAGTAGCTTATCGGCTGATCTTTAGGTTGCGTCGACTTCAGCAATACCAACTGCAGCCCGTGCATCACCACCATAAAGAACAGCGCCACGTCGATGAAGTACTTCAGCGGCTTGGGAAAAGGGTGGAACAGGTTGGAGAGCAGAAAGCCCCATACGCACAGCATCAGCAGGCGACCCAGATTAATCAGCATTGTCGGTTTTCTCTTGAGAACGGATATAAAGACGGTAAGCCACCTGACCGGCCACTTTTTCACGGTGTAGCTGCCAGTTGGCCGGGACGTCCGTGGCGGCGCTTTCGGCTTCGGCTTCTACATAGATCCAGGCCTCGTCGGCCAGCCAGCCCTGTTGCTCCAGCAGCGTGACGGTTTCCGCCAGCAGCCCTTTGCGAAACGGTGGATCGAGGAATACGACGTCAAACGGCTGAGCTTTGCCCGCCAACCAGCTTAACGCGTTGGTATTGACCACATTGCCTTTCCCTTGCAGCAACGCCAGATTTTTTTCCAGCTGCTGTGCCACCGGGCGTTCAAACTCCAATAGCGTGACGCTGCCAGCATAGCGTGACAGCGCTTCCAGGCCGAGTGCACCGCTACCGGCGAAACAGTCCAGGCAGCGCGCGCCCTGGATCACCGGCGCCAGCCAGTTGAACAGGGTTTCACGGACGCGGTCGGTGGTCGGACGCAGCCCAGGGCTATTCGGTACCGGCAGTTTTCGCCCGCGCCATTGGCCGCCGATAATGCGGATCTGCCCGGCCGCAGCCTGAGCCGGTTTTTTGGCCGACGCCCGTGGCGATATTCTTGTCATAGGTTTGCTTTATTTCTTTCTGGGGCGGTGAAGGCCGCACAAGTTAACGAAAAGTTGCCTCTATTCTACCGGTGAGACGCGCCGGGGGAAACGGTAAAACTTTGTTGCCTGATTTCACAGCGGAAAGCATACCGGATGCGTGTTGCTGCGCGAGGGAAAGTGATAGACTCGGCGGAATAATTATCAGTATAAGCAAGCCTTCGGTACGGAGTAGAGTCATAACATGGCAAAAGATAAGAAACGCGGGTTTTTCTCCTGGCTGGGCTTCGGCCAGAAAGAAGAAGAGCAACAGCAACCTGAAACGTCGGTAGAACCGGCGGAAAATCAGGCCGTGGAAACACCGGCTGAACCGGTTGTTCCCAAGCTGGATGACCAGCTCCCCGCCCAGGAATCTGAACCTGCCGCCTCCGTAGAGACCCCTGGCGAATGGGACGGCAGCCTGACCGGCGAACATATCGCCGAAAGCGTGCCGGTGGTGACCGAGCACTCTGCACCAGCAGAAACGCTGGCGGAAGAAATTGTTGCTCTTACCGAACAGGTGGCGGCAGATCAACAACCTGTGGTAGCGGAAGAGATCGCCGAGCCGATTGTCGAGCCTGAGCCGGTTGTCATGATTGAACCGACAGTGGTTGAGCCCGAACCAGAGGTGATTGCGCCAGAACCGGTTATCGAACCAGAACCTGAAGTGATTGCACCTGAGCTGGTTATCGAACCTGAGCCAGAGCCTCTGCCGGCCAGCGTGGCGCTGGAGCCGATTATCGTCGCACCGGCCATTATTGAAGAGATTGAAGAACAACCACTTGAGCTGCTGGCCCCTGCGGTGACTCAGGAACAGGAGCGCCCGACCAAAGAAGGCTTCTTTGCCCGCCTGAAGCGTAGCCTGGTGAAAACCAAGCAGAATCTGGGTTCCGGCTTTATCGGTCTGTTCCGTGGCAAGAAAATTGATGACGATCTGTTTGAAGAGCTGGAAGAACAGCTGCTGATTGCCGACGTCGGCGTGGAAACCACGCGTAAAATCATTACCTCCCTGACCCAACACGCCAGCCGCAAGCAGTTGAAAGATGCTGAGGCGTTGTACGGCAAGCTGAAGGAGGAAATGTCTGAAATTCTGACTAAAGTTGAACAGCCGCTGGATGTTAGTGGTAAAACCCCGTATGTCATTCTGATGGTTGGGGTGAACGGCGTGGGTAAAACCACCACCATCGGTAAGCTGGCTCGCCAGTTCCAGGCGGAAGGCAAATCGGTGATGCTGGCAGCAGGGGATACTTTCCGTGCGGCGGCGGTGGAGCAGTTGCAGGTGTGGGGCGAACGTAACCGTATTCCGGTCATCGCGCAGCAAACCGGCGCAGACTCCGCCTCGGTGATTTTCGATGCCGTACAGGCCGCCAAGGCGCGCGGTATCGACGTACTGCTGGCCGATACGGCAGGGCGTCTGCAGAACAAAGCGCACCTGATGGAAGAGCTGAAGAAGATCGTCCGCGTTATGAAAAAACTGGACGACCAGGCCCCCCATGAGGTTATGCTGACTCTTGATGCCAGCACCGGACAAAATGCGGTCAGCCAGGCGAAATTATTTAATGAAGCCGTAGGCTTAACCGGTATCACACTGACTAAACTGGACGGTACCGCCAAGGGCGGGGTGATCTTTGCCATTGCCGATCAGTTCGCTATCCCGATTCGCTATATCGGCGTTGGGGAAGGCATCGAAGATTTGCGGCCGTTTAAGGCTGACGATTTTATTGAGGCACTTTTTGCCCGAGAGGATTAATACGGATGATTCGCTTTGAACAGGTCAGTAAAGCTTATCTGGGCGGACGGCAGGCACTGCAGGGGGTAGATTTCCATCTGCGCCCGGCAGAGATGGCGTTTCTGACCGGCCATTCCGGCGCGGGTAAAAGTACCCTGCTGAAACTGATTTGTGGCATTGAACGGCCGAGCGCCGGCCATATCTGGTTTGGTGGTCACGACATCAGTCGCCTGAGAAACAGTGAGGTGCCGTTCCTGCGTCGTCAGATCGGCATGATTTTCCAGGATCACCATCTGCTGCTGGATCGTACGGTGTATGACAATGTGGCGATGCCGCTGATTATCGCCGGTGCCAGTACCGAAGACATCCGCCGCCGCGTTTCTGCTGCGCTGGACAAGGTCGGGCTGCTGGATAAGGCGAAAAACTTCCCGATCCAGCTTTCTGGTGGTGAGCAACAGCGCGTGGGTATTGCCCGTGCGGTGGTGAACAAACCGGCGGTGCTGCTGGCGGATGAGCCAACCGGTAACCTGGATGACGCGCTGTCGGAAGGCATTCTGCGCCTGTTTGAAGAATTTAACCGTGTTGGCGTGACCGTGCTGATGGCCACCCATGACACCGGGCTGATTGCCCGTCGCAATTACCGCACTCTGCGCCTGAGCCAGGGTCGTATGGCTGGAGGAGCGCATCATGGCGAATAACGCAAAAACCGCCAAGAGCAAAGCGCTGCGCGGCGGCTGGCGTGAACAATGGCGTTACGCCTGGATGAACGCTATCAAGGATATGCTGCGCCAACCCTTGGCAACGCTGCTGACGGTGATGGTGATTGCCATCTCCCTGACACTGCCGAGCGTGTGTTACATCGTTTGGAAAAACGTCAGTACCGCCGCGACCCAATGGTACCCAACGCCGCAGTTGACGGTTTATCTGGATAAATCCCTCGATGACGACGCGGCGGTGAAAGTGCTCGATGCCATCAAGGCGGAAGCCGGCGTAGAGAAAGTGAATTACCTGTCGCGCGAAGAGGCCCGGGGCGAATTCCGCAACTGGTCCGGCTTTGGCGGCGCACTGGATATGCTGGAAGAGAACCCACTGCCAGCGGTAGCCATCATCACGCCGAAAATGAGCTTCCAAAGTTCCGACACCCTCAATACCCTGCGCGATCGCGTGGCGGCGGTACAGGGCGTGGATGAGGTAAGGATGGATGACAGCTGGTTTGCCCGCCTGGCGGCGCTGACCGGGCTGGTGGGCCAGGTCGCTGCGATGATCGGCGTGCTGATGATTGTGGCGGTGTTCCTGGTGATTGGTAACAGCGTGCGGCTGAGCATCTTCAGCCGTCGTGACACCATCAACGTGATGAAGCTGATCGGTGCGACCGACGGCTTTATCCTGCGGCCGTTCCTGAACGGTGGGGCGATGCTGGGCTTCTTTGGCGCATTGCTGTCGTTGCTGTTGTCCGGCGGGATGGTGTGGCGTCTGGAGTCTGTGGTCACCGGCGTGGCCAAGGTCTTTGGCACCACCTTCACCCTGCACGGGTTAGGCTGGGATGAAGCGCTGTTGCTGCTGATTGTCTCCGCGATGATCGGCTGGATCGCCGCCTGGCTGGCGACGGTGCAACATTTACGTCGATTTACACCACAATAAAGTTTTTTTGGTATACTCTTCTCCTGCTGCTCCGAGCGTGTTGCGGGAGAAGAGCTACCGGCACCAACCCAAGCACCATCCAGTCTCTTCTTTGCGCACAAATTCCCTATCGGCCTGAGTCTTCGTCACGTATTGTCATGCACAATATGATCGAAAAACTGTGAACTAATAGGGCGGAACACGGTCAAAATCTGCAGCAAAATGTTATGGTGCCCGGCGTGTGGACCGCTTTTGCAATAGCAACTGCCGTAGAATCAATCATTTCCCCGCCGTGATAATCACCTGCATGATCTGTTTTTTCAAGAGAGGGTTTGAATGACCAAAGAAATGCAAACTTTAGCTTTAGTGCCCCTGGGCAGTTTGGAAGCCTATGTTCGGGCCGCCAACACCTATCCGATGCTGACGGCAGAGGAAGAGCGGGAGCTGGCTGAACGGCTGCATTATCAGGGCGATCTGGAAGCCGCTAAGCAGCTCATCCTGTCTCACCTGCGCTTTGTCGCTCATATTGCCCGGAATTACTCTGGTTACGGCCTGCCGCAGGCGGATCTGATCCAGGAAGGTAATATCGGCCTGATGAAAGCTGTTCGCCGCTTCAACCCAGAGGTTGGGGTGCGTCTGGTTTCCTTTGCGGTGCACTGGATCAAGGCAGAAATTCACGAGTATGTACTGCGCAACTGGCGTATCGTTAAAGTTGCGACCACCAAGGCACAGCGTAAGCTGTTCTTTAACCTGCGTAAAACCAAGCAGCGTCTGGGCTGGTTTAATCAGGATGAGGTGGAACTGGTGGCCCGTGAGTTGGGCGTGACCAGCAAAGACGTGCGCGAGATGGAGTCCCGCATGGCGGCACAGGATATGACTTTCGATCCAACGCCGGACGACGACGCCCGTGAAGGTCAGTCGATGGCGCCAGTGCTGTACCTGCAGGATAAAAGCTCTGACTTTGCCGAAGGTATCGAAGAAGATAACTGGGAAAGCAACGCCGCAGACAAACTGGCCTATGCGATGGAAGGCCTGGACGAGCGTAGCCAGCATATCATTCGTGCCCGTTGGCTGGACGACGACAATAAGTCCACGCTGCAAGAGCTGGCCGATCAGTACGGTGTCTCCGCTGAGCGCGTACGCCAGCTAGAAAAGAACGCCATGAAGAAACTGAAAATGGCGATCGAAGCCTAATCCCGCGTAAGCGTTAAAAAGCCCGGCTAGCCGGGCTTTTTTGTGCCTGAAATTCGGCGTTATGGGGCAACGGCGGCGAAGTCCGGTGCCGGGCAGCTATAGCCAAACTTGTTGGCCCAGGGGTAACGAGTCCCGGTGTTGATATAGCGCTGGTACAACGCCTGACCGGTTTTTGCATCACGTTTGATCACCCAACCGGCGGCATTACACAGCACGGCAGCATAGGCCTGGCTTTTTGGCGGCAGCAAGTCGGCGGCCTGTTGAGCCAGTGTGACGGCCTGCCAACGATAGTGCAGGAAGCGATTATCCTGCGGTGGCAATGCCGCTTTGGCCCGCGCGGCCTCTGCGCTGCTGATCCAACTCTTATGCTTCAATTCGCGGGTATCAAAGGCATCCCCCAGATAGGAATAGCCCGCGTCATAAATCGCGTAATCCGGCGTCATCTCATAACCGGTGAACGTTAACCCCTGGGTGCGTAGCAGCGTTGCGGCCTGATAATAGGCTTGGGCGCGCGCCAGTTTATCGGTGGTTTTGTCCTGCGCCGTTTTCAGCGTATCGGCGTACTGTTGCGCCACCTGGCGATAGTTAGGGATGTCAAAATAACCCATGGCCTCTTGAGGACGTCCGGCGCGCATCAGCCGCCGCGCCAGCAGTTCACGCAATTGCACTTCCGGCGTGAGGGGCTGGCCGTTGTATTCGTCCGGGTTGACCGGTTTCAGCGGCGTGGTCGGCGCTGGCGCATGCTTATCGACAAAGCCTTTCAGTTCGTCGACGGTCAGCACCCGTTCGGCCACGTCGGCGACGTCCGCCCAATAAAGCGCTTTGCCGCGATACAGGAAATCCATTGCCTGCAGATAGTCACCGCGATCCAACGCCAGGATCGCCTGTTCCCCGGCCACCCGACACTCGGGGACGATAGTTTCCGGCGTAAAGTCTGTATTGCGCTGCTCGCCCCAGCTTTCACTGGATGGGAAAGCGGCCGCCGCTTTGGCGTAGTCTGCGGTCGCGACTTTAACATCACCGTCACGCAGCGCCATCTTGGCGCGCAGCCACCAGGCCAGGCCGCTGTCACCGGCGTGTTTCAGCAGGCTGGCCGCCATCGGATATTGTCCGGCGCGGTAAGCCAATGCCGCCAATCGATCGCTGCCGCTGAAGCCGCTTTTTACCGAGGCATCCAACAGCGTCAGAATTTGGCTGACGATCTGTGTTGAGCGGCTGCTGGTGCCGTCGGTGTCGGCCATTTGCAGATTACTGCTGCGGGCGAACAGTTCGATGGTCACCAACTGTTGGATCAGCGGATCGGCAATCGCCTGTTTTAGCGTCTCGAAGTGGTCAGGGTTGACCAGATAACTGGAGACGTACTGCAGCGACAGTCCACCTTCTTGATCGCCCTGTGCCGCCTGCTGCGCATACAACCGCGCCGCTTGAGTGACGTCATTCAGCCACAGGTGAATACGTGCCTGTTGCCCCAGGCTGCTCAGCGCCAGCTGATCCGGATCGGCCGTGCCGGTTTTCACTCGCTCAATCACCTGCTGGAAAGCCGCCAGCGCTTGCTCCAGCTGTGGTTTCGCCGGGTTTTTAACTGCCGGGGTCGCCGCGCCGTTCTCATTCTCTGGCGTGCCATGGTCGTTCATCAGCAATCGACCCAGTGAGTATTGCGCCCGCAGCCCCCAGTCGCCCTGCTCGGCGGCGGGCAGTGCCAGCACCTGCTGAAAGTATTCGCCGGCACGTGGATCTTCACCGGCAAAAGCTACGGCGCCCAATTGGTAAAGGCGCGCAGCGTCAGACAGCCCCTGGGTATTGACCGCATCGGCTTCTTCAACCGTCTTGGCGGCGCGCATTTTGCCTATGATGATGGTTTCCGGCGACTGCGGCATGGGTTTCGGCGGCATAGGCGGCGGTGGCGCTTTCCATAACGGCAGCTGTTTATCCACGGCGACCAGGCGGCCGGCTTCAAAGGCAAAGTTGCCTTCCGGCATGTACAGCAGCGTGCCATTGCGATCGACCAGCAACCGGTTAGGGAAATCCGGTCCGCAGGCGTAACCGTTAATCGGCATCGCTAACGCTGAGCCGATCAGAGCAGCCAGTGGTAGGGTGCGAATATTAAGGTGTGACAAGGGTGCCTCCTGGCGTCAGTTGTTGGCAGCGTAGCCAGCCCAGTGGCCGGGATTGCCCGGCGCGTAGTTGGTCGCCGCTAATCAGGACAAAGCGTTGCCGTTGAGGCTCACTTTCCAGCCGGTAATTGCCCGCCGCATCCGCCGCCAGGCACTCGCTGGCGGTGATGACGATTTCATGGGGCAGCGGGGCGTCAACCGGCCCGTTATTATGAATTATCAGATCATTCAACCCATTTTGCTGTGGCTGAGGGCTAAATTTTACCTGCCAGTTGACGCTGAGCGGCTGGTTTTCTATCACCGCCCGTAGCGTAGCCAGCGACCAGGCGCGACGATCGTCCGCCAGTGGTAGCCGGAACCAGATAATGCCACGCAGGTGCGGCGTGGCCTGGGTGTTCAGCTGATGCAGAAAATCGGCCACCTGTTGCGGCGCGACCGTCAGCTCGTGCGAGGTGCCCGCCACGCGTAGCGAGGCTTCGCTTTCAATCTGTGCGCCTTGCGCATCAAACCCCACCAGACCCATGCCATAGGCGGGTAACGCCACCCGGAAGGGTTTCGGCGTGATTTTCGCGTACTGTTTTATCCAGCGCAGTGCCAACGGGCCGGAAAATAACCCTTGCTGAGGAGACAGCACCGCATGCACCTGCAGTACCGAGCTGTCCACCTGTTGTAATACACCCGGCAACGCCGCGGAGCCGATCCAGGCCGGTAAGGCGGTAATGCCCAGTTGCAGTGAGTGAGGGAGCTGTTGACGCAGTTGCTGGAGGAAATGCTGATAGTCAGGCAGGCGAGCGGTAGCGGCGTCATGGTCTATTTCAACGCCGACGACCTGCAGCCCGGCGGCCTGCCATTGTTGCACCTGTTTTAGCAGGCGCTGGCGAATGGCGGGCTCATCCAACTGCGCCAGTTGCCCGTCCAGACGTGCCACCAACCACAGCGGGCGGCCATCTTGTTTCAGTAACGGCAGATTGACCGGGATCTCACGCCAGCCTTCGCGCGGATGCACCTGCAAACCCAGCACCCGCAATGCAGGGAACAGATCGCGGCTTTGCGCCAACGCCGCAGCATGTTGCGGCGTCCAGACCCGTTGCCAAACGTAGGCCTGGTTATCCCAGGGATGCGGTAACCGCAGTGCCTGCTGACGGCCGCCAAACCAGGCGAACGATGCCAGAGCCAGCAGGAGTAGCGCTATTAGCCCGCGTTTCATTGCTGCCAGAGCTCGCCTTGCTGAGTAAAGCCGCAGGCGCGCATAAAGTTATCCACTTCACCGCGTTCGCGTGGCGTCAGACCGGCGGTAGAAAGCTGCCAATGCGTTATCTGCGGCAGCTGGCGTTGGGCATCCTGTACCAGATACAGCCCGACACCGCGGCGGCGCGTCACTTCGCGCACCAGTAAATCCTGCAACTTGGCGTGATCACCGTTCAGCTCGATTTTCACTGCGCCCAGCAGGCGTTCGTTGAAGCGAGCGGCAAACAGGGCTTTATCGCCGCCCAGCCAGCTTTCCCACTGTTCCGGCTGCTGATGCGGCCAGATTTTGCCAAGATCGATAAGGTCTTGTGGGGACAGCGTGGTTAATCGCTCAATAGTCAGTTTCATGCAGGATTTCCGAACGGCTAATCGATGCCGACAGTGTAATAGATCTTGCGCAGAGCGATGTGTAAGTTTTTCTGTACGATTACTGCGCGAAATGTTTTTTGCAAGACGCATTTTCCGAGTAAATATGTAGTGAATCGATCGGGAACCAGCATAACGCGCTGCGCCTGATGCTAAACATCGCAGATTTAATCCGGATTTTATGCTGTTTACACCGCTTGTTCCTGATTGTGCAAGTTGATTTGCAGCAGAAAATTCCTGTTTAATGGCATGAAAAATAAAGTCTTATTAGAAAATATTGCCATGAAAACACCTAAATCATTATTACTTATGAATAAAAGCAGTAAATAAGGGTCAGGTGCAGGCAAACACAACAGGTACGTTCACAACGACAGATGGGGATTTGCGGATGAAATTAACAAAAGGTAAGGCGCTGTTGGCGGGTTGTATCGCGATGGCTATCGGACATGCGGCAATGGCCAAAGACATTAAGGTCGCCATCGTTGGGGCGATGTCAGGGCCGGTCGCGCAGTATGGTGACATGGAGTTCACCGGTGCCCGTCAGGCGATTGCCGACATCAATGCCAAGGGCGGTATCAAGGGCGATAAGCTGGTCGGCGTGGAATACGATGATGCCTGTGACCCGAAACAGGCGGTAGCGGTGGCCAACAAGGTGATCAACGACGGTATCCGTTATGTGATTGGCCATCTGTGTTCTTCCTCGACGCAGCCGGCTTCCGATATTTATGAAGATGAAGGCGTGATCATGATTACCCCGGCGGCCACCAACGCCGATCTGACCACCCGCGGTTACAAGATGATCATGCGCACCACCGGCCTGGACTCCGATCAGGGCCCGACGGCGGCCAAGTATATCCTCAGCGAGATCAAACCCAAGCGCATTGCGGTGATCCACGATAAACAACAGTACGGCGAAGGTCTGGCGCGCTCGGTGCGTGACAGCCTGAAAAAACAGGGTACCGACGTGGTGATGTTTGAAGGCATCACCGCCGGTGATAAAGATTTCTCCACTCTGGTGGCGCGTCTGAAGAAAGAGAACGTCGATTTCGTTTACTTCGGCGGTTACTACCCGGAAATGGGTCAGATCCTGCGCCAGGCCAAACAGGCCGGCCTGACCACCCGCTTTATGGGGCCAGAGGGCGTGGGCAACTCCTCACTGTCTAACATCGCCGGTGCCGCTTCTGAAGGCATGCTGGTGACCTTGCCGAAACGCTACGACCAGGTTCCTGCCAACAAACCTGTGGTGGATGCGTTGAAAGCCAAGAAACTGGATCCGACCGGTCCGTTCGTCTGGACGACTTACGCTGCACTGCAATCGCTGACCACCGGGATGGAGCGCAGCGGCAGCCAGGAGCCGGCCGACATCGTCAAGGATTTGAAAACCGGCAAGCCGGTGGACACCGTGATGGGGCCACTGAGCTGGGATGATAAGGGCGATCTGAAAGGCTTCGAGTTCGGCGTGTTCGAGTGGCATGCAGACGGCACATCAACACCGATTAAATAAGCCATAATCATCAGGGTAGGGCGCAGTTCTGCTGCGCCCGCGGGCCGGTTCGCCGGCTCCGTATCCCTTTACCTGAATGATCTTCGCGTTCAGGTTTCGCAGCCAAGGGTTAGAGTATGTCAGAGCAGGTTCTCTATTTTCTGCAGCAGATGTTCAACGGCGTCACGTTGGGCAGCACCTATGCATTGATCGCCATCGGTTACACCATGGTCTACGGCATCATCGGCATGATCAACTTCGCCCACGGCGAGGTGTATATGATCGGCAGCTATGTCTCCTTTATTGTTATCGCCGCCCTGATGATGGTGGGTATCGACGTTAGTTGGCTGCTGATTGGCGCCGGTTTCCTGGTGTCGATCGTCATTGCCAGTGCCTACGGCTGGAGTATTGAGCGGGTGGCCTACAAGCCGGTGCGCAACTCCAAGCGTCTGATCGCGCTGATCTCCGCCATCGGGATGTCGATATTCCTGCAAAACTACGTCAGCCTGACGCAGGGCTCGCGCGATCTGGCGCTGCCAAGCCTGGTCACCGGCCAGTGGGTGTTGGGTGAAAGCAACGGCTTTGCCGCCACCATCACCACCATGCAGTTGATTATCTGGGTCGTCACCTTCCTGGCGATGCTGGCGCTGACGATATTTATTCGTTACTCACGCATGGGTCGCGCTTGCCGTGCCTGCGCGGAAGATTTGAAGATGGCCAGCCTGCTGGGTATCAATACCGATCGGGTGATCTCACTGACCTTCGTGATTGGCGCGGTGATGGCGGCGGTGGCTGGCGTGCTGCTGGGCCAGTTCTACGGGGTGATCAACCCCTACATCGGCTTTATGGCCGGTATGAAAGCCTTTACCGCGGCGGTACTGGGCGGCATCGGCAGTATTCCCGGCGCAATGATTGGCGGCCTGGTACTGGGCGTGGCAGAAGCGCTGACTTCGGCCTATCTGAGCACCGAATATAAAGACGTGGTGTCGTTCGCGCTGCTGATCGTGGTGTTGCTGATCATGCCAACCGGCATCCTTGGACGCCCGGAGGTTGAGAAAGTATGAAACTCAATCTGCTTAACGCGTTGATCTCCACCCTGGTGCTGTTTGTGATGGCTTCATTCCTGATGGGAATGCAACTGAGTCTCGACGGTACCAAACTGGTGGTGCATGGCGCGGCGGAAGTCCGCTGGATGTGGATCGGCATTGGCTGTGTCATCGTGTTTTTCTTCCAGTTACTGCGCCCGCTGATGCAGCAAGGGCTGAAAAAAATCTCCGGCCCTTCATTCGTCTTACCGAGCTTTGATGGCACCACCGCGCGTCAGAAGCTACTGGCGGCTGCGATCATTGTTGCCGCCGTCGCCTGGCCGTTCCTGGTGTCACGCGGCACGGTGGATATCGCCACCCTGACGTTGATCTACGTGATGCTGGGTCTGGGCCTGAACGTGGTGGTTGGGCTGTCCGGGCTGCTGGTGCTGGGTTACGGCGGCTTTTACGCCATCGGCGCTTACACCTACGCGCTGCTGAACCACTACTATGGCCTGGGTTTTTGGGAAAGCCTGCCGCTGGCGGGCATAGTCACCGCCATCTTTGGTTTCCTGCTTGGTTTCCCGGTGCTGCGACTGCGCGGCGACTACCTGGCGATTGTGACGCTGGGCTTCGGTGAGATCGTGCGGATCCTGCTGCTGAACAATACCGAGATCACCGGCGGGCCGAACGGTATCAGCCAGATCCCGAAACCGACCTTCTTTGGGCTGGAGTTCAACCGCAGCCTGCGCGACGGCGGTTGGGACACCTTCCATAACTTCTTTGGTCTGAAATACGATCCGAGCGATCGCATCGTGTTTTTATATCTGGTGGCGCTGTTGCTGGTGGTACTGACGCTGTTTGTGATTAACCGTCTGCTGCGCATGCCGCTGGGCCGTGCCTGGGAAGCGCTGCGCGAAGATGAAATCGCCTGCCGTTCACTGGGCCTTAACCCGACCAAAATCAAACTGACCGCCTTCACCATCAGCGCCGCCTTCGCCGGGTTTGCCGGTACGCTGTTTGCTGCGCGTCAGGGCTTTGTCAGCCCGGAATCCTTTACCTTCGTCGAGTCGGCCTTCGTGTTGGCGATTGTGGTATTGGGTGGCATGGGGTCACAGTTTGCGGTGATCCTGGCGGCGATTCTGCTGGTGGTGTCGCGCGAATTGATGCGTGATCTGAACGAATACAGCATGTTGTTGCTGGGTGCCCTGATGGTGTTGATGATGATTTGGCGGCCGCAGGGGCTGCTGCCGATGAAGCGCCCACAGCTCAAACTGAAAGCGGCAGATATCCACGCGGGCAAGGGGGAGCAGGCATGAGTGTGCAACCTTTGCTGAAGGTCGAGGGGCTGTCGATGCGTTTCGGCGGTCTGCTGGCGGTCAATAACGTGGCGCTGGAGCTGAATGAAGGCGAAATTGTTTCGTTGATTGGCCCGAACGGTGCGGGAAAAACCACGGTGTTTAACTGCCTGACCGACTTCTACCGCCCGACTGGCGGCACCATCAAACTGCGCGAACGTCACCTGGAAGGGTTGCCCGGCCAGACGATTGCTCGTATGGGCGTGGTGCGGACTTTCCAGCACGTGCGGCTGTTTCGCGAAATGACGGTGATCGAAAACCTGCTGGTCGCGCAGCATCAGCATCTGAAAAGCGGCGTTTTCGCTGGGCTGCTGAAAACGCCGGCCTTCCGTCGCGCCGAAGCTGATGCACTGGAACGTGCTGCGGTATGGCTACAGCGGGTTGGCCTGCTGGAGATGGCTAACCGCTCAGCGGGCAATCTGGCTTACGGGCAACAGCGGCGGCTGGAGATTGCACGCTGCATGGTTACCCGACCGGAACTGCTGATGCTGGACGAGCCGGCGGCGGGGCTGAACCCGAAGGAAACCGACGAACTGGACCACCTGATTGTCGAACTGCGTAATCAGCATAAGGTGTCGGTACTGTTGATTGAACATGACATGAAGCTGGTGATGGGCATTTCCGACCGCATCTACGTGGTGAACCAGGGCACGCCGCTGGCGCAGGGCACCCCGGCAGAAATCCGTAACAACCCGGATGTGATCCGGGCCTATCTGGGCGAATAATTTATGTTGTCATTTAATCAGGTATCCGCCCATTACGGCAAAATCCAGGCGCTGCATCAGGTCAGCCTGAACATTAAGCAGGGCGAGATAGTCACGCTGATCGGCGCTAACGGCGCCGGTAAAACCACGCTGCTCGGCACGTTGTGCGGCGAACCCCGCGCCAGCGAAGGCAGCATCACCTTCCTCGATCAGGACATCACCCAGTGGCAGACCTCACGTATCATGCGTGAGGCGGTGGCCATTGTGCCGGAAGGACGGCGGGTGTTCTCGCGCATGACGGTGGAAGAGAATCTGGCGATGGGCGGTTTTTTTGCCGACCGTCAGCAGTATCAGCAACGCATCGAGCGGGTGTTCGAGCTGTTCCCACGCCTGCTGGAACGCCGTGCTCAGCGCTCCGGCACCATGTCCGGCGGTGAGCAACAGATGTTGGCGATCGGTCGTGCGCTGATGAGCCAGCCAAAGTTACTGTTGCTCGACGAACCCTCCCTGGGGCTGGCGCCGATCATTATTCAGCAGATTTTTGACATCATTCAGCAACTGCGCGAAGAGGGAATGACCATCTTCCTGGTGGAGCAAAACGCCAATCAGGCGCTGAAACTGGCAGATCGTGGTTATGTACTGGAAAACGGCCGCGTGGTGTTGGAAGATACGGGAGCCGCATTGTTAGCAAACGAAGCAGTACGGTCGGCGTATCTGGGCGGCTGAAATACCCGTCGTCTTTCAAGCTACAGCGTTGTTAACTGCACTCGCTTACCCCAGTCACTTACTAAAGTAAGCTCCTGGAGGATAAGCGAGCTGGTCGCCTGGCTGTAACTTGAAATCCATAGGGTATTAGTGGGAATTTACCGATAGAGGTAACTCAGGCTGCATCTGCATTTTTAACGATTACGAGAAGAAGAAGAAATGAACACAGAAGGGTTACTCGCGCAGCGCATCGTAAAAGTAAAAAGCTCGGCAATCCGTGAATTGCTCAAGCACAGTAAGATGGAAAACGTCATTTCGCTGGCGGGCGGCATCCCCTCTGATGCCCTGTTTGATTTCGAAGGTCTGAGCATCGCTACCCATCAGGCGATCACCGAGCAACCGAAAAGCGCCTTCCAGTATGGTCTGACCGAAGGCAGCCCGGTGCTGCGTGAGCGCATTTGCGAGCTGTGCGCCCAACGTGGTGTTTCTGCCACCGCCGAAGAAGTGATGGTGACCGCAGGATCTCAGCAGGCGCTGGATCTGGTGATGCGTGCCATCGTCAACCCGGGCGACGTGTTTGTGGTGGAGCGTCCGACCTATCTGGCGGCGTTACAGACGCTGGAGTTGGCGGAAGCCAACATCATGTCGGTGTCGTCCGACAGCGATGGCATGGTGGTCGAAGAACTGGCTGAGCTGCTGAAAACCCAGCGTATCAAGGGCGTGTATGTGGTGCCGAACTTTGGCAACCCGAGCGGTATCACCCTGAGCGCAGCCCGTCGCGAGCTGTTGGTGAAGCTGGCTGCAGAGCACAATTTCCTGATCATCGAAGATGACCCGTACGGCGAGCTGCGCTTTACCGAAGAGCGCCACGCCACGCTGCACCAGATTTCACAGCAGGTCTTGGGTCATACCGATAACATTATCTACACCTCGACCTTCTCCAAGATCCTGGCGCCGGGCCTGCGTCTGGGCTGGGCAATTCTGCCGCCGTTCCTGCTGCACAAAGTGGCGATCATCAAGCAGGCGGCGGATCTGCACGCCAGCGCGCTGTCGCAGAGCATCGTAGAATGTTACCTGGGGCTGGATCGTCTGCCAACGCAGATCGAGAAGATCCGCGCGGCCTACAAGCAAAAAGGTGAGATCCTGGCCGGGTTGGTGGAACAAGAGCTGGGCGACCACATCAGCTTTGATATGCCGAAGGGCGGTATGTTCCTGTGGGCGCGTTTCCGTCAGCCGTTCAATGCCACCGAATGGCTGAAAACCACCCTGCAGCAGGGCGTGGTCTTCGTGCCGGGGGAATACTTCTTCTCTGACAACCCGGATCGCTCGACCTTCCGCCTGTCGTTCGCCACGGCTACTGAACAGCAGATGCAGGAAGCCGTTGCCCGCCTGCGTCGTTCACTGTAATTCCCACGGCGGCGGGGCACTTTTCCCCGTCGCCGACATCAAACCGCAATCTGCACTTCACTCTCCCGTCATATGGCTGTCATCTAACGGTTATTTTTCTGTCATCCGAGCATGGCATGTTAGCTTCCGAACAAAAAACTGATTCTTTTCGCTCACGCGCTTATTACACCAGCTTTTTCAGGAGTTAGGCATGCTCACCTACGCTATTCGCAAAACTACGCTGTGCGTCGCGTTGACCCTGGCGGTCAGCACTCAGGCACTGGCGGCGACCGAGATCCCGTTCTGGCATTCGATGGAAGGTGAATTGGGTAAAGAAGTGGATTCTCTGGCGGACCGCTTTAACCAGTCGCACACCGACGTCAAAATTGTCCCGGTTTATAAAGGTAACTACGAACAGAACCTGGCGGCGGGCATTGCGGCCTATCGCTCCGGTAAAGCACCGGCGATCCTGCAGGTGTACGAGGTGGGTACGGCAACCATGATGGCCAGCAAGGCGATCAAGCCGGTGTATGAGGTGTTTAAAGACGCCGGTATCAACTTTGACGAGTCGGTGTTCGTGCCGACGGTGTCCGGTTACTACACCGACAACAAGAGTGGCCACCTGCTGTCCCAGCCGTTCAACAGCTCCACCCCGGTGCTGTATTACAACAAGGACGCGTTTAAAAAAGCCGGTTTGAACCCGGACCAGCCGCCAAAAACCTGGCAGGAACTGGCGGCGGATACCGCCAAGCTGCGCGAGGCCGGCATGAAGTGCGGTTACGCCAGCGGTTGGCAGGGTTGGATCCAGCTCGAGAACTTCAGCGCCTGGCACGGGGTGCCGTTCGCCACGGAAAACAACGGCTTTGGCGGTACCAGCGCCAAGCTGGAGTTCAACAAGCCGTTGCAGGTCAAGCATATCCAACTGCTGGAAGAGATGAACAAGAAGGGTGACTTCACCTATTTCGGCCGTAAAGACGAATCCACCGAGAAGTTCTACAGCGGCGACTGCGCCATTACTACCGCGTCATCAGGCTCACTGGCGGATATCAAACACTACGCCAAATTCAACTACGGCGTGGGCATGATGCCGTATGACGCCGACGCCAAAAATGCACCGCAGAATGCCATCATTGGCGGTGCCAGCCTGTGGGTGATGAACGGCAAAGATGCTGCCACCTACAAGGGTGTCGCCGAGTTCCTGCAGTATCTGGCACAGCCGGAAATTGCCGCCGAATGGCACCAGAAGACCGGCTATCTGCCGATCACCACCGCCGCTTACGATCTGACCAAGCAACAGGGCTTCTACGAGAAGAACCCGGGCGCCGATGTGGCGACGCGTCAGATGCTGAACAAGCCGCCGTTAGCGTTCACCAAAGGCCTGCGCCTGGGCAATATGCCGCAGATCCGTACCGTGGTGGATGAAGAACTGGAAGGTGTGTGGACCGGTAAGAAAACGCCACAGCAGGCACTGGACGCTGCCGTACAGCGCGGTGACGTGTTACTGCGTCGCTTCGAGTCCCAGACCAAGTAGCGTCAACCGGGACTCCGTTCCGGCGAACGACACCGATCCACACCCTCTCCCCTGGGAGAGGGCCGGGGTGAGGGGCCCAGTCGGCCCTTCCCCCACATTAACGGTTAACCCCTATGTCATCTTCCCGTCCCGGTTTTGGCTGTAGCTGGCTGCCCTACGTATTGGTGCTGCCGCAACTGTTGATCACCGCAATCTTCTTCCTGTGGCCCGCCGGCGAGGCACTGTGGTATTCGGTGCAAAGCCTCGATCCGTTCGGCCTGTCCAGCCAGTTTGTCGGGCTGGATAACTTTACCCAGTTGTTCCAGGATCCTTACTACCTTGATTCGTTTTACACCACGTTGATCTTCAGCTTCCTGGTGGCGGGGATTGGGTTGGTGGTGTCCCTGTTTTTCGCCGCGCTGGTGGACTACGTGCTGCGCGGCAGCCGAATTTACCAGACGCTGATGATCCTGCCTTATGCGGTGGCCCCGGCGGTGGCGGCGGTGCTGTGGATTTTCCTGTTTAACCCCGGTCTGGGGCTGATTACCCATTTCCTCAGCGGGTTGGGCTACAACTGGAACCACGCCCAGAACAGCGGGCAGGCGATGTTCCTGGTGGTGTTGGCTTCGGTCTGGCAGCAAATCAGCTATAACTTCCTGTTTTTCCTGGCGGCATTGCAGTCCATTCCGCGCTCGCTGGTGGAAGCGGCGGCCATCGACGGTGCCGGACCGGTGCGGCGTTTCTTCAATCTGGTGCTGCCATTGATCACGCCGGTAAGCTTCTTCCTGTTGGTGGTGAATCTGGTGTACGCCTTCTTCGACACCTTCCCGGTGATCGATGCCGCGACCGGCGGCGGGCCGGTACAGTCCACGACCACGCTGATCTACAAGATCTACCGCGAAGGCTTTGCCGGTTTGGACTTGTCCAGCTCTGCGGCGCAGTCGGTGATCCTGATGCTGCTGGTGATTGGCCTGACGGTGATCCAGTTCCGTTTTGTCGAACGTAAGGTGCGCTACCAATGATTGAGAACCGACGCGGGCTGGATATCTTCAGCCACGTAATGCTGATTATCGGCGTGCTGGTGGTGCTGTTCCCGCTGTACGTGGCCTTTGTCGCCGCCACGCTGGACGACAAACAGGTGTTCCAGGTGCCGATGACCCTGATCCCGGGCGGCCACCTGTGGGAAAACATCAGCAATATCTGGCAGGGCGGCGTGGGCAACCTCAAGGTGCCGTTTTCGCTGCTGCTGCTCAACAGTGTGATCATGGCGCTGGCCATTACCTTCGGCAAAATCGTGGTGTCGGTGCTGTCGGCCTACGCGATTGTTTATTTCCGTTTCCCACTGCGCAGCCTGTTTTTCTGGCTGATTTTCATGACGCTGATGTTGCCGGTGGAAGTGCGTATCTTCCCGACGGTGGAGGTGATCTCCAACCTCAACCTGCTGGACAGTTACACCGGCCTGACGCTGCCGCTGATGGCTTCTGCCACCGCCACCTTCCTGCTGCGCCAGTTCTTTATGACCTTGCCGGACGAACTGCTGGAAGCCGCGCGTATTGATGGTGCTGGCCCGATGCGCTTCTTCTGGGACATCGTGCTGCCGCTGTCGAAAACTAACCTGGCGGCGCTGTTTGTCATCACCTTTATCTACGGCTGGAACCAGTACCTGTGGCCGATCCTGATCACCAGCGACGCCTCAATGGGCACTGCGGTGGCGGGTATCAAAAGCATGATCTCCACCTCCGGCGCGCCGACCCAGTGGAATCAGGTGATGGCAGCGATGATTTTGACTTTAATCCCACCGCTGGCGGTGGTTCTTCTGATGCAGCGCTGGTTTGTTCGCGGCCTGGTTGATAGCGAGAAGTAACGAAATGGCAGGTTTAAAACTACAGGCAGTCACCAAATCCTACGACGGTAAAACGCCGGTAATTAAGCAGATCGATCTCGATGTGGCGGACGGTGAGTTTATCGTGATGGTCGGCCCGTCCGGCTGCGGAAAATCGACACTGCTGCGCATGGTTGCCGGGCTGGAACGGACCACCAGCGGAGATATTTATATCGATGGCCAGCGCGTGACCGATATGGAGCCGAAAGATCGCGGCATCGCGATGGTGTTCCAGAACTACGCGCTGTATCCGCATATGAGCGTGTATGACAACATGGCCTATGGCCTGAAAATTCGCGGCTTTGGCAAACAGCATATCCAGCAGCGGGTAGAAGAAGCGGCGCGCATTTTAGAACTGGAGCCGCTGTTACAACGCAAGCCGCGTGAGCTTTCCGGAGGACAGCGTCAGCGGGTGGCGATGGGGCGCGCTATCGTGCGTGAACCGGCGGTATTCCTGTTTGATGAACCCTTGTCCAACCTGGATGCCAAGCTGCGCGTGCAGATGCGTTTGGAATTACAGCAACTGCACCGCCGACTGAAAACCACCAGCCTGTACGTCACGCACGATCAGGTGGAGGCGATGACGTTGGCGCAACGGGTGATCGTGATGAACAAAGGCGTGGCGGAGCAGATTGGTACCCCGAGCGAGGTCTACCAGCGCCCGGCGTCGCTGTTTGTCGCCAGCTTTATTGGCTCCCCGGCGATGAATCTGTTGCCTGGCACCCTGAGCGCCGACGGCAGCCAACTGCGGCTGGCAGACGGCATGATGCTGAATTTGCCGCAGGCGAAAGCGCAGTGGGGCGGCCGCCCGTTGACGCTCGGTATCCGTCCGGAGCATATTCAACTGACTACCGAGCAACAGGGCGGCGTGCCGCTGGCGTTGCAAACGCTGGAGCTGTTGGGTGCGGATAACCTGGCACACGGGCAGTGGGGCGGTCACGGCGTGATTGCACGGCTGTCGCATGAAACTATGCCGGCGGCGGGCAGCACGCTATATTTACAGCTGCCTGCACAGGCACTGCACTTTTTTGATACTGATAGCGGATTACGGATGGAACAATGACCACAGCCTGGCCTTATCCACACATTGTCGCCCACCGTGGCGGCGGTTCTCTGGCGCCGGAAAATACCCTGGCGGCGATCGACGTTGGTGCGCGTCACGGCCACAAAATGATTGAGTTCGACGCCAAGCTGGCGCAGGACGGGCAAATTTTTCTGCTGCATGACGATACCCTGGATCGCACCAGCAACGGCTGGGGCGTGGCGGGTGAGTTGCCGTGGGACAAGCTGGTGCAACTGGATGCCGGCAACTGGTATAACTCCGCCTACAAGGGCGAGCGTTTGCCGCTGCTGGCCGAGGTGGCGGAACGCTGCCTGCAGCACGGCATGATGGCGAACATTGAAATCAAGCCCACCACCGGCAGTGATGACGAAACCGGCCGGGTGGTGGCGTTGGCGGCGCGTCTGCTGTGGCAGGGACAGACCGACCCGCTGCTTTCATCATTCTCGGTTGAGGCACTTGAAGCGGCACAGCGCACGGTGCCGGAGCTGCCGCGCGGCCTGCTGCTGGATCAGTGGGACGACAACTGGCTGGCGCTGACCGAACGTCTGGGCTGCGTATCGTTGCACATCAACCACAAAGAACTGACGGAAGAACGGGTGGCGGCGCTGAAAGCGGCGGGATTACGCATTCTGGTTTATACCGTTAACCAGCCGGCGCGTGCGCGCCTGTTGTTGAACTGGGGCGTTGATTGTATTTGTACTGACCGGATAGATTTGATTGGCCCCGATTTTCCGAACGGTTGATCACCTTGGTTAAAAATTTGCCGCTGCCCGCTCTACCCTGCTGACAGCGGCTACCATTATCCTTATGGACGCATCGGCGCAGCTGGCAATGGAGCCTGCGGCACCGAAGGCGTGGTGCGGTTGAACGGATTGCGTGGTTGGTTGCCATTTGGCAGCAGTTGTCCACCGTTCGGCGAATTTCGCTGCAGTTGCTGCTGATTGTTGTCGAACTGCCGTTGTTGTTGCAGGCGGCGCTGATCCAACTGCTGGTTATTCAGCATGCGCTGTTGTTGGGTTTGCTGATTGCGTTGGTTGAGAAACTGCTGTTGCGAACTGAGCTCGGTGACACCGTTGGCTGCGGTGGCCAACCCGGACAGCAACAACAGGCCGTAGAGCAGGTGATAACGCTTCATGATGTTTACCTCCATTTTCTATTAAGACTAACCCACCGGTGAAATTCTGCCGACAGTTTGTATTTTGCACAGATGTAAACCGCCTTTTCGTCACGACCTTTCCTGCCTTCCGTTACAATCGCCCTTTGTGAATTTTTAGGGTGAACCCATCGTGCTACTTCTGGTGATTACTACCATTCTGTGGGCGTTCTCTTTCAGTCTGATTGGTGAATATCTGGCGGGTCAGGTCGACAGCTGGTTCTCAGTGCTGATGCGCATCGGCCTGGCGGCATTGGTGTTCCTGCCGTTCCTGCGTTGGCGCAATATCAAACCGAAAGTGATCCTGATGTACATGCTGGTGGGGGCCTGTCAGCTCGGCATCATGTACCTGTTCAGCTTCCGCGCTTACATGTACCTGACGGTGCCGGAATTCCTGCTGTTTACCGTGCTGACGCCGCTGTACGTCACGCTGATTTATGACCTGATCAGCGGCCAGCGTCTGCGCTGGAGCTACGTATTCAGTGCGCTGCTGGCGGTGCTGGGGGCGGCGATCATCCGTTACCACCAACTTAGCGAGCATTTCTGGTGGGGATTACTGCTGGTGCAGGCGGCGAATATCAGCTTTGCCATCGGCATGGTCGGTTACAAGCGCCTGATGGAAGTGCACCCGTTACCACAGCACACCGCGTTCTCCTGGTTCTACCTGGGCGCGTTAGTGGTGGCGGTGGTGGCCTGGTGCCTGTGGGGCAACCCGCAGCAGTTACCGACCACCAACCTGCAGTGGGGCATTTTGGTATGGCTGGGCGTGGTGGCTTCCGGGCTGGGCTATTTCATGTGGAATTACGGTGCAACGCAGGTGGATGCCGGCACGCTTGGCATCATGAATAACATGCATGTGCCCGCCGGGCTGTTGGTGAATCTGGCCATCTGGCAGCAACAGCCGCACTGGCCAAGTTTTATTATCGGTGGGGCGGTGATAGTCGCTTCGCTGTGGGTGCATCGCCGTTGGGTGGCACCCAAGATAATCAGTAAATAAACCGGGCCGCCCAAGCGCAGGCAGCCCTGTTTCAGGGTTGTGAAGCCAGCGGTTTGACGCTGGCAACACCGGCACTTGGGCGGGCGGCATCACGCACGAAGGGCAGATGGTTGCAGGCGTGCTGGCGTGCCGAACGGATAAAGGCTTCGGTTACCGCCTGGCGCTGCTCGCCATCACGTACCGCGGCATACAGACGGCTCCACAGGCCATCCCCCAGGGTTTTGGTCACTACCAGCCCCTGGCGTTCAAAGCTCTCCACCACCCAATGCGGCAACGCCGCAATCCCCATCCGTGCCGACACCATCTGGATCAGCAGCAGGGTGTTATCGACGTTCTTCAGTGCCGGGCTAATGCCTGCCGGTTGCAGGAAATGGCGCCAGATATCCATCCGCTGACGTTGTACCGGATAAATCATCAGCGTTTCATCGATTAAATCTTCAGGCTCAATATGCAGCTTGCTGGCCAACGGGTGATCCGGTGCCAGCACCAACCGCACTTCAAAATCAAACATCGGTGCATAGTGCAGACCGCTGCGCGGCAGAATGTCGGAGGTCAGCACCACATCCAACTCACCCTGCTGCAATGCCGGCTGCGGGTCAAAGGTGACGCCGGACTTGAAGTCCATCACCACCTGCGGCCAGCTCTGACGGAAGTTATCCAGCGCCGGTGTCAGCCACTGAATACAACTGTGGCATTCAATGGCGATACGCAACGTGGCCTGATGCGGTTCGTGGCACGCTTGCAGCGCCTGCTGAATTTGTGGCAGCACCTGCTCCGCCAGCTGTAACAGGATCTCTCCCTGCGCGGTAAAGCGCAGCGGTTGGCTTTTGCGAACGAACAGCTTAAAGCCCAGACGCTGCTCCAGATCGCTGAACTGATGCGACAGAGCAGACTGAGTCTGATGGAGTTGGGCTGCTGCGGCCGCCAGCGAGCCGGTATTGCGCAGAGCCTGCAGCGTCCGTAAGTGTTTCAGTTCGATCATGAGAGTCCTTCACAGTGACAGTGAATAAATTGCGCTTGTGGTTAATACAGTACCTGCGGATTATGGATGTGTAAACATCTGGACGGCTAAATGGGGAATATGACGATGGCAATTTTAAATCACACACTCGGTTTTCCACGCGTTGGGCTACGACGTGAGCTGAAAAAAGCTCAGGAAAGCTACTGGGCAGGTAACTCAACGCAGGAAGAACTGCTGGCAGTTGGCCGCGAGCTGCGCGCTCGTCATTGGCAACAGCAACAGCAGGCCGGAGTGGATTTAGTGCCGGTCGGCGATTTCGCCTGGTATGACCATGTGTTGACCACCAGCCTGTTGCTGGGCAACGTACCTGCGCGTCATCAGAATGCGGACGGTTCGATCGATCTGGACACGTTGTTCCGTCTGGGCCGTGGCCGCGCACCGACCGGCGAACCGGCGGCAGCGGCGGAAATGACCAAATGGTTTAACACCAACTACCACTACATGGTGCCTGAATTCCATAAGGGCCAGCAGTTCAAACTGGGCTGGACCCAATTGCTGGACGAAGTTGACGAAGCGCTGGCGCTGGGTCACAAAATCAAACCTGTACTGCTGGGGCCGGTTACTTATCTGTGGCTGGGCAAAGTAAAAGGTGAGCCGTTTGACCGCCTGTCGCTGCTGAACGATATCCTGCCGGTTTACCAGCAGGTGCTGGCCGAACTGGCGAAACGCGGCGTTGAATGGGTGCAGATCGACGAGCCTGCACTGGTGCTGGAGTTGCCGCAGGAGTGGCTGAACGCCTTTAAACCGGCTTATGACGCGCTGCAGGGCCAGGTAAAACTGCTGCTGACCACCTACTTCGACAGCGTTGGCCACAATCTTGACACTATTCGTGAGTTGCCGGTGCAGGGGCTACACGTTGACCTGGTCGGCGGTCATGACGATATCGCGGTATTGAATAAAGCGCTGCCGAAAGAGTGGTTGCTGTCACTGGGGGTGATCAACGGTCGAAACGTCTGGCGCGCCGATCTGAGCAGCTGGTTTGAGCGTTTGCAGCCATTAGTGGGCAGTCGCCCGCTGTGGATCGGGACTTCCTGTTCACTGCTGCACAGCCCAATCGATCTGAGCGTGGAAACCCGCCTGGATGAAGAAGTGAAAAGCTGGTTCGCCTTCGCCCTGCAAAAATGTGCCGAAGTGGCGTTGCTGAGCGCGGCGTTAAATACCCCGGGCGCAGCAAAACAGGCAGAACTGGATGCCTACAGCGCGCCAATCCGTGCCCGTCGCCAGTCCAGCCGTGTACATAATGCGCAGGTAGGTCAACGCCTGGCGGCGATTACCGCGCAGGACAGCGAACGTCAGCGTCCTTACGTCGAGCGTGCTCAGGCACAGCGTGAGCGTTTTAACCTGCCGGCCTGGCCGACCACCACTATCGGTTCATTCCCACAAACCACCGAAATTCGTGGCCTGCGTTTGGACTTTAAACAGGGGCGCTTGGACGGTAATAACTACCGCACCAGCATTAGCGAGCACATCAAACAGGCGATCACAGAACAAGAGCGTCTGGGTCTGGACGTATTGGTACATGGCGAAGCCGAGCGCAACGACATGGTCGAGTATTTCGGTGAGAACCTCGACGGCTTTGTCTTCACCCAAAACGGCTGGGTACAGAGCTACGGTTCCCGCTGCGTAAAACCCCCGGTGATCATCGGCGATATCAGCCGCCCGGAAGCCATCACCGTTGAGTGGGCGAAGTATGCTCAGTCACTGACCGACAAGCCGGTAAAAGGCATGTTGACCGGTCCGGTGACCATTCTCTGCTGGTCGTTCCCGCGTGAAGACGTGACCCGTGAAGTGATTGCCAAACAGATCGCCCTGGCGCTGCGTGACGAAGTGGAAGATCTGGAAAAAGCCGGTATCGGCATCATCCAGATTGACGAACCGGCACTGCGTGAAGGTCTGCCGTTGCGTCAATCCGACTGGGCTGCTTACCTGAATTGGGCGGTGGATGCGTTCAAACTGAATGCCGCCGTGGCGCAAGACGACACACAGATCCACACCCACATGTGTTACTGCGAGTTCAACGACATCATGGATTCGATTGCCGCGCTGGATGCCGACGTGATCACCATTGAAACTTCACGTTCCGATATGGATCTGTTAGAGGCCTTTAAAGAGTTTGAATATCCAAACGAAATTGGCCCGGGCGTGTATGACATCCACTCGCCAAATGTGCCAAGCGTAGAATGGATCGAAGCGTTGCTGCGTAAGGCTGCGCAAAACATCCCGGCAGAACGCCTGTGGGTCAACCCGGACTGCGGCCTGAAAACCCGTGGCTGGCCGGAAACCCGTCAGTCGCTGGCCAACATGGTGTTGGCTGCACAGCGTCTGCGCGAACAGCAGGCCTGATAACCCTATTTTGGTGTGATGATTCTGGGCGCTTCAGCGCCCTTTTTTATGTCGCAGCGGCTGCCTGTTCAGGCAGCCGTAAGGGGAGCATTACTTGACACCGGGCACACCATGTTGGACGAACCATGCCAGCATGCGCTGCCAGCCATCTTCTGCCGCTTCGGCGTTATAGCTCGGCCGATAGTCGGCATTGAAGGCGTGGCCCGCTTCGGGATAGACCACGATCTCGGCATCGGCGTTGGCCGCGCGGATAGCCTGACGCATGCTTTCTACTGTATCCAGCGGGATACTGGTGTCCTGCCCGCCATATAATCCCAGTACCGGCGCAGAAAGCTGCGTGGCCACATCGATCGGATGTTTTGGCGAATTCAGCGTTTTTTCGCCCACCAGTTTGCCGTACCAGGCGACAGCGGCTTTCAACTGAGGGTTATGCGCGGCATACAGCCAGGTAATGCGCCCGCCCCAGCAAAAACCGGTAATTGCCAACTTGCCGGCATCGCCGCCGTGGCGCATCGCCCAATGAGCGGCATGATCCAGATCCGCCAGCACCTGACGATCTGGCACCTTGAGCACCAGCTTTTGGAACAACTCGCCGATGTCGGTGTAATCTTTGGCATCGCCCTGGCGGAAATACAGCTCCGGCGCGATCGCCAGATAACCCTGCTTTGCCAGGCGACGACAGACATCCTGAATGTGTTCATGTACGCCAAAAATTTCCTGTACCACCAGCACCACCGGGAAGGGGCCGCTGTGATCTGCAGGTTTGGCGATGTAGGCCGGCAGATTATCCCCCTGAGAGGGAATGGTGGTTTCCCCGGCATGAATGCCTTGTTCATCGGTGAGAATAGTAGAAGCTGCCAAGGGTGTAATGGCCGGGGTGAATCCCCCCTGGGCCTGTTTTAATGTCATCACTTGATCGGTTTTCATTGCGGTCTCCGTGCAATCGAGAAAAGCGCTGAGATTAACTATAGGAAAGATTACCCGTTATTGGCACCGGGTGGAGCATTTTCGGTCAAGTCTGTAAAAAACGAATAATTATCTGGCTTTAGCGCATTTTTGTTGTCTTTTTATCATGCTATTACGCATGTTGGTCTGCATTAATACCATAAGGTGCGTTAGCTCCCTTTATCGCGGCTAAGTCACCGATAAAATAGGGTTATTTTCTGTCGCCGAGTAAATAGTTTCATCAGGGAATCAGCCCTGTGCCCAGGAGACAGGGTGAAAAACGGCGATGCATTTGTCGACTAGACTTGGGGCATCTGAGACGTTCATATCAACTTCTGACCTGGTTTTTGTGACTTTAATCACAAAAGTTATGTAGATTGCATTCTGTTTCTTTATTCATAGTGATGGTTGTCACGAAAATGAGTGGCAATTTTCAGTAGAGTACTTTTTTGTTCCTCCCAATAAACATGATCCATGAGGAGTCTCGCATGTCCCAATCTGACGTTTTTCATCTCGGCCTCACTAAAAAAGATTTACAAGGGGCCCAGCTTGCCATCGTTCCAGGCGATCCACAGCGCGTAGAGAAAATTGCCAAGCTGATGGAAAATCCGGTGCATCTGGCTTCCCATCGTGAATTTACCTCCTGGCGCGCAGAGCTGGACGGCAAGGCAGTGATCGTCTGCTCTACCGGTATTGGCGGCCCGTCTACCTCAATCGCGGTTGAAGAGCTGGCGCAATTGGGTATCCGTACTTTCCTGCGTATCGGCACCACCGGTGCGATCCAGTCGAACATCAACGTTGGTGATGTCCTGGTCACTACCGCGGCAGTTCGCCTCGACGGTGCCAGCCTGCACTTTGCACCGATGGAGTTCCCGGCCGTGGCCGACTTTGCCTGTACTACGGCATTGGTCGAAGCCGCCAAGGCTGCCGGCGCCACCACGCACATTGGCGTGACCGCGTCTTCCGATACCTTCTATCCGGGCCAGGAGCGTTATGATACCTACTCCGGTCGCGTCGTCAGCCGCTTCAAAGGGTCGATGGAAGAATGGCAGTCGATGGGCGTGATGAACTATGAAATGGAATCCGCCACGCTGTTGACTATGTGCGCCAGCCAGGGCCTGCGTGCCGGTATGGTTGCCGGTGTGATTGTTAACCGCACCCAGCAGGAAATCCCGAACGCAGAAACCATGAAAAACACCGAAAGCAAAGCGGTGCAGATTGTGGTTGATGCGGCGCGTCGCCTGCTGTAATTACCCCGCAGTTCAGCGGGTCGCCGACGCGGCCCGTTTCTCCATTCAGCCGTAATCTGTTACGGTTAACCTCATCAGCGCCATCTTTATGGCCACTTCTATGACCCGTGGAGCCGGGCTTTGCTGCTGCTCTCTGGTTGCGTTTTTTCAGACAATAACCACGAGGATGTCTATGACCGCCCAGATCTTGCTTCATCCCTCATTGGCGCCGCTTGATGGCGGCATTAACTTTCGCGATCTCGGCGGCAACAGCGTCGCCGACGGCCGCCGTATCAAGCGTGGCCTGCTGTTCCGCTCCGGTTCGCTGGAACGTCTGACGGAAAACGACTGCACCTTCCTGGCCGGTGTGCCGGTACGCTCGGTGCTGGATTACCGGGACCCCGATGAAGTTCAGGCCAAGCCAGATATTCTGTGGCGCGGTGCCGATTACCATCATTTCCCGGCCAATCCGTTGAGTAATGAAGTGAATGCCAATCTGGAAAAACTGACCAGCGACACGTTGGCCGATTTCGACGCGCAGGCGTTTATGCTGGAGCTGTACCGTCGGCTGCCCTTCGGTAATGCGGCGTACAAACAGTTGGCCCAATTGCTGAGCAACGTCGATAACGGCGCCATCGTCCAGCACTGCGCGGTGGGTAAGGATCGCACCGGGGTCGGATCGGCGCTGGTGCTATTCGCGCTGGGGGCTGATGAAGCGACGGTGGTAGAAGATTACCTGCTGACCGAAACCACGCTGGCGACCTTCCGCGAACAGATGCTGGATCAACTGTCTATCCGCCTCAACGCCTCTGCATTGGGGCAGTTTGCCTACGTGCTCAGTGCCCGCGAAGAGTTCCTGATGACCGCCCTGAACGGCATCCGTGACCAATATGGTTCTACCGATCGCTGGCTGGAGGCGGAGTACGGCCTGGGCCAACATCAGCGTGAAGCACTGCAGGCGTTCTACCTCGAGTAAACCTCGCAGGTGTTTAGCCGGGGTTTAATCGGCCCCGGCCAACATTGCGTATTCTTGGGGCCATAAATCCCGCATCAGGAGCCCATATTGAGCCTCAATGACATTATCCACTGGGTCAGCGACACCGTGCGTCAGCACGAAGGCTGGGCTATCCCGATTATTTTCTTCCTAGCGTTCGGTGAATCACTGGCGTTCCTGTCACTGCTGTTACCGGCCACGGTGATCTTGCTGGCGCTGGGGGCGCTGATTGGTGAAAGCGGCATTGCATTTTGGCCTATCTGGGCCGCCGCTGCCGCCGGGGCATTCTTTGGCGACTGGCTTTCTTACTGGATTGGCTACCACTATCAAGACCGTGTGGCGCACATGTGGCCGTTATCGCGTAATCCGCAATTGTTGACGCGTGGCCATGCGTTCTTTGAACGTTGGGGCGTACTGGGCATTTTCATCGGCCGCTTCTTCGGGCCGTTGCGTGCTGTGGTACCGCTGGTCGGTGGCATTTGCGGCATGCCACAGCGTTATTTTCAGGTGGCGAATATCACTTCGGCGATGATCTGGGCGTTCGGCATTCTCGCGCCGGGGGCGTTTGGCATCAAGTGGTTAAGCCAGTGGTTTGGCTAGTTTGGGTCTGACTTGCGTAGCGTTTCGCAATTTTGCGCCGTTGGGGCAAAAACAGACTGGACATCCATACAGCATCCCCTTAACGTGACGGGCAACAGGCGCATAAAACGCCGGAACGGTCAGGTGTAACAGGAGGCAGGGTGGATACCAGTTTGGTTTACGGTATGGGCGGGGCGGCAATCGGCCTGCTGCTGGGGTGGCTAATTGCCAGCCTGCGGGTGCAGCAGACACATGCACAGCATGAAACCGAGCTACGGCTGTTGGAACAATCACTGCAACAGGCGCAGCAGGAAATTGCGGCCCGACAAGAAACGCTGCAACGTAATGAACAGCAAATGCGGCAGAGCGATCTGGAACTGCGCAATTTGCACAGCCAGTTGGCGGCCGGGCATGAAAAGCTGCAACAGCTCGATCACTGGCGCAACGAATGTGAGTTGCTGAATCAGGAACTGCGCGCCCAGCGTGAGGTTAACAGCGCGCAAGAGGCCGAACTGCGGGAGGTGACCATTCGCCTGGAAGAAACCCGCATGGCGGCAGAAGAGAAGCAGCGTCTGCTGATCAACAGCGAACAGCGCCTCACTACCCAGTTTGAAAATTTGGCCAACCGCATTTTTGAACACAGCGGGCGCAAGGTTGACGAGCAGAATAAGCAAAGTCTGGATCGTTTGTTGTTGCCGCTGCGCGAGCAACTGGACGGTTTCCGCCGCCAGGTGCAGGACAGTTTTGGCCAGGAAGCACGCGAACGCCATACGCTGACCCACGAAATACGTAACCTGCAGCAGCTCAACGCACAAATGGCGCGCGAAGCCATTAACCTCACCAAGGCCCTGAAAGGGGACAATAAAACTCAGGGTAACTGGGGTGAGGTGGTGTTAAGTCGGGTGCTGGAGGCCTCAGGCCTGCGTGAAGGGCACGAATACGAAACTCAGGTCAATGTGCGGCTGGACCATCAGAGCCGTATGCAACCCGACGTTATCGTTCGTCTGCCGCAGGGTAAGGACGTGGTCATCGATGCGAAAATGTCGCTGGTGGCCTACGAACGGTACTTTAACAGTGAAGATGAAGCCGAGCGCGAGGCGGCGCTGAGTGAGCATATTGGCTCGCTGCGCGGCCATATCCGCCTGCTGGGGCGTAAGGATTACCAGCAGTTGCCTGGCCTGCGTTCGCTGGATTACGTGTTGATGTTTATTCCGGTCGAGCCGGCTTTCCTGTTGGCCATCGACCGTGAGCCGGAGCTGATCAGCGAGGCGCTCAAGCACAATATCATGCTGGTCAGCCCGACCACCTTGCTGGTGGCGCTGCGTACTATTACCAACCTGTGGCGCTATGAGCATCAGAGCCAGAATGCTCAGCGCATTGCCGACAGAGCGGCGCGGTTGTATGACAAAATGCGGCTGTTTGTTGACGATATGTCGGCGCTGGGGCAGAGCCTGGATAAGGCCCAGGGGAGTTATCGCCAGGCGATGAACAAACTGAGTGAAGGCCGTGGTAATCTTATCGGCCAGACCGAGGGGTTCCGTGCGTTGGGGGTTGAGGTGAAAAGACCGATCAACCCGCTGCTGGCTCAACAGGCCAGTGAGCAGCATGATGAAGAATTCGAGGCGGCGGGCGACGATGAAGTTGACGCGCTGCCGGAGGCGGAAGACGACAACTCCGCAGAGGAACCCCGCTCCGCATCGCAGGCATGACAACCGCTGCGAGGTGGGGTATTCCGTGGGGTTCTGGTACACTCATCCACACTAAATTGACTGAATAGCAGGCAGGACAATGGCAGATCAACCGCAGGAAACCACTGACTTTGGTTTTCGCACCGTAGCTCGAGACGAGAAGCAGGCCATGGTGGCAGACGTTTTTCATTCGGTAGCTGCAAAGTATGACGTGATGAACGACTTGATGTCGTTTGGCATCCACCGTGTCTGGAAGCGTTTTACCATTGATTGCAGCGGCGTACGCCGTGGGCAGCGGGTGTTGGATCTGGCCGGGGGTACCGGTGACCTGGCCGCCAAGTTCTCCCGCATGGTCGGTGAGCAGGGGCAGGTGGTACTGGCGGACATTAATGATTCGATGCTGAAGATGGGGCGCGAGAAGCTGCGCGATCGCGGCATTATCGGCAACATTAGCTACGTGCAGGCCAATGCCGAAGCGCTGCCGTTCCCGGATAACTATTTCGACTGCATCACCATTTCATTCGGCCTGCGCAACGTCACAGACAAAGACAAAGCGCTGCGTTCCATGTTCCGCGTGCTGAAGCCGGGCGGTCGTTTGCTGGTGCTGGAGTTCTCCAAACCGCTGCTGGCGCCGCTGAGAAAAGCCTATGACGCTTATTCTTTCCATGTGCTGCCGAAAATCGGCGAGCTGGTGGTGAAGGATCCGGAAAGCTACCGTTATCTGGCCGAGTCGATCCGTATGCATCCCGATCAGGAAACTCTGAAGGGCATGATGGGGGCCGCCGGTTTTGACAACGTGACCTATTTTAACCTGACCGGCGGTATTGTAGCCCTGCATCGCGGCTTCAAGTTCTGATATGGATATGCCGATGCTGTTAACCCCGTTGTTAACCGGCGTGCTGGAAACATCGCTCAACAGCCTGCTGTTCCGCGATCGCAGCATGAAGGCCGCCCGTCTGCGCCTGGCGGGTAAGGTATTGCGTATTGAGTTGCAGGAGCTTGCTTCACCGCTGGTGCTGATCTTCAGTGAGCAACGCGTCGATGTCCTTGGCCAGTCTGACGATACCGCCGACTGCACGGTGCGCAGCCGCATTTCGGTGCTGCTGAAGCTGCGAGATCGCCAACAACTCTCGCCATTGATGCGCAGCGGTGAGCTGATTGTCGAAGGTGATATTCAGGTGGTTCAGCAACTGGTTGGGCTGCTCGATCTGGCGGAGTGGGATCCGGCTGAATGGTTGGCTCCCTACATCGGCGATATTGCCGCGCAGGGTGTCACGCAGGTGCTCGGTAAAGGTGCGAACCTGCTGAAGACCGGCTTCCAGCGGCAACAGCATTATGTGGCGGAAACGCTAACGGAAGAGTGGCGTGTGGCGCCAGGCCCACTGGAAGTGGTGTGGTTCAACGAGGAAGTTGATGCCACCGTTCGTAACCTCGAAGCGCTGAGTGCTCGCATGGACAAGTTGGAGGGTAAACGATGACCCCTGGCGAACTACGCCGCCTGTATTTGATCGTCCGCGTTTTTCTCAGCTATGGTCTGGATGAATTGATCCCCCAGATGCGTTTGACGTTGCCGCTGCGATTTGGCCGCCGCCTGCTGTTCTGGATGCCAAACCGCCATGCGGATAAGCCTTTGGGTGAACGTCTGCGTTTGGCTCTGCAGGAACTGGGACCGGTATGGATTAAGTTTGGCCAGATGATGTCCACTCGTCGCGACTTGTTCCCACCACAGATCGCCGATCAACTGACGCTGCTGCAGGACCGGGTTGCACCGTTCGACGGGGCACTGGCGCGCAAGCATATTGAGTTGGCGATGGGTGGCCCGCTGGAAACCTGGTTTGATGATTTTGACCAACAGGCGCTGGCTTCGGCATCGATAGCCCAGGTTCATACCGCCCGGCTAAAAACGACCGGGCAGGAAGTGGTACTCAAGGTGATTCGGCCCGATATCCGGCCGATCATCAAGGCCGACGTCCGCCTGATGTACCGTTTGGCGGCCTGGGTGCCAAAGCTGATGCCGGATGGTCGCCGTCTGCGTCCGCGCGAAGTGGTGCGCGAATATGAAAAGACCTTGCTGGATGAGTTGAACCTGCTGCGTGAAGCGGCCAACGCCATCCAGCTGCGTCGCAATTTCGACGGCAGCCCAATGCTGTATGTGCCAGAAGTGTATTCCGATTACTGCCGCGAAAGCGTATTGGTGATGGAGCGCATCTACGGGATCCCGGTTTCGGATATCCCTACGTTGGAAAAGCAGGGCACCAACATGAAACTGTTGGCCGAACGCGGGGTACAGGTGTTCTTTACCCAGGTATTCCGTGACAGCTTCTTCCATGCGGACATGCATCCCGGTAATATTTTTGTCAGCTATGAGCACCCTGAAGATCCCTGCTATATCGGCATTGACTGCGGTATCGTCGGCTCGCTGAACAAAGACGATAAACGCTATCTGGCGGAAAACTTTATCGCCTTCTTCAATCGTGATTACCGCAAGGTCGCGGAGCTGCACGTTGATTCGGGCTGGGTGCCACGGGATACCAATGTGGAGGATTTCGAGTTCGCTATCCGCACCGTGTGCGAACCGATCTTCGAGAAGCCTCTGTCGGAAATTTCGTTTGGCAACGTGCTGTTGAACCTGTTCAATACTGCACGCCGGTTCAATATGGAAGTCCAGCCCCAACTGGTGTTATTGCAGAAGACCTTGCTGTATGTTGAAGGTCTGGGGCGGCAGCTCTATCCACAGTTGGATTTGTGGACCACCGCCAAGCCGTTCCTGGAAAGTTGGATGCGCGATCAGGTCGGTATACCGGCGGTGATCCGCGCACTGAAAGAAAAAGCGCCGTTTTGGGCCGAGAAATTGCCCGAACTGCCTGAATTATTTTACGATAGCCTGCAGCAGCATAAACTGTTGCAACAAAGCGTTGATAAGCTGACCCATCAGATGCAGGCCCAGCGCGTCCGTCAGGGACAATCGCGTTATTTGTTCGGCGTTGGCGCTACACTGTTGGTAAGCGGTACGATTTTGCTGTTGGGGGAGGTTGAAGTGTTCCCTGCATGGCTGATAGCGGCCGGCATCGTATCCTGGGTGATTGGCTGGAAGCGAACCACCTGAATTGATTCGAAACTCTGGTAAAATCTGCCGTATAATGCGGCGGATTTTGAGAAAACCCTGTAAAAATAGAGGTAATTGCAATGGGCGGTATTAGTATTACGCAATTGTTGATCATCGCAGTGATCGTGGTGCTGCTGTTTGGTACCAAAAAGCTCCGTACGTTGGGCTCTGATCTCGGTGCATCAATCAAGGGCTTCAAAAAGGCGATCGGTGACGAAAATACGCCGCCGACCAACACGGCTGAGAAAAGCAGCCTGGACGACGCTGACTTCACGGCCAAGCCTATTACCGATAAGCAGCCGGAAGTGAAAACGGAAGAGTCGAAGAACAAAGAGCAGGTATAAACCGTGTTTGACATTGGGTTTAGTGAACTGCTGCTGGTTCTGGTTATCGGCCTGGTGGTACTCGGGCCGGAACGGTTGCCGGTAGCGGTAAGAACAGTTTCGGGCTGGATCCGCGCGCTGCGTTCGTTGGCGGCTTCGGTGCAGAACGAACTTTCTCAGGAACTGAAGCTGCAGGAATTGCAGGACAGCCTGAAAAAGGTAGAGAAGGCGGGCATGCAGAATTTGTCGCCGGAGCTGAAGGCGTCAATGGATGAGCTGAAAGACGCGGCGGAATCGCTGAAACGTTCTTATCAGGGCGACAGTGACATCAAAACCGAACCTGCGCACACCATCCATAACCCTCTGGTCACCGATCCTGAAGCCCTTCATGACGGCGTGACGCCGGCAGAAGCTGCGGCCGTGGCATCGTCCCCGGCTGTCGTGCCGGAGCCGGTGGTTTCGGTAACGCCGCCGGTTGCACAACCCGTGGTCGAGCCGGTTAAACAACCGGCCGCTTCGGCTGCTCAGGCGACCCCAGAACCTGTTGTGGATAAAACCCCAGCGTCTCACCAACCTAGTGGCGATCGTTAAAACATGGCAGTTGAAGATACCCAACCCCTTATCAGTCATCTGATAGAACTGCGTAAGCGGTTGTTAAACTCGATTATCAGCATACTGGCGATCTTCCTGGTGCTGGTTTTTTTCGCCAATGACATTTATCAACTGGTGTCAGCGCCGCTGATCAAGCAGTTGCCCGCTGGGGCGAGCATGATCGCCACCGACGTGGCTTCACCCTTCTTTACTCCAATCAAGCTGACCATGATCGTCTCGGTGTTTGTTTCTGCGCCGGTGATCCTGTACCAGGTCTGGTCCTTTATTGCACCGGCGTTATACAAGCATGAACGCCGCCTGATGATGCCTTTGCTGGTTTCCAGCAGCCTGCTGTTTTATCTCGGCATGGCGTTTGCCTACTTTATCGTGTTCCCGCTGGCGTTCGGCTTTTTTGCCAAGACCGCACCGGCCGGGGTGATGATAGCGACCGATATTAATAACTATCTCGATTTCGTCATGGCGCTGTTTATGGCGTTTGGCGTGGCGTTTGAGGTGCCGGTTGCCATTATTCTGCTGTGCTGGAGTGGCGTCACTTCACCGGAAGACCTGAAAAAGAAACGGCCTTACGTGCTGGTCGGGGCTTTTGTGGTTGGCATGCTGTTGACCCCGCCGGATGTGTTCTCGCAGACGCTGCTGGCGATCCCTATGTATCTGCTGTTTGAAGTGGGCGTGTTCTTTGCCCGTTTCTATACCGGCAAGCGTCGTTCGCAACCGGAAGAAGAAGACGAGGGTGACGAACCCCCGGCACCTTAAAGCTTATTTGTCTCTGAGCCGCCCGATGGGCGGCTTTTGCTTTGGAAAAACCATGTTTGATATCGGCGTCAATCTCACCAGTTCACAGTTTGCCAAAGACCGCCCTGCGGTAGTGGATCGTGCACGCGCCGCCGGCGTGAAAGGATTGCTGATTACCGGTACTGACCTGCAGGAAAGTCTGGCGGCCAGTGAACTGGCGCAACAGCATGCGGGTTTTTGTTGGTCCACCGCCGGGGTGCATCCGCACCATGCCAGCAACTGGGACGATAGGGTCGCCGACCAAATCCGCGAGTTGGCCTCCCGGCCGCAGGTCGCAGCCATTGGTGAGTGTGGGCTGGATTTCAACCGCAACTTTTCTACTCCAGAGCAGCAGGAGTTGGCCTTCAGCGCACAACTGGCGCTGGCGGCAGAGTTGGCGATGCCGGTTTTTCTTCATTGCCGTGATGCACACGCACGTTTTGCCGCGCTGCTGGCGCCGTGGTTGGATAAACTGCCCGCGGCCGTGGTGCACTGTTTTACCGGCACCGCCGAAGAATTAGAAAGCTGTCTATCGCTAGGCCTGTCTGTGGGGATTACCGGGTGGGTCTGTGATGAGCGGCGTGGCCTGGAGTTGCGTGCATTGTTGCCGCATATTCCGGCGGATCGTCTGTTGTTGGAAACCGACGCCCCCTATCTGTTGCCCCGGGATTTACATCCGAAACCTGCATCTCGCCGCAACGAACCCTGTTTTTTGCCTCATATCGTCCGGCAAGTGGCCGCCTGGCGACAAGAAGACCCCGAATGGCTGGGGCAGAAAACCGATGAGAACGCCCGCCGGCTATTCCGGCTGGAATGAGTTAGGAGAAAACTATGAGCTATGCATTTCCGGGTACCTTCCCAGGTCGTCGTATGCGCCGTGTGCGCCGTCATGATTTCAGTCGTCGCCTGGTGGCGGAGAACCAACTGACGGTTAACGACCTGATCTATCCGGTATTTGTCATGGAAGGCAGTAACCGTCAGGAAGCGGTGGCATCCATGCCTGGCGTATCGCGCATGAGCATCGATCTGCTGGTTAAAGAGGCGGAAGCTATCGCCAAGCTGGGTGTGCCGGTGATCTCCCTGTTCCCGGTGATTGAGTCTGGCCTGAAGTCACTGCATGCAGAAGAAGCTTATAATCCGGACGGTTTGGTGCAGCGTACGGTACGCGCGTTGAAAGACGCGGTACCTGAGCTGGGCATTCTGACGGATGTGGCGCTCGACCCGTACACCACCCACGGTCAGGACGGCATCATTGACGAGCAGGGTTATGTCATTAACGACATCACCAAAGAGATCCTGGTGCGTCAGGCGTTGTCCCATGCCGAAGCCGGGGCAGAAATCGTGGCGCCAAGCGACATGATGGATGGCCGTATCGGTGCGATCCGCGATCAACTGGAGCATCAGGGCCTGATTAATACTCAGATCATGGCTTACTCCGCCAAATATGCGTCCTGCTATTATGGCCCGTTCCGTGATGCGCTCGGTTCCAGCGGCAATCTGAAAGGCGGCAATAAGAAAACCTACCAGATGGACCCGGCCAACAGCGACGAAGCCCTGCAGGAAATTGCACAGGATCTGCAGGAAGGCGCGGATATGGTGATGGTGAAACCGGGCATGCCGTATCTGGATGTGGTGCGTCGGGTAAAAGACACCTTCGGTGTGCCGACTTTCGCCTACCAGGTTTCCGGTGAGTATGCGATGCACATGGCGGCGATTCAGAACGGTTGGTTGCAGGAACAGCCGGCGGTGATGGAGTCGTTAATGTGCTTCAAGCGTGCCGGTGCCGATGGTGTGTTGACCTACTTCGCCAAGCGGGTCGCTCAGTGGATGCATGACGAAGCAATGCAGCGCTAAGCCGTCAATCTCCAATAACAAAGGCGCCTAGGCGCCTTTTTGCATTACAGCTTTTGGAACTGTCGATTGTCCACGCTTTGACTGACCTGCTTGTTGATCAGATTCAGCAACAGCATTGAGCGTGCTTCACCATCCGGCTCGGTGTAAATCGCCTGCAGGCCTTCAAACATACCGTCGACGATCAACACGCTGTCTCCCGGTTGCGGCGTTTCCGGATCGAAGTAGGTTTCGCAGGTATGTGTCTGCAACTCTTCGATCACCTTCTGCGGGATGGTGGTCGGTGTTGAACCAAAGCGCACAAAGTGGCTGACACCACGTGTTGCACTGATGGTAGTGGTATGGATACGCTCCGGATCAAATTCCACAAACAGATAGTTGGGGAACAAAGGTTCGCTGACCGCGATGCGTTTACCGCGCACGATCTTTTCCATCGTAATGATCGGGCTCAGGCAGCTCACTTCCTGCCGTTCCAAATGTTCTTGCGCCCGTAAAAGTTGGCCGCGTTTGCAATACAGTAGATACCAGGATTCCATAATTTCACATGCCTTTCTGTCAGCCGGTAAGCATATCAAAAGCCATTACGGATACATAGTGATGCAAGTTTCAGCATGTAACAGCCGCTATCTGTATGAATCGTTGGCAATTAGCGAGGGGTCACACACTTATCCGCACGGCTTGGGTATAACAGAGGGATGAAAATTTGCTACCGTCGCAGTATGCCTTGAGGCGCTGTCGCCTGATGTGACGGTATTCATCGTTTTTGATTGAGGGGGAGAAATGGAGTTATTTCTGTTGAGCAACGGCAAGTTGTCCGGTGAGAGTGAACTGCTGGGCTATGCCAAGAGCCACCTGTTGGCGATGATCGCGCGTCGCGGTATTACATCTGCCGTCTTCATCCCATATGCCATGATCCGCAGTGATTACGATCAGCGCGCGCAGGATCTGGCACAAACTTTAGGTATCAAGGTCACCAGTATTCACCATGCCGAGTCTCCTGCGGCGGCGATTGAACAGGCAGAATGTATTTTGGTCAGCGGCGGCAATACCTGGATGCTGAACCAGATGCTGCATGAGAAGGGTCTGATCGTCCCGATCCAGCGAGCCGTTGGTGAACGTAGCATTCCCTATGTTGGCTGGAGCGCCGGGTGTAACGTGGCCACGCCTAGCATTCGTACCACCAATGACATGCCGGTGCGCAACAGTGTCGTGTTGCCGGCGTTGGGTTTATTCCCGGTGCAGATTAATCCGCATTACATTGACGCCCATATCAGTGGCCACATGGGTGAAACTCGTGATGAGCGCCTGGCGGAGTTCTGCGCGGTCAATCCGAGCGAATCTGTGGTGGCGTTGCGCGAAGGCAGCCTGTTGCACGTTGAGGGCAATGATCTGCGTTATTTCAGTGCCAGAGACCAGGGCTTCAAGGTGTTCCGCCACGGCGTGGAGACCCAGGAGTATCAGGATACGCAGGCATTAAGCCCGCTGGTGCCGTTCACGTGCCACTGAGTGCCGGCGTGGTCTTTACCGGTGTTTAACAAAAGTGCAGCAACAACCGTGAAGAGGGCTTATAATGCCCTCCTCACTGGCCGTTATAATGATCAGCATGAAATACCGTGACTTACGCGATTTCCTCTCGTTGCTGGAAAAGAGAGGCGAACTAAAACGCATTAGCCAGCCTATTGATCCCTATCTGGAAATGACAGAAATTGCCGATCGTACTTTACGTGCGGGCGGTCCGGCGTTGCTGTTCGAAAACCCCAAAGGGTATGACATGCCGGTGCTGTGCAATCTGTTCGGCACTCCCGGCCGCGTAGCGCTGGGGATGGGCCAGGAGGATGTCAGCTCGTTGCGCGAGGTCGGCAAGTTGCTGGCGTTCCTCAAAGAGCCGGAGCCGCCAAAGGGCTTTCGCGATCTGTTCGATAAACTGCCGAAGTTCAAGCAAGTATTGAACATGCCGACCAAGGTGCTGGGCTCAGCACCTTGTCAGGAGCAGGTATGGCAGGGGGATGATGTCGATCTCAGCCGTATCCCGGTGATGCACTGCTGGCCGGAAGACGCCGCACCGCTGATCACCTGGGGGCTGACCGTGACCCGTGGGCCGCAAAAAGAGCGACAGAACCTGGGCATTTATCGCCAACAGGTGCTGAGCAAGAATAAAGTCATCATGCGTTGGCTGTCGCACCGCGGTGGCGCGCTGGATTACCAGGAATGGTGCCAGGCGCATCCCGGTGAGCGTTTCCCGGTTGCGGTTGCGCTGGGCGCAGATCCCGCCACCATTCTCGGCGCGGTAACACCGGTGCCGGATACCCTGTCTGAATATGCCTTTGCCGGGCTGCTGCGCGGCAACAAAACCGAAGTGGTCAAGTGCATCTCCTGCGATTTGGAAGTGCCTGCCAGTGCGGAAATCGTGTTGGAAGGCTATATCGAACCGGGTGAAATGGCGCCTGAAGGTCCGTATGGCGATCACACCGGTTACTACAACGAAATAGACCACTTCCCGGTATTCACCATCACCCATATCACCCAGCGTCGTGACGCCATTTATCACTCGACCTACACCGGCCGTCCGCCGGATGAGCCGGCGGTGTTGGGTGTGGCGTTGAATGAAGTCTTCGTTCCTATCCTGCAAAAGCAGTTCCCGGAAATTGTTGATTTCTATCTGCCACCTGAGGGTTGCTCTTATCGCCTGGCGGTGGTGACAATCAAGAAACAGTATGCCGGTCATGCCAAACGCGTAATGATGGGTGTCTGGTCGTTCCTGCGCCAGTTTATGTACACCAAGTTTGTTATCGTCTGTGACGATGACGTCAACGCACGCGACTGGAATGATGTGATTTGGGCGATCACCACCCGAATGGATCCGGCAAGGGATACCGTTTTGGTGGAAAATACGCCGATCGATTATTTGGACTTCGCCTCACCGGTTTCCGGTTTGGGATCGAAGATGGGGCTGGATGCCACCAATAAATGGCCGGGTGAAACCCAGCGCGAATGGGGCCGTCCGATTCAGATGGATGAAAAGGTGCGTGCGCGCGTCGATGACATCTGGGATGAGCTCGCAATTTTCAGTGACAGAGAACCGACGCTGTAGCGCCAGGCTTTGTTCTCAGTTTTGCATTGATGACCCGACAGAGGGAACGCATGACAATATTGAGCTGTAAAGTGACCTCCGTAGAGGCCATTACCGATACGGTTTATCGGGTACGTTTGGTGCCTGAGGCACCGTTTTCTTTCAAGGCAGGGCAGTATCTGATGGTGGTGATGGATGAGCGCGACAAGCGTCCATTCTCCCTGGCATCGATTCCGACAGACAAGGATTACATTGAGCTGCATATTGGCGCTTCGGAGCTGAATCTGTACGCTATGGCGGTGATGGATCGTATTCTGAAAGAGCAGGCGATTACCGTTGATATTCCGCACGGTGACGCCTGGCTGCGTGAAGAAGGCAGCCGTCCGCTGGTGTTGATCGCCGGCGGCACGGGCTTCTCCTATGCGCGCTCGATTCTGTTGGCCGCACTGGAACAGCAGCCGGATCGCGATATCTCTATCTACTGGGGCGGGCGTGAGCTGAAGCACCTGTATGACTTGAGCGAACTGGAAGCCTTGTCGTTGCAGCACCCGAATCTGAAAGTGATCCCGGTGGTTGAACAACCGGAAGAAGAGTGGCGTGGCCGTAGTGGCACGGTGCTCAGCGCGGTGTTGCAGGACTTCGGCACGCTGGCAGAACACGACATTTACATTGCCGGCCGTTTCGAGATGGCAAAAATTGCTCGCGAACGTTTCTGCGCCGAACGTGGCGCGCTGGAAGCGCATATGTTTGGCGACGCCTTCTCGTTTATCTGAGGCGCGAAGCAGTATCAAACGGGGTGGCCAATGGCTGCCCCTTTTTATTGGGGGCGTCAGCGGATTTCAGGCATAAAAAAACCCGCCCCTGACAGGCGGGAAGTACGGCAACTAAACTTGGCGGGATACTGCGGTTTTAAGTGTTGACGCAGGCATCCCAAATAGACACAGCTAAACGCGTTCGAAGACGGTGGCAATCCCCTGACCCAGACCGATACACATGGTCGCCAGACCAAACTGCACGTCACGGCGTTCCATATTGTTCAGCAGGGTTGTAGAGATACGTGAACCCGAGCAACCTAATGGATGGCCCAGGGCAATGGCGCCACCGTTCAGGTTGATTTTGTCGTCAATGCTGTCCAGCAACCCCAGATCCTTGATGCACGGCAATGACTGGGCGGCAAAGGCTTCATTCAGTTCAAACAGATCGATGTCCTGCACGCTCAGTCCGGCGCGTTTCAACGCCAACTTGCTGGCAGGTACCGGGCCATAACCCATGATGGACGGGTCGCAACCGACCACCGCCATCGAACGAATGCGGGCTCGGGCTTTCAGACCCAGTGCTTTGGCACGTGACTCACTCATCAACAGCATGGCGGAGGCACCGTCAGACAAGGCCGAAGAGGTACCGGCGGTGACGGTACCGTTAACCGGGTCGAATGCTGGACGCAGCGCCGCAAGGCTGGCGACGGTAGTTTCTGGGCGGATCACTTCGTCGAAGTCATAGCGGGTCAGCACCCCGTCGGCGTCGTGGCCGGTGGTTGGTATGATTTCATTCTTGAAATAGCCGGCCAGAGTGGCGGCGTGCGCACGTTGGTGCGAGCGTGCCGCGAACTCATCCTGCATCTGGCGGCTGATATTGTGCATCTTGGCCAGCATCTCGGCAGTTAGCCCCATCATACCGGCGGCTTTTGCTACGCTGCGGCTCAGACCCGGGTGGAAATCCACACCGTGATTCATCGGCACGTGGCCCATATGTTCTACGCCACCAATCATGCTGACGTGTGCATCGCCGACCATAATGGCGCGTGCGGCATCGTGCAGCGCCTGCATGGAGGAACCGCACAGTCGGTTGACGGTGACCGCAGGAACGCTATGCGGGATCTCGGCCAACAGTGAAGCGTTACGGGCGATGTTAAAGCCCTGTTCCAGCGTTTGCTGCACGCAACCCCAGTAAATGTCGTCAATTTCGGCGGCATCCAGTGACGGATTACGGCTCAGTACGGCGCGCATCAGGTGAGCGGAAAGATCTTCAGCACGTACCTGGCGGAAGGCGCCGCCCTTGGAGCGACCCATCGGCGTACGTACGGCATCAACAATAACTACGTTTTCCATCTTTATGACCTCATGCCGGTTGGCCAGTGGAGACATCGGACAGCGGGGCTGCCACCGGGTAGTAGCTTTCATTATGTTCGGCTTTGGCGCGCAGGCCTGCAGGCACCTGATACAGGGCACCAAGATGCGCATAACGCTGGGCCAGTTCAACATAATTGGCGGTGCCAAGCGTATCCAGGTAGCGGAACGCCCCGCCGTGGAACGGAGGGAAACCGATGCCGTAGACCAGCGCCATATCGGCTTCGGCCGGGCTGGCAATAATGTTTTCTTCCAGGCAGCGCACCACTTCGTTAATCATCGGGATCATCATACGGGTGATAATTTCTTCGTCGCTGATGGTCTGACGCGGTTGGCTGACTTCGGCCAGCAGCACATCGGTCTGCTCATCGTTGTCTTTACGCGGCTTGCCTTTGTTGTCCTGGCTGTAACGATAGAAGCCCAGCTGGTTCTTCTGGCCAAAACGCTGGTTATCGAACATCACGTCGATAGCGTCGCGGTAATCTTTCCCCATACGCTCCGGGAAACCGGCTGCCATCACCGCCTGAGCGTGGTGTGCGGTATCAATCCCCACGACGTCGAGCAGGTAAGCCGGGCCCATTGGCCAGCCAAACTGTTTTTCCATCACTTTGTCGATCTGGCGGAAGTCTGCACCGTCGCGCAGCAGCATGCTGAAACCGGCAAAATACGGGAACAATACGCGGTTGACGAAGAACCCTGGGCAATCGTTAACCACAATTGGCGTTTTGCCCATACGGCTGGCATAGGCCACCACGGCGGCGATGGTGCTGTCGCTGGTCTGCTCACCGCGGATAATTTCCACCAGTGGCATGCGGTGTACCGGGTTAAAGAAGTGCATACCGCAGAAATTCTGTGGGCGCTTCAGCGATTTTGCCAGGTGATTAATCGGAATGGTCGAGGTATTGGACGCCAGCACGGTATCTTCACCGATCAGGCCTTCCACTTCGGACAGTACTGCTGCCTTAATCTTTGGATTCTCGACCACGGCTTCGACGATCACCTGTGCGCGTTCGATACCCGCGTAATCCAGCGTTGGTTGAATGGTCGACAGCACCTGGGCCATCTTCATGCCATCCAGCTTGCCACGTTCCAACTGCTTGTTCAGCAGTTTGGCGGCTTCATTCATACCGAGAGTCAGGGACTTGTCGCTGATGTCTTTCATGATCACCGGCACGCCTTTCAGCGCGGACTGGTAGGCGATACCGCCACCCATAATACCGGCCCCCAACACTGCAGCCTGCTTCGGTGCTTCGATACCCTTCGCCAGCTTCTTCGCCTGACCTTTCACAAACTGGTCATTAAGGAAGATACCGACCAGCGCCCGGGCCTCTTTGGAGCGGGCCAACGGCACAAAGCTGGCGGTTTCCAGTTTAAGAGCTTCATCTCGGCCCAGCTTGGCGGCGGCCTCAATGGTTTTAACTGCGGTCATTGGCGCCGGATAATGTTTGCCGGCGGTTTGCAGCACCATGCCTTTGGCGGTGGTGAAGCTCATGGCCGCTTCGATTGGGCTGAGTTTCAACGGCTCGAGTTTGGGCTGACGATAAGCGCGCCAGTCCAGTTTGCCTTCAATGGCCTGTTGCAGCATTTTCAGCGCGGCTTCCACCAATTTTTCCGGTGCAACGACCGCATCCACCAGGCCGACCTTCAGCGCGTCTTTGGCGCTGACATCTTTACCGGCGGCGATAATTTCCAGCGCGCTGTCATTACCCAGCAGGCGGGGCAGGCGAACCGAACCGCCGAAGCCCGGCATAATGCCTAGTTTGGTTTCCGGCAGGCCGATGCGCGCATCCGGTGACGCGACGCGGAAGTCGGTTGCCAGAATGCATTCGCAGCCGCCGCCGAGCGCATAGCCGTTAATGGCCGAAATGGTCGGCACCGGCAGATCTTCCAGCCGGTTAAAGATCGCATTGGCGAAGGCCAGCCACTGCTGCAGCTTTTCAGCCGGAGCAGCAAACAGCGAAAGGAATTCGGTGATGTCGGCGCCGACAATAAAGGCGGCCTTGGTGGAACGCAGCAGCAAGCCTTTCAGCTCGGTCTGCTTTTCCAGCACCGTGAGCGCTTCGCCCAGGCTGGCAACGGTGCGGGTATCCAGCTTGTTGACCGAGCCTGGGGCATTGAACACCAGCTCGGCGATGCCGTTGTCGAGCCACTGTAGTTGTAATGTTTCGCCTTGGTAGAGCATGTCTATCTCCTGAATCAGCGTTTGATCTGGTATGACCAGATGATGAGGAGTGTGGTTTTTATGTTAACAATATGCAAATGAGAGATTGCATTTTTGCTGGTCTGATCACATGACTTTGGGTTAGTGTTTTGATTTAAAACGAAGTTATATTTTATGCTTTATGGTGATTTGTCGGCGTGTGAAAGCCCCATACACTTGCCAGAGCAGAGCGCTGCCCACGCAGAGGTGTGAAATGAGTAAAGCAGTATGTGTAAAACACAGCGGTTTCTGGAGTGTACCTGCCAGAACCATGACGTTGGCCTGATCGCCTGGCTAATTGTTAAGCTACGGATGTAACGACGTTTACAGTGATTTGCGAACCGCTCCGCATGCCAGAGCTGATGGGGTTGGTGCACCTGAACGGTGTGCTAAGATGACTCATTCCGTTCTAATGGTATGTATAAGGGTATTGTGATGGAAACACTGGCTTCTTTGTATAACGACCACCTGGCAGAACTGCAAAAACGGGCGCGTGAAGTGTTAACGCGCAACAAACTGGATGCGTTGCTGATTCACTCCGGGGAATTGCAGCGGATATTCCAGGACGACCGTAGCTACCCGTTCAAAGTGAACGCGCACTTTAAGGCCTGGGTGCCCGTCACTTCAGTGCCAAACTGTTGGCTGTGGGTGGACGGCGTTAACAAACCGAAGCTGTGGTTCTATTCGCCGGTAGATTACTGGCACAGCGTTGAGCCACTGCCGGAGAGTTTCTGGACCAAGTCCGTTGAACTGATACCGCTGGCCAATGCTGATGAAATCGTACAGCAGCTTCCTGCCCAGCGTGAGCGCGTGGGCTATATCGGTTATGCACAGCAGCGTGCTCGCGATCTCGGTATCCTGGCGGAAAACGTTAACCCTAAAGCAGTGTTGAACTACCTCGATTTCCATCGCTCCATCAAAACCGGCTACGAGTTGGCCTGTATGCGCGAAGCACAGAAAACCGCGGTTATGGGGCACCGTGCCGCTCATGAGGCTTTCCTGTCCGGCATGAGTGAGTTTGATATCAACCAGGCTTACCTCACGGCCACGGGTCATCGCGATACCGATGTGCCTTATGACAACATTGTTGCGCTTAATGAGCATGCGTCGGTGCTGCATTACACCACGCTGGATCATCAACCCCCGTCCGAAATGCTGAGCTTTCTGCTTGACGCCGGTGCCGAATATAACGGTTACGCTGCTGACTTGACGCGGACCTACGCGGGGCAGAGTGGCAGTGATTTTGCACACCTGATAAAAGATCTTAACACTGAGCAACTGGCGCTGATGGCTACCATCAAAGCTGGCGTGCGTTACACCGATTACCATGTGCAAATGCATCAACGCGTCGCCAAACTGCTCAAGAGCCACAAGCTGGTGAGTGGCATCAGTGAAGAAGCCATGGTAGAGCAGGGACTGACCACGCCATTCCTGCCACACGGTCTGGGCCACCCTCTGGGGCTGCAGGTACATGACTCAGCCGGCTTTATGCAGGATGAACAGGGTACCCATCTGGCCGCCCCATCCAAATATCCGTACCTGCGCTGCACCCGGGTGTTGCAACCAGGCATGGTATTGACCATTGAGCCTGGCATGTATTTTATTGAGTCCCTGCTGGCGCCATGGCGCAGCGGTGAATTCAGTCAACACTTTGCCTGGGATCGCATCGATGCACTGAAACCTTATGGTGGTATCCGTATTGAAGACAATATTGTGATCCACGAAAAGCGTATCGAGAACATGACGCGCGATCTGAATCTGGCCTGATGCAGCCTTATCCGATCCCGGCAGGCCCCGTCAGTGTCAGCGAAGAAATAAAGAAGAGCCGTTTCATCACCCTGCTGGCACCGACCGGCGGGGTTGATGTGGCAAAGGCGTTTATCCAGCAGGTTCGTGATGAACATCCGGCGGCCAGGCACCATTGTTGGGCATTTGTCGCCGGGCCTCCGACTGACTCACAGCAGTTGGGCTTTTCTGACGACGGTGAACCTTCCGGCACGGCGGGTAAACCCATTCTTGCCCAACTGATGGGCAGCGGCATCGGCGAAATCACCGCCGTGGTGGTACGTTACTACGGCGGTATCAAACTGGGCACCGGCGGCTTGGTGAGAGCCTACGGCAGTGGTGTGCAGCAGGCATTAAAGCAATTGGCCGTGAGCTACAAAATTCCGCAGGCCGAATATACTTTGCAATGTGACTATGCTCAGTTGGCGTTGGTAGAGAATCTGTTGCAGCAAACTGAAGGGCGGATTGTACAGGGGGAATATGGTGCTTCCGTCATGCTGCATCTGGCTTTACCGGTCACTGGCGTTGAAGCGTTCGGGAATAAATTACGTGATCTCAGTCGCGGTAATTTGCAATTAACCCCCATTTCGCAATAATTCCCCCAACTGAATTGCTAAGGATCGTGCTGAAATGCATTTTCGCGCTATAACCCGTATCGTTGGTCTACTGGTCATCCTGTTCTCCGGGACGATGTTTATTCCTGGTCTGGTGGCATTGATATACCGTGATGGGGCGGGGCGGGCATTCAGCCAAACCTTCTTTGTGGCGGTAACCATTGGCCTGATGCTGTGGTGGCCTAACCGTAAACAAAAGCATGAGTTGAAGCCGCGAGAGGGTTTTCTGATTGTGGTGTTGTTCTGGACGGTGCTGGGCAGCGTTGGGGCATTACCGTTTTTATTTTCAGAGCGGCCTAATCTTTCGCTGACCGACGCCTTCTTCGAATCATTTTCCGGTTTAACCACCACGGGTGCAACGACGCTGGTGGGGTTGGACTCATTACCCAAAGCCATTCTGTTCTATCGGCAGATGCTGCAATGGATGGGCGGGATGGGGATCATTGTGTTGGCAGTAGCGATACTGCCCATCCTCGGCGTCGGTGGCATGCAGCTGTACCGTGCAGAAATGCCAGGTCCGTTGAAAGATAACAAAATGCGTCCACGCATTGCCGAAACGGCCAAAACCCTGTGGTTGATTTACGTTTTGCTGACCATTGCTTGTGCGCTGGCACTTTGGGGCGCTGGCATGTCAGTGTTTGACGCCATCGGCCACAGTTTCTCGACCATCGCTATTGGCGGTTTCTCTACCCACGATGCCAGCATCGGCTATTACGCCAGTCCGACCATCAACACCATCATTGCTATTTTCCTGCTGATCTCCGGTTGTAACTATGGCTTGCACTTCGCCTTGCTGAGCGGCCGCAGCCTGAAAGTGTATTGGCGTGATCCTGAGTTCCGCATGTTTATTGCCGTACAGTTGACGCTGGTAGTGGTGTGTACTGCCGTGCTGTGGGGGCATGGGGTTTACAAAACCGGAATGGAAACGGTCAATCAGGCGTTTTTCCAGGTGGTGTCGATGGCGACAACGGCGGGCTTTACCACTGACAGTATTGCCAAATGGCCGTTATTCCTGCCGATGTTATTGCTGTGCTCTGCATTTATTGGTGGCTGTGCCGGCTCAACTGGTGGCGGCCTGAAAGTGATCCGTATCCTGCTGCTGTATTTGCAGGGCTCGCGTGAGCTAAAAAGGTTGGTGCACCCTAATGCGGTTTACACTATTAAATTGGGTAACCGCGCGCTGCCGGAACGTATCCTGGAGGCGGTCTGGGGGTTCTTCTCTGCTTATGCGCTGGTATTTATCGTCAGCATGCTGGCGATTATCGCCACCGGCGTTGATGATTTCTCTGCCTTTGCTGCCGTAACGGCGACGCTGAATAACCTTGGACCTGGGCTGGGAGTGGTGGCGGATAACTTTACCACTATGCCTGCACCGGCAAAGTGGATCCTGGTTCTGACGATGCTGTTCGGGCGTCTTGAGGTCTTTACACTACTGGTTCTGTTTACGCCGACGTTCTGGCGTGAATGATCCTGATAGAAGGAGTAACGCCGTGAAGGCACTGATTCTTTATTCTAGCCGTGATGGGCAAACACGTTCTATCGCTTCTTATATAGCAAACAAATTGCAGGATACGCTGCGCTGCGACGTGATCGATTTGCTGCAGGCGGATAATGTCGACCTCAATCAGTATCAGCAGGTGCTGATTGGCGCCTCAATACGCTATGGCCATTTCCATCCGACGCTGGAGAAATTCGTTAAGCGCCATGCCGAACAGTTGAACCTGATGCCGAGCGCATTCTTTAGCGTGAACCTGACTGCCCGTAAGGCAGACAAGCGTTCGCCACAAACCAACGCCTATACCCGCAAGTTCCTGCTGTCTTCTCCCTGGCAGCCAAAACAGTGTGTGGTGTTTGCCGGCGCGCTTCGTTATCCACGTTATCGCTGGCTCGATCGAGTCATGATTCAACTTATTATGCGTATGACGGGCGGCGAAACAGATACCAGTAAAGAAGTGGAGTACACCGATTGGCAGCAGGTGGACCGTTTTGCTCAGGAGTTTGGCCATATTCAGTATGAAAAATGACGGAAACGCTGACTTGTGCAGCGCTTTGCCGAAAAAATCCGCGCTTGAAAAGTTTTTTGCAATTAGGGGTTGCGGCCTTCTGAGAACTCCCTATAATGCGCCTCCACTGACCGGGAACAACGACTCCTCTAACGAGAA